>CAKMJT010000027.1 GCA_927407015.1 uncultured Proteiniphilum sp. | reverse complement strand
AGAGCATGCCCAGTCTTCCGGTACCTGTTCTGAAAAGGAATGGCCCGTCCGTCACATACCCGCTGAGTGACATGCCGAGTGTCAACTCACCGATTGACTGCATCTCACGGGTCCAGGGAGCGTCAATAGGTATGCACAGGGTGTGGCCTACTCCCGGTCGGGACGTCTGGAAGGCCCATGGGAGCAGCAGGAGCAACCGCTTGTAACAGAGAATGCCGGACACGGCATGCTCTTCACTACCTTCGAAGGAAAAGTGCTGCATTGTTGTTACCGAAAACACTGCACTTTAATTTACCGGAATTACTGCATTCTCAGTTACCGTTAACATCCCGCCATTGTTGATTGTCGTTTATGTTAGTTTCTAACATAAACACTTCAAACAAAGGAAAACCTTCAGCACCTTTATTAGGGGTCAGGATGCCGGAATGACAGTCTGGACATTCCGGCATATTGACCCCTAAAGAACTTCACAAAAATGTTTGTGAATATTTTTTACAGAGGGGTCAGCATCCCGGAAAGGGGGGTCAGCTTGTTCCGGAATAGGGGGTCAGGATAAAACGGAATTTGCAACTTCCACCATCCGTTTTCCCTTCAAAGGTTCATTGGCCATAAAGATGTTGACAACCCCGTGCCGGACATATTCATAATCCACACGGGTTTCCTGTCCGGGCTTCATGCAGGTTGAGTTACAGTCCTCTATCAATTGCTTCGGCGATTCATCCATACAAACTACAGGGTAGTCCTCATCGTACGGCTTTTTATAGATGTCCAACACATTTTCCATGTGGGCGACAAACTCTCCCCCAATGGTTGAATGAATTATCCATCCTTGCACTTTCCAAGGCTTAAGTTTGTTTTTTTTAAAACCTTGCCGACCGTGACATGGGAAATATAATCAATATATTCCAACTCAACCATCCTGTCGGCAAGTAAACGTAACGACCAGTTGGCAAATCCATCAGGTGGTTTACTACAGCACAATGATACCAGCTTCGCTTCCAAGTCCCCGTCCACCTTGCCCTCGTATACACGACTGGAAGGGTGTCGCTCCAAAGTACCCTCCAGCCCCTCTTCGATAAACCGTTTCTTCACCCTGTCTATTGTGCGCATTCCTATACGCAGCACCTTGCATATCTGTTCATTGGAGACCTTTCTGGAGTACTCTCCCTCATCAGTATTGAGCAGAATATAGGCCGCCCTGTATTTTTGCGACTTATGACAACCTTTGTTGATTATCGATTCCAATTCCTCAACCTCTGATTTTGTTAATTTAATCGTATATCGTATCATGGCGTTTTTTCGCAAAGATACGAATAATATACGTCATATTATAATTTACATAACAGTAGCATATTTTCCAATAGCAACATCCATTCTCCATGTGGGTTGAATACTTTGAAATACATATCTTGTCTGGTTTTCCTGTTTACTAACTCCAATTAGTTTTCCGAGAGTTACAGCATTTAAAGAATCAGGAATGGTAATTGCGATGTTATAATCAAAGAAATTATTCGATGCACTTGCTCTTAAATCCTCACCAGAAGGTCTTCCAAGTACAGGATAACTAAAAGCATCCATACGAATGATTGTGAAATCAGGAGAGATATGGTCCTTCACATATTTCATCCCAGTTTCTGCATAACCTAATACATAACTGACAAATATCAAGACATCGTTGACAAATTTCCTGACTTGTCCCTTTTAGTGCGGTGGAAATAATTTTTGTAATATCTCTTTCATTTTAAAGAACAACCGATACAGCTGCACATGCTGATTTGCTTTGTGGCCCTAGTTGTATCAAAGCATATTGAATTGCAAACAGGTGTTTCTATCAAAAGATTTATAGATGAATCGAAGAAGATAGTCGACGGACAACTCTTGAATCAAATTACCAACAAGGTGGTAATCGTGAAAGCTGAACCAACAGTTAAAATGAAAGAGATATTACAAAAATTATTTCCACCGCACTAAAAGGGACAAGTCAGGAGGAATCCTCTTTTCGCGGGCACCCAGCCGTAGAGGGATCCGTGGTACTGGTATGGCTTCAGGTTGGCATACTCGGGTGCCGGGTTATCGAGTATCTACAACTCCATGCCGTCGTAACCGCTTGCCGTTGTCACCATCTTATGCCTCAGCCCAAGCCCGCTGTTGGCCCCGGGTGTGAGCAGGAATTCAAAGCGGAGGATGAAATCACCATACTCCTCTTTGCTGTATAGATTACCGTGACCGCCACCGGAAGGACGCATGACGATGCACCCGTCTTCCACGAAATATTCGTTGGTATTGCTTGTCCATTGAGACAGATCTGTTCCGTCGAAAAGAATCTCATAACCCTCTGCCCTCTCCTGACGCGACAGGTTATAACTGTCGGTGCGGCTACCCGGGTGGATGGATGAACAGCCTGTCAGGGCTGCCAGCAGGGCGATCAGTATATATTGTTTCCTGGTCTTCATGGTTATGCTTTTTGAATGGTTAGCTTTTCTGCGTCCCAGTAAACAGCCTGGTTACGCTGACAGCTCTCATTGCTCAACAGCGCCGGCGCACTCGCCCGGACACCGAAAAGCACATCCGCGGTCAGGGGGGTATTGTTCCTGATACCCTGAAAGAAGTTCAGGAAATGATGATGGTGTCCTACCCTGTAGCCCTCCACGGCCCGATAGATATATTCACGGGGTGTGATGCGCTGTGCCTGACCGATATATTCCCCCACCTGGTCCTGTATGGCTGCCTTTCCCTCCTCCAGATCGTAGGTTGTTCTCAGGGTCACTTCATTCCATCCTACCTCCAGCGTGCCCAGCGAGCCGGTGATCACGAAGCTGGTGCTTCCCCATTTTTTGGAAATACCATCCACATAATTGGCACCCAGGGAGAGCGTGAAGGCTCCGGTGTTGTTTCTGTCGGGATAATCAAGGTAACCGAGCATGATGTCGGGGGTGTCACGCGACCCGTCGGTATAGTGGTGTATGCCGCCCGTGGTATATACCTTGTCGGGCCCCATGGCATCCATGATGTAATGCACGCTGTCGATGACATGGACAAACAGGTCCCCGGCGATGGTCGTGCCATAGTCCTTCCAGTTGCGCCAGGCGAGGAAGCGCTGGGCATCGAAAGCCCTCCCGGGTGCGTTGCCGAGGAAACGTTCCCACCAGATGGTCTGCGGGGTGGCATCGTCAGGGGCGACAAAAGAGTTGAGCCTGCCGGGTGCACCGGTAAACTGACCGTCGATGCGGTTTACTTTGCCGATGATGCCGTTCTGAATCAATACCCTGGCCACCTTGTTGCCCACAGAGGCCATCCCCTGGCTGCCTATCTGGAAAAACGACTGATTCCTGTCACGCGCCTCTATCAGTTTTCGCCCTTCTTTCAGTTGATGAATGACGGGTTTCTCGCAATAGACATGTTTTCCCGCGTTCATCGCCTCGATGGCAATAGGCTGATGCCAGTGATCGGGCGTGGCGATGATTACCGCATCCACCTGCTTCATCGCCAGTATCTCACGGTAATCCTTCGTAAGGAACAAGTCTTTGCCCCATTGACTCCGGGCCTCTTCCAGGCGCCTGTCGTAGAGGTCACAGACGCCAACCAGCCTCACGCCCTCCACAGATAAAGCTGTTCTTGTATTGGAGGTTCCCATCCCACCCTTGCCGATCAGCGCGATCTGTATCGAGGAGTTGGCATTGATCGCAGCCTTGCCTGAGCGGATAAAATCTTTCGGTGATGCGTACAGGGACGATGTGTAAAGGCTCGCAGTCCCCAGTGCCATGTTTCTGATAAATTTTCTTCTTGTTTTCTGCATGTTCATCAAGTTTTTGTTTTCGGTTAATGAAAAAAAATTCACATTGTATCGGTAATACGGCCCATTGAAAGCGCATTGGAATCCGCACATTAACTATATTTTACATTTATCCAAAGCAAAGAAAGCAAATTAATGTTTGTTATACAACAATTTCCCAATGATTACACCTTTTTTTTGAAGAGAAACTAATACAGGACAAATGAACCATCACTTATCCGTATGCTATATCCACCATGGTTCCTTCCTCAATTAAACAATATTTTTATAAATAAATCGTGTTTTAACAAAGATATACAGAAACTCCCAGCTTTGCTCAGATAACGCAGTCGTATCCTCAAAAAACGAAGGGGCGAGGGCATGACAAAGCACCCGGTGCGTTCCTGTCGGTCAACGGGGTGTGACCACGCAGGATGCCCGGCTGCTCTCCCTGCATGGATGCGGGGAACAATATAGAAAAATTAATTGCTGATTTGTTTGGGATTGAACTGAAGCAGGAAGGGTAGAACAAAACAAAACTGGTGCGCAGGATGAGACTCGAACTCACACGCCGTAACCGGCACTACCCCCTCAAAGTAGCGTGTATACCAATTTCACCACCTGCGCAAAAAAAAAGTGCCCGGAACAGGACTCGAACCTGCACGTTGTAACCAACACTAGTCCCTGAAACTAGCGCGTCTACCAATTTCGCCATCCGGGCGTTCTCATCATGTATCTTATTGTGAGGGAACAGTCCGCTGCCTGCCTGCAAAACGGAAAAAATCCAGGGGTATTCTTTCCGAATTGCGGATGCAAAGATACACGTTTTTTTGAAACAGGAGCAATAATTCAACTATTATTTTTATCACAGATTTCTTTTTTCATATTATCCAACATTGTTGTCCGGTAAAACCGAATGTTTAATTTTTAGTTGACAAATATCAAGACATCGTTGACAAATTTGTATCACAAGATCGTTGACACTTTAATTGTCAATCTGTGTCAGAAGATCGTTTACATAAAAACAAAGAGTTCTTTTAAATATTGCAAACTTTGCTGTCAAAAATATTATGGACAGCGAAGAAAAATTAAGACAGGATGCGGTACAATTATTCCTTGAGAATACACCTGTGGATAGCATAGCTAGGGAGTTATCCAAAAGCCGTCAATGGGTCTACAAATGGATTTCAAGATACAGGAATAACCTTGGTCGAGACTGGTACAAGGATCAATCAAAAGCTCCTAAAACCCTTGCCGGGGGCATATCTGCAAATATTGAACATGCTATTATTGAGGCAAGAAAAAAGCTTGATTCAAATCCTTATTCACAGAAAGGAGCAATAAGTATCCTCTATGAACTAAATCAATTGGGAATAGATGTACCTTCTGTTGCGACTATAAATCGGATATTGAAAAGGAATGGATTAATAAAAAAGACTGAAACAGCCATCAGTAAATCAAAAGAATATCCTACTCATTATTACGATGTCCAGCAAATGGATTTAATAGGTCCCCGTTATTTGAAGGGAGGTTTTAAATTTTACATTTTTACCATTATTGATAAAAACAACCATATGTCAGGGGTATATCCTATTGTCAATAAAGCAGCACAAAATATAGTCCCCGCAATAATTGATTTTTGGACTGTTTACCAAATGCCGGACTATCTTCAAATGGATAATGAATTATCTTTTAAAGGAAGTAACCGGCATCCCCGGTCATTGGGCATACTGTTAAGAACCGCAATCAGTAATGGAGTCACACCTATCTTCATTTCGGTTGCAGAACCTTGGAGAAATGGTGTGGTGGAAAAATTTAATGAAACGGTTCAGAAACATTTTCTTAGTACTCAATTTATCTCATTAGAGGAAATGCAATTGAAAGCAAAAGAATTTACCGAGTTCCACAACGCTCACCATAGGTATTCGTCACAAAACAATAAGACGCCCAATGAACTATTTCATGAGATGAAATATACCTCGAAGCTTACGCATAAAATTGATCTGAATGAAAAACCTCTCATTGAGGAGGGTGAACTGATTTTCATCCGTTTCATTAGAAGCGACCTAAAGCTCAGTGTTTTGAACAGTACCTTTATAGTTACAGAAAACCTGATGTATTCTTACGTAGAGGCGATTGTTCGAATAGATAAACATCTACTGATAGTCAAGCATAAGGGGATGGTTTACCACTATTTTGAGTTTGTAATGCCCTTGTCTTAATATGCAATATGTCAATGAACTCTTGATATTTTGCTTTCCTTAGAAAGCGCAAAACCTATAGGTTTTGTAAACGATGTTCTGATACGTCTAAGTAACTTAGAAATGTAAACGATGTCCTGATATGTAACA
>CAKMJT010000026.1 GCA_927407015.1 uncultured Proteiniphilum sp. | reverse complement strand
CTGTTCATGCCGTCACTACAGTAAAAATCCCATGTTTTGGTGTCTCCCAGTCCTGTACCGGAGAGATAGAACGTTTCTGTCTGTTGAGCTGACACTTTAAAGGATAGAAACAGAAGCAGTAGCAATGTCAGTTTTTGCATTGTATCAATTATTTAAATGGTATTTTTCATCCGATATTTCACAATTTACAAATTTAACCAATTAAAGCTCTCTGTAACTAATGAAAATGACTTTTTACCTGTGTAATTTGACTTTAGGGCTTCTCTCATTCTTCTTCGGTGTATACGACGGATGCGATTTCCATTTTTTAGGGCCTTCCAAACCACCCAGCGGATATTTATTGATTGATTCCATGATTTATTAAATTGAAGGAAGTCACCCTAACCCCATATGTCACGAGGTCAGAATGACTTCCAGAAGATACTAATCTAAACATCAGGTATCTGCTTTATTTCGAAAGAGAGCGTTTTGTATCTAAGAAAAATTCTCAATATTCTCGGACTGCTTGCAAATTTGCCTATATATTCGTTTCGTATCCAGGGTTTTGGGTGAGGTTGTCATTTTTCAACAATTCTGATTGGGGAATCGGGAAGAAATACATTTTATCTTCCCACAATCTATTGACTGATTCTCGCCTGTAGCTATATGTATTGTCAGCATTTCTAGTGATCTTCATGCGATCGATGCTGCTGAGCTTTTGGCCCTCTTTCCATCTTCTCACATCCCAGAAACGATGTCCTTCAAAAGCAAGTTCTACCATTCGCTCATTGGTATAGAGCTCCCAAAACTTATCATTGGAGAGACCCGCCTCCAGTGCAGGCATCTCTACTCCCTGTCGACTTCTGATTACGTTGACAGCTTCTCGGGCAGACATTTGAAATTCTGATGAAGTTCCATCAGCTGATCCCAGGTAGTTATACACTGCCTCTGCATAGTTGAGATAAAATTCACCTAACCTGTAGGTTATCCAAGAATGTCGGCTTCGTGTTTCTTTACCCGGTCGAAGATCAATTGATGAGTCCAACAATTTTTTCAGGTAATAGCCTGTGGGAGTCGCACCTGAAATTGGTTCTCCATTTGCACCACCGAAGTAAGTTTGTATGGGTTGTGTATTGTAGAATGGCCATTTTGTATCACCATTTTTAACAATGGTCATATTGAAACGAGGATCCCTTCCTGCATAGGGATTTGATGCTTCATAACCACTCTCAGGGTCATCCCAGAATTTTCCGGTTGATTTCATCTGATAAGCGTCCACAAGTGTTTGCGTGGGACAGTTGCCTGAATTTCCACCTTCCACACCAATGGGAAAGTTGCGAGATTCCAGAATATTTGATCCCGAAGTTTCTGTAATTCTGCGAACAAAGATGGCCTCTTTACTTTCCCAGTTATGCGGGCCCCAGATTTGAGTATAATCTTCCAAATGATAACCATGTACCAAGCTAGAATCGATCACTGCTTTGTTTGCTAATGCCGCCTGGTGCCATAGCTCTTTGTTGTTATCTTTATTGAATAAGGGACTGGCAGCATAGAGAAGCGTGCGCGCTTTCAATGAAAGCACTGCTATTCGGTTAGCACGACCATTCTCTTGACTCCCGGGTATTGCCATGCTTCCCAGTTTCGTATAGTCCACAGGGATTTTATTCACAATTGCGTCACTCTCATCAACGATGAACTGAATAATATTCTCATAAGGTGTACGGGTCAATTTATTTACTTCCTCTGTGGTCATCACTTTCGTATAGAAAGGGACATCACCATACTGTCTGATCAGGTTGAAGTAAAAATATGCCCTCAAAAAACGAACTTCGTTTTCGTAATTATTGTATCGGAACATTTGTGCCTGGTAATCATCGTTCAATGCCAATTCAGGGAATGTTAAACCCAGAAACTCTTCCAGAAACAGATTACAGTTCTGGATTGCAGAATAGCTGCTATTCCAAATGGAGGCTTTAGGATTACTGGGACCCCATGACCCGTTATAAAAGTCATGAATCGAACTGGATTCCCATGCATATTCAGCTTCGTCACTTGCTGATGCCAACATTGCACCATCATAGTTCCCAAAATCATAATCCAGTTGGGCGTAGATATTGCTGATTAAACCGCCCACATTTGAAAAGTTCAACTGGATATAATCTTTTTGATAATTCTGATTTTCCCGATATTCCATTTGTTCGCTACAGGAAGCAAACAGGAAAATTGAAGTTATCACGATTATTAATTTATGTAATTTATCGAATTTCATTTCCATTTAAATTAAATTGTTCAATACTAAAAAGATAGGGTTAGACCGGCAACTATGCTTTTGTTGAGTGGATTGTTTACCCCGTATGATTCAGGATCAGCTATCTTGACTTTGTCAAAACAGAGCAAATCAATACCTCTCACATAGAGTTTTGCATTATCCATGAAAGAAATTCTATTCATCAATTGATCAGAGATGTTGTAATAGAGCTCCAGATGACGCAACTTAAGAAATGAGCGATCTTCGAGCCACACAGTATTGTTTTGGAAATTATTGTTGCTGCTCTGTGAACTCAATGCTGGATATTTTGCATTCTGATTTTCAGGAGTCCAGCGATTCTCATAATAGTGTTTTGAGATATTGGAGTTATTGATTAATGGCCAATAGACACTTTTCGTATTCAGCATTGCGGAGTAATTTCCTGCGCCCTGGAAAAATGCATCAACCCCTAATCCTTTCCAATTAAAGCCCAGTTTGAAAGAGTAATACAATTCAGGAACGAGATTGTTGTATCCGATGGCTGTCACATCGTTTCCATCTATCTGCCCATCGTTATTGATGTCCTTGTATTTGATATCACCCGGTCTTACTTCACTAAAGAGATGGGGAACACTGTTGTTGATATCATTCTGATCTTCAAAGAAACCCTCTGCAATTAAACCAAATAATTGTCCAACCGGTTTTCCGGTTCTTTCAAGATTGTCATACAATCTTGGTTCTTCATATTGTTCTACGATTTTATTCTTGGTCAAAGAAACGTTTGCTCCTGCTTTGAAGCCAAAGTCACCAAATTTGCGAAAGTAATCAATACCGGTTTCAAAACCCCAGCTATCTACTATACCTCCGTTTTCATATGGAGCATCGAAACCCAAAACTGATGAATATTTTCCGTTGGACTCAACCCAGATATCTTTTCTCCGCTGGTAATAGCCGTCGACTGTTAGGTTCACACTGCTAAATAATGTTGCATCCAGTCCAATATTATACTTCAATGCTTTTTCATGTGTAGGATTTGTAGTGGCCAGTCTGCCCAATTGCCAGGGTGTGAGGCCATTTGATCCGTAGCTGGTATCGAATAAGTAGTTGCTTCCTCCTACATATATTTGTTCCCAGTAATTCTCAACGGGAATAACATCACGGTTGATGAGCCCAAACGATGCCCTGAACTTCATGAAGTTGACATAATTGACATTTTTCATAAATTCCTCCTTTGATGCTACCCATGCAGCCGAAAGGGTAGGGGAATAACCCCACCTGCTACTAGGAGCCAACTTGTTAGCAGCTGATGCAACAAATGTCAAATCGGCAAAATAGCGATCTTTATAACCATAGTGTCCAAACAGAGAGATATTTTGTCGATACCAGGTATTGTCAATACCATTGGTGTTGCGATACTCGTAGTCCCATTTAGCCTGTGAATAGAGGTTGTGATCACCCCTTTTTTTGGTGTAATTCAGTGAACCGGCAGCATTGAATACCCTGGTCCAGGCACTTAAATCTGAGCCGGTAGCCAGTCCTGTTTCGGTTCCACCCTTATATCTGTTCAGTGTTTCAAGATTTGGAGCTCCATTGATCCATTCCGTTACCGCATCGCTACCATATACAAATTGCTTATAATGATCTTCCCAATAGGTTGCTACGTTGTCATAGGCAAGTTTAAAGCTCCCTCCCAGGCCGGGTAGTATAACTGACAGATCCTGTTTAAGTGTCATATCAGCAAATAAAGATCGTTTGTGTGATTTAGAATAACCACTGGCCTGTGACTGTGCGACTGGATTAAATGTTCCATCCCATGTACTGTTTCCACCCCATAAACCATCTTCTGTTTTGATGGGGGAGGCAGCTGATGGAACAGTATAAACCAGATCCCACAGGTCCACCGATTCTCCGGGACGACTCATTTCAGAAAGTGTCCCCAACAATTTTAACTCCAGCTTTGTTTTGGGAGATAAATCGATATCCATATTGCTTCTGACATTCGCTTTAGAATACTTATTCTGTGTGGAGTATCCATCGTTCATATTGGACGATTTCACAAAGCCATCATTGTTCTGCAGATTCAATAATGTGTAGTAACGGAATGTTTTACCACCACCTCTGAAACTGATATTGAACGTTTGTGTTGATCCCGCATCCTTGAATGTTTCGTCAATCCAATTTACATTAGGATACAAATAGGGGTAATTGCCAGACTGATAAGCTTGTAACTCCAACTCAGAATATCGTGGAGTCTGGTTGTCATTTCGCAGAGCTTCATTCATCGCATTGGCGTAAGTATATGAGTCAACGAATTCAGGAACCCGAATCATTTGATTATATGAATAATCGTAATTGAACTTTACTTCCCGGGTTTCATATTTCCCTCTTTTGGTGATAATATTGATGGCGCCGTTAGCACCCTTATATCCATAAAGAGCGACCGCAGCAGCATCTTTAAGTACTGTGACTGATTCAACCTCTTCCGGTACAACCAGCTTTAAGTCCCGTTCAATACCATCGACAAGTATCAAAGGGTTATTACCTGAACTTGTAAGTGTTTGAAGGCCCCTGATATAAAAAGTGTTGCTGTAGTCTGCATAGTTACCGGCACCTTGAAGGGTTGTTAATCCCAAAACATTCCCAAAGAGTGTACCTCCAATGTCTCTTGCTGATGTATGATAGAGATCATTGCTTTGAACGGAATAAACCGAAGAAGTGGACTCTTCAAAGTTGAATGTCTTGTCATAACCAATATTAACAGCTTGGGATGAAAGTCCCATAATGATTGTCATTGGTTCATCAACATCGGGCTCAACAACTTGGTAGCTGTTGTCTGATGTAGTGACTTTCAATTTCTCCGATTCAGCTAATTTAATTTCAAATTTTCCCTCTTTATCGGTAAAGGTTTTAATTTCAGTGTTTTCAGAAGATGAAACCAAAGCACCGGAAATGGGTTCTCCTGTATCATTCAGGACCCGACCTGTCACATCATAAACCGGATTCTGAGCAAATCCTGTATAACCGATACAAACAAGGAGTGCCAGAATGAATATTGTTTTCTTTGTCATAAAATATTTCATTAGAATTTTTATACTATGTTAAACTACCAGCCAGGGTTCTGTACAAGTCCATATCCTTTGTTCAGTTCACCCAATTGGAAAGGAGATAAGTACCATTTTGGATCAAATCCATCAGTCCACCAGACCCTTGTGGGACTGCCAATGGGAAGCTTTTCATATTTGAATTCAGGCCATGGAACGCCACTGTCTTTATCCTTTCCAAACCACTGGCCTCCACCGTCAATTCGTGTGATTTTCAGGCGATGCAGATGTTTCTCAAATTGATTCTTCATTTTGTAGCGAATCATATCGAAGAATCGACTATCTTCCATTCCAAGTTCACAAGCTCTTTCACGTAGAATCTCCTGTAGGAGTGCATCTTTGTTACTTGTGAGATTTTTCTCCGGATTAGATTCAACCAATCCTTTCAGGCCGACCCTGACCCGAATCTCATCAACCAAATCGATTGCTTTTTGCAGTTGCCCTTTGTAGGTCAGCACTTCTGCGTAGTTCAACATCACTTCAGGTAGACGGATGTATGACCAGTGTGTATCCTGATTGCCTGCATCTTCTTCCAGGTAATATTTCATCAAAGTGTATCCGGTAGCAAAACGTCCGGTTTCATTATCGGGTGCTTGTCTGGCATCATAACCACCGACCCACAATTCATAAGGGTTACCGCTCATGTTCCCCGTGCTCCAGTCAAGCGTTTTGGGCAGACCATTTACGATGGCTGTCTCATAAAGTCGGGGGTCACGGGTCAGCTCCACGCCTTTTGAAGGGTCGTTGGTTCTTTTGATAAACATTTCATCCAATCTGTTTTCTTGTTCAGCCAGATTCCAATCGAAAGGTGTACCGTCTGCCCAAGAAAACATTTCTACATACTCCTGAGTAGGATTGTATGCCATACGGTTGTTATTCTTCTGCCAGGAATGCCACGTGTAAGTAGAGCTATTGAATCGACTGCCCTCGTATGTCTGTACGCGTGTAGAGTGTAACACTTCCGGGCTATTGAGTCTGAAATATGCTTTACGAAAAGCCAGTCTGTAATCGGATGGACGGGTTCCGACGGCTTGTTGTAATTGGTATCCTCCGTTTCTGTCCAGTTCCGTAAAGAACTCTTCACAAGCTGTCAAACATCGATCCCAGAGTTCAGGTTTGTAAGCTCCATACCATACATTCAGATTTTGAACAGCATCCTGTGGGGGAGCATTTGAGTAGGGGGTGGCATCGTTAAACAGGGGAGAAGCTACAAAAAGAAGGATGGATGTTTTCAATCCCATAGCTCCGGCTTTTGTCCAGCGACCAGTTTCGTTTGCCGGTACACTGACTTTCCATGGTAAAACCGCGGAAGCTTCATCAAGCAGTTCAATCATAAAGTCAACAGTTTCTTCTACAGTTCCTCTCGGTAATACATACTCAGGTTCGGTACCTAAAAAAGAAGCTTTAATGATAGGTAGTCCGCCATAGTGACGGAATGTGTCCCAGTAACGCGAAGCAATGATGCATTTGGCTTGTGCAACAATTTGTTGTTTTTCTGCATTATCCATACCCGGAACTTCTTCTATGTTTTCGATCAATAGCCATGCCATGCGCACTGCTTCCCATACATTCATTCGGCTATATTCAAACTTCTCCTGGCGTTTGGAGTATCCAGAATTATGAATGCCGGTATAGTACCTCTGTTGTATTGCCTGTCCGTCCCAGCTTGTATGCCATAGATCTGATAAATTTTCCCATTTACCTACCCAGCCTGTATGCATATAAGGGAAAGCATCGTTTGTGCCGAATGGAAGTCCGTAATATTGCAACGAATAAAGGCCTGTTAAAAACTGACGTGTATATTCAGCATTGCTGAATACAGTGTCTTTGGTTACCGTTCCACCGGGAGCTTTTTCCAGAAAATCATTTCCAAATTTGAAGTCATCCACACACGAAATGAATGTTGTTGCTCCAATCAAGACTAAATATAGCCATTTATTATTTTTTTTCATTTTGAATCTTATTTTATGTTAGAATCCAAGTTTTAAACTCACCGAGTAAGACTTCTGCAGAGGATAGGTTGGAGCATTACTGGCTCTTGATTCAGGATCACCCCACATAAAGTTGGTAAAAGTGAACAGGTTATATCCGCTTAAAGAGACAATGCAAGAGTTCAAATTAATCCTTTCCATAAAGGGGAGGCTCAGGTCATATGCTAATTCAATACTTTTGAGTCGCAGATAGTTTGATTTTACTTCAAACAGTGTAGAACCTCTATAATTATTTGCTGCTGCATCCCAGGTAGCACGAGGGTATTTGGCATTCTGTGAAGGATTCTCTTCGGTCCATGTGTTGCTTACGTGATAAGCCAATAAACCTCCCTCCGATTGACTACTGTTGCTGGTGAACGGTTTCATGAAAACATCAGACAACACGCGACTAACATCCCATGCTCCTGTCCATTGCATTGAAAAGCTTACTTTCTTCCAGTTAAATCCACCGATAATACCAGCCATATATTGAGGGTCATCGGTATAACCATTGGCGTAACTCATATCTTCAGAATCAATTTTACCGTCGCCATTTAAATCTTTGAAGACGGCGTCTCCGGGTTTGAGTTCAATTTGGTGATCCGGGAATGGTGTGCCAAATGTTTGTTCGTACAATGCAGGTGTCTCTTCATCGTAGAAACGCCAGAACTCATATAGTTTGTTTGCTCCGATTCGATGGCCTTTTTGGTATAACCAATCATAGTTCTGTGGGGTTTCTTTTCTTTCAATGATCTCGTTTTGGTTGTTGGACAGATTAAGGATCAAATTGTAACGGAAGTCACTCCCAATACGATCGTTCCAGCGTAGAGAAGCTTCCCATCCCCAGCTTTTGACTTTTCCAAGATTGGCGTAGGGTACTGTGAATCCCAACAGGTTGGGAGCTGTAGCATCACGCAACAAAATATCAGTTCTATTTTCAGTAAAATAATCCAGACTGGTACTTAATCTTTCGTCCAGGATGCTGAAATCGACACCATAATTTTGTTTGAAAGCTTTTTCCCATGAAACAAACGGGTTATTTCTAGAAGACTCCCTCGCACCCAGAGATGTATTCCTATTTGTTCCAAAATAGTAAGCCCAGTTAATTGGGGCTTGATTTGAACGGTTATGTAGTGCACTTAGCCCGATCAGATAAGGGTCATCGGTATACATAAAACGACTACCACCCACTTTATCATTACCCACAAGTCCCCATGAAGATCGTAATTTCATATAGTTCACAACTGGTTTGATATCTTCCCAGAATGGTTCTTCACTGATCGTCCAACCCAAGGAGCCAGCAGGGAAAAATCCAAATCGACGTTCCGGTGCAAAATTTTCCGAGCCATTGTATCCAACATTGAATTCTGCCATATAACGATTTCTCCAGTCGTAAGTGACACGGCCTACAAAACCGACATATCCGGTAGGGATATCACTGTATTGACTCGGGTAATAGGTCTTGGACTGATTATAAAGAGCAAGCCCTGTGAAGCTGTGATCACCAAAGCTGCGGGCATAATTGAATGCCGCTTCCATATACCAGTCACGAGCTTTTCCTCTATTTTCACTATAGGAAAGTTGACTGTTCTCACCATACTTTTTATAAGCTATTGTTCCATCTTCCTGAAGAACGGGTGTATATGTGGCGATTCCGGCACTTGCCGATTTATTCGCGTAAAAAGTACTGTTGTAGGAGCCTTTCAGTTTGAAAGAAAGGCCCTGGGTTACAAAATCCAGGTCCTGATCCAGAACAAGGTCGACATTCAACACATTTTTGCTGGTCGACATGAACCCTTTCCCATAATAATCCGACATCCCATTGCCGCCTATAAAAGGAAGGGTGTGATCAGCGTAATCTGTTGCAGCGAAAACCAATTTATCATCTACAAGTCCGGGGCTCGAAAATGGAGTAGACCAGTATATACTTCTCATCATACCACTACTGCCCTGTCCTGTATATGGTTTATTTGAGTTGTCCACATTTCCGCCTATGTTCAGTGATAGGGTTGTG
This sequence comes from uncultured Proteiniphilum sp., assembly GCA_927407015.1. Lineage (GTDB taxonomy): Bacteria > Bacteroidota > Bacteroidia > Bacteroidales > Dysgonomonadaceae > Proteiniphilum. Next base: position 79,697 of record CAKMJT010000026.1, on the reverse strand, counting down.
GTATTGGTTACGTCAATGTCAAGGTTTGATCGGTAGTTATAACGGTTATACTGGTATGTCAGATCATAGGGTAGATTGAATTGGTTAAAAAGCCCGCCCTGCGTATATGCACTAGCTGAGACAAAGTAACGAACCGCATCGGTACCGCCAGATATATTGATGTTGTGCTGAGTTTGCAGCGTGGCATCCTTCATAACATAGTCTAGCCAGTTGGTATTGGGGAAACGAATTGGATCTGATCCATCTGCGAATAATTGAATTATCTCTTCCGAAAATAGAGGTTCTCTATTATCATTTCTTCTCATCTGATTGTGGAAAGTTGCGTACTGATATGAATCAGCCAACTCTACCATTTTTGTTGGGGTGACCACACTAGCAGATGTACTGAAGTTGATTTTAGCCTTTCCCTGCTGCCCCCTTTTGGTTGTGATCAGTATAACACCATTGGCACCACGAACACCAAAGACAGCTGTTGCTGAAGCATCTTTCAGTACTGTAATGCTCTCAATTTCATGGGGATCAATATCGTTTAAATTACGCTCCACGCCATCAACCTGAACCAACGGTCTTGAGTCGGCCCAGGTGGCTTTACCTCGAACAAAGATCTCGGCTGCATCCGATCCCGGTTCGCCAGAGTATTGAACAGAAGTGAGTCCTGTAACCAGTCCGGAGAGTACATTCGATACAGAGCCGGTCGGTGTCCTTAATAATTCCTCTCCTTGCACCGCGGAGATAGCACCTGTCACGGTGACTTTTTTCTGGACTCCAAACGCAACAACCTGTACATCCTGAAGCATCACAGAACTTTCTTGTAATACAATTCTCATTTCACCCGGTCTGGCCTCAATTGTTTGTGAATCATAACCGATATAGGAAATTATTAGCTTGGTTCCGTATGGAACGCTCAGTTGAAAATGGCCAGCCTCATCTGTGACTGTTCCTGTTTTCCCGTCTTCAGTGATAACATTTGCACCGATAATTGTTTCTCCCTGTTCATCAACAACAATTCCTTTAACGATTGATTGTTGTTGGATTTTGTTTACTTCACTCACTGCATTTTGAATGCTCAGTGAAATGAATGAGATGACAGCAAAAGAAAAAATCAAAGTAAATGATGGGCATTGCCTCATTTTCAGTTTTTTCTTTCTGGTAGTTGAAAAGATTCGTAATATTCTCATAAATAATTAATTAATTTTTATACAGTTGTATTGGGTTTTTTCTTCACCTCAATTAATATTGTTCCTGTTCTAAATGTAGATTATGTATATGGTTATAATTATGTGGTTATATAATACGGTCATGCAAAATGATATAAGAATATGTGATTGTACCTGCTGGTAATTACTTCGTATGTATATATCACATGAGAAATGTACCTAAGTCATTAGTTTTAATGTTACTTTTGGCATGATATTTTTTAGAAAAAATTAATATCTGACAAAGGTAGATAAGCATGATCTTACAAAGACTATAATAAATGATTTAAATCCTTCGAAAAATGATATATTGTGTTAATAGCAATTTTTAATTTCAATTACCTCATACGACAAATTTTTCCATACCTTATTTCATTCAATTTCCGATCCGATATAATAATCAATCTGCGTCGGTTGATTATAACCAATATTCTGGTGTGAAGCAGAAAGTCTGTAATGACGGTTGCTCATGAGATAGGGAAACTTATAGTTACAGGGATAATCGGTCGTAAATATGCGCAGTTCTATCGGAACATTACCCGATGTATGCGCATAGATCATCTCTTCACGCCAGTCCCCCAATATATCGCCATAAAAAGGCAATCCTTCCTTATTAGTTGTTGATACACCTAAGCCATCATACCCACCTGTAAAAATTCTCCCTTCTGTGTAAGAAGTGATGGTTGCTTTGTCTAATAGCTGACGGTTGAGTGATCCGGTCCACCAGATAGCATGATTATATGTCACCCCTCCGCCGGCAGTAGTGGGTAGGGGTTTTCCCAAAGCGGTACCATTAACGGAATAGATGGAACTGGTATTTCCCGAATGCCACATCTCATATCCTCTTGAACTGGGATCTATATCCGCTGTAAGACATCTGCCTGTGTCATTATTAGAATCTCCTTCTACCTTCCATATAATATTTCCCGTAGCTGCATCACGCAATGCTACCTGTAGTGTTCCGGTTTCGAAACAAGAGAAAATCTGAAGTCCGTTTCTGTCAGGATCAAATTTGCCAAGGTGTAAGGCGTCACCATGACCAAGGCGAGAGGAGTAAAGTCCAGTGCCGTTATCATCTATTGTACAGCTTCCATAGATTATCTCATCTTTGCCGTCTCCATCAACATCTGCAACAGCAATGCTATGGTTCCCTTGTCCGGCATACGCGGCATTTTGTCCATTGGGAATAGCCGTGAAATTCCAGCGTTTCGTTAAAGAATTTCCGGAGAGATCCCATGCTTCAATCACCGTTTTGGCATAGTATCCACGGCATATTATGATACTTGGAGTTATACCGTTGAGATATCCCACTCCCATTAGAAAACGATTTCCCCTATTGCCGTAACTATCTCCCCAATCTGAAATATTTCCTCTCGGGATATAGTTTGTCCTGGCCAATTCGGCGCCAGTGGTACCATCGATAATTGAAAGGCATTCCGGTCCTGCGTTTACGCGCCCGTCTTCAGAACGGTGGTCAGATCCGGGAATTATCGCTCCATTTCCAAATTTAGTAAGTTCTGATGTACGGACAGCAATATCCGCTCTACCGTCGTTATTGAAATCATATACAACAAACGGGACAGTATGTTCGCCCTGATTGATGTTAATACCAAGATCAACCGTCCATAAACAGGTACCGTTTAATTTATATCCTTGTAAAACAGTTGAACCTTTTTGGTATCCATTCCAGGTAACCCCAATATCACGCGGATCAACATCTCTCCGGATCACAATATCCAGTTCCCCATCGCCGTCAAGATCTCCGACAGCCGCGTCACGAACTGCGTATACAAGAGATGGGTCGGGAAGGTTGCCATTGTTAAGAGGAAGTGATAGGTATGGTGTAGAGGCATCTTCACTTGTGAACGTATATTGTGCGATAATTTCAGTATCTCCTGAAAATTTCAGTTGGTAGGTATTTGTCACATTTACGTTTGCATTCTCATCCTGATAGTTAGTGCGACCAGTGATGGGAGTATTGTTGATTTTTATGGGTTCACTGCCATCTGAAACTCTCCAGAGGTCAAAGGCCGATTCAACAGGATCACCGGGGAGACTGCGCCATGAGATAAGTACTTTTCTATTCCCTTTGTTTTGAGAAGTATTGAGTACGTTATATACGGCTATCAGAGCCCTGTAGCCATCAGAGCCGGGAGGCACTGCAGCCTGATATACTTTGATTGTCTCTGAGTGATTTGGATCGTCGGCGTTGGATATAACTATTTCGCCATATCTGGGTACAGTAGATTCTGAGGGTCTGATATCAAAATGGAGTTGGGAGGTGGACAATGCTCTTGTTTTGCCGGTTTCTATCTTTTTTATCCATTCTTTCGCTTCTGGTTGAATCTCTACGGTAAAATTCACATTATACTGCAGTTCAACAGTTATGGTGTCACCTGCGTAATCTATGTGGAATTCATCGGACGAAAGAAGCAAGGCTCCTATTTTTTTCTGTAATATGGTAAATTCTTTGTTCCCGAACTTCAGGATAGCTGTTCTGTCACTATAACAATCTACCTCATTTTCCAGCCTTGATTCCAACGAAATGTAAACAACAGTTTTACCTGCACTACCGTTTTTTGGCTGTATCGTACACCAATCTGGAACATTGGAAACCGTCCAATCTCCGTTGGCCGTTACTTTTATAGTCTCTGTGCCACCTTCTGCTGCAACTGTTATGCTTCCCCGTGAAAGCGATACATCCAGTTCCTGATGGATCTCTTTTTCAGAACAGCTTGTTAATAGAAGGCAGGCTAAGAACAAAACATGTGTCGTTGTCAAAAGTGCCATTGTGAATCTTTTGGGTATCATTATTTACGGTATTTAGACATAATGCTGTTTGATAAGCGTTTTTTTTGATTCAGTAAAAATTCATTCTTTTCAAGGGAATATGCCAGACATCACTGATGGATGTCCGGCAATATGTGTATGTGATTTTTTTTAGGCTTTCTTCACCAGGGGTTGAATGGAGGTGAGATCTTTGATCATCACCGGCTCTTTGGTGGCGATGCTCTTTCTGGCTGCAATCCCTACCAGGCAGGCCAGGGCTCCGTCGCGCACACCGGCGGCCTGCCGCAGCGGATCGGGTGTGCCGGGGATGAAGATATGGTCCTTGAGCAGCTTGTCGCCTCCGCCATGTCCTTCTCCGTGCGGGATATGGTAATACTCCCTTTTCCCGAAATTCTTCGAGACCATGATCTCATCGTAGTTGGCATCGGTGGTGGGGTTGGACTCCTGTATCCAGGCATCCATTCTCCCCTTGGTGCCGTTGAAGGCAATGCGGTACCCCTCGTAGGGGGAGTAGGTGGTGAGGGAGTAGGATACCTGCACACCGTTCATGTAGCGGATGGTAGCCGCCATCTTATCGTAGATGTTGACATCGTTTCGGAACACGCATCCGTCGCGGTGATAACCGTCGTATTGCTCGTTGTCCACATAGAGCCGCTTGAGGTGTTCGTTGCGCATGATGTCGAAGTAAAACTTACACTCCTTGGTGTGGGAGCAGTTCCTGCAGTTATCGGCACGGAAAGGCCCGTTCTTGCCGTAGAACTCCAGGTTCCCCATGGCGTAGACGCTCTCCGGGTCGCTGCCGATCCACCAGTTAAGCAGGTCGAAGTGGTGGCTCGCCTTGTGCACCCATAGCGAGCCCCCCTTCTCCACCAGCCGGTGCCAGCGGCGGAAGTAATCGGCGCCGTGCGAGGTATCGAGGTACCAGTGGAAGTCGACCGAGGTGAGCTCTCCGATTTCGCCAGCCTGGAGGATCTCCCACATCCTGGCGCGGTGGGGGGAGTAGCGGTAGTTGAAGGTGACTCTGCACCGTCGGCCGGTTCTCTTCTCGGCATCAATGATGCGCTGAATCTTGAGCTCATCGATGGCCATCGGTTTCTCGCAGATGATGTCGGCACCCATCTCCATCCCTTTCATGATGAAGTGATCGTGCGTATTATCGTCGGTCGTGATGATCAGCTGTTCAGGCTTGGTCTCTCGCATCATCTGTTCGAAATCCTCAAAGGTGGGGCAGTCGGCACCAATCAGTTGCTTGCCCAGCGCCAGCCTCCCGGGGTTGTGGTCGCAAAGTCCCACGAACTCGACCAGGTTGCCATACTCTTTCGTGAGGCTGCTGCCCCACATACCGGTTCCCCTGCTTCCGAGGCCGACGATGGCCAGTCTTGTTTTCTTGTTGTTCCCGCTGTTGCCGGCCATGTTTTCGGCAAGGATGGTTGAAGCGGGGTTCATGATCGTTGTTCCGGCAATGGCTCCTGAGACGGCCAGAAATCTTCTTCTTGACATCTGATTTTCTTTGTTTTTCATTAAAGTAAAATTTATTTATATGTTTTGAAAAGGTTGTTTTTTCTATCGCTATCGTTTGGACTAATACTATTTGTTTTAACTACTTAATTGGACTCAGATCTCTGGTGATTAAAAGAACATGTTGTTATGGCTGGAATTGGAATGATTGTACATCATTCTTGAAAAGTTTTTCCTGTATTAATTTAACAGAAAACAGGCCTGTTGATTCAACTTCAAAATTAAATAAAAATGGAGGTCTGTTACTGTGAAATATGATTTAAAAGATAAGGAAAATGATATTTTGGGTCAACTGAATAATTGCTGCATTTGCTGAAACTCCTCAAAATAAACTTTACTCAGTCAGGTCTCAATCGAAATTGTGTGCCTAATAGGGGATTAATAAGCAGGTTTTACTCTGGTAATTCTCTTTTATTTCGTCATATTATACTTATATCCACTTTATTTAAATATAAGGGGATAATAAGCGGGTAATAAGGGGGGGGGCAGTCCAAGTTGAGCGAATGTTCGTGTCTCGTCCTGAAATAGGTTTACACATAATGTAAATTAGAAACTGGACAATGAATGCAAAATTAAACAGAATTACGAACGACACAATGTTGATGACAAAAGGAAGTTGATTTTAAGATCGGGTTAATGTGAAAAATGTCAAATATTATAGTATATATGTCATTTTTATCAATAGTGCGTTGACGATTGTTGTCTACATTTGGTCCTCCAAAGGAATTAATCCTTTAATTTTTTGATCGTATCTCTATTTGTCTTGTTTATTTAAGTTTGAACTGATACATAATTTACTATTTGAAAATCTTTTTCTTTGAAATGATTCTATAAGTCGTTTGCAATCAATTTTGTTACTTTAGCGATGCAATGTTTGACAATCGTGTTGAAGTTGATTTACCAGGTTTTTTCCGAATTCCGGATAATAATGGAATAATTATTTGAAAAGGAATTTTGGAAAATTATGCTCACATCATCGCGTGAATCTATAATAATATCAATACTGAAAACATGAGTTTAATAATTTTAATGAAATGAGAATGAAAAAATGTCAGAAAACACAAAAAAGTTGTGATCCTTTCCGAATAATAGGATTTGGATTGCTTTTATGTTTCTTGTCAGTAATGCCGGGTTCAGTTTTTGCACAGACGAAAACAGTCAGAGGTAATATTATTGACGAGAAAAAAATGCCCGTGATTGGTGCTACGATCATCATTGAGGGTACAACAACTGGTACTACGTCGGACATAGACGGAAATTTCACGCTGAGCAATGTTCGGAATGACGCTGTTTTACATATTTCCTATATCGGTTATGTAACTCAGACGATAGCTGTGGCTGGCCAAACCAATATTCAGGTTATCCTCAGGGAGGATACACAAACGCTCGATGAGTTAATCGTTGTAGGTTATGGCGTTCAGAAGAAAAGCGATGTAACTGGTGCTTTATCCCGGGTTACGGAAGAGCAGATCAAGGAACGGCCTGTACAGAATGCACTTCAGGCACTACAGGGAAAAGTTACCGGTGTTGATATCAGCTCCAATAACAGGCCGGGAGAACTTGCCTCCATCAGAATTCGTGGAAACAGATCTATCAATGCTTCTAATGAGCCTCTGTATGTGGTTGACGGAATCCCTTTGGCATCGGGTTCGATGGCTGATATAAATCCGAATGATATTTCTTCAATTGAGGTACTAAAAGATGCATCTGCTACTGCAATTTACGGTTCCCGCGGTGCGAACGGTGTTGTTTTGGTGCAAACCAAGAAAGGAATAGAGGGCAGGGTGACAGTTGGTTACGACGGTTCTGTTTCGTTTAATCGGATCGATGAATTGACTGATTATATGAATTCTGGTGAACTTCTTGACTGGCAGCGATCGGCATATATCAACGGAGGAACTTATGGCGGTGCGTATGGCAATGCTCCTGATATGGAGAGAGATATGGTGCTTTTCATGGGCAGCCAGAACTATATGCGCAGAATCTTGGGTACAGCCTATCAGCTTGATTCCAGTGGTCATCAGGTGTTACGGCCCGCTACTGCAGCAGAGAAAGCTTTGGGTTATGCCGATCAGGTGCCCGTTTATAATGCAGCCAATTTGTTTGATCAAAACTGGACCGATTTGGTTACCCGCACCGGTATTACCAATAACCATCAGATATCTTTATCATCCGGTTCAGACAGATCCAAACTGTATATGTCAGTATCCTATTTGAATCAGGAATCACCGATGGTTGATCAGGATTATGAACGTTTTACCGCTAACATCAACGGAAACGTAAATCCGGTTAAATGGCTGAATGTAGGAGCATCATTAAATGCAAACTATTCCATTCAGAATTATGGGATGATGAATAATACCGGCAACTCTACCGCCAAAGACTCTTACGGTCAGGCACTGGCATTGCTGCCATACGCTCCGGCATATGACGAAAATGGTAATCTCATGAATCCTGGTTCCGGATTTGGTCCTTCGGGAGATAATGTTCTGCTGAATATTGCAAACGGAATAAACGAAGACAGAGCATATTCTGTGATGAGCAGTAATTTTGCTGAAATTAACATAACTTCATGGCTGAAGTACCGCATGAACCTGGGAGCTCAGTTCAGACATACCCGCAACGGTAGTTTTTATGATAAAGACTATACCAATCCTATTGGTTCAAAACCACCAGCATCAGTACCCATGACAGGATACAACAGAAATGCAACCAGTTTTTCCTGGGTATTGGAAAATTTGCTGTATGCCAATAAAAACTGGGATGATATGCACGCGTTAAATGTAACGTTGCTGCAATCGGCTCAGGAAACAAGAAACGAAAACTTGTGGGTGAGATCGCAGGATCTGCTGTATTCATCAGCTTTATGGTATTCATTATCAGATAATTCAGTAGGTAAGCCTCATGGCTATGGTTCGGGCTTTTCAAAGTATGCATTGGCTTCATACATGGGGAGAGTAAATTACTCATTACTGGATAAATATCTGCTCACTGCAACAGGACGCTGGGACGGTTCGTCTGTGCTGGCTCCCGGAAATAAATGGGACTTTTTCCCCTCTCTGGCTGTTGCCTGGAAATTGGAGCAAGAAAGATTTATGCAAGAGGTAGATTGGGTTGATCAGTTAAAACTTAGATACGGATGGGGTGTTACAGGTAACTCTGCAGTCGGTGCTTACAGTACATCCGGATCACTTATGGCAGCTAACCAGGTATTCAACAATACAGAGGTCGCAGGAGCAAAAGCATCCGTGATGCCGAACTATTCATTGGGCTGGGAAAAGACTGCTCAGACGAACCTTGGATTGGACTTTGCTTTGTTTAAAAGCAGGGTGAGCGGTTCGATAGAATATTATCAGGCAAATACGTCCGACTTGCTCATGGATCGTTCAATTCCGGCAATTTTAGGGTATGTAAGTATTCAGTCAAATATTGGTAAAACACGAAACAGAGGATTCGAGGTTAATTTATCAACTGTAAATATCAGTACCCCCGATTTTACATGGGAAACAGATTTCAACTGGTCTACCAATAAAGAAGAAATCGTGGAACTGGCTAATGGTAAACAGGATGATAAGAGTAACGGATGGTTTATAGGACAACCTATCAGAGTGATGCGAGATTATCAGTATGATCGCTTGTGGCAGGATACAGAAGAAGATCGTTACCTGATGGATATTTACAAAACAGTAGGAAAATTGACCTATATTCCGGGTCAGGTTAAGATTGTTGATCAGCAGCCTATGGAAGTGGTTCCTGCAGGTACTGAGGGTTCGGTTACCTATACTTTGGCCTCTGGAGAGACAATTACTATAATGGATAATGGATTCGGAAAAATTAACGACGATGATGCTAAAATACTTGGATCTAACAGGCCAAAATGGGTAGGAGGTGTCACGAACACTTTTACATACAAGAATCTGCAGCTTAATTTCCTTGTTTATGCACGCATTGGAAACCTTTATTACGGTTTGCTGCAAACTTATGGCAGAAGAGTGGAAAAAGATGTGTGGAGTCCTGAAAACACATCCGGAAGATATCCACAACCTACTACTAAAGTACATAGCAGTAGTTCAGATGCAATGAACTATGTTAGTGGTAACATGGTGGCTGTTCGAAATATATCGTTGTCATATACATTTCCTGAAAAGGTTCTAAAGAAATACAATCTTTCAAATATGCAACTATACGGACAGGTAATTAATCCATTTATTTTTGGAGGTGACCTTGTAAAAGTGGGTATCAACCCCGATGACGTGAATGGTTGGGATTCAAAAACTGGTGCAATGGCAGGAGGACAAACCAACAACACTGTATTAATGCGTAGTTATGTAATTGGATTAAGATTCGGATTTTAAATGAAAAGTAATTATGAAAAAGTACATTATAATAATATTATTATCATCTATAGGAATATTATCTTGTTCCGATAGTTTTTTGGAAGAAAAGATGGTGTCTACGATAACTCAGGATTATTTTAATACTGAGCCCGGATTAGAGCAACTCATAAACGGAACGTACGATGCCTTGAGATGGAAATATGGATGGGAAGAAGGATCTTACATGTTTCACGTTGGGTCGGATGCTGAAATAAGAGGAGATAATTCCTGGGATATTTATTCTCCCACAGTATGGACACCTGCCGGGGGTGCTGGTAACTATACCAACAATCTGATGGGATATTACGCCAAGCAACTACTGGGAGGCTACCCTACAGTAAATAATTGCAACAGGGCAATAGAAACGATAAGAGACGGAAAAGCAATGGGACGCTTTGCTACAGATAAGCAATATGCAGCTCAAAGAATGTCAGAGGCGCTGTTTACCAGAGCATGGGTATATTATATGTTAAACACTTCGCTGGGTGATGTTCATATGACTTTGAAAAGTAACAACTCGTTGCCTGCTTCGTACAACTTCCCTAAATCAACATCTGAAGAGATTTACAAACAGATTATTGGTGATTTGAGATACTGTTATGATAATCTTCCCGCTACAGTATTTGAAGGTGGATCAACAGAGGGCAGAGAGAGAGTATCAAAAGGTGCAGCAGCACATTTTCTTGCTAAACTTTATCTGCAAAGAGCGCAGGGGGCTGACTTCAAACAGTACAGGAAAGCTGACGGTACCATTGATCATTCCAATGCAAATGCTCATTTGGGAATGCTTTATAAAGGAAATGTAGCAACAGATCTTGATTCATGTATCTATTTTGCAACACAGGTAATTAATAGTCCTAATTACAAACTGGCCGAAGATTACGCCGATATTTTTGCTACCGCAAAAGGTTCATACCCTTCTGAAAACAATTCGGAGATTATTTTAGCTGCTTCCTTTGGTCCCAAACTGTCCAATACCCGCTACGGTATGCGTTTTCAATGCTATATGACCTGTAATTATGTGCGTGCACTTTGGGGTTTACCCAACCGTACATGGGAATATGGGCATCAGAACGTGAGGATGAGAACCAATGACTGGGGATATGATGTATTTACAGATAAACAGTCGGACTCTAGGTTCGAAAAGACATTCCTTATAGAGTACAAGGCCATGCTATCCGAAGGAGCTAATGATGTTGATTATTACAGTTACAAAGATCCAAAAAACGGTACAAAACAATGGTCTGCTGACGAGGCTGCATATTTTAATGCAAACATTTTACCTACGTATAACCGCGAATCGTGGAATGGACGTCCAGCTGTTGCCGGAGAACGTAAGATAGGAAAAGGTGATTTAGGTCTTGTCTTTTTAGAAAACACAAAAGAGACAGCTATCCCGATTGACGTAGCGAAAGCTCAGCCTTATGTGTTATATCCACGTTGGACAAAAGATGGAGATAAATATTATTACAGAAGAGATGCAAGTGATGATTTTAAAGCAAACAACGTAGGGTTAGAATTTGGTATTGGTGTTGCTGCTACTGTAAAAAAACATATCGACGTGAACAGAGAAGCCATAAACTCTGAGTATGGAAGCAGAAATGTGGCAATGTTCAGAATAGCAGAGACATACCTGATAAGAGCAGAAGCGTATGGCCGTAAGGGTAATTTTGCTTCAGCAATAAATGATATTAATAAAGTAAGAGAAAGAGCAGCATACAAGCCTGGCGAGAATCGTGCGGAAGTTCTTGCAAGATTATATCCGGGTGCAGAGGAGCTGAGCTCTTCGGAGAAACAATATCCTTATACCGTAACCCAAAACAGGATTTCCGATATGAGAATTGATGCTACTTACTGGGACGGTACTTCAGCCAATTCAATTGCAGAGAATTATCCATCAAGCGCAAAAACTGATTTGCAAAGGTTCGTTCATTTCATTTACAATGAGCTGGCCAGAGAGATGATTGGAGAGCTTACGATCTATGAAGGAATTCATCATGCAGGAATTCAGGCCGACAGAATAATGTGGCACCAGCAAATGGGGTCAACCCTTCAAAATCACTGGCCGGTTTCTGATAATGTGAATGGTACACAAGGTCAGACCGGAAACGGGAAGGGTGCATTCAGGCCTTTCAATACATTCAAGCCATTCCCGCAGGCATTTATGGATATGCTTACCGATGAAAGCGGGAAACTGATGGATGAGACAGCTAAGGCAGCTTACCAAAATCCGGGTTACAATTAAGGATTTATAGTTTAGATTAGTAAGAGTGTTTATTTAATATTGAGCGGCAATATTCATTGCTGCTCAATATTCATGTAGAGAATGGTGCGTTATGAAAATACATATCCATAAAACGAAATTCTATACCGCTGGATTGTTAATAGGTTCGGTATCATTTACTAACGCCTTTTCTCAATCTGTTGTCAGACCCGAATCTGACAGTGATTCTAAAAAACCTATGAATGTTCTGTTCCTGATATCTGATGATATGAGAACAGAATTAAATGCGTATGGCAGCCGGATGGCAGTTACCCCAAATCTGGATGATTTATCAAGAAAAGGGGTGAGATTTGAAAGAGCATATTGTCAGTACCCCCTGAGCGGTCCGTCACGTGCATCCCTTCTTACAGGGCGTCGCCCAACCACTAGCGGTCTCTATAGCAATCGTGAATGGTTTGGAGCCACCTTCCCGGAATGGGTAAGTCTGCCAAAATATTTTAAGCAGCATGGGTATGCTTCGCTCCGCACCGGTAAGGTATTCCATGGCGGAATCGACGATACGGAGGCATGGACAGAGGGTGGTGAAGCTCGCAGGTATAACGAGCCGGTAAACGCCAATCCTCCTTCGTATGTATCGGATGAAGAGGCTTATAATCAAGCACGGCGCCAGCCTGCTAAACTCACACCCGGTGTGGAGGTTTATTCTGGTTCAGACCGCTGGGAAGCAGTGGAAGGTGAAGCTGTAAAAGAGCTAGGGGATACAAGAGTGGGCGATAGGGCTATAGAATATATCAGGAAAAGCAAGGAGAGCGGTCGACCGTTTTTTATAGCCTGCGGTTTTTCTAAACCGCATACACCTTTTGTTGCACCCAAAGAGTTTTTTGATTTGTATGATTCAGACAGCATAAAACTACCTCCTGATTTTGCATCATTGCCAATGGTTCCTCATGGTTTTCCACAAGGATCTATCAGACCAAATAATGCGGATTTGTTTATAAACAGGACGGCTTCGCCTGAAGAGGCACGTGATATGATCCATGCCTATCTGGCTTGCGTAAGTTACGTGGACTGGAATGTCGGACGGGTTTTGGCAGAGTTGGAAAAACAGGGACTTCGGGAGAATACGATTATTGTATTCTGGAGCGATCACGGATATCAGCTTGGTGAAAAAGGTAAATGGTCAAAAGCCGGTTCACTATGGGAACAGGGTACCCGTATACCTTTTATTATTCATGACCCGCGAGCTAAAGGGAATGGGGAATCATCGCCTCGAATAGTTGAATTGGTGGATATTTATCCCACCCTTGTTGATCTTTGTGATTTGCCTGTTCCGGAGGGTCTTGATGGAGTGAGCCTTGAACCGTTGCTGGAAAATCCTCACGGAGAGTGGGAACGTCCGGCATATACCGTATGGAATGAACGTGGAAAAGGTATTACCGGTGTATCAGTTCGTACAGAGCGATGGCGTTATGCTGAGTTTTTTGGTTTCGGTTCAGGTGCTTATCTGACTGATCCTGTCAATGATCCTCATGAATTGCGTAATCTGGTAAATGATCCAAAATATAAGGATGTTGTGAAAAAACTTCATCAGCTTGCAGCGGAGTATGTGGAAGGAAAAACAGAGTTGTCAGCTCCTCCCGTAAAATAACTTCATCACGTTATAAAAAGACAGTTAATTACTATCGACCAACAATATAAAAAAACGCAATATGAATAAAATAACTTTTACTTTTTGCCTCCTGCTGTTTACTGTGCAGGCTTATTCTCAGGATGTTCGCGAACTATTGTATAATATTGAAATTCTTGAGCCAAACCATGCCCTTAAACCTAAGGTAGATGGCTTTGCAAAGGAGAGAATTGAAGACAGGTTAAACAGAGGGGTTATAGCGATTGAGGATGAAGATAACAACGTGTATGTGAGCTGGAGACTATTAAAATCGGATCCTGCTGATGTAGCTTTTGATGTGTACAGGGGTACCAGCAATCGTTCTGTTAAACTGAACAGAAGACCAGTCACTACTACCACGGATTTTGTAGACCGGAAAGCTAGCAATAAGACAGATCAATACTGGGTTATTCCTGTAGGGAAAAAAGGGAATGGAACACCCTCGGAGAGAGCTTCCGTGATTGCCAAAAAATCGGTGGAAGAACCTGCCTACATCTCCATACCTCTGCAAGATGATGTTGTTCCGGGACGGAGAAGGCTGGGGGTTGCCGACCTGAATGGTGACGGCAAATTTGATTTTGTACTTATACAACCCAATGTGAGTAAGGATCCGGGTTCGAGACCTGACTCCTCACAGGTGACCTATAAGATAGAGGCTTATCTGAATGATGGCACTTTTCTGTGGCGCAACGACCTGGGTGATGGAATTGAACCGGGTGTATGGTATTCTCCTTTTATCGCTTACGATTTTGATGGTGACGGAAAAGCTGAAATTGCTGTAAAGACAGCGCCTGCCGGAGTACGGGATGCTGACGGTGCCGTTTACCAAGGTGAGGAGTGGATCTCAATCTGGGATGGGATGACCGGCAAGGAAATTGCGAGAGCCGACTGGCCAGCCCGTACAGAACGGCTGGGAAACTACAACAGGCAAAACCGCAATCAATTGGGAGTGGCCTATCTTGACGGCAAAACACCCTGTCTGATCGTAGCCCGGGGAACCTATAAAACTATGTTTGTAGATGCATATCAATTTGCTGATGGTCGGCTTACAAAACTGTGGAGCTGGGACGGAGATGAGGAAAATCCAATTGTACGCAGTCAGGGTGCACACATTATGCTGGTAAATGATGTTGATGAAGATGGCCGTGATGAAATTATTCTTGGTAGTGCAGTTTTGGACGATGATGGCACATTGTTGTGGTCGGCCGGATTAGGGCACCCTGATAAGGTTTATGTTACCGATATTGATCCTTCCCGCCCTGGTCTCGAGATATTTTTTGCTGTTGAGGCTTTGCATGACAAAGACGGACTTGGCATATGTGTTCGTGATGCAAAAACAGGTGAGTTGGTATGGAGTGTTGGCGAAAGCACTGTACATATAGGCTCAGGCATGGTAGCAGATATAGATCCATCACTTCCGGGATTAGAGAGCTTTGCCGGTGAAGATCCGAAAGGACACAGAGCAATGAGAGTGCCCGGTAATGACAACAAATATCTGTTTGACGCAAAAGGAAATCTGATTGGTTCAGGAGAAGATGTACCGCCAACGGGTGACTGGCTCTGGTGGGATGCCGGCAAGGTACGTCAGTATATTACAGGAGATCGTGAAGGAATCTCGGTGATGAAATATAAACAGGGGGAAGTACAAAACGGTTTTCAGGGACGTATTATGATGACTGCCGATCTGTTTGGTGATTGGCGTGAGGAAATGGTCACTGCTTTGCCCGGTGAATTACGCTTTTATAGTACAACAATTCCTGCTAAAGATCGCAGGATAACACTCCTGCAAGACAATACTTACCGACAGACTATCACTGTACGGACAATGGGATATCAACAGTCTCCCGTACCCTCATTTTATCTGGGAGAATGAAAATTAAAAACAACAATTCCATATGAAACAACAATTTTCGGGTATTGCATCAATCTTGTTGTCTTGTTTTATCCTGCCCCTGTCTCTGCAAGCACAGATAGGAACCCGTTTTCCCTCAGAGAGAAAAGTTGTCAGGGATCCCGTTACAGGCGTAGATCTGGTCTTCCTGACCAGTAGCCCGGCTGGCGAAAGAAAAATCTATCCGACCCACAATCAATGGACGTCGGATGGCCAATGGGTGATCTTCCACTCACAGCGTGTGCCAGGAGAGGCAATGGCGGTTCATGAAGCAACCGGCGAAATGGTTCAGGTTACCGAAGGAGGGTTTTCCGGCATGCTGAGTGTGGCCAGAAAATCGATGAAGCTCTATTACATGCGCAAACCACGTGGTCAAAATGCGGAAACAGGCGCTGTTGAGGTGGTGGAGATCAATCTGGAAAAGCTTTTTTCCGACTCGGAGTCGGATAAGCTGAAGCCGGCTGCGTCATACGAACGGATCTGCGGAATAACCCCTCCGGAGATGCAGGCCGGGGGTGACATGGCGCTCGACGGGAGTGAAGAGTGGGTGTGGTTTCGTGTGGGTAAGGAGGAAGCAATGAAGCATCTCCCCGAAGGCACCGAGATCGCCAAACCGTTTGGTCCCCGCAACATGGGAGCCGGCCCCGCAGGTATTGCCGGAATGAATATTCATACAGGTGAAATAAAATATGTGGTTTCCGTCCCTTTCCACGTGGGACACATTCAAAGCAATCCCTGGGTACCGGGACAGATTGTTTTCTGTTGGGAGACCGGCGGAAAGGCACCTCAACGTACCTGGATTGTCAATGCCGATGGTTCTGGTTTGCGTCCCCTCTATCCAGAGTCGGAATATGAGTGGATCACCCATGAAGCCGTGATCTCACCCGATGAGGTGGCATTCGCCATAATGGGACATCGCCCCATTCCGGGTCTCGAAGATGAAAACAGACCGCAAGGAACAGACGTGAAAGGTGCCAATCCGGGTCAGGAGGCAGCATGGGGGCCTTCCGGTACACGTGAGAAGCCTACTGGCCTGGGTATTGTAAACATCCGGACCAGGGAGATGACCATCGCCGGGCAGATTCCTTACGGCAGCGGATTCTGGCATGTCCACGGATCACCCGACAAACGCCTTGTGGTGGGTGATAACTTTGAACGCGAGCTCTATCTTATCAATCGGGAAACGAGCGAAATGATGCTGCTAACGGCAGGTCATAAGGCCACAGCTGCCGACCATGTACACCCCACCTTCAGCCCCGACTGCACGAAAATTGAAATCCAGTCGGCAATGATCTCGGAAGATGGCCGTGCAATGGATATCTGTATTGTACCGGTTCCTGACAAATGGCTGAATAAATAAGAATCATTATGCATACTAGAGCGTTCATTCTCTCTTTCGTAGGGCTGTTACTGATGACACAGCTTACGGCGCAGGAGGACCGGGGGTACAAAATTTACCAGTTCCCTCCCGACATGATCCCACGGATCGACGGTAACACAGACGACTGGTCGGAGTTCCCCGACGAGTATATCGTGGGAACAGACCAGCTGTGGGATGACTCAGGGAAGTATCCCGAACCCGATCCCCAAAACCTGGATGTGAAAGTGAGGGTGGCGTGGGTGAAAGGGCTCAACAGACTTTATTTCCTTTACGAAGCCTATGACGACTACTGGGATTTCACACATCCCGGCTTGCACAATGATATCTTCGAGATTGTGGTGGATGGTGACCTCTCCGGTGGCCCGTTGATTGATGAGCTTCATCCGCTTCAGAGTCTCGACTGGAGTGCGAGATATTTTGACTTCCATGGGGTTCATGCACAGAATTATCATATTTTCACCCCTGCCGTGGGAAAAGAGTGGGCTCTGGTCTGGGGATCTCAGCCCTGGATCAAGGAGCTACCCTATGCCAATATAGCCTACTCCTACGATTTCCAGCCGGGTGAATCGGGAAAACTGATCGCCGAGTTCTGGATCACGCCTTTCGACTATGCCGGTCCTGAGGGTCCCGAAAGAGCGGTTGAGTCAGTGCTGAAGGATCATAAGAAGATTGGACTGACCTGGGCTGTGATCGACTATGACGATGTGGATGATACCAGTAAGAAAGGCTTCTGGAACCTGTCGAAACATCATAAGATGTATGGAAACTCAAGCCTGGGAAACATTTTCACCCTGATGCCGCTCGATGAAAAATACAAAAAGAGCTTTGAGGCTGACTGGTCTTTCCTGATTGTTGATTCATCAGAGAGAATGGTTGCATTCAGGGATCAGAGCAGGGGAGAGATCACCTCATGGCATTGGGATTTTGGTGATGGGACCACCTCTGACCAACAAAACCCGGTACACCGTTATCGCCAAGCCGGCAAGTACATCGTAGTGCTGACAATAGAAGGTCCGGATGGGACATCGCGTTTGGCCAATGTCTGGGATGTGGCTCTGGAGTGAGTTGAGATATATTGTGAGATGGAGAATATTAAAATATTGATGTTATGGTACACAGTCAAAAAAAGATTTTTATTGTTGTAATTGCCCTGTTTGCTTCATTGTTTTCGTATGTAGCCAAAGGTCAGCAGCTGCCCCGTTTGGAAAAGAGAGATGCTGCTATCCAGCTGATAGTGGACGATAAACCGTTTCTTGTACTTGCTGGTGAGTTACACAACTCCAGCAGTTCAAACCTCGATTATTTGGAACCACTCTGGCAGCCCTTAAAAGATATGCACCTGAATACAGTGCTTGCTGTTGTAACCTGGCAATTGACAGAGCCGGAGGAGGGGAAGTTTGATTTTTCATTGGTCGACGGATTAATCCGACAGGCAAGAGAGCATGACATGCGGCTCGTGCTGTTATGGTTTGGCAGCTGGAAAAATGGGCTATCCCATTATGTGCCCGACTGGGTGAAACAGGATCCTGCACGCTTTCCCAGGGTGATACTTGACAATGGCAAAGCTACCGAGACAGTAAGTCCGCTGGGGTTGGAATCCGGGAAGGCTGATGCCAGGGCATTTGCAGCTCTGATGGAACACCTGAAAAAAGTGGATGGGCGTGACAACACGGTGATCATGGTGCAGGTGGAAAATGAGGTGGGGGTACTGGGAGCTGTGAGAGATTACTCAGAGTTGGGCAACACTTTTTTTCATCAACCGGTGCCGAAAGCGCTTATAGATGGCTTGAAAATGTATGAAGAAGACCTGCATCCTCAAGTAAGGGAGTTGTGGGAGCGTAACGGACGTAGGGAAGCTGGCAGTTGGAATGAGGTATTCGGCAACAACCTACTTGCCGAAGAGTATTTCATGGCCTGGCACTATGCCGACTATATCAATGCAGTGGCTGCTGCAGGTAAAGCGCAATACAACCTTCCCATGTTCGTCAATGCGTGGATTGTACAACCGGAAGATAAAAGAGCAGGTGACTATCCTTCCGGAGGGCCTCAGGAACATGTTCATGATATCTGGCGCATAGCTGCTCCCAATATTGATATCCTCAGTCCGGATATCTATCTTCCCGATTTTCCGGCTTTTACGGAAGCGTATACCCATTCATGGAATCCTCTTTTTATCCCTGAGTCGTTTGCCGGTGAAATGGGAGCAGCAAATGCCTTTTATGCACTCGGGAAACATGCGGCCATCGGCTATTCACCATTCGGCATAGACGGGATTGCTGATTCACCTCAGGCCTCAGCTCTCTCAAAGGCATACAGCGTGCTGGAACAACTCACTCCTTTGATCACCGGGGCTCAGTCCGATAACAGGATCACCGCCTTCACGCTCACAAAGAGCCAGAGTCAGGTAACCCAAAATCTGGGAGGATATAAGGTGACAGCCTCCTTGAGTCAAAATAGGAGAACAGGTGAATTCCTATCAGATATAGGCTATGGGATTGTTATTTGGGAAGGTGAAGATGCTTTTGTGGTTGCCGGTTCAAACATTAACTTTACTTTTGTTCCGGATACACCCGGACCCCGCATGGCTGGTTTCCTGTCGGTATACGAGGGAGACTATCTGAACGGGAGTTGGAAAAGTGTTCG
Source organism: uncultured Proteiniphilum sp. (assembly GCA_927407015.1). Taxonomy (GTDB): domain Bacteria; phylum Bacteroidota; class Bacteroidia; order Bacteroidales; family Dysgonomonadaceae; genus Proteiniphilum. Next base: position 60,012 of record CAKMJT010000026.1, on the reverse strand, counting down.
GTTACTCAACGGTGACAATATCATGGTTAATTATGACCTTGCCAACGAAGCCCATCATAACAGAACCGGATCCGGAGCCAAACTGGGAAGTGACCATTCAATTCTGAAGGTGAAGCTTTATCGATTTGAATAATCATAATTTTTTTAAACAAATGAAAACGAAACTATTTCTATCTGCCTTGCTCCTGCAGGGAAGTATACTCACAGCACAGAATATGACAGATGCAAGCCTCTTCTTGCGCAGTGACAGTACATGCTGCCTGGAACAAGTCTCATCAGAATCAGGCGATCTTTACAACGCGCTGGGACATCACGGACCGGCAATTGAGAATGAATGGCTTGGACTGCGGCTCTATTTTGACAAAAAAGCAGCCATTGATGTCTATTCAAAAGCCAACAGAGGACTTGAACTCGCAGATTATAAATGGTACCCCACACCGGAACAGCAGATGAACGGGAAAGGTGCCGATTACTACAAGGTTGGACCCACCGTCGGCCTGGGGGGAATCCGTTTATGGGATGGCGAGAAGGTGGTACCACTTCACCCCGTTGCGAACCGATCGGCAAGGGTGGTGAAGGAGGGTTCTGTCTCTTTTATGGAGATGCTCTCGGAAGATGTGCCCTATCGCAACAGTAAGGTGGATATCCTTGTCAGGGTTACCGTCTATTCAGGTCTCAGAAAGGCCAAGGTTGAGGCATTTGCGTTAAGTGATGATGATGTAGCGTTTGTGACCGGTATCAACTATCACCCGGGACAGCAGGTGGTGGTGGAAGATGATTGCATCTTCACCTGGGGATTACATCCGGAAGATGTGGCTGCTGAGCAGGTGGAACTGGGTGCGGCGATCTTCATAGATCCGGACGACTTTTCACGGAAGATGGATGATGGCAATCAGCATCTGTTTATCTCTAATCCGGCAAGATACATCAGTTTCTGGATCTCTTCTGCAAATAGCAAAGAGCCGCTGATCAACTCGTTGGAAAGGTTTATCGACTTTGCAAAAATGGAAATGAGCTGCCCCTGAGACAATCCTTAAACAAGCAATATACCATGAGACAGATGATTTGTAAAGAAAGGCGATTGGATGTGAACTGCCGTGATATCAGACCAGGAATGTTGCTTATTACTCTAATCCTGGTACTTGGCGGTGCCGGATCCTGTGAGAGTAAGAAGGGAGGATATTACGACATTACTGATTTTGGAGCCATCGCTTCCCCTTCATCCGTGAACACAGAATCCATACAGGCTGCCATCGACATGTGTGCCGATGAGGGTGGCGGAACGGTACTGGTGCCAGCAGATACATTTCTTACCGGGGCCATTTTTCTGAAACAGGATGTGAACCTGGAGATAGCAGCCCGAGGAGTGCTGAAAGGAACTACCAATTTATCTGACTACAAATTGGTGCGCACAAGATGGGAGGGGGAAGAACGGATCTGGATCAGCGCACTGATCAATGCTTTTGATATCAACGGCTTCCGTATCAGTGGCAAAGGAACGGTGGACGGATCGGGTGATGTATGGTTCTCTCACAGAGGAGCACGTAACCGGTCGGCTGCCGATACGATCGGTGAGGGCCTGAGGTCCACTCCTCTATATATTGGACCATTTCGTGAAGGTCCACCTCCGTTGGGCCCCGATGGTGGATTGATACCCGATAAATCTTCACCCGCATTTGAACTCAGGGAGGTGGAGCTACCCGGCTATGCCCGCCCGCGACTGATTGCCATACAGAACTGCAGCAATGTGGTTGTGCAGGATCTGCATCTGGTCAACCAGTCGAGCTGGGGTCTCTTTGTCCTCTACAGTAACCGGGTGGAAATCCGTGACCTCGTGATCCGTGCCGAGCACTATATCCCCAGCTCTGACGGCATCGACATCGATTCCAGTGACGGGGTGCATATCTCTCATGTAGATATCGATGTGAATGATGACTGTATCTCTATCAAGTCAGGGAAAGATGAGGATGGCCGGCGTGTGAACAGACCTGCTGAGAATATTCTGGTTGAACACTCCATTTTCAGGTATGGCCATGGTGGCGTGGCAATGGGCAGCGAGATGTCAGGCGGCATCCGCAATGTCACCATTGCCGATTGCATTATGGAAGACGACAACTGGGCACCCATACGTTTTAAGTCGCAACCCAGCAGGGGCGGTGTGGTGGAGAATATCACCTATCGCGATCTGGTATTGAACGGGACACGTCAGGCTTTTGAGTTCAATATGGCGTGGCGCATGGTCCCTCCCCTCAAAGCACCTTCAGACCCTCTGCCCGTGGTGCGTAACGTGCAAATAATCAACGTTAGCGGCACTGTCACGGAAGCCGGATTCATTCACGGCTTGCCCGATAGTCCCATCGAGGATGTGACTTTTGAAAACTGCAATATCAAGGCAGTGAGAGGCCTTAGGGTAGAGAATGTGAATAATCTGGATCTCTCCGGTCTGGTGATTCAGACAGAAGAGGGTGAACCGGTTATCAGAAGGAACATATCCGGAGAATGAGGCTGGTAGAGATGGTAAACACTTAACACTCCATCCACTCTGTACGACTATATGTAAATACAAATGATTTATAACTCAAGGACAATGAAATGAAAAAAATAGTTTCTCCTCTTATTCTTTCTTTGGTTTTATTATTGATCCTGGTCTCATGTGGAAAATCTGCGGATGAGAAGAGCGGGAAGATCAACAATCCCTCTGCATCCGAAGTGCTGGGGAATTTTGCTGCCCCCCCGGTGGAATATTCACTTTCCTTTTACTGGGGATGGGACGGAAATGTGACGGAAGAGGTGATGGCCCGCGATATGGACACTTTCCGGGCCAACAACGTCCATATTGTCTCTCTGGAGGCGGGCTATGAGATGGGTGCTTCCTATCTCTCCGATGGATGGTTTATGAAGGTTGATACAGCTGTTCAACTGGCAAAAGAGAGAGATATGCGGCTCTACCTGGTAGATGAGGGTAAATATCCGAGCGGTTTTGCCGGAGGGATGATCGCCGACAAAGTGCCGGAGTTGGGAATGAAAACAGTGGTTCCCTGCGACACTCTGATCATACTGAAAGGGAATGAGTCCATCAATATCACCCTGCCGGAAGAGGTGTTGAGTGCAACTGCTTTCAACAAGGAGGACAATTTGATTGAAGTGCTGGAAATCAAGGAGGGTTCGCTTAACTGGGAAGCTCCGGAGGGTGAGTGGACCATCGTAATGGTCAAACATCTGTTGCGATCATCACCCACCCGTTCAGTGAATAATCCCACCAGGGGGAAAGACCCCTCACATGCTTTGATTGATTATCTGGATGCTGACGCAACCGGTAAATTCATTGAGTTCACGCATGAGGAGTACAAAAAATATGTGGGAGAGGAGTTTGGAAAGACCATTCTCGGTTTTCGTGGCGATGAACCGGATTACTCCATCAGGGGGTTCCCCTGGACACCCTCTCTCTTTGATGCTTTTAAGAGCCGAAAGGGATATGATCTCCAACCTTTCGTCGCCGCCCTGTTTGCTGAGCAGCTCACCGATGAATTGCGCCGCGTGAAGGCGGACTACTGGGATGTGTGGTCGGCTTTGTTTGCGGATCACTTTTTTAAGGTACAGGCCGACTGGTGTGCGGCAAACAACTTGGACTACCTGGTGCACCTCAACCACGAGGATGATATGATCAAACTGGTTCGCTCGGAAGGAGATCTTTTCAGAACCCTTCGTTCGGTTCAGATGCCGGGGGTTGATGCCATCTGGCACCAGATATGGCCGGGTGAGGTAAACCCGCTCTTCCCCAAATATGCCTCTTCTGTGGCACACCTGAACGGTCAACCCAGATCCTTCACCGAGAGCTTTGCAGCTTACATGCCTCGTCCCGATCTGGACCAGGCCAAATGGATCCTGGATCAGCAACTGGTAAGGGGGATCAACATGGTGGAGGTGATGTTCGTCCCGGCGTCCAGCAGAGGCCGCTCGGGTATGATGGGATGGCTGGCTGATGAACGATTTCCTGAGGTGGCTAAGTATATCCACAGGGCATGTTATCTCCTCTCTCAGGGTACGCCGGCGGCAAAACTGGCACTTCTCTACCCCGTAAGCAGTATCTGGCTGGGTGATCATGCTGTGGATAGCTGTGCCGGCACAATCATGCAGCAACTGCTCGATACCCAGAATGATTTCGACCTGATAGATGAAGAGGCCATTGCGTCACAGTTGATACTTCAGGATGGAGGTTTCATCAACAAAAGCGGACAAACCTACACAACCATCATCGTTCCGCCGCTCACCGCCCTCTCTTCCGGAGCAATTGACCGGTTAAGAGCATTCCAGAGTGAAGGCGGAAGAGTGATTTCCATCGGCAATGATTCAATTCTCTCGGTAAATGAGAATTTCCGCAATGCAGAGCGGATCCCCTTCCGCTGGGATATTGAAGAGCCATCCGGCATGTTGACTCCAGAGGTGCTGGATGCATTGGGTGGTTCTGATTTTCAACTTGACCGGCCTTCACCTACTGTCAAATATATCCATCGCAGATGGAAAGATGCTGATATCTATTTTGTCTTTAACGAGGGGGAGGAACGGCAGGAATTGAATGTCACGCTTGCCGGAACAGGAGACCTGCAGGCCTGGGATGCAATGACCGGCCAGGTTGCTGATCTGCCGGCAGAGGTGGCGGAGAAGGGTTATATCACCACCGGATTGACGCTTGAGCCAAGGGAAACCCGGTTTCTGGTGATCGCAAAGAAATGATCTGACCCGGTAAACGGCAATCAATCTGTGGATTGCCATAATAGAATCTTAATTATTTATGCCAAAAGACAACATGATATGTATCAACTGGTAATTCATCTGAAAGAAAACATCACTCTGTGGTTGATCATTCTTTCTTTGCTTTTCCTTTGTGAGATGGTAAGTGCACAGCAACAGGATACCATCGCCGGCATCCCAGTCAACTACGATGAGTCTAAGACAGGCAGCTGGGAGCTTCCCGACCTCTTTACCCTGCAAAACGGCAGTAGGGTGACCAATGCAAAGGATTGGATGGAGCAACGTCGCCCTGAGATTGTCCGTCTCTTCGCATCGGAGCAGTTTGGCAAGAGCCCCAGGCGCATACCGCGCCAAGCAAACCTCTTTGATGCAGGCAGCCCGGCACTCGATGGCAAGGCCCTCAGAAAGCAGGTGAGGCTCTACTTCACCGAAGACACCGCCAGACACCAGGCCGACATGGTGATCTATCTACCGGCAGAGGCAACAGGTCCGGTGCCGCTCTTTTTGACGATCAGCTTCATGCCCAACGCCCTGATGGTTGATGATCCGGGTCTGGCCCCCGGCTACTTTTGGAATCGTGAAGGAGAAAGGGTTCCGGTGCAGCTTCAAGAGGGGACCCCCCGCATGGGAGGCCTCGATGTGGAGAAGTTCATCTCGCAAGGGATGGGTGTGGCCACGCTCTACTACGGTGACATTGAACCCGATTTCCCCGCCGGCATCCAGCACGGCGTCAGAGGTCATTTCCTGCCCGATGGCCGGGAGTGGCCCGTCCCCGATGAGTGGGGCACCATCTCTGCCTGGGCCTGGGGACTGAGCTACGCGATGGACTACCTGGAGAGAGAGCCCGGCGTCGACGCCTCTAAGGTGGCCCTGCATGGTGTCTCCCGGCTGGGTAAGACGGTGTTGTGGAGCGGAGCCCTCGATCAGCGCTTCGGCATGGTCATCGCCAGCTGCTCCGGTGAGGGAGGCGCTGCCCTCTCACGACGCGACTATGGTGAGACCATCGCTCACATGATCGACTCCACGCGTTACTTCTACCAGTTTTGCGGCAACCGTGCCCGCTACGGCGATGATCCGCACCAGTCACCCATAGATGCACACATGCGGGTCTCGCTGATCGCTCCCCGTCCGCACCTGTTGCAAACGGGTGACAGCGACGGCTGTTCTGACCCCAGGGGTGAGTTCCTGTCAGCTGTCGCCGCCGAACCGGTCTACCGTCTCTTCGGCAAAAGAGGCCTGGAGAGAACGGAGATGCCTGCCCCGGGTGAGCCTATCCTTAATGATACTACATGCATGAGGGGGGGCACGGTACCCTCCCCGACGATTATGATATCTTTGTCACCTTCATGAAACAACACTTCATGGAGGGAGCCCCTCAGACAGTGCTCCCCCCGGTTTTCGGTCCCGAGTACAGTGGAACCGCGCAAAAGGATGAACTGACACGGGTTTACATCTCACCGGTAAGGGTGATCTGGAGCTCTGACAGCACGGAAACGATGGTCAAGAACAGCCGGGTGCTGCTGCAACCGGGCAACAGCCAGTCGGACATGAGCCGCACCACACGCTTCTGCTCGATCACCAACAGCGAGAGCGACACCTCATCCATCCTGCTCGACTATGGCAAGGAGCTGCATGGCGGCCTCCAGCTGGTGATGGGCGGCTCCTCACGTCGCGAACCCTCCTTGGTACGGATACGCTTCGGCGAATCGGTGGGGGAAGCCAACAGCGACACCTACAACTCCGACTGGCTGATGGGGTTCTCTACCGACGACCATGCCAAGCGCGACATCATCATGGAGATCCCCCGCACCGGGATGATCGAGATCGGCAACACGGGGTTCCGCTTCGTGCGGATCGACCTGCTGCAACCGGGTACCACCATCAACATCAAAGAGGCACGTGCCATCCTGCGTTACCGCGACATCCCCTACCTGGGATCTTTCAAAAGCAGTGACCCACGTCTCGACTCCATCTGGATCACCGGGGCGTACACCACCCACCTCAACATGCAGGAATACCTCTGGGACGGCATCAAGCGTGACCGGCTGGTACGGCTGGGCGACTTCCACCCGGAACTGAAAGCGATCAACTCCGTTTTCGGATACAATGAGGTGGTTTCCAAAAGCCTCGACCTGGCCTGTGAGCAGTACCCCTGCCGCAGTGGATGAACGGGATGAGCTCCTATTCGATGTGGTACCTGATCATCCACCACGACTGGTACATGCAGAACGGAGACCTCCCCTTCCTGCAGCAGCACCGCGACTACATCGTGGAACTGATCGATTTGATCGACTCACGCATAGCAGCCGACGGGACAGAGACACTGAGCCCCTTTCGCTTTCAGGACTGGCCCTCCACGCCCAACAGTGAGGGGGTGGAAGCCGGTTACCGGGCCCTCCTGGCATGGGCCTTGAGAGATGCACAGAAGTTGTGTGAGCAACTCGGTGAAGATCGCTCTGCCCGCGTGGCAGCCGATGCTGCTAGTAAGCTGAACCAAAAGATCTTGCCCCACAACGACCTGAAGCAGGCAGCCTCTGTCATGGCTGGTCATCAGGTGTGACAGCCTGGCTCACGGAGAATGTGCTGGTTATCACGGTTGTTGAACCGGGATGCCGCACCCTGCAGGTGAAGCCCCATCTGGGTGATCTCGAATGGGTGGAGGGCACCTTCCCCACGCCCCACGGGGTGGTGAGGGTACGCCATGAGCGGTTGCCCAACGGTGAGATAGGCTCGCAGATTGATGTACCAAAGGAGGTCAAAATCATCAGATGAGACACTGAGTCGACCTGCTGAAAATGAGTTCACCCCAATAGCTTTCAAAAGCTATTGGGGTGAATTGTTAAGATGGTATGGTCAGCGTTGCTGCTCAGAGCATTTTGTAGATCTCTTCCCCCGCCATCAGGAAAGCACCGAGACCGAAATCGTCGAAGTCGGGTTCCCGTTCATAGGTGACCGGCTGTGCCTCTTTGGGCTCTTTACCTGTTCCCTGAACATATCCCAAAAAACCGTTGGGATGGAGGCTGTCTCTTACCATGGCGTTCCAGGCTTTGTAGATAACCGGTTCATACTCTGCCTTGTCAAGCAGTCCGTTGTTCACGCCATATGCCATACCATAGATGAACATGGCAGTGCCGGTGAGCTCCTTTCCGCCGTAGTTGTTCGGATCATGCAGGCTTACATTCCAGAAACCATCTTCCCGCTGTACCTTTTTGAGTGCTTCACTCATCTCCATAAGCATGGTCTCATATTCACCACGGTGCGGTTCATCTTCCGGCAGGAGGTCCAGCATGCGCGCCATGGCTACCACCACCCATCCGTTGCCACGCGACCAGTAACAGTCTTCACCATTCGGTTCGGTGTAGGGAGGATCAAAATCGGCATCTCTCCACCAGAGCTGGTCCTCAGGATTGTAAAGGCCATTGTCACCATGGTGCAGCTTGGTGTGCATATACATGTCGTATGCACGGTTGTAATAGACTGTATCGCCGGTGATATTGCCAATCTGTGCAAAGATGGGCATTGCCATCTGAATGGCGTCGATCCAGTTCCAGTCGTCAATCTTGTCGGTTTCCATCATGGCGTCGATCGATCTCTTGATATTTTCGATATAGTGTGCAGGCTTCCCGGGGTTCTGCTCGTAGAGGAAGAGATAGGTCTGGCCGGCACACTGGTTGTCAGCATTGCGTGTCATCCATCCCTCAGCTGCGTTCCGCAGACCCCACTCATGCTTGTTTCCCCATTCCAGGGTGTAGTCGAGATAGAGCTGCTGGGGATCGATCTTCCAGAGGTCGATCAATCCTTCATAATAGTAAGCCCGTGTCCATAGATTCGATTCATACTCTTTGTTACGGGAAGGGTAGGGTATCGGTTGAGACGGATCGCTCCACTTGTTCATGAAATAATCGTTGGCCAGTCTCAGCGCATCCAATACCTCCTCTTTCTCAGGACGGGATGATGATGTGTTGTCACTATTGCTGCACCCCACCAGGAGTGTGAGGCATAACAACGAAATAAACAGTCTGTACATTTTCTTCTTTACGAGTAAATTAGTGAATTATAGGTTCTTTATATATTATGCATTGTGGACTACAAAGAAAGAGATCAGACAAAGCTGACTGTAAGCCTTTGTTCAGCTTTTCTGTCACCCGTTCGCTGGCATAACCCTCTACGAGTGGTTTGGGTTCATGTAAGGGAGTGAGAATCTCATAGGAACAAAGACGCTCTCTCAGATCCTGTGCAAAAAGAGCACAGATCGATGCCACGATCATAAATGCTGTAAAAAGAGATTGTTTCATAGTATATTTATTGAATTTAATGATGTGTACGAAGTTGTTGTTTTGAATTGTACAGTTAGCAACTTACGAATGTATCGATAACCCAATTGATCGGACTAACAAATATGATATTTAAAATATGATAATTGATAAATCAGCATTAAAAACTGATGTTGTTTATCCTTTTAAACTCATTTTGGATGAATTATCATCTGGGGGATACGCAAATGATGATATAAATTACACAGGAAAATATTCCGAACATTATTTGTAATTTTGCACCTATGAAAATTGTTATCTCCCCCTCCACGGTCCCCTCATTTAACCTGGCAGTTGAAGAATATCTCTTCACCCGGAGGGGGAAATCCTTTTTTTTCCTTTACCGCAACGATCCCAGCGTGATCATCGGCTCCAACCAGGCGGTGGTGAATGAGGTGAATCAGGATTATTGCATCGAACATGATATCCGCATCCTACGGAGGATATCGGGTGGGGGAGCGGTGTACCACGACCGTGGTAACCTCAACTATTCGCTGCTGCAGGACAAGACAGATGCACCACTGAGCGGTCGCTTCCTGGAGCCGGTGATGGCGGTGCTTCGGGCACTCTCCGTGCCGGCGGAGGTGGGCAGGAGAAAGGACCTCTGGCTGGAGGGCTACAAAATATCGGGTACCGCCTCTCATGTCTCGCTGTACCGGGAACTACACCACGGCACCCTGTTGTATGATACCGATCTGGATGCGTTGCAACAGGCACTGGCCGCCGAAAACGAAAGCCCGGTCAGGAAAGCGACCGCCTCGATACCCAGCCCAGTGACCAATATTCGCAGTTATCTTGTTGATAAAGGGACAGATGCACCGGGAATGAATGCTTTTCTGAAAATGTTTGCAGCACAGCTTCTCCTCTACTATGGGGAGAGCGAAATAATGGAACTGCCAGCAGAGGCACTCGAAGCGATCGGTCAGCTCCAGAAGGATAAATATACCTGCCGGAGCTGGAACTACCGGCTCTGATCCTGCCGGTACTGAACCTACCGACGCTGGATTTACCGGCTCTGATTCTCCCCGTTTTGATTCTCCCTGTTCTGATCCTCCTCGATCTTGTCCTATCGGTTCTGATTCTATCGGCTTTGATTCTACCGACAATGATCCTACCCGTTCTGATTCTACCAGCTCTGATCAAAGAGGCATTATTCTTACCTGCACTGGAAATTCCGGCACTGCTCCTACCGGGTTTGATCCTAGCGGGTTTGATCCTCCTTATTGATCTCCTCTGCCAGTCGGAACCCCTGGATGATGCGGTGCCCCATGCCGATGCCGTCACGCAGGTTGCCGGCGATGTGGAGTCCGGAATACTGTTTCTCCAGCGATGATACCGTGCGAAACCGCTCTTCGGAGGAGCGTTCATACTGGGGAATCGCATATCGATGGCGGAAGATGCGGATCAGGTCGGGCTCTTTCTCTGCCGGGAAGCGAAGCAACCGGTGGAATGAGCGGATCACCCTCTCTTCGATCTCCCGGTCGGAGAGATCCATGCAGCTGCTGTTCCGAATTCCTCCCATGAAAAAGGAGAAGAGCATTCCCTCTTCGGGGCTTCGACCTGTAAAGCAGGCGGAGGGAAACAATATACCCAGAAAATCTTCTTTTTCTGCTGTGGGAATCAATCCCCCGAATGCGTTGAAGCGGAGCCCATCCAGCTTTTTTACACCGACAGCTACCTGAACCACCGGCGCGTAGCGGAGGCTGGTCAGCTGTTTCATCGATGAGGCATCGACAAAAGGGAGCAGCTCCGGCAGTTGATATGCGCCGGTGGTGGTCACCAGGTGGCGCGAACGGTACAGGAGCTGTCTGTCCTGTTGCGTAGCGGTGGTGTTCCAGTGACCGGTCTCCCTGTCGGGAGCGACAGTTACATCGGAGAGGGAGAGGAAGATATCCTCCCCGCCGATGGTTGCGCTCATTGCCCGGGGGAGTTGTTCCATGCCGCCGTAGGTAGAGAAGATACCTTTCCTGGCTTTGCCGGCAGGTTGCTTCATTGCCTCTCTCGCTTTTTGGATGCTGCCGCCAATGAAGCTGCCATACTGCTGCTCCAGGTTATAGAGCTTGGACAGTGCATGGCGGGTGATCAGGGTATAGGGGTCACCGGCATAGACGCCGGAGAGGAACGGGTCCACCGCATAGTCGAGGAACGATTTTCCCAGGCGGCGTACCGTCATCGCTGCCACCGTCTCATCCGGGTCACTCCCCCTGCGGCGGAAGGGTTCTCCCAGGATCCGCAGCTTGTCGCCCATGGTGAAAAGAGGGGTGGTGATGCCGCCGATTAATCCGCCGGGGAGAGGGTGAAACTTTCCCTTCTTCCAGATCCAGCGGCTCTCCGCTTCCTTGGTGGCAAACTCGATCTCGCACCTTCCGTCGAGGGAATGGTAGAGTTCCATCACCTCCTCCGATGCGCCGGAGCCGGTATTGGGGCCCGACTCAAAGAGAAACCCCTGTTCGCTGTGGGTGGCGATTTGTCCCCCCGTACGGTCGCTCTTCTCGAGGAGGGCGACGGTGAGGCCTTTCTTTTTCAGTTGCAAGGCAGTGGTCATTCCCGTGAGTCCACCTCCGATGATGACCACATCTTTTTCTATTCTTTCCATGAATTCGGTTATATGGGTTTTGAAAACGTCTTATCGGTATGAATCAACAGCTTATCGAGCGATGCCGCCACGTTGCGCACGTAGGGCGACCCTTTCTCGCGCATCACAATCTGTTCGCTGTCAAAGAGGATGAGGCCGTCGTCGGCAAACCGGCGCATCTGTTCCTCCGAGTAGGCAGTCATCGCCTGCACCTCCTCCCTGGTAAGGTGAAGCCGCTCTGCCAGCTCCTGCCAATGGATCTCCTCGTTGCACATCAGGGTGGTGATCACCTCACGCGTCACCTGTTCCTCGCGGTTCAGGGTGTATCCCTTCTTCACCGGCAGATGGCCGTTGTGGATCGTTTTGATATACTCGTCTATGCTTTTGGTGTTCTGGGTGTAGGCTCCTGTCAGCTGACTGATGGCGGTGACGCCGAAGGCATAGACCTGTCCCGTGGTGCGGCGGGTGCAGTATCCCTGGAAGTTGCGGTGAAGGGTGCCGCTGCACAGTGCCCGGAAGAGCTCATCCTCCTCTTTTACGTAGTGATCCAGCCCGATCTGTTTGTATCCCCCATCCAGCAGCAGCTTCTGCGCCGCATGATAGAGGTTGTCCTTCAGCTCTTCGGAGGGAAGTCCCTTACGTTCCAACAGCTTTTGTCGTGGGAAAAGATGGGGCATATGGGCATAGGAAAAGGTGACCAGCCGGTCGGGTGCCAGGTCGGTCGCCTGAGCAATGGTGTCGGTGAAGCTCTCCACGGTCTGCATCGTCAGCCCGTAGATAAAGTCGAGATTGATGCGGACGTTCTTTTCCCGCAGCAGGGAAAAGATATCCTCAATGGGCAAAAGTGTAGGGAGACGGTTTGATGCTTTCAGCACCTCCGGGTTAAAGTCCTGGATGCCGAGGCTCATTCGGTTAAAGCCCGCGTCGATCAGCAATTGGAAGTCGTGCTCCCGCATATAACCTGCGTGGCACTCAATAGCGATCTCCGGATTATCTATCGTACGGAACCTTCTGAAAAGCACATCATTGATCTGTCTAATAAAGTTGGGATCGATGGACGAAGGGGAACCTCCGCCATAATGTATTTGCGCTATCTTCCTGTTTTTATCGATTTTTTCGCACACCAGCTCAATCTCCTGTATCACTGCCTTCACATACTCCCTGTCGTTACTCTTCCTGGTCCGCGGATAGGCGTTGCAGCCGCAATAGTGACACATGCGGTTGCAGTAGGGGATATGGATATAAAAAGAAAGATGAGCGGGCTCCTGTTGGTTGGATAATTTAATTGCCCTGACAAGATCGTTTTCATCATAGTCATCGCGAAAGAAATTAGCCGGCGGATAGCTGGTGTATCGGGGTACAGGGACATTATATCTGGCAATCAGTGGATCCATAGTTCAAATATTTTCCATTTTCTCATCATGGAATGGTTTGATAAGAAGTACAAAAATAAACGAAATCACCGCAAGTGCCAACTCCATGGCAAACAATCCCTGATAACCCAGCAGATCACCCACACGGGCACTTACCAGTGAGATGATCATAGCGCTGAGATGGGTGAGCACGATCTGAAGGGTGAAATCGGTCCCTTCACGTCCCTCACGTACGATATCCATCGCCGAGGTGTTGATCATGGTGGAGGCCATGCCATAGGTACCCCACACCAGTGCGATTCCAATCAGTACCAGCACATGACTGTGCGAGTTGCTGAGTGTAAGCCAGAGAAAATAGGCTGAAGGTAGGAGAATGAAGGTAGAGATGATTTTCCGGGAACGTTTCTTCCCCACCTTACGGATGAAGATTCCGGCTAAGAATGCGAAAAAGATGCCTGTGGATACACCGAAGATGCCTACCATGGCACCGATCTCCTTCATCTGGTATCCCCTGTCCACCAGATAGGGGCTGAGGGAGGATAGGAGGCCGATCAATCCTGCGTAGAAGAGAGTGAGAAACAGAATCTGTCGCCAGATATTTCTTTGGGTGAAGAACACCCACATATCTCGGGGAGAAGCTTTTCGGCTGCTATGTCGTCTCTGGAGCGTGATTTTTTTGTTCACTGCCAGGGGAATCAGTGCAACCAGCACGAAGATGGCTAACCAGGGCAGCAAGCGGGACCATCCGATATGGTGAAAAAGCAGTAGCAGAAACCCACCGCCCACCATACTCCCGGTAAATGAGCCCATCGACTGCATGCTGTTGAGCAGGCTGCTGTTTTTACGCTCGAAGGAGCGGGCAGCCATGGCATCGGTGGCGATATCCTGTGTGGCCGATGAGACGAAAGCGAGCAGGATAAGGATAAAAATCAGGGTGAAGCTGGTTTCGATGTTGAGCATGGCCACCCCGAAAATGATGACTGCGTACACAATCTCCGCACCGAAGATCCATCGTTTGTAATCTCTTACAGAGTCCGTTCTGCTGTCCACAAGCGGTGACCAAAGGAATTTCAGGATCCAGGGCAGTTTGATCAGTTTCAGCAGAGCGATGGTGAAGAGGGAGTAATCACCCTGCCGCATCAGCACCGGCAGCGCAGTCGCAAAGAAACTCATCGGGATAGATTGCGCGATGTAGAGTGTGAAAAAAGTAAAGAGATTGACTGTGTTTGATCGTTTCATCCCTGCTTATAATGAATAACCCAGGCTGATGCCTGCGGTGAAAGGTTTTCCCGGTTTCCCCAGCGTGCGTCCGGAAGCTTCGAAATAATATCCGAGGTATTTGCTGTTTAAAATATTCTTTGCCCAGAACGTGAGATTCAGTTTTCCCTTTTCCACTCCCGCGCTGGCGTTCAGCAGGCCATAAAAAGGTTGTTTCACCCGGTTATTTTCGTGCCAGTAGATCTCTCCCATGCCGGTGTAGTTGGCCTGTAACAGCAAACGGTCGGAGAGGGCAGAGGTGAAGGGTACGGAGAAGTCTGCACCTGCAGATAACGTGTGACGGGGAACAAATGGCAGGCATTTGCCCGTGTAATCCGCTTCACTGCTGTATGTATAACTGCTGAATGTGGCATGGGTGTAGCCGTAAGAGATATTCACATTGAGATCTGACGTAGGTGAAGCCCGAAGCGATAACTCCATACCTTTGCTGACGGAGCTCCCCGCATTGAATATTTTTACACCCTGCATATCGAGTAGCTGCTTCACCTGCTGGTTTTGCATGTCGATGTAAAAGAGGGCAAATTCAGCAAAGAGCCTTTGTCCCCATAAGCCGGCTTTGCCACCTATTTCATAATTCCAGCTCTTTTCCGGGCCGAAGGTACGCTCCTGCTCCTCTTCGAATACCGTGTTGAATCCTCCCGTTTTGTACCCTTTCGCCCAGGTGGCGTAGAGCTGATTGTCCCGGTTAAAACGGTACTGGAGCGATATCTTGGGTGTCCATTGCGAAAAGGTGAGCGGTGAGTCGTACTCATTGCGCAGCGCCACCGTGTCGGCCGTCAGTTTGTTTTCTGTGTGTATGGAGTGGGCCCGTTCCATATCGTAGCGTATACCTGCCTCGAGTATCAGTTGAGAGGTAATCTGCAGTTGCGACTGATGATAAAAAGCAATCCCACGGCTGTCATCGTCGTATTTTTTTTCGAGCTGATAGGTAGGGTTGGCTATCCTGATAAAGACATCGGTGCTTCTGTCGATGGCATGGTTGAAGGCAAAGAGGCCGAAATTCCAGCCATACCTTCCTGCAGTAACATTCTTTATGTTGATCTCTTCGGAGAGCAGCCGTTGTTTTTCCGACTGCACGGCGTAGTAGAGATCGCGTGGCGAGGCATCCTGGTCAACGTTATAGGTATCATCCAGCAGCTGAAGGGATGTCTGTGCGCGAAACCAGAAGTAGGGGGTATGAAAATCGACCTGCAGGCCGGAGTCATAAATCTTACGATCGTAGTAACTATCGTGGTTGATGTTTACAGAATCCACCCCGTTTGTTTCCTCGTTCACGTCACCATAGGCAAAAGCACCCTGCTTCACATATTCAAATCCGTTGACCAGGCGGAGGCTCAGGTTTGTGCGCGGACGCCACTCCATCCGACCGTTCAGTGAGGCTGCGTTAAGCTTGTCCGCATTCTCATTGTTGTGGTAGTTGTTGTGTATATATCCGTCGGAATGATTGTAATCGGCTGTGATACCATAAGCGAAAGCCTGATTGATCTTTTTCAGATGCGACACGGTGATACGTCTGTCGTTGAAGCTTCCGTAGGATAACCTCAGCTTTGTTCCCTGACGGCGGAAAGGGGAAGTGGTATGCACCAGGATGATGCCCCCCATGGCATTGCGGCCAAAGAGCGTACCCTGAGGGCCGCGGAGAAACTCCACCTTCTCTATCTCTGTGAGATTGATATCGAACGATGATTTTTCGAAGTGAGGAACACCATCCACATACATCGCCACGCCCGGTGTATTGATCAGTGAGCCTACGCCACGGACAAAGACCGATGAGGTAAGACGTGTGTCGCGGTCGACCATGATGAAGTTGGGAATCGATGCGGTAAAATCTTTCATTTCGTTCATTTGTCGCCGTTCCATCATTTGGGCATCGATCGTGGTGGAGGCTACCGGCATCGTCCAGCTGGCACTGGGGAGCTTGATGCTCGACACAACGATGCTGTCGAGTATGACATTTCGAAGCGTATCCGCCTCGTTCGCCATTACCGGGATCGGGACAAAGAACAGTAGTAAACCCTCCCACAACAGGTGTATTAAAAAGGATGGTTTATGGTTTGATTGGTCAGAATACATGAAATATTATCCGATAGTGTCAGGTGGTGTTATCCGGGTACAAAGAAAGGCATTTCCTCTTTGTATATCAATCACTATTTGTAGTGATTTTGCGTGTGGTTAACCGAACCAATTCATGAACCAACTCATGCTATCCGGATTTTGTGCAGCTTTAACTGATCAGCGTTTTCCTGATGATAAAATTTTCCCTGACAGCTGTCTCTTTCCTGAAATCGTTTGATGATTTTTTCCCTCACTTCGTAATTTTTCAATCCCCAGTCGGGTGCGATAAGCAGTTTTGCAGGCGATTGGGAGGTGAACCGCTCAATGTAGATGTCGGGGTGAAGCCGCTCTGCAAAGCGCACACAGAGATCAATGTATTCATCAAGCGTGAACAGGTTGAACGATTCCGGTAACAGCTTGTACTCCCTTGCCATGGCGGTGTACCGGATAATCTGCAGCTGATGGAGTTTAAGGGAGGTCAGTGGTAATTCTGAGAGCTGGTCGGCATGATGTAAAATATCCTCCTCTGTCTCCCCGGGTAGCCCCAGGATCATATGTGCTCCTACGGGTATTTTCCTTTCCGCCGTTTTACAGATCATTTCTACCGACTCTTCATAGGTATGTTGCCGGTTTACCCGTTCCAGGGTTTTGTTTAAGGTGGATTCCACACCATATTCCAGCAGCACAAACGTTTTTTTGCTGAGTGCTTCAAAATAATCGAGCAGCTCGTCTGGCATGCAGTCGGGGCGGGTACCCACGATCAGCCCCACCACACCGGGATAGGCCAGCGCCTCTTCATATTTTTCGGTCAGAGACGCCAGACTGTCATAGGTGTTGGTATAAGACTGAAAATAGGCCAGGTACTTCATTTCCGGATACTTGTGCGAGAAGAAGTCAATACCGTCCGCCAACTTTTCTGAAATGGTCTTGGTTGGTTTCCCATATCCGGGGCTGAAGCTCTGGTTATTGCAATAGGTGCATCCGCCGCGCCCCTTGCTGCCGTCACGGTTGGGGCAGGTGAAGCCGGCATTAATAGATATTTTCTGTACTTTGAACGGGAATTTCGCCGAAAGAAACTCGGCAAAATCGCGATATGGTTTGTTGCTTAGGTGCACGTTTGTCTGTTTTTCCTGCAAAAGTACATGAAAATCGAAGTATTTCCAAACGCATGAAAATGAAAATCAGGGTCTTTTAGAGGAAAGATACACAAAAATAGAAAACGGGAGCACTGCATCACGCACTGCCCCCGGACATTATGATCATTAAAAGTAGAGTAGTCTATTTTGTAAATGATTCCCAGATAAGCATCACATTCTCATTGCCGTTTTGAATAAACGTCACCTCATCTTTCCTGCCCGTCGTCTCTTTCGTATAGCCCTGTATTTTATTCGTGCTGTGTCTCACGTAAGTGGTGGTTTTATAGCCTTCGGCCTTCACCGCTTCCTGCACTTCGCCGGAGAAGGTTTTCATCAGGCCGGCATCCGCAACATTCAGCATCAGCATTTTTTGGCCGTTGTTTTTCAATCCCTTTTCATTGACTTCATCCATGTTCGACCCGTCATAGATATACTGAAAGCGTTCGTCATCCATATATTTGTCGAAAATTTTTTCGATCTGCTGAGCCGCTGCTGAGCCGATTAATGCGAAAACCAGCAACAATGTTGTCGTAAATTTTTTCATTTTTGATTTCTTTTTAAAATGTTATTGATTGCGTGTTGTTAGTAGATAAGTTCCTTTTTTTGCCTCCCCGATGATTTTGGCAGCGTTATACATTTCCTGCATTTCTTTTGCTTTCCCGAGAGATTGATAATTCTCTTTTTTTATCGCACACGCCTGCGTAAACATTGCCTCGGCATATTCCTTCGCTTTTTGCGGATCGGAAATTTTTTTCCCGTTCACAATCACCACGTACTCCTGTTGGGTATCCCTTGCGTCTTTGAAAGGCAAAAGAAGAATGCATAACAGGAGCACCGCAGCTACACCTGCCGATGCAATCCATAGACTGCGTAGTGCCCGTCGTTTCCCTTTCTCTCCTGCCGTCGGGATAACGAAGCGGGGGGCGATCATGCTCTCTCTCTCCTGATCGAACTGATCAAACAGCGGCTTGTACATCTCATGTTGTGGCGCAACCTGATGACCTCGAAAATAGTCTTTCAGTATTTTATCCTCTCCGGCGGTGGAGATGCCTTCGAAATAGTGATTCAGGATGTCATCGATATTGTTCGTCATAATTTTTTTCTTTCTGTTGGTTTGCCACGATCTTTTCCCGCAACTTCTTTCTTGCCCGTGACAGATTCACGGCTACCGCGTTTTCTGTCATTGACACAATCCTGGCTATCTCCCAGGTGTCCAGCTCCTCCACATCTTTCAGCCGGATGATGATACGCTGCATCTCGGGCAATTCATCAATCAGCTGGTGAAGGTAGTTCAGCGTATCGGAGTATTCTGCTATCTGATGGGGATTGGGCCCTAAATCGACTGTCCCTGCAGGTATCTCTTCCGTTACGGGCTCCTTTCGCAATTTATCGATACACATGTTTCGCATCGAGGTGAGCAGAAAAGCCCGCCGGTTTGCAATCCCGTCCAGTTGTTGTCTCCTTTCCCACAAACGCATCATCAGGTCCTGATACAGATCCTTTGCCTTATTCTCATCTTTGAGCATCGACAAAGCCATACGATAGATCTGATCGGAATAACAGAGGATATGCTGTTGAAACTGGTGAGCATTCATACTATATAGACGAAAAAGAAGCTCAATTCTTACACGGTTTACTGTTTTTTTATAAAAAAAGAGACCGGCTAAAAAAGCCGGTCCTTTACAATATATGTGAGAAACAGGTTACTCTTCCGATTTACCCTCTTCTTTCGCTTCTTCAGACTCCTTTGTCACTTCAGTTTTGGTTGCATCACCTTCTTCTGCCTTGAGTTCTTCCTTTTTGGCTTTGGCCTTGGCAGTTTTGGGTTTTTCTTCAGCAATCACCTCTTCCGCCACTTCTGTTTCAGCCACATTACTGTCTGCTTCCACTTTTGTTGCGGTTTTGGCTTCAACAGCCGGTGCTTCTGTTTTCACCTCAGCTGTCTTGGCAGCTTCTTTTTTAAAAGCTTCCACCTTCTGGTTGTCCAGCTTCTCTTTCAGTGCTGCCAACTCTTCGATATCTCCCAAAGTAGTCTTTTCCATGGCCGGGATTGCAGAAACAGTTTCGTTTCCTCCCTCTTTCTTGCCACCGCGTTTGCCTTTTCTTCTGGAGTCGTCACCTGAGATATCTTCATGGATACGGCTGTGAGAAACAATAATACGTCTTGCATCCTTGTTGAACTCAATCACCTTGAATTCCAGTCTCTCATCAACCTGTGCCTGAGAGTTGTCTTCCTTCACCAGATGCTTGGGTGTGGCAAATCCTTCCACACCATAGGGGAGAGATATGACGGCACCTTTGTCGAGCAGTTCCACGATCGTACCTTCATGAATAGACCCTACCGTGAAAATTGTTTCGAACACATCCCACGGATTTTCTTCCAGTTGCTTGTGTCCAAGACTTAAACGACGATTCTCCTTGTCGATATCCAATACCTGTACCTTGATCGGAGCACCTATTTCAGTCACCTCACTCGGATGTTTGATCTTTTTCGTCCACGAAAGGTCGGAAATATGGATCAGACCTTCGACTCCTTCTTCAATCTCAACAAAAGCGCCGAAATTGGTGAAGTTACGTACGGTAGCTGTATGAGTGCTTCCAACAGG
Organism: uncultured Proteiniphilum sp.; assembly: GCA_927407015.1. Classification (GTDB taxonomy): domain Bacteria; phylum Bacteroidota; class Bacteroidia; order Bacteroidales; family Dysgonomonadaceae; genus Proteiniphilum. Next base: position 39,924 of record CAKMJT010000026.1, on the reverse strand, counting down.
ATATTTTTCTTCAATGCTATCCCATGGATCGGGTTTGAGCTGTTTCACGCCGAGCGACATTTTGCGTTCATCGCGATCGAGTGTGAGGATGACTGCATCCACCTCCTCACCTACTTTCATAAAATCCTGCGCACTGTGAAGGTGTTGTGTCCAGCTCATTTCGGATACGTGGATTAATCCTTCTACACCCGGTGCTATTTCTACAAATGCTCCGTAGTCGGCGATGACAACCACTTTCCCTTTGATGATATCACCCACTTTCAGTTTTTCACTCAGTGCATCCCATGGATGAGGAGTCAGCTGTTTCAAACCAAGAGCGATACGTTTTTTCTCATTGTCGAAATCGAGAATCACCACATTGATCTTGTCGTCGAGTTTTACCACCTCTTCCGGGTGCTGAATGCGTCCCCAGGAAAGATCGGTAATATGTACAAGACCGTCTACGCCGCCAAGGTCCACAAAGACACCATAGGAGGTAATGTTTTTCACCACACCTTCAAGAACCTGTCCCTTTTCGAGTTTCGAAATGATCTCTTTCTTCTGTTGTTCCAGTTCTTCTTCGATCAGTGCTTTGTGGGAAACAACCACATTCTTGTATTCAGGGTTGATTTTGACCACCTTGAATTCCATTGTTTTGTCAACGAACAAATCGTAATCACGGATCGGCTTCACATCAATTTGTGAACCCGGGAGGAATGCTTCGATACCGAACACATCCACAATCATACCGCCTTTGGTACGGCATTTGATATATCCTTTGATGATCTCGTTGTTTTCGAGTGCTGCATTCACACGATCCCACGAGCGGGAAGCACGTGCTTTCTTGTGTGAGAGGATCAATTGTCCTTTTTTATCTTCCTGGCTCTCGATGTATACTTCTACTTCGTCGCCAATTTTCAGATCGGGGTTGTACCGGAATTCGTTCATCGATACCACACCATCGGATTTGTAGCCGATGTTTACAACCACCTCGCGTTTGTTCATGGAGGTAACCGTACCTGTGACTACTTCCTTGTCGCTGATTTTGTTCAGCGTGTTGTTGTAGCTCTCGGTAAGTACTTCTCTTTTTTCTTTGCTGTAGAGATCCCCTTCAGCATACGCAGCCCAATCGAAATCTTCTACAGGAGCTACATTTTTTAGGTTTTCAGTCATTTGTTGTGAATAAATAATTTAAATAAGTGAGACATTATGTTGTTTGATACAAAAAAAGTGGTGCAAAGGTAAATGGTTTTTTCTTAATAACCAACTCTTTGCACCATTAATTTTCAGGTACAAGACCTGTACGCAGCGATCCCTTTGTCAGAGCAGCAGACCGTTCTGTACCTTCTCACGGGTCTCAGTACCTGCAATCTGTTCCACCAGTTCCAGTGCGAAATCGAATGCCAGTCCGGGTCCCCTTCCGGTAGTGATGTTTTGATCGACCACCACCTTTTCTCCTGTTATTTTCGCACCAGTCAGCTGTTCTTCAAAGCCGGGATAACAGGTGGCGTTCCGCCCACTGAGGATACCCATTTCTCCCAGTACCATGGGGGCGGCGCAGATGGCCGCAATGGATTTTCCCTGTGTGTTGAATTCCCTGATGAGGTTCTTCAACCCTTCGTGTTCATTCAGATGCTTAGCCCCGGGCATCCCTCCGGGCAGTACCAGCACGTCCACCTGTGAGAAATCGGCCTCCCGGAAGGTTGTATCTGTCGTCACAGGTATATGATGTGCCCCGGTTACGATTTTGTCATCAGTGACGGAGACGGTGACAACCGGTATCTGCGCTCTTCTTAAAATATCCACAGTTGCGAGCGCTTCAATTTCTTCAAAGCCACCGGCCAGAAAAAGAGCTATTTTTTTCATAACAATAGTGTTTATATTAATTGAGATTAAATTGATAGGTAATCGTACCCTGCTGGTTGTTTGCAGTTGTGACAGCATTGAATTTGGTACTTCTGGCTGCCCGCAACGCTTCGTTCCTGAGGGTGGAGCTGGGTGTATTGGTGCCACGCCCTATTTCAGCGTTGATCACATTTCCGGAAGGGTCTACCGTGATATTGACCACCACTTTGCCGTAATCGTTCACCGTATAGCGGGGTTGTACCAGTCCGCCGCTGCCCAGGCTGCGGCCGCCCAAATCGTAGGTGCCTATTCCTCCGGTACCTGTAGGAGACCCTTGTGTGGCGTTCCCGGTGGATACACCCTGGGTGCCGCTGCCCTGGGTGTTGCCGCGACTGCCGGCACTCTCACCAAAGAGGCCGGACATCTGCTGGTTGATCTCATTTCTCCTTGCTTCCTCTTCCCGCCGGCGTCGTTCTGCCTCTTCCCGTGCGCGGCGTTCCGCAGCCAGCTGTGCCTGACGGCGTTCCTCCTCCCTTCGTGCTTCCACATCGATGGAGGGTTCCGTTGTCTGGGTAATCAGTGGTTCTTCGGGAGCGTATTCAGGTACCGCCGGTGTTTGTGCGGGTACAGGTATATTTTCGGTCATGGGCGACTCGGTCATGCCGGACGCATCTTGCATTGTGCCGAACATCACGGGTATCCCCTCCAGCTCCTGTGGTGGGGTCATCAGTTTAAAATAGGAGAACAAAAGGATGAGTAGGAGCAATAGTGCAAATATGACTGTTCCTGCGATTCCACCTATTTTTTCTCTGGTAACCTCCATTTTTCTGTTTAATTAGGCCTTGTCATCAGCACCATTTTGAATTTGTGCTGATTGGCAATATCCAAAATACGTACAATCTCCCTGTAGGGAACTGCCTCATCGGCATAGAGTGCCACGAAAATATCCGGATCAGCGGTGTATGCCGATTGCAGAAAAGGAGTAATGGCTTCGAATGGGACTTGTCTTTCCGTTTCGTTTGCATTCGCCACATAATAATTCAGTTCCTTGTCAATGGTTACCCGTGTAATGGGTTTTGCCTGTGCCTGTTGTTGTGACTTCGGCAATAAGACCTGGATGGCGTTCGGCACCACAATGGTAGAGGTGATCATAAAGAAAATAAGTAACAGAAATATCACATCCGTCATGGACGCCATACTGAAATTCGATTCTATGTTAAATCTTTGTTTTAATGCCATACTATTCTGATTCGGTGAAGTGATGATGTGATGATGTGATGATTGAATCGGTAAATCAGCAAATCGGTCAATCTGTTTATACCGCCGGTTCGTTGAGAATATCCATGAACTCCATAATTCTCATCTCCAGTTTGCTGACAATACCTTTGATACGGGTTGTCAGGTAATTGTATGCAAACAGGGCGATGATCCCCACGATGAGACCGGCAACGGTAGTCACCAGTGCCTCATAGATACCGGTAGACAGAATGTTCACATCTACATTTGCGCCGGCACTGGCCATATCCATAAAGGCTTTCACCATACCGGTAACAGTGCCCAGGAAGCCCACCATGGGAGCACCCGAGGCGGATGTGGCCAGCACCGGTAGACCTTTTTCCAGTTTCGATATTTCGATGTTTCCCTGATTCTCAATGGCAGACATCACATCCGCTGTAGGTCTTCCCAGACGCGAGATTCCTTTCTCCACCATGCGGGACGAAGGTGTATCTGTATTGCGGCAGAGGGCGAGGGCAGCATCAATTTTTTCATCGTGGATATAATCTTTTATGCGGTTCATGAACGAGTTGTCTTCTCTGCCGGCTTTGTTGATGATCAACGTTCTTTCTATCAACACATAAATAGTCATCAGGAGCAGGATGAGCAGTACAATCATCAGCCATCCGCCTTTTAGGGCAAGATCGAACGCGTTCATCGCTACCTCCTCTGTCTCAGCTGTAGTTGCCTGCTGTATGGTGTTGTAGATTGCCTGGGCACTATCTGCCGCTGTGGGTATTTGCAAAAGATTCATATGATATTTTTATTTTTAACCTCAGGGTGTGTCAAAAGATTATTTTGCGAATTTGTTTCGTTGATAAAGATAGAGATTTTGTATGGTCAAACCTCGTTTTGAGGTGCTTTTAAACAATTTTTATATGCTTTTATTGATTCTTTCAGTCCCAGATATAGCGCATCGCTGATCAACGAATGGCCGATGGATACTTCTTTTAGCCAGGGGATATTCATATACAGCCAGGGTAGATTATCCAGATTCAAATCGTGTCCCGCGTTTACACCCAGACCCAGATCCTTTGCCAGTTTGGCTGCTTCGATAAAGGGTGTTACGGCCTTTTCCCTGTTGGTGTGAAATTCTTCGGCGTAGGGACCCGTATATAACTCAATGCGGTCTGTCCCAATCTGGGACGCCATACGAATCATTTCGGGGCTGGCATCCACGAAAATAGAAGTACGTATCCCCATGGCCTGAAATTCCCCTACAATGTCAGTCAGAAACTCCTTGTGTTGAATGGTATCCCATCCCGCATCGGAAGTGATGGCATCGTGTGAATCGGGTACCAGGGTGACCTGAGTAGGTCTGATCTTCCGGATAAGGGAAATAAACTCAGGGGTAGGATTACCTTCGATATTGAATTCGGTATATACCTTCGCCTGTAAATCAAACACATCGGAATACCGGATGTGCCGCTCATCCGGACGGGGATGCACAGTAATGCCATCTGCACCGAATAGCTGACAGTCTGTCGCCACCTGCACCACGTCGGGTATATTACCGCCACGCGCATTCCTCAACGTAGCTATCTTGTTCACGTTTACACTAAGTCTTGTCATATTTTTTGTTTCACACTATTTGCAGCAAAGAGGTCTGTTTCTACCTGAATTTTGGCAAAGAAAAAATAAAAAGTCCGCGCGGAACTTCAAATACACAAAATTTTGCCATCTTTGTAAATCAGTTACAAAAGTAATACGAATTAGCCGTTTTACGCAATGTCGAACAAAGAATTTATCAAAAAACAGGTAGAAAAGTTTACCACTCCGCTGACACCTGAGCAGTTCACGGAACTATCTGAAACGGAAAATTCCCTCATCATCCTGGAAATACCGTTGAAAGATTATACACTCACGGAGATAGCCCGGATTGTGGAGAGCAACAATGCGCATGTTATGGCTCTGTCTGTGATGTCTATCTCCGGGGGATCCCTGTTGCTGGTTTCGCTGAAGCTCGATGTGGACGATCTCACCACTGTCTTGAGAAGCTTTGAACGATTCAACTACAGTGTACTCTACTATTTCATGAGAGAAGGAGAGGTAACAGATACCCAGAAAGAAAGGCTGGCTGAGCTGATGTATTACCTGGAGATGTAATGAGTGATAATGAAAGGTGATTAACAGATGAGATTTGCACTGTTTGGTAGTATGTTCCCCGACAGAACCGCGAAAGCGGAAGAACAGATCATAGGGGTATGTGAAGCCATCAAGAGGTATGACGGTGAATTGTGTCTGCCTGAGCATTTTTTCCTGACGCTGCCGGCCAATATGCAGCAGAGGGTAGCTCCCCTGTGCGAACTGGTAGAGATGTTACCCCGCGTAGATATGGTTGTGAGCGTCGGCGGCGATGGTACCTTCCTGAGAACGGCAGCCACCGTAGGCGATACCGGCATACCGGTTCTGGGTATTAACACGGGCCGACTGGGTTTTCTGGCAGCAATCAACTATTCGGATGTAGAGGAGACTCTGCGGGAGGTGATGATGGGTGATTATAAAGTGGAGGAACGATCATTACTCAAGATGATGACCGATGAAACGTTTCCACCGAATAATTTCAACGCGCATGCACTGAATGAAGTGGCCATTTTGAAGCAGGATACGGCATCGATGCTCTCTATCCATGCCTATATCAATAACGACTATCTTACCTCTTATCAGGCCGACGGACTGGTGATTGCCACACCGTCGGGGTCAACAGCCTACTCCCTCAGTATAGGTGGTTCTATCCTGTCGCCAACCACACCCAGTATGATCCTTTCCGCTATTGCACCGCATAATCTGACTTCCCGGTCGCTGGTAGTGGATGACAACAGTCTCATTTCTCTGAAGGTGGAAAGCCGGAGTCATACATTCCTTGTTTCCGTGGACGGCCAGTCGCGTGTGCTCGACGAAACGGTCAGTATTCAGGTGCGCAAGGCTGCTTACACGCTGCGTGTGGTAAAAAGGACCGGACACACCTTCTATGAGACACTGCGCGATAAGCTGATGTGGGGTGCAGATGTCAGAAAGCAGAACAAATAAGCATCCGTCAACCGTCATGATACAACAGAAAAAGCGGGTCAGTACCAACCCGCTTTTTAATAGTTATGAAGGTAACCCGGACTGGTTTCCTATTCTTCTTCTTCCGATACTGAATCTTCACTCAATTCCTCTGCCGGTTTCTCTTCCTGATAGGGAAGAAACCTGTCCAGGGCAAGAATGAGCAGGTAAAATACAGCCATGAAAACAAAAATACCGGCCATTCCTATACCTGCAATAAGCAAAGCTTTCTCAACTGTGGGTGTCATACTGTTTTGGTTTTAAGCGAATAAGGGAACCAGGGTCAGGATGATACCTCCCGCAACCACTGAGCCAATCTGGCCACCTACATTGGCACTGATGGCAGGCATCAGCAGATAGTTGTAGGGATCCTCTTTCTGACCCATCTGGTGAATCACCCTTGCCGACATCGGGAATGCCGAGATGCCACAGGCACCGATCATCGGATTCAGTTTGTTGTCCTCTTTGCGGAACAGGTTCATGAATTTGGCGAAGATCACACCTCCAAAGGTGTCGAAAACAAAGGCAAACAGACCGAGTGCGATGACGAAGAGTGTATCCAGCCGGATAAACCGGTCTGCCGTCATTGTGCTGGCAATCGTTATACCGAGCAGCAAGGTGACCAGACTGGCCAGTTCGTTCTGTGCCGACAACGACAGCTTATTCAATACACCGCACTCACGCACCAGGTTACCGAACATCAGGAATCCGATCAGAGCAAGTGAAGAAGGTGCAATAATCCCCGCCACAATGGTTACCGCAATGGGGAATAAAATCAGTGCTTTTTTCGATATTTTCTTGCCTGAACCGCTGCTCATCCGTATCAACCGTTCTTTTCTTGATGTGAGCAGCCGGATCACCGGTGGCTGGATAATAGGAACGAGTGCCATGTAAGAGTACGCTGCCACCGAAATAGGCCCCAGCAGAGCAGGTGCAAACCGTGATGCCACGACTATGGAGGTGGGCCCGTCGGCCGCACCGATGATGCCTATGGAGGCCGCTTCCCTCAGGTCATAGCCCAGCAGCGATGCGAACATCATCGTCATGAAGATACCCAATTGTGCCGCTGCACCAAAAAGCAGCAACGAGGGATTACGGAACAGGGGGGAGAAATCGATCATTGCCCCGATAGCGACGAAGATGAGCAGCGGGAAGATTTCCGTGGCGATCCCTGCATCGAAAAAGACGTTGAGTACACCCTCCACTGCCTGCCCAGTGGCGGGATCTATCTGTGTCAGTGCCGACGATAGGGGGATATTCACCAGGATGGCTCCGAATCCCATCGGCAGCAACAATGTCGGCTCATAATTCTTGGCGATGGCCAGATAAATAAGCACAAGTCCTACCCCTATCATCACCAGATCTTGCCACGTCATGCCTGCAATGGCAGGTAACAGTTGTTCAAGGCCCATCATTGTGTCCGTTTAATTAGCATTAATAGAGGAACCCAAGTAATATACCGGCAGCTACTGCAGAACCTATCACTCCGGCTACGTTGGGTCCCATGGCATGCATCAGCAGGTAATTGGCCGGATCATATTCCAGTCCAATAATTTGTGAAATACGAGCTGAGTCGGGTACGGCGGAAACACCGGCATTACCGATCAATGGATTTATCTTCTTCTCTTTCGATAAGAAGAGATTCAGCATCTTCACAAAAAAGATACCGGCACAGGTTGCAATCACAAACGAAAGCGCACCGATGGCAAACACCTTGATCGACTCAACCCGAAGGAACGTGGTTGCCTGTGTGGATGCCCCCACAGTGAACCCCAGCAGGATGGTGATGGTGTCAATCAGTGGTCCGCGGGCTGTCTCTGCCAGACGACGGGTTACACCCGACTCTTTCAGCAGGTTGCCAAAGAAAAGCATCCCCAGTAGAGGCAAACCCGATGGAACCAGGAAAGCTGTCAGGAGTAAACCCATAATAGGGAACAGTATTTTCTCTGTTTGCGACACCACACGGGGTGACTTCATCCTAATCACCCGTTCTTTTTTGGTGGTCAGCAATCGCATAAAGGGTGGCTGGATGACAGGAACCAGCGCCATATAGGAATAGGCGGAGATAGCCACCGCACCCAGCAAATGAGGAGCAAGCTTGGACGTGGTGAAGATAGCGGTGGGACCGTCAGCTCCTCCGATGATACCGATGGCACCTGCCTCATTGGGCGCAAATCCCATTTGCAGGGCGATGATATAAGCCCCAAAAATGCCGAACTGGGCGGCTGCTCCGATCAGGATCAGTTTCGGATTGGCGATGAGAGCCGAAAAATCGGTCATAGCCCCGATGCCCAGAAAGATAAGAGGCGGATACCATCCCTTGACGACTCCCTGGTAGAGAATATTCAGTACAGAACCTTCTTCGTAGATGCCTACCTGCAGATTGGCTGCCTCGTTGAAGGGAATATTTCCGACGAGGATACCAAAACCAATCGGAATCAGTAACAGGGGTTCATATTCCTTGGTAATGGCAAGATAAATGAACACCAGTCCGACCAGGATCATGATGATATGTCCTATCTCGGCATTGAAGAAACCCGTGTAACTCCAGAAAGTACGTAAGTTGTCTGCTAATGATAATAATGTATTCATGTTATACCCGAATTTTATTCAATGACTACCAGCTCTGCCCCTTCGAGAACTGAATCTCCTTTCTGGACAAGGATTTCCGTAATATTCCCATTCTTGTTGGCGAGGATATTGTTCTCCATCTTCATCGCCTCGAGGATCATCAGTGTTTGTCCTTTCTTGACGGAATCCCCCACCTTGCAGCGAATATCCAGGATAATTCCCGGTAGGGGAGACTGTAGTGAGCTTTTCCCGGTGGATCCGGAAGGCTTCGTAACCAAAGGCGTTGATGCGGTTTGAGGAGTAGGGGCAGGTGCGGAAGCCACGCTGGGGCGTTTGATGCCGGTCAGCGTTTTCTTGGTTTTTTGTGCCAGTTCCACTGTGAAGGGCGTACCGTTTACTTCCAGCTCCACAGAGTCACTATCTGATTTTGTCACCACAACCCTGTAGGGTGTACCATTGATTTTATAATTAAATTCTTTCATGCGATTAAATGTTTTTTCTTTGTTTTGTGCTCTTGAGACTATCGGGGTAATTCTCTCAGTGATTGCCGCTTGGTGTTCCACGGTGAGAAGTTTCTTTTCACCTGATTGATGGTGAGAATCGTGGATTCAATATCGTGCTGATCTTCCTTCAGTTCATTGATCGCGGCAGAGATGGCTGCCAGTACTTCGCCCGAGAGATGAGACTGGCTCCTTGCCGCCGAGAGCGTACCGGTCTGTGCCACTTTCTGCTGTGACATATTTTTAGCGATATTGCCCGAGAGTTTGAAAAAGAAATAGAGTGCTATCAGACCGAAGAAAACGACCAACATGGAGGTTATCGTCAGTAAACCTCCCAATGGATCGGTTTCCTCGAGACTCACCACCTTGGGATTTTCTTCGAGGACGGCATTGTTGCTGCTGGGTGTCACCCTCTCGAGGTCTATAGCTGTAATATTGCCGTTTTCGTCAAATTTTACCCCGTCCTGAGCAAAACCATAGGTTTGATCAGCCTTCATTCCAGCAGGGATCACGATTTCATCCAGCAAAGTTTTGCCGTCGTTTTCATACAACGCAATGTAATTCTCCCGGGTAGGATCGAGTACAAAGTTGAGATGGAAGGTACCGTTAAAGGGCCTGTCGTCAGCAAAAAAGATGGCATGCTGATGGGGTTTGATACTGGTGAGGACATCACCGCGCGGAATCGGGTATTTCTTCGGATTGTTACGGTCGTTGGTCAGATAACGGCCGCCCAGGTCCTGCGTCTTCGATGTATTATTGTAGATCTCGATCCATCCGTTGCGCTGACCGAAATCATCCACGAAGTTGGTCTCATTCACCACCATCACCTCGTTGATGACCCAATTTGGGTTTTCCTTTTTGTCAGAACAAGCGGCGAACAGGGCAACGGTGATGAAAAGGTAAGATAATCGTTTGAAAAATCTCATAAACATAAACTTTTAAAGGGGTAAGTTATCGTGCTTCTTCGGCGGATTCTGCAGTTTCTTGGTTTGCAGCTGCTGTAAGGCACGAATCACACGGAAACGGGTGTTGCGCGGTTCTATCACATCGTCGATATATCCGTAACGGGCAGCCACATAGGGGTTGGTAAACAGATCGTTGTACTCTTTCTTCTTCTCGTTCATCAATTCCCTCAGTTTTTCCGCATCCTTTTCGGCCGCTATTTCCTTGCTGTAGAGGACTTCCACCGCTCCGTCAGCACCCATCACCGCGATTTCGGCGGTAGGCCATGCATAGTTGATGTCACCACGCAGCTGCTTGCAGCTCATCACGATATGAGCTCCACCGTAGGACTTGCGTAAGGTCACCGTCACCTTGGGAACGGTCGCTTCGCCGTAGGCATAGAGCAGCTTGGCACCATGTGTGATCACACCGCCATATTCCTGGCCTGTGCCGGGAAGGAAGCCGGGTACATCTACCAGTGTGACCAGAGGGATATTGAAAGCATCACAGAAACGAACGAACCGGGCTGCCTTGCGTGAGGCATTGATATCGAGCACACCGGCAAGGTATTTGGGCTGGTTGGCTACGATGCCTACCGATTGACCGTTGAAACGGGCGAAGCCCACGATGATGTTTTTCGCATAATCGGCATGTACCTCCAGAAATTCACCATTGTCGATGATGGCCCCGATCACTTCATACATGTCGTAGGGTTTATTGGGACTGTCAGGAATGATCTCGTTCAGTCCGTCATCGAGACGGTCAATGGGGTCGTCGTTATGATGAAGGGGCGCTTCTTCGAGGTTGTTCTGAGGAATAAAGCTTAACAGTTTGCGGATGAGTTTCAAACCGTCCTCTTCGGTCTGAACCTGGAACTGGGAGACTCCCGATCTGGTGGAATGGACAGAGGCTCCTCCCAGTTGTTCCTGCGTGACATCTTCACCTGTCACCGTTTTCACTACCTTGGGACCGGTCAGGAACATGTAGGATGTCCCCTGGGTCATGATGATGAAATCGGTGAGAGCCGGTGAGTAAACAGCACCACCGGCACAAGGGCCGAAAATACCGGATATCTGAGGAATAACCCCTGAAGCTAGAATATTGCGCTGGAATATTTCGGCATAACCGGCCAGTGCATTGATTCCTTCCTGGATACGGGCACCTCCGGAGTCATTGATGCCAATCAGCGGAGCACCCATTTTCATGGCCTGATCCATCACCTTGCAGATTTTCTGTGCCTGCATTTCTGACAGAGAGCCGCCGGAGATCGTAAAATCCTGGGCAAAAACGTAGACGAGGCGTCCTTCCACAGTCCCAAATCCCGTGACAACACCGTCACCCAGGAATTTCGTCTTTTCCATGCCGAAGTTGTGTGACCGGTGTTCCACGAACATGTCAAATTCTTCGAAACTACCTTCATCCAGAAGCATGGCTATTCGTTCACGTGCCGTGTATTTTCCTTTCAGGTGCTGTGCTTCAATTCTTTTTTCGCCACCACCTAAACGAGCTTTTTCTCTTAGTTGAATCAGCTCTTTTACTTTCTCGAGTTGGGTGCTCATATAAAATGTAATTTTTGTGTAATGTATGATTTATGTTGATAATCTGTTTCGGGCGACACATCCCTTTATTCAGGATGTTCGCAAAGTTCAGTGAGCACGCTGCCGGTAGATTTCGGATGAAGAAAAGCGATGCTTAATCCTTCCGCACCTCCGCGAGCCCGGGTGTCTATCAAACGCACTCCCTTGGCTTCCAATTCACTTAACACATTGTTGATATTTTTTGTTGCATAGGCAATGTGATGGATACCTTCTCCTCTTTTCTCCATAAATTTGGCGATGGTGCTCTCGTCGCTGGTCGGTTCCAGAAGCTCGATTTTTGTTTGGCCTACCATGAAAAAGGCTGTTTTTACTTTTTGGTCTGCCACTGTTTCGATATTATAGCATTTTAATCCTAAGACATCTTCATAATAAGGGAGTTGTTCCTCAATACTCCTTACTGCAATACCGATGTGTTCAATGTGTGTAATTTCCATATATAAAAGTGATTATTTTGGGTTTAAGCTACAAAAGTACCTCTTTCCATTTGAAAAATGAATAAAACAGGAAGATTTCTTTCCGGAAGCAACCCAATAGATATGAACGATTAAATAGAGGAAATGCGCAACACTTCCAGCAGTTCCTCACTTATCGCCCTTTCCTTCTTGATCGCCCTTTTAAAGGGAACATAATCGATTTCATTTTCACGAATGCCAATCATCACGTTCCGCTGATTCTCCTGTAAGGCCTGTATGGCTGCAATACCCATGCGGCTTGCCAGTATGCGGTCCTGGGCCGTCGGAGAACCGCCACGCTGCAGGTGCCCGAGAATGGAAACCCGTACATCGTACTGTGGGTATTCTGTTTTCACACGTTCTGCCAATTTGATGGCACCACCGGTCACTTCACTTTCCGTGACAAGTACCATACTGCTGCTTTTCGATTTCCGGAAACCCTGTTCTATCAGCTCGGCCAATTGATCTTTCTCAATGCTTATTTCCGGAATGATGGCTGCTTCTGCCCCCGATGCGATGGCGCTGTTGAGTGCCAGGTAGCCGCAGTTACGCCCCATCACCTCTACAAAAAAGAGACGCTCATGCGAGGTGGCTGTATCACGTATTTTATCCATCGATTGCATGATGGTGTTCAGTGCCGTATCATAACCGATGGTGGTGTCAGTACCGTTGAGATCATTGTCAATGGTTCCGGGGAGCCCTACCACGGGAATATTGAACTCGTTGGCAAAAATACCTGCTCCCGTAAGCGAGCCGTCGCCGCCGATCACGATCAGCGCATCAATGCCATGTTTCTGCATATTTTCATAGGCAGTCCTGCGTCCCTCGAGCGTCATGAATTCCAGTGAACGGGCTGTCTTCAGCACGGTCCCCCCCTGTTGAATGATGTTACTCACGCTATTGGTCCTGAATTCTTCGATTTCATTCGAAATCAATCCTTTATATCCTCTGTATATGCCATACATGCGCAAGCCGTTTGAAATACCGGCCCGTGTCACCGCGCGTATGGCAGCATTCATACCCGGTGCATCACCTCCTGAAGTGAGGACACCTACACTTTTAATATCTGAGCTCATTGTTGAAATGTTAGTCTTTGAAAATTTGCCGGTTGTCACGCTGTTTTCCTTGCAGACAACAAGGCGCAAAGATATGTTTTTTTTAACGATGCCACAAAAAAAGCTGCTTAAAAAGCAGCTCTTTCAATATGCATCCGGGGCCTGAGTCTGGCGATGTTTTCAGCGACAGCCTCCATTTGCCACTTGGGTGTGGAGGTGGCACCGCAGATACCAATACTTATGTTCTCGGTAATCAGGTTCGGATCAATTTCTTCCGGGGAATGAATCAGGTGCGAATTGGCATTTTTCTTTTTACACTCGGCAAACAACACTTTTCCGTTGGAGCTTTTTTCACCCGCGATGAAAAAGATGAGATCATGACTCTCTGCAAACTCCTGGATGTTGGGCACTCTGTTGGATACCTGACGGCAAATCGTGTCGTAAAAATCAAACGTGGCTCCCTCCTGCATCCGGCCCCTGATCAGTTCACCCAGCTCCCGAAAGCCGTCGAGCGGCTTGGTGGTTTGTGAAAAGAGGCTGATATCCCTTGAGAAATCGAGTTTGTCAATCTCCTCTTTACTTTCTATGATGATGGCCGATTCGTCGGTCTGCCCCAGTAGTCCGTTCACTTCCGCATGTCCTTTTTTACCAAAGATAACGATCTGGGCACCGTTATCCGGACGGTTGGCGTATTTTTTCTTGATCTTTTTCTGCAGGCCCAATACCACAGGACACGAGGCGTCGATCAGTTCGATGTTGTTTTCTTTCGCAATCTCATAGGTGCTGGGTGGTTCGCCATGTGCACGTAGCAAGACACGCACGTTCTTCAGTTGTTTGAACTGTTCATGATCGATGGTTATCAATCCCATCTCCTGCAACCGATTTACTTCGATGCTGTTGTGCACGATGTCACCCAGGCAATAGAGCGTACCTCCTTTTTGCAGTTCCTCCTCCGCTTTGGTGATTGCCTTCGCTACACCAAAACAGCATCCTGACAGTCTGTCTATTTCTATCTTATTCATTTTTTTACTGTGATTTTGTGAAACATTTCAAGCGCCCACTGTAACTGTTCCTCAATTCCAATAGAGGAGTTGTTCAGTTCCAGGGCATCATCGGCTTTACGTAACGGACTTTCTTCGCGGGATGTATCCCGCAGATCACGCTCCTTCACGTTGGCCAGCACATCGTCAAACGAGGGATTCTCACCCCTGGTTGTCATCTCGTCGAATCGCCGCTGTGCCCTTACTTCGGGTGCTGCGGTTATAAAAAGTTTTAATTCGGCATCCGGGAAAACAACGGTTCCTATATCGCGTCCGTCCATCACCACCCCTTTCTTTTTTCCCATCTCCTGTTGCTGGCGTACCAGTTCTTTACGGACAAATCCGAGTGTGCTCACACGACTGGCGCCGTTGGCGGCTTCCAGCGTACGTATCTCCTTTTCCACGTTCTCATCGTTGAGGTATGTCTCCTGTTCCCCCTGTGCATTGGTCCTGAATGAGATGCGTATGCCGGATACATGTTGCCGCAGCTGTTCCTCATCCATACCTGTATCCGTGATCCATCCGTTCCGGAGGGCATATAACGCTACGGCGCGGTACATCGCGCCACTGTCGATGTAGGTGTAACCTAATTTTTTTGCCAATCCTTTGGCAATCGTACTTTTGCCGCAGGACGAAAAACCGTCGACGGCTATATTGATTTTGTGGGTGTGCATAAAAAATGTCCGTTAACAGGATAAACAAACCACAAAGATAGAATGTTTTTTGCTGAATCAGTTTTAACAGATAAAAAGAGCTGTTAAATGGATGACGTAAAATGAAAAACAGCCTGTGGAGGACGGACAAATTGAATCATTCATCAGACAGGTAACCCGGCAAAAAGAGAGGGTACATCACCTGGTGAAATACCCTCCTTCTGACCTGTCAGTGCTGAGACTGCCGTAAGTTATTCTTCCAGGAAATTGGGGTACATGTAGTCCGTGGCAGGAACAAAAGTCTCTTTGATACATTGCGGAGAGACCCAGCGCAGGAGGTTGAACACTGAGCCGGCCTTATCATTGGTGCCGGAGCCGCGTCCTCCGCCAAACGGCTGCTGATCGACCACTGCACCCGTTGGTTTGTCGTTGATGTAGAAGTTACCCGCGGTATGCATCAGACGGGTGGTCATTTTCTCAATACGGGCCCTGTCCACGGAGAAAATGGCCCCTGTCAGCGCATAATCGGTAGTGGTGTCGAGAATATCCAGTGTCTCGTCGATTTGTTCCGGGTTATAGACATACACGGTGAGGACAGGCCCGAAAAGTTCTTCTCTCATTGTGATATAATCGGGCCTGAATGCCCGGATAACTGTCGGGTCAATGAAATAGCCCCTCGTTTTGTCGCAGGTGCCGCCACACACGATCTCCGCATCGGGTGAACCCTTCGCCTCATCGATCACTTTCGCCAGCTTGTCGAACGACTCTTCATCGATCACTGCATTCACAAAGTTGCTGAAATCTTCCACCACGCCGGTTTTGATGCGGGCAAGATCAGCACGCACGTATCTCATTACATCGTCCCACAGGTTTTCAGGGATGTAGGCACGGGATGCTGCCGAGCATTTCTGTCCCTGGTATTCAAAGGCACCCCGTGTGATTGCCGTGGCTACCTGTTTTGCGTTTGCCGTTTCATCGGCAAATATATAGTCTTTTCCTCCTGTTTCACCCACGATGCGCGGATAGGATTTGTACCTGGAGATATTCCCTGCAATTGTTTTCCACATGCCATTGAAAACGCCTGTAGATCCGGTGAAATGTAATCCGGCAAAATCACGATGGTTGAAAACCACATCGGCCGTCTCTTTTCCTCCTGCATATACCAGGTTGATCACACCGTCGGGCAGGCCGGCTTCCATCAATACCTTCATGATGAGATGGGCCGAATAGGCCGCTGTTCTGGATGGTTTCCACACTACGGTGTTACCCATCAGTGCGGGAGCCCCACCCAGGTTACCGGCTATGGAGGTGAAGTTGAACGGTGTGAGCGCGAAGATGAATCCTTCGAGTGGACGCCATACCATACGGTTCCAGATGCCGGGTGACGAGTTGGGCTGCATAGCGTATATTTCGTACATATTTCTCACGTTGTAACGATAGAAATCCACCAGCTCACAGACAGCATCTATCTCCGACTGGAAGGCATTCTTCGATTGTCCGATCATGGTGACGGCGTTGAATTCCGCACGGTAGGGTCCGGCAATCAGTTCGGCGGCTTTCAGGAAGATGGCCGCACGGCTCTCCCAATGCATTGCCTCCCATGCCGGTTTCGCTTTCAGGGCGGCATCTATTGCCATCTGCACATGTGTTTTGTCACCCAGATGGAAATGGCCCAGGAGATGACGGTGATCGTGTGGCGGACGTATATCCATCAGCTGATGGGTGCGAACCTCTTTACCGTCGATAATCATCGGCAGGTCGAGCCCTCCCTTGTTCAGTTCCTTCAATGTATGCTTGAGTGCTTCTCTCTCGGGCGATCCCGGAGCGTAACTCTTCACGGGTTCGTTCTTTACTTCGGGTAATTTGTAGATTCCTTTGGGCATAATTCAATTGTTTTGGGTGTGGTTTATCTGTTTTTGAATGAGGCAAATTTACCAAAAAAGTTTGAATACTGTGCTTAACAAGCATTTTTTGTCTATAAAAAAGTAATCCCTTTTGGGTATTCTCTTTTATCGGTCAAATTGTAAAACAAAATGAATTTTTATCTATTTTTGTGCTGTCTAAATACTTTTATCAAAACTCATGCAATCTGAAAAAACCCATTTAGTTGATTTCAATAACCCGGAAATTGCTTTTCGTAACCAATCGAATGCCAGCCTCAGAGAGGCTTATCAGCTTTTCAAGCTAATGAATAACCGGACTCTGGTACATCTCGGCAGGCATCTGGTCAATGTGGCCTTTGCCCTTCATCTGCCGGTAAAGACTATTTTGCAAAACACCATTTATAAGCATTTCGTAGGAGGCCTGTCAATTGAGGACTGCAGCAAAACCATCGACCGCCTGGCTGAGCGCAACGTGAAGTCTATTCTCGATTATGCGCTGGAAGGGGAAGAGTCGGATGCCATCTTCGATGGGACCTGCAGTGAGGTGATTCGCACCGTTGAGTTCGCGCACAATAATAAAAGCGTACCCTTCAGCGCTTTCAAGATTACTGGTATTGCACGTTTTGATCTGCTGGTGAAAGTAAGTGAAAAGCAGGATCTTACCGATGAGGAGGAAGCTGAATACCACCGTGCGGCAGAAAGGGTGGATGCCATATTTAAGCGGGGCTGCGAACTGGATGTCCCTGTGCTGATCGACGCCGAAGAAACATGGATACAACCTGTGCTGGATGAGATGGTGATGAAGCTGATGGCCAGGTACAATAAAGAAAAAGCCATTGTGCAAAACACCTATCAGATGTACCGCCACGACAGCATCGAGCGTATCAGGCTACATCACCGGATGGCGCTGGAGGGTGGCTTTAGGTTCGGACTGAAAATTGTGCGGGGCGCTTATATGGAGAAAGAAAGGGAACGTGCCTCCCTGAGAGGATACCCTTCACCCATCCAGCCCGATAAGCCGGCAACCGATCGCGATTTTAATACTATCATCCGCTATTTTATGGAGCATCTGGATACCATCGATTTCATGGTAGCCACACACAATGAAGAGAGTTCACTCCTGCTGGCTCAGCTGATCGATGCCTACAAGTTACCGAGGGACTACCCCGGAATTTATTTTTCCCAACTCTACGGTATGAGCGACCATATCACCTATAATCTTGCAGATCAGGGATATAATGTGGCGAAATATGTCCCTTACGGGGCAGTGGAGACCATGATGCCCTACCTGTTTCGTCGTGCTGAAGAGAACTCGTCGGTAAAGGGACAGACCAGCCGGGAACTGAATATGATCCAACAGGAAAGAAGACGGAGAAAGTCCTCCGATGAGTAGATTTACTGATTTAGTGATTTGTCGATTGAAATCAACACATCATCACATCAATACATCGTTAAATCATTTAACTTCCCATACATTTGAAGCGCTCAGCAGGAACTCGGTGAACGATTTTCTGGGAGTTCTCTTTTGCACGTCTTCTATCTGTTTCTGGTAATCCCTGTCGTAGGAAGACCCATCTGTATTGCGGATGACTCCCAATGCCACGGGCAGGCCTTCAGCAATATCCATCAGTGCCAGCTTTAACTGCAGCGTGCTGTCGGGGGTGGTGGCATCATGCACCAGTACATCATCCAGTGTGTATCCGTTCTCGCCAATTGTAACGGCTTTGAGGTTCCATCCTTCCAGCACGATTCCCTTGTCATTATCCTTACCAAAGATCATCTTCTCACCCTGTTTCAGTGTCACTGTATTGTCGGCTTTCCAGGTACGGTCACTTATCTTGTTGTGGATCCCGTCATTGAAGATCACACAGTTCTGCAACACTTCCACCACTGAGGTGCCTTTATGGCGTGCAGCCTCTACCATTACATCCACCTGATTTTTCATATCCACATCAATAGCGCGGGCGAAGAAGGTTCCTCTTGCACCGAAACACAACTCTGCCGGACGGAACGGATCCTCCACCGTACCGAAGGGTGATGATTTGGAAACGAAACCCCTGTCGGAAGTAGGGGAGTACTGCCCTTTGGTAAGCCCGTATATTTTATTGTTGAAAAGGAGTATATTGATGTCTACATTCCGGCGGACAGCATGGATAAAATGATTTCCCCCGATAGCCAGTGAGTCCCCGTCGCCGGTGGCGACCCATACGCTCAGATTGGGATTGGCTACTTTCACGCCCGTGGCAATGGCTGCCGCACGACCGTGTATGCTGTGAAACCCGTAGGTGTTCATATAATAGGGTAAACGCGATGAACAACCTATGCCGGAGATGACCGCTGTCTCATACGGTTCAATGTTCAGTTCTGCCATGGCTTTGTGCAGACAGGTTAAGATGGCGTAGTCACCGCAACCCGGACACCAGCGTACGGCATTTTCACTTTTATAATCTTTCGGGAGATGTTTCTGATATTTTATTCCTGTAACTTCCATAACTTATTTTGCCTCCATCATTTTCGTGAATTCTTCTACCAGTTCGCTTACCTTGAATGGTTGGCCTTCCACCCGATTGAACGTTTGTATATTTCTCAGATCCTGGAATCTGCCGCTCAGATAGGCTGCAAACTGTCCATTGTTTTGTTCCGCCACAATCACTCTCTTGTATCTCTTCAGTAAATCGTACGTGTTCGACGGCAGCGGTGAGATATGTTTGAAATGAGTAAATGCTATTTTCTTTCCGTTTGCCCGGATGCGCAGCGATGCTTCCAGCAGATGGCCATAGGTTCCGCCCCAACCCACAATCAGTGTATCGGCATGCTGATCGCCCATAACCTCCTGTGCGGGTATGAAAGCGGCAATATGCTCAATCTTCTGCCTCCGGATATTCACCATCTGTTGGTGGTTCTCAGGATTCGATGAAATGACACCGGTAAGCTGGTCTTTTTCCAGTCCTCCGATGCGGTGCATATAACCGGGGGTACCCGGTACACCCCAGTATCTGACGAGTGTCTTTTCGTCGCGAAGAAAAGGTTTCCATTTCTCCGGGTCTCCATTGAAATGGTTCTTTACATAAGGGGGATGTATATCGGGATAGTCATTCATGTCAGGAATCTTCCATGCCGATGAGCCGTTGGCGATGTAACCGTCTGTCAGCAGGATCACCGGTGTCATATGCTCCAGAGCTATCTTTGAGGCCTCGAAGGCGCTTTCAAAACAATCGGCTGGTGAGGTGGCTGCAATCACAACGAGCGGACTCTCACCGTTTCTGCCGTACAATGCCTGATTAAGGTCTGTCTGTTCGCTTTTGGTAGGCATGCCCGTGGAGGGGCCGCTGCGCTGTACGTCGATCACTACCAGTGGCAGCTCCGCCATCACGGCCAGTCCCAGTGCCTCGCTCTTGAGCGATAACCCGGGGCCTGAGGTAGAGGTAGCTGCCAGGCAGCCGGCAAAACTGGCTCCTATGGATGAGGTGATGCCTGCAATCTCATCTTCCATCTGCAGGGCTTTCACACCGAAATCTTTTCTTTTGACCAGTTCCTGCAGGATATCGGTGGCAGGAGTGATAGGGTAGGAGCCCAGAAACAATTGTACACCCGCCTTTTCGGCTGCAGCGATCAGCCCGTAGGCAGTAGCCGTATTGCCGTTCACATCGGTGTAAAAACCCTTGCTCGCCTCAATGGGATCGATGCGATAGGTAGAGGCGGTAAGGTGTATGTTGCTGCCATAATTGTACCCGTCGGTTAGTGCTTTGATGTTGGCTTCCACCAGTTTCGGCTTTTTCGAGAATTTCTGCTCCAGCAGTTTATCAGCAATCTCGAGAGGACGGTTGAAGAGCCAGCAGATAATGCCCAGGACGAACATGTTTTTGCTTCGCAGCATATCCTTGTTTTCCAGCCCCGATCCCTCCAGGGATGATTTAGTCATGGAGGTGATAGCTACCCCGATCGGTTGTACATAATCCAGCTTAAGCTCTGCAAAAGGATCCTGCGTGGTGTACAGGGCTTTGTCCAGATCTTTTTTCTGAAACGAATCGGTGTCGTACAAAACAATGGATCCTTTTTTCAGATACTGGGCGTTTACTTTCAGTGCTGCCGGATTCATGGCGACCAGCACGTCGGTCTTGTCACCTGAATTGTACACATCTTTTGACCCGATGCGCACCTGATATCCTGAAACACCGTGCAGTGATCCCTGGGGAGCCCGTATCTCCGCCGGGAAATCGGGGAAGGTGGCAATCTCATTTCCGAAGATAGCGGATAAGGTAGAAAACAGGGTTCCCGATAACTGCATACCGTCACCGGAATCGCCTGAGAAACGTATAGTTACTTGTTTAATGTCGGTTATTACCGAATTCGTTGGGATCATTGTCTGGTGGTTATTGTGTAGATATA
This sequence comes from uncultured Proteiniphilum sp., assembly GCA_927407015.1. Lineage (GTDB taxonomy): Bacteria > Bacteroidota > Bacteroidia > Bacteroidales > Dysgonomonadaceae > Proteiniphilum. The sequence goes on along the minus strand of CAKMJT010000026.1, from coordinate 18,694 downwards.
ACTGTACTTTTTACTGGGTTCAGCAAGCAACAGTTGTTTGTTGATTTTTTTAATGAATCTGCAAAGTAATAAAAGAGTAGCCGAATAAGCAAATATTTTCAATGGAAACGCCGAATCTATTTTTTAGCGTTCCCATACATTACCCGGAATAAAGGGTTCGTCACCGGTGTGTAGTTTTCTGAAGTCGTTGATCTTTGACATAGTTTATTGTCTTTGGATGATTTGCCTACCTGTCTAAACGTGTAGCGCTGCTATATGGTTCAATGGATCATCCTGATCCGTGAAGAGGGTGGTCTATTTGTCGGAAATCCTTTCGATGCTGGCACCCAGCGCATTCAACCGCATATCGATCTGTTGATAGCCGCGGTCGATCTGGTCAATATTGTGGATGGTACTCACCCCTTTGGCACTCATGGCCGCGATAAGCAGCGATATGCCCGCACGGATATCGGGAGAGGTCATGTGCATACTGCGCAGGTGAAAACGACTGTCCAGACCTATCACAACGGCCCGGTGCGGATCACACAGGATGATTTGAGCTCCCATATCAATCAGCTTATCCACAAAGAAGAGGCGACTTTCGAACATCTTCTGGTGTATCAGCACACTTCCTGTGGCCCTGGTGGCGACGACCAGCATCACACTGAGCAGGTCGGGAGTGAGTCCCGGCCAGGGTGCATCGGCAATGGTTAGGATGGAGCCGTCGATGAACGACTCAATGGTATAGCTCTCCTGGCGGGGGATATAGAGGTTGTCACCCTGTTGTTCCACGGTGATGCCCAGTCGCCGGAAACTTTCAGGGATAATACCCAGATGGGTTACCGACGTATTTGTGATCGTGATCTCCGACGCGGTCATGGCTGCCATGCCGATGAAACTGCCTATCTCTATCATATCGGGCAGCAAGCGATGGTGACAACCGGAGAGACTGGATACGCCATTCACGATCAGCTTGTTGGATCCTATGCCTTCAATTTTTGCACCCATCCGCACCAGCATATGGCTTAGCTGTTCCACATACGGTTCACAGGCAGCATTGTAAATTGTTGTCTCACCCTGGGCCAGTACGGCTGCCATCAGCAGGTTGGCGGTACCTGTCACGGATGCTTCATCGAGCAATATAAAGGTTCCTTTCAGTTGCCTGGTGGTGAGGATGAAGAGCTGTTTCTTTTCGTTCAGTTTGAGCTCAGCCCCCAGCTTTATGATGCCATTGAAGTGGGTATCCAGACGCCGGCGGCCAATCTTGTCACCTCCCGGTTTGGGGACGACCGCCTCTCCGAAACGGGCCAGCATGGGTCCGATGATCATGATGGAGCCGCGCAGTGCGGCACTTTTCTTCATGAAATCATCCGATTGGGTGTAGGTGAGGTCAATCTCTTCGGCTTTGAACGAGTAGGTTCCTTCACGAAGCTGCTGCACTTTTACACCCATATCACGCAGTAGATCAATCAGATTGTTCACATCCAGGATATCGGGGATGTTTTCAATAACGACCTCTTCACGGGTGAGCAGGGTAGCACATATAACCTGAAGCGCTTCGTTTTTTGCTCCCTGTGGGGTGATTTCTCCTTTCAGGCTGTGTCCTCCTTCGATGATAAATGATGACATATGGATGGATTTATGACTGTTCGTAATTGCTTATTAAAAGATCCAAACCTCCGGTTCTAGCTTCACACCAAACTGCAGAAACACTTCCTGTTGTATCTCCTGCATAAAACCGGCGATCTCCTTTCCGTTCTCCGTGCCGTAGTTCACGATAATCAGTGCATGATGTTCGTAAGTACCCACCATGCCGTGTCGTTTGCCTTTGTATCCCGCCTTTTCAATCAGAAAAGCGGCTGATGTCTTGAATTTGTTTTCTCCCACATTGTACACAGGCAGATCTGCCAGCTTTTTCTGAAGGGTGTCCTTTTCCAGTTGCGACAAAACCGGGTTTTTAAAGAAACTGCCGGCGTTGGGAAGCACCCTGTAATCAGGAAGTTTACGTGTGCGGATGCGAATGATGGCATCGCGCACCTGCGCGAGTGTGGGGGAAGATACTCCCTCCAGCTCGCGACTGAGGTCGATATATTTTTCTTTGTATTGGAATGATTTATCCAACCTGAAGATGACCGCTGTGATCACGAAACCGCAAGTGATTTTAAAAATGCTGTCACGGTAGGCAAATTCACATTCTTCATTGGTGAATTCTCTCATCCCACCTGTCCTGACATCAACCGCATTCACCTTTATGATCCTGTCCCTCACTTCTGTCCCGTAAGCTCCGATGTTTTGGACCGGGCTTGCTCCTACCGATCCGGGAATGAGTGAGAGGTTCTCCAGTCCGGAAAAACCTTTTGAAACACAGTAACCCACGAAGGTGTCCCAATCCTCTGCGGCACCTGCCTCTATGACCACCTCATTGTCGGTTTCAGACACTACCCTGATTCCCCGCATCGCCGGCCTGATGATTAATCCATCGTAATCCTTTGTGAAAAAAAGATTGAACCCGGCACCCAGGATCAGTTTTTTTTCCTGAGAAAAATGTTTCAGGATTTCAGCCAACTCTTCGCTTGTTTGCGGTGCACAAAAAATACGGGCTGTTGCTTTCGTCCTGAACGAGTTGTAGGGTTGTAGTTGTGTGTTGTATTGAATATTCAATCTCTTATCTGTTTTTATGCTTAATCTTCTTCTTCTTTCCCGCATCACCGAAAGGTGACCGCTGATATCACTTATAAATCAGAAATACGCACGGTTTTTTGTGCATATCGGGTAGATTCCCTTTCCATGCTTTTACCCTTCTTGTAACAATATATTCATCTTCGCAGGAGATATTCATCGCGATACAGAGCCGTGTCTGGGGTTTGCAATGCCGCAGCATATCCTCCGCCAGCGACTGGTTGCGGTAGGGTGTCTCAATGAAAAGCTGCGTCTGCTCTTCTTTATACGCACGTGCTTCGAGCTGTAGCAGTTTTTTTACCCGGTCATCTGCCTCAATGGGCAGGTAACCGTGAAAGGCAAAACTCTGTCCGTTGAAGCCCGAAGCCATGAGGGCCATCAACATGGAGGAGGGGCCTGACAGCGGAATAACCCTGTAGCCTTCCTGCTGCGCGATAGCCACTACGTCCGCCCCAGGATCGGCAATGGCAGGACAACCTGCTTCGGACATCAACCCGATGCTTTCCCCGTTTTTGATCGGCAGCAGGTATCCGGCAATCCTGTTCCTGTCGGTATGTTTGTTTAACTCATAAAAAGTGATCGTATCAATGGCTATTCCCGGGTCGCATCTTTTCAGAAAACGACGTGCTGTTCGCACATTCTCCACGATGAAATATTTCAGACGGGAGACGATGGTTGTGTTATAGGGGGGGATCACCTGATCTACAGGGGTATCTCCCAACGTTACGGGAATTAAATAGAGTACCGGTTGTTCCATTGCTTTGACGGACCTTTTGAATGCAAAAATAGATAAAATAAGGGAATGAGAGGCCTCCTTTTTCCGGATATCTCACAATTGTTTGATAGACGGGAGATTGATATAGGATGAAAATTGCTACTTTTGCAGATCCTAAATTGAAAGACTACGATGATGACGGCAACAACAGCAAAACACCCGAAAGGACTTTACTTCATTTTCACCATTTCCATCGCTGAGCGGTTCGGTTATTATGGTATGCGCGCCCTGTTCGTGCTTTATATGATCAAGGCGCTGTTGATGGACAAAGAGCTTTCGTCGCTTATCTACGGCAATTATACCGGGCTGGTGTATCTCACCCCGCTGATTGGCGGATACGTGGCAGACAAGTATTGGGGTATGCGACGTTCCACCTTCTGGGGAAGCGTGCTGATGGTCATCGGGCAGTTGCTGATGTTTTTCAGCGCCTCCTGGTTTTATCATCCCGAGGCAGCCCGCTGGATGATGTACATGGGGCTGGGTGCATTGATCTTCGGGAATGGATTTTTTAAACCCAATGTTTCCACCTTTGTCGGGCAACTCTATGAACCCGGAGACAGAAGGCTCGACTCAGCCTATACCATCTTCTATATGGGGGTCAACCTGGGAGCTTTCGCTGCGCCCATCATCTGCGGGTTAGTGGGTGATACGGGTGATCCGGCCGACTTCAAATGGGGTTTCCTCGTTGCTGCGCTGGTCTCCGTGCTATGCCTTATTCTCTATGTGTGGAGAAAAGATACATACCTGATCGATCCCCACGGGAATCCCATCGGCATAGAACCTGCCGCACGGAAAAAACCGGAGAAGGTCGATGCTACACCTGTTGTCAAACTAACAGTCAAGGAAATGATCCTTTGGATAGCAGCAGCGGGTGCACTCTTTGCCCTGTTTGTCCGCTTGTTCAGGGGCGATTTGATTGGTGCATTTATTTACACCGCCGCGCTCATTGTCCCCGCTTTTGTGATCTCCGACAAGTCACTTACGAAGATTGAACGGCAGCGAATCTGGGTGATTTACATCATTGCCTTTTTCGTGATTTTCTTCTGGTCCGCCTTCGAGCAGGCCGGCATCTCCCTGACCTATTTCGCGGTGGAACAGACCCATCGCGATATCATGGGATGGACCATGCCTGCAAGCTGGTTCCAGTCGTTCAATGCGGTTTTTGTGATCCTCCTGGCTCCTCTTTTCGCTCAATTATGGCTTGCTTTGGGTGCCAAAAACAGTGAACCTTCTTCTCCCGTGAAACAGGCAATAGGACTACTGCTGCTGGCGTTGGGCTATCTGATCATCGCCATCGGAGTGCAGGGCGTGGAGCCGGGTGTGAAAGTGAGCATCCTCTGGCTTGCCGGGCTCTACTTCATCCATACGATGGGCGAGCTGTGCCTTTCACCCATCGGCCTGTCGATGGTGAACAAGCTTTCGCCGGTTCGCTTTGCCTCACTGTTGATGGGAGTGTGGTATCTCTCCATGGCTACCGCCAATAAACTGGCCGGCGCACTGAGTACGCTCTATCCCGAAGAGGGCAAGGTGAAGTCGCTGATGGGAATAGAAATCGCTTCGCTCTTCGATTTCTTTATGGTGTTTGTGGTGATGGCTGCCGTCGCCTCGCTCATCCTTTTCCTTCTGGCGAAGAAACTACAAACGCTGATGCATGGCATACGGTAAAGGCTGCACGTTTAAAAGCCAATATGAAACAGGTCAGAGAGCGAATCGATCCTGATCTGGCTGAGGAAAGAATCTATCAGGTTCATCTCTGCCAGTAGCAGGAACACGATGATCATATAGACAAAGCCATAAATGCCACCTGTGATATGCGCGGAGTGGTTGATACCCCCCGATTCTTTTTTGTCCAGTGAAATGGAAATCAGCATAAAGATGATCCCAAAAAGGAATGCTGGCAGCATGACCGGAATAAAGAGTATACCCATGAAATTCATCGGATTGATGAGCATGTAGGCGAAGATTACCGCCGAAACGGTACCTGAAGCACCAAGGCCATGATAGTTTCTGTTCTCTTTCTGTTTGAAGTAGGTTGGCAGAATAGAGATGGGCAATGCGGTCAGGTAGAGGATGATAAAGCACAGGGCTCCCGTGCTCTCGCCCAGTTGCAGTTTGCAAAACCGCTCAATGTCCATTCCAAAGAAATAGAGGGTGAACATGTTAAAGATGAGGTGCATGTAATCGGCATGCAGAAAGCCGTAGGTGAACAACCGGTGCCATTCTCCCTTCCGCACTGCCGGTGGATAGAATATCATCTTGTCCATCATGGCGTGATCTCTGAATGCAAGGATAGAGATGAGGGAGGTCAGTATGATAAGGGTGACTGTGATCATGGAGTCATCTGTTTATCGTGTAAGGCGATATACTTCCACAAGGGTGCTGCCATGGTAGCCTGAATAATCTGACCACCGGCGAGCAGCTCTTTCACCTCATCATAGGAAAACAGATGTACCGTGAGATCTTCTGACGCTTCCAGTGCCTGATCGCCGGTTTTCTCCACATCCCTGGCAATAAAACACCAGGAGTAGTTATTGGCAGCACTCGCGTTGGGGGCGACACGCATCAATTCGGTCCAGACTCCTCCGCTGTAACCGGTCTCTTCCAGCAGTTCTCTCTGTGCCGAGGCGAGCACTGATGTGTCCTCACTTTCGCATACACCGGCACATAATTCGAAGCAGATTTCCCTGATGCCCGGCCGGTATTGCTGTACCAGAATAAACTGACCCTCTTTGGTAATGGCGATGATATTTACCCAGTTGGGGTATTCCAGTACGTAATATTCAGGGACAATATTTCCGTTGGGCATCAGTAGTTTTTCCCTTCGCACTGTGAGCCAGGGCCTATTATGGAGGTATTCGCTTTCAATTACTTTCCAGGGAAGAGGAGATAAGACATTTTTCATCGTTCACCGTTTTTCGAAGCATTGGTTCCGAATAGGAGGTCAGGGTAGTTCTATTTCAATCAGGAGTAAGATAAAAGGGTTGATTTTCAAACAGATCAACCCCTTACAATGGAAGAGTAGCTAAAATATTATTAATTCTTATTCTCTTTCGTCGCAACAATAACCCCCCTGAAATAGCCGATTGATTCGGCAATGCCCAAAAAAGGATCTTTCATGTTGCGTTCGTGTTCAAGACTACAGACACCGGTGTATCCCACCTTGCGAAGCATTTGAACGAAAGCGGGAAAATCGATGATGCCGCGGCCTATCTCAACTGAATATCCGGCCTTGGTGGGTCCCGTCACATCTTTGATATGAATATCGAATACACGGGTGTGGTACTTTTTCAGGTCTTTCACGGGGTCTTTGCCGTTGCGTGTATCATGACCCACATCCAGGCACATACCTATCCTCGGATCGAGATCTTTCACATTGTTCCATACGTCCTCGGCATCGGGGTACAAAGGCATATCCGGACCGTGAAGGTGAATGGCATAATGAAAATCATACTCCTTTACTTTCTGTTCCACATAGGGAAGTAAATCATAGTTGGGAACGCCGACAATCAGTTTTACACCCACACGTTTCGCGTATGCAAACGCATTGTCAATCTCTTCTTTCGAACGCATATAGATGGGCCCGACAGCGTAGCCCGTCACCCCTTTCGATTTCAATCTGGCGTGAAAAGCCGCAATCTCCTCATCCGTACTCTTTAGCGGAAGGTGAAAATCTTTGATACATAGATATTTAACGTTGCATTTTCCCATGATCTCCAGTGTCTTGTCGAGATCAAAATTTACAAACGTGAAGCCGGCCATACCTACGTTGAATTTTTCAAAACTGTCGGGCGCCGGTTGAGGGTCAGGCCTCTCCTGGGCACAAAGGAGAATAGTGTAAAGTAAGCCCGCGATAACAAACATTTTTTTCATACGATAAATTTTATGAATAGGGTTAATGAGTGACTGTGCAAAAATGGAAATATAACAAAGGACGAAATCAGGGATACGACCAAAGTGTACCGCAAAGATAACTTTTTTTCGTTATTCTTATTAAAGTCCGGATTGAAAACTATTCTACGAAAAACATTTTATCTTTGTATTCAAAACTTCTGACGAATGAAATTCCCCCCTGATTTCATCACATCCGTCCGGTCTTTGCTGGGAAGTGAATCGGAGTCATTGTTCACCGCACTGGATAAGGACGCACCTGTAGCGGTTCGTTTGAACCCGCAAAAGGCTGCGCGTAACCCGATGACATTCATGCAGCCTGCCGGGCGTGTGCCATGGTCTGATTGGGGCTATTATCTCACAGAACGGCCCGCCTTTACGTTTGATCCCTTGTTTCACGGGGGTTATTATTACGTGCAGGAAGCCTCCTCCATGTTTGTGGAGCAGGTAACCCAACAGCTGGTGAAACAACCGGTCTGCTGCCTCGATCTTTGCGGGGCTCCCGGCGGCAAGTCGGTGAGCCTGTTGTCGGCATTGCCGGAAGGCAGTCTGCTGGTCAGCAACGAAGTGAACCGTCAGCGGTCAAACGTGTTGTCAGAGACCCTGACCAAATATGGAGATCCGAATGTGGTTGTGACCAATAATCTCCCCGTCGATTTTAGTGCTTTTCCGGGACTTTTCGATCTGATTCTTGTTGATGTCCCCTGTTCGGGTGAAGGGATGTTCCGCAAGAATGAGGTTGCCGTGAAGGAGTGGTCCCTGCACAATGTGACGATGTGTGCTGCACGGCAGAAGGATATACTCAGCGATGTGTGGCCTGCCCTGAAACCCGGCGGGTTACTCGTTTACAGTACCTGTACCTATAACAAGGCAGAGAACGAAGAAAATGCCCTGTGGGCGGCACGCACTCTGGGCGCTGAGTTCATAGAGGTCGAGACCCCGGAGGAGTGGGGGATTACCTCATCATTCGATGATGAAGCCGTCAGCTATCGCTTTTTTCCACACAAGACCAAAGGGGAGGGATTGTTTGTAGCTTTGTTGAGAAAATCCGAACCTACATTGCGAGAAGCTGATTTTCCCTTAAAAGCTAATTTCTTCTCCAAAAGGAACGGGAACCCAACGGTTTTTGTGAAAGATACATGTGAATATGCACGATGGCTGGAACACCCTGGGTTGTTTCGTTTTATCGAAGCGGATAACCGCATCACTGCACTGCCAGAAGCACATTCCGGGGCCATATTGTCTTTGAAGGAGCGGTTGAAGTTTGTATCAACGGGTATTGAATTAGGGGAGAAAAAAGGTAAAGACTTTATCCCCTCCCACTCACTGGCGATGAGCAGGGAATTAAATCGTGAAGCCTTCTGCAACTATGAGCTGCCGTATGAACAGGCTATCTCTTTCCTGCGGAAAGAAGGCATTACACTTACCGATGCACCCCGGGGGTTTGTCCTGCTCACCTATCAGCATGAACCAATCGGGTTCGTGAAGAATATCGGTAACAGGGCAAATAATCTCTATCCCGGCGAGTGGCGCATCCGAAGCGGTTATCTGCCGGAAGTAAGGCCTGAGATCTTCTCCCTTCAGCACGCCACTCAACAAGCATAATCATTCATTCTTCATCCTTCATTACACAGTTATTTTGTACATGCATACACGGCAAACCCTCACCTATCTGTTCATCCTGTTAGCGATAATGGCTGGCATCCTGTCACTCATTCTGTCAGGCCGACTGGTGAATGAACTGTCGCTGGAAGAGCGGCAGAAGATGGAAATATGGGCATTGGCTACAGAATCGATTACCCTTGATGAACCCGATGCAGATATGTTGCTGGTGTTGAATATTCTGCAAAGTAACACGTCGATACCCGTTATTCTGCATGATGAGCACAGCGGAAAGTTGCTGTCACATAACATTAAGCTGCCAGAGGAGAATATACCGGCTTTTCTTCGTGCTAAGATGGCACAGTTCGGCAGCAGGCATGAGCCGGTCAGACTGACCGAACTCAATCAGGTGCTCTATTTTGATGATTCCTACACCTTAAGGAAATTACAGGTTTATCCCTATATCCAACTTTGCATCATCACCTTGTTTATTGCACTTGCCTTTTTCGCGCTGAACCGGTCACAAAGTGCCGAGCAAAATAGTGTTTGGGTGGGACTGTCAAAAGAGACCGCCCATCAGCTGGGCACACCTATCTCTTCGCTGGCTGCATGGACGGAGTATCTGAAGCTGAAAGAAATGGATACCTCTCTTGTGGCAGAGATTGAGAAGGATACAGCCCGTCTGCAGATGATTGCCGAACGTTTCTCCAAAATAGGTTCCTCGCCCGATATGCAGCCCGCAGACTTGCGGATGGTGGCAGGGAACGCCCTGACCTATCTTGAGAGACGTCTGTCCAATAAAGTGGCATTTGATTTACAGTTTCCCGAACTGCCGGTGATAGTTTCACTGAATGAGCCACTGTTTGGATGGGTGATCGAAAATCTTACGAAGAATGCGGTGGATGCCATGAACGGTGAGGGCATTATCACCTTCAGCCTGACTGAAAAGGGTAATCAGATTTTATTTGATATCACCGACACCGGCAAAGGGATTCCAAGATCGAAACAGAAAAAGATCTTCTCCCCCGGTTATACCAGCAAAGAGCGCGGGTGGGGGCTTGGACTTACATTGGTAAAACGAATTGTGGAGGTGAATCACAAGGGAAAAATATTGGTGCTGAAGTCGGAGCCGGGGAAAGGTGCAACATTCAGGATCATGCTAAGCAGAGTTGTCGAATCAGCTATTAAGATTGCCGCATCCCGCTAGTTCACACCGCTATGCCTCCCTGTAATGCAAATATCAGAAGCGCTGGTATACTTTTTCAATAACTGTACGGAGTAATCTACTGCCTCCTGCAAACCCTCCTCTCCCGAGTATGCGTTGATGATCATCAGTAGATGCGCAGTGCCGGCAGTAATCCTGGTCGTCGTTCCTCGTCGCTGGTAGGGGTGCCGATGCAACCCGCTTCATCGCGATAGACAGGTATTCCTTCTATATTCAGCAGGCCGCGCCCTATGGCATTGAACCGTTCAATTGCTTCACCCACACCCAGTGTCAGGTTTCCCTCAACTTTATTCAGATCAAATCCACCGATGGAGTAACCGGTTTTCAAGGAAACCAGGTTAATTAAATCGACCAGCGTATCAATCTGATACAATCTCCATCACCTGAAGGCCAAAGGTATAAAATCTCAAGCAAAAGAGCCTGAAATTACCATAAATGAATGAAAATTTGAAAAATAAGAAGCTTTAAATTTGTCCAAGTCTGACACTATTCCTATATTTGCGTAAATATTTGTTTTCATGCGATAATTTGATCGTTCAAATTAAGGTGTGGAACGCGCAATAATTGACTACGTCGATTACTTCGTAATTCATGTTCCTGGATGTAACTGTTTAAATGCTCGCTTCAAACCATTCAATATACCGGTGTTCAACTCTATCGCAGGAAACTTTCCGTTAAGCAATAAACAGAAGCCAGGTCTGCCTGGATGATGTACTGGTGTATGCAAAGGCGGAGGTGCCATTCCCGGATGAAGTATACGGCTGCATTCTGGTAGCTGGCGATGAATAAGTTCTAAAATGGGGTGATATAGAGGCTCGTTTCATATGACTGACGAAAAGAATAAGCTGCTGGTCGATCTGGAAGTGCGCATCAAACAGGTTTTGTTTTTGTGTGACTCATTGAAAAGCGAGAATGCCACATTAAAAACTGAAATACTGTCGCGGCAGAAGGAGATTGAAGAGACAGCGAAAGAATTGACGCAGTTGAAAACAAAATATGATAGTTTAAAGATTGCGAGAACCATTACAGCTGCATCGGCAGATGTGGATATCGCGAAGACGAAACTGTCGAAAATGGTGCGGGAAGTTGACAGGTGCATAAATTTATTGAAATAACCTTTGGATAATTTATGTGATGGGTGACGAAAAATTTTTATTGACATTGGAGATAGCCGGCAAGAGGTACCCGCTGAAAATCAAGAGGTCAGAGGAGCAGGCTTTCCGTGATGCCGCCAAAAAGATAAATACGAAAATAAACCAATACCGCGTTGCCTATGGTGGAGAAAACTCCGGCATGACAACACAGGATTACATGGCTATGACAGCCATTCAGGCATTGGCTGAGAATTTTTCTCTCGGTGATAAGAATAATACGAAACCCTTTGAAGATAAGATAGACTCGTTAATCAGCGAGCTGGACGATTATCTGAAAAAATAATCTGCTCCCCGGGCCGGGAGAAGGATAAACTGACGCACCTTTTACGCACATACAAATAAATGTGCTTAATTGTGTGCGATTTTTATTTGAGCAGAAGACGTGTCGTCAGATGTTATGCGAAGCAACCGTTGGTCAGGCTGATTTTCAGTCAGACGGGAAAAGAAAAACGCAACAACGTCCGACGACAGAAAGAGCGTCAGAGGTATAGGATAGCGGATAAGGATTACAGAGTCATATAAACAGAAAACAGAACATCTGCCCTGATCATAGAAGTAAAGGGGAGAGTATATTAATTAATTAATCATAAGCAATATGGAAATAGTTATAGGTATTATCGGTTTGGTGATCGGGGCTGTGGTAGCCTGGTTCATGACCGGTAAGATGGCCAGTTCCCGCGCCCGGAATATTTTGAACGATGCGGAAAAAGATGCTGAGGTCATAAAGAAGAAAAAATTACTGGAGGCGAAGGAGGAGATCCTTACGATGAAGACTGAAGCTGAAAAACAGGCAAATGCACGTACAACGAAGATTCAGTTTACCGAGAACAGGCTCAAACAACGGGAAATGACACTCAACCAAAAACAGGAAGAGTTGAACAAAAAAACAGTTGAGGTGGATGAGATAAAGCTGAATTTAATCAGTCAGCAGGAATTTCTCGATAAAAAAAGTGCCGAAATGGAGCGTTTCCACCGGCAATCAGTTGAAAAGCTGGAGAACATCTCCGGACTCTCGGCTGATGAAGCCAAAGAGCGGCTGGTGGAATCCATGAAGGAGGAAGCCAAGACCGGTGCGCAGTCGTACATTAACGACATTATGGAAGAAGCCAAAATGACGGCCAACAAGGAGGCAAAACGTATCGTGATTCAGTCTATTCAGCGTGTGGCGACGGAGACGTCGATTGAAAATGCCATCACCGTTTTCCATATCGATTCCGATGAGGTGAAAGGACGCATCATAGGACGGGAGGGACGAAACATACGTGCATTGGAGGCGGCTACAGGCGTGGAGATTGTGGTGGATGACACACCGGAAGCCATTGTTTTGTCGGGATTTGATCCCGTACGTCGTGAGATTGCCCGCTTGTCACTTCACCAGCTGGTGACCGATGGACGTATCCATCCTGCCCGCATCGAAGAGGTGGTGTCGAAAGTAAAGAAACAGATCGAGGAAGAGATTATTGAAACCGGCAAACGTACCGTCATCGATTTGGGTATTCATGGGCTGCATCCCGAGTTAATCCGTATGGTAGGAAAGATGAAATATCGTTCATCGTACGGACAGAATCTGCTCCAGCACTCACGCGAAGTAGCCAACCTGTGCGCTATCATGGCATCGGAACTGGGATTGAATCCCAAAAAGGCGAAACGTGCCGGATTGCTGCATGATATCGGGAAAGTGCCAGATGATGAGCCGGAACTGCCGCATGCTGTGCTGGGTATGAAATTAGCCGAGAAATACAAAGAGAAACCGGATATCTGCAACGCTATCGGCTCACACCACGATGAAGTGGAGATGACCACCTTGCTGGCACCAATTGTGCAGGTGTGTGATGCGATCTCGGGAGCACGTCCGGGAGCACGCCGCGAGATTGTGGAGGCTTACATCAAACGATTGAACGATCTGGAGAATCTGGCATTATCTTATCCAGGTGTGGTGAAAACCTATGCCATACAGGCAGGAAGGGAACTCCGTGTGATTGTGGGTGCCGATAAGATCGACGATCAGGATACGGAAAGACTCTCTGAAGAAATCGCACGCAAGATACAGACAGAAATGACCTATCCCGGACAGGTGAAGATCACCGTGATTCGTGAAACACGTGCCGTGAGTTATGCCAAATAAACAATAAACTCATTGATATAAAGTAAAAAAGGAGCCGTGAGGCTCCTTTTTTTTAGTTTTTTTATTTTCCCGCTTTTTCCGGTTTGATGGATTTATCCACGAGCAATTCCTCATTGCTGCCAATCACTGTTTTCAGTTCCAGCTGAAGACGTTTTATCTCCATTTCCTGGTTATGGATGGTGGTGAGCAGTGCATTCAGCTCTTCGTTATCTACCGTATCAGGATACTGGGCCTTCACACGGGCGATAAAATCACTCAGTACATTCATGTAATTGTTGAAGGCATCATACGGCGACATGTATGGGCTGAAAGGGCTCTGCCCGCCACTGAAATGCTTGGTGGACATGTAATAGAAGTGATCACTGGTCTGCAGGTAGAGCCAGTCCTGTTTCAGTCGCCGGTCGGTACATAGGCGTACCCGTTCACCCATCTCATACAGCGATTTCAATGCGCTCTGCTGCAGCTTGTTCCCGAGCCATGCGCTCACGTCGCGTTCTTCGTCAGCCCAGGAGATGGTGTTGGGTACGCTTATCGCACCGATGGCTTCGCGGCTATCCATTGCCTCGCTGGGAGTGACAAACCCGATACCTTTTTCAAAAGCAAAACGGGGTAATGCTTTCATGAATTCGAAGATGCCTGTATGCGATGGTTGCAGGTTACCCAGTGTCTCATAGTTCATGAAGAGATTGAACACCTCTTCCTCCGGCGGGGTGGCCGCGATCCAGGAGATGAACTTCTCGGCTGTCAGTGGGTATTCATTCCAGCTGTAATTGGAAAACCGATAGGCCATGTCTTCACTATAACGGCTGTTCTTCAGCAACAGCTTCATTTTTGGCTGAGAGGCTGCCTGGTAGATGTAGTTCGGGCTCTTCCATCCCAGAATATGTTTAGCTCCTTCGGTGATCATTTTGGTATACCCCATGTCATACACCATCTCGGCTATATCATCGGAATAGATTAATTCCGTATTACGCACAACCGTAGGTTTCTGATTGAACAGCATCTCTATTCGCTCGGCATGATGATTAACCTGATGCCGGAACTCTTCCGGATCGAAAAGACAGGCCAGTGAATGGGCATATGTCTCGGTAAGAAATTCCACATTCCCTGTCTTAGCCAGCTCACGGAACCCGTCAATTACTTCAGGAGCGTAAATCTCCAGCTGTTCCAGCGCCATCCCCGAAATGGAGAAAGACACTTTGAATTTTCCTTTGTTCTGATTCACCAGATCCAGCAGCATGCGGTTAGCAGGGATATACGACCGGGAAGCAATTTGCTGCAGGATATCCTCGTTGGCATAATCATCGAAATAATAATGATCCCTGCCAATGTTTAAAAAACGATATCTCTTTAACCGGAAGGGTTGATGGATCTGGAAATAAAAGCAAATAGTCTTCATCGTGTTATTACTTGTTAGTTCTTATTTTCACAAAAGGTTGTCGTAAATGCGGCGTACTTTTCTTCCTGCATCTTCCCATTTGATGTTGTCCACTTCAATCTTTCCCTCCTCTTTCAAATAAGTGGCCATTGCCGGATAGGTACAGATGGAATAGATAGCGTCAGCCATTGCATCAACATCCCAATAATCGGTTTTGATCACGTAGTGCAGAATCTCTGAACAGCCGGACTGGTACGAAATGATACTGGGTACACCACACTGCATGGCCTCAAGAGGTGAAATGCCAAAGGGTTCCGATACCGAAGGCATCACGTATACGTCACTCGACTTCAGCATTTCATACACCTGTTTACCGCGAAGGAAGCCGGTGAAATGGAATTTATGGGCGATACCCCTGTCGGCAACCAGCCGGATCATCTGATCCATCATATCGCCGCTGCCTGCCATCACAAAACGAATGTGATCGGTTTTTCTGATTACCTGTGTGGCCGCATCCACAAAAAATTCGGGGCCTTTCTGCATCGTGATCCTGCCCAGGAAGGTAACCACTTTCTCCGAAACACCGGAAATCCGGTCTATTGCTTCGATTTCAGGGCTGAGAGGGTCAACGGCATTGTGTACAGTGGTTACTTTCCAGTGAGGCTGATGATAGTTGTCAATCACGGTACGGCGGGTCAGATCACTCACGCAGATAATATGGTCACAATGATCCATACCGTCTTTTTCAATGCCGTACACGATGGGATTGGGCTTGCCTCTGCTCCGGTCAAATTCGGTTGCATGTACATGAATCACCATCGGTTTACCCGTCACACTTTTCGCATGAAGGCCGGCAGGATAGGTGAGCCAGTCGTGTGAGTGAATGACATCGAAATCGTAAGTGCGGGCAATAACCCCTGCAACGATGGAGTAGTTGTTGGTCTCTTCCAGAATGTTGTTCGGATATCTGCCCGAAAACTCAATACATCCCAGATCATTGGTGTGCATATAGCTGAAATTGGCATATATATTGTCACGCATCCAGTAATATTCCCGCGGATCCATGAATTTCTCCAGCCTTGCCTGTGCTGTTTCCCAGGATACGTCACGCCACACCAGGGGGGTGTTGTTGGCTCCTATGATTTTCAGGAAGCTCTGATCCTCATCACCCCAGGGCTTGGGAATCACGAAGATAATCTCCATATCTTCCTGTTCGGCCATCCCTCTGGTCAGTCCGTAGCTAGCCGTTCCTAGTCCTCCGAGAATATGCGGCGGGAATTCCCAACCAAACATTAATGCCTTCATCTGTCCAATATTTGAATAGTACCGATACTTAAATTTCGGCCTGTATTATTTGTCTCACTGTTTACTCGTATAAAGGGTATAATCATCATTTTTCTCAAGTTTAACTATTCCCTGTCAAGTCATAATCCGGGTAATCCTCGCTTCTGCTCATTGAAAAACAGGTAGTTTTAATCATATGAATGGATGATTCTCTGTGCTCTGAGCAACTCTCCTACACTCATTGCAAACGAGTAACCGCCATGGGCGATGAATGGCGGATTGGAGTCGTAGTGTTCCGATATGGAACCTATGCAATCGTTTTGCATTTCTCCCTCCATTTCCACCATAATCCGGTCTGCGAGTGATAATCCGCTCATGTGAAAGAGTTTCAGATATGCTTCAATATAGGGTCCCAGTAACCAGGGAAAAGCCATTCCGTTGAAATAGGCAATCTTTTTTTCACTCTCCGTGCCTTTGTAATGAGGATGAAACTGATCGCTTTTTGGCGTAAGTGAACGTATACCGCAGTTGGTAAGCAGTTCTTTGGTGATATAATCGATCACCGGTTTCTTCTGTCCTCTTTCCAAAGGTGAGTAGGGCAGAGACACGGCGAAGATCATGTTGGGCCGGACGTTCGGATCCTTGTAGTTTCCGTCAATGTAGTCGTAGAGATAACCTGCCTCATTAAGGAAAAGCTCTGTAAAGGAGTTGCCTGCCAGGTGTGCTTTGTGCGCAAATGACGTGGCCAGTTCGCTATCTCCCTTTTCAAGTGCCACCTCTTCCGCAAATTTCAGGGCATTATACCAGAGTGCGTTGAACTCTACCAGATAACCCGACCGGGGTATGACCGGACGACCGTCAAGCATCGCATTCATCCAGCTGACGGCTACCTCTCTTCCAAATGTGGTCAACAACCCGTCTTCCTGATGAAAAACCAGGTTTGGATGCTTCCCCCCTACAATATAGTCGATAATACCGAACAGAAAATCACTGTACTTCTCCATGAAAGCATCTTTGTTTTCCTTCCAGTATTGTTGTAGTGCCCAGATAACCCACAACAACACGTCGGGATCTTCAATCTGCTTGAGATAACTTTTCGTGGGTTTGTCTGCCATGAAATCCTTCAAATGCGGAATGGCCGTGTCCATGATATGCTCAAAATCTTTCGTTTTTTCCACCGCAAGAGTGCATCCGGGTAGTGCGATGAACTGATCGCGTGCCCTTACCTTGAACCATGGATATCCTGCCAGCAGATAATGTTCGTTCTTATTGGGAATGTAATAAAACTGGTGCCCTGAATTTTTCAGACAGTTATAAAAATTGGAACGCGGGGTGCGTTTATATATCTCAAAATCAAATTCTTTTGCCAGGGTCGAAGTGTCCACCAGGATATCTCCGGCAGAGAAAATGATCTCCTCTCCTTTTTCGATGGACATTTCGAAAGAACCCGGGACATAGAGGTCTTCCTGGAATGTATCACCGCTTTGTAGATCCTGCAGGTACTCGATATCACGGTACCAATCGGGGTGATAAATAAACTCGGGTTTTTTGTTAAACTGCATGAACAGCTCCGGGTAACCGAAATACATGCAGGTGCTGATACCGTTTTCCACTTCACGGTATGACCGGTCCACCTGATCGTTCTCACGGGTTAGTTGAGATATTTTTCTGAAAGCCAGAAATGGTTTAAAGCGGATGGTTGTGGGGGAGTGGGCATCCAGAAGCGTATAACGGATCATCAACCGGTTCTCCTTCGAGGAGAACATGATCTCCTTCGACAAGATTACCCCACCGATACGGAAAATAGTCTTTGGGACACTATCACAGTTGAACTCCCGGATATATTTATGACCTTTGGGACTGTAATTGTCGCCGGCAAATCTGTGAATTCCCAGATTAAACTCAGCACCGTGTTGAATAACCGTTTCATCAAAGGAGGAAAGGATAAGATGATTCTCATCGTCCATATAAGGTACGGGCATCACCAAAAGGCCCTGGTACTTGGTCGTGTTACAGCCTGATATCGACGTGTTCTGGTAGGCTCCTCTTCTGTTAGTTCTTAGTACATTCCGGTATAAAGAATACTCCAGGTTAATCATCAGCTCTTTGTCGAATTTCAGATAACTCATCGCTATATAAATTTTAGGGTAAGGTATATGGTGCTCAATTCCTGCGAAAGATAATAAAATGGTAATTATTTTACAAACAATAAGAAGGAATAAATTGATTATTCCCCTTAATTGAGCCGACGACAAAATTGTTGTATATTTGTGATTATAATGAATTCCAGATGCTTTGATGGAAAATGAATGCAAATGAAACATCCCTTTTTACCTTTGAAAAAAAGCGAATGTGGCTTGCCTTACTGCCGTCCATTGTGTTTGTAACCCTTATATGGTTGGCTTTCATTGTAGACCATGCCGGCCTGTTCGGAGGAAATTTTTCTCGATGGGGTATTCAACCATCAGCGGTGAGCGGATTGAGAGGAATCCTTTTCTCCCCTTTCATTCATGCTTCATTCTCTCATCTGTTATCCAACACACTGCCACTGTTTATCCTTATCTGGTTTCTGTTTTACTTCTACAGAAATATAGCCTCCGGTGTA
>CAKMJT010000025.1 GCA_927407015.1 uncultured Proteiniphilum sp. | reverse complement strand
CCTTCAGTGGCACCCGGATTATAGCGATAGATCTCATTCACCGTTGTATGATACATTTTGGAAATGCTGTAAACAGTTTCACCTCTCACGACAGTATGTCTGAAGGTGGTGTTCTGATCCTGGGGAGGAGCCTGTGAGGCTCGTCTGTCAGGAGTGGACGAGACAGTACTATTGGCTTTTCCGGCAGTCACGGGGATCAACAGTTCCTGTCCGTTTTGCAAACCGTTGTTCGAACCGGGATTATGACGAAGGAGTTCGGCAACAGACACCGAAAAAACGCGGGAAATGGCATAGAGACCTTCACCCGACTTCACCGTATATTTGTAGTATGATTGTCCGTTTACCGTAACGGTTTCGTATGGCAGATTCTGTGCCTGGAGGTAATGGAAGCCAATGCTCAACAGGAGCACAATGGCAAATATTTTGCTCGACCGAAGTGTGTTACACATCTCTATCTGTTATTTAATTTGAAGTTGCCTACACAAATTTTAACGCACAAAAATAGGTAAATTATTTCTAATTGCACCATCACCTTTAGTATGCTACTTGTTGTTTGACAGTAATTAGAACAATTTAAACACAATTATGGTTCTACGGAACAGGATGGATAACACATCCTCCTGTCCGGTCCTGATTCAGTGCTTATCGTCAAAAAACAGATACGGCGATGCCACACCATTCCTAAAATGGCAGTGGCTCTTTATTTTGTGAAAGGAAATCGGATGATGACACCGATGAGTCCCGGGAATGATCGGCCGGTTTTGCATGACTGTTCATTCTTGAAGGCCTTTCCACATACTTCTGCCCCACCGCATAGTCATCCAGGTTTTGAAAACGGGCGTATTCGTTATCAAAGCGCATATTGGCAATGCCGGTAGGTCCATTACGGTGCTTTGCCACGATAATTTCGGCAATACCCACCAGTGAGTTTCCCTTTTCATCTTCCGTAATGCGATAATATTCAGGACGATGAATAAAGCAGACAATATCGGCATCCTGTTCAATCGCTCCCGATTCGCGCAGGTCGGCCAGTTGAGGGCGTTTCCCCTCATTACCCTGCCTTGCCTCCACACCGCGGTTCAACTGCGACAGTGCAATCACAGGGATGTTCAGCTCCTTGGCCAGCCCCTTGAGTGAGCGGGAGATCATACTCACCTCCTGTTCGCGGCTGCCAAAACTCATCCCGCTGGCATTCATCAACTGGAGATAATCGATGATGAGCACCTTCACCCCATGTTCACGCACCAGCCGGCGTGCTTTCGTACGCAGCTCGAATACCGACAGGCTGGGGGTATCGTCGATATAGATCGGTGCATTGTAAAGGAACTTATGATTCTTGTCCAGCCGCTCCCATTCATCGTCCGTGAGACGACCGCTCTTGATGTTCTCTCCCTTGATCTGACAGACATTTACAATCAGGCGGTTCACCAGCTGCACGTTGGACATCTCCAGCGAGAAGACCCCTACAGGCTGCTCATAATCGAGCGCCATATTCTTGGCCATTGACAACACAAAAGCCGTTTTACCCATCGCAGGACGGGCCGCAATGATCACAAGATCCGATTTTTGCCATCCGGAAGTCAATTTGTCAATCTCCTTAAAGCCTGTTGGCAGGCCGCTCATCCCATCCTTCCGGTTCGCTGCCAGCTGAATGTTTTGCATAGCCTCCTTGATGACGGGATTGATCTGAATGACATCTTTCTTCACATTGCGTTGAGAGATCTCAAACAGGCGACCCTCTGTCTCCTGCATCAAATCATCCACATCGACCGTCTCATCGAACGCCTGCTGAGATACCTCCGATGAGAACGATATCAGCTCTCTGGCCAGGTATTTCTGTGAGATGATCCGGGCATGGTATTCGATGTGGGCAGCAGAGGCTACCTTCTCACTCAACTCAGCCACATAAACAGCTCCTCCGGCGGTATCCAGTTCACCCCGCCGCTTCAGTTCCTCCACCACGGTAAGCACATCCACCGGTTTTTGTTGCATGGCAAGCCCCTGGATGGAACCGTAAATAAGCTGGTGGGTGGGATCGTAAAAACTTTCGGGCTTCAATATTTCACTGACAATGGAATAGGCATCCTTTTCGAGCATCAGTGCTCCCAGTACAGCCTCTTCCAGCTCTCTGGCCTGTGGTGGAAGCTTTCCTATTTCGGGAGCTGAGACAGTTTTTTCCACTACTTTTACGGCGGGTTTTCGTTTTTGCTTTTCCATTGACTGCTATTTGCTAAAAGATTGTAAAGTTAGGGAGATATTTATTCCTGAAGGAATGTAAAGGTTCATTCTTACCCAAAAGTTATGAACAAAAAGCTGTTGATAACTTTTAACCAATTCACCGGGAATGAAGTAGTATCTTTTTGTTATCCTGCAGAGTGGGGCAGTTCGGGGTAAGCCTGATAAGCATATGATTTAATCCGCCCGCAATATGGGCTGCAGCGATGAAGTCATCAAACTCAGAGGCGACCCTACCTATGGCAGAGGCGTGGCTGATGCGTTGGGGATATCTTAAAGGCAAGCAGGTATAGAGTAACATATTACACACAGACTGACAAAGGGAGAAACATTTTTCTCCCTTTGCTGTTATAACTCCCTCTAAAGGTCAGTAACGGTTTTGCTGTTTCAGGCATCCCTGTGATTTTTACAAGCTTGTTTTTATTTATTTTACATTCTGCATCGGCACGGTTTCCCTGAAATCATTACCTTTGCTATCCAATTAAAAAGAATACAGAAGTATGAATAGGTTAAAGCGGACCTACCTCCTCGGTCTACTGCTGCTCAGCACCATCATCTCTTTCGCTCAGGATGAGATGGTATGGACATTCTCCCTCGGGGACGGGGGCAACGGTGAGGCAGAGCTGGTGGCAGATGTCAGCATCAAAGAGGGATGGTATGTCTACGACACCCAGATACCCGATGGGGGACCTACCCCCACGCAGATCAGTTTCGACCGGATCACCGGTGCCGAGCTTGTGGGAACGTTTCATGCGGCCGGCAAAGAGGCTAAGGTAAAGTATGACCCTATTTTTAAAATGACGATCGGCACCTTCCAGCAGAATGCCCGTTTTGTGCAGCGGCTGAGGATTACCGATAAGACCGCTTTTGCCATCTCAGGCGATGTACGTGCCCAGGCTTGCAACAACGAGAGCTGCACCCCACCCCTGCCCGTTGACTTCTCCTTCGGCGCGTCACAACTGCCGGCAACAGTGACCGTAGCGGCGGTTGCAGCTACGGCGACAACAGCCACTACACTGTCGCAACTGGCGTTGGCACCGGCAAAGGATACCAGCGACAGCCTTGATCAGCATGCAACTGTTCAGGGAACAACCACCTCTGCAACGATGGACAGTGATCTGCTCTGGACACCGGTAGTGGAAGAGCTGCAGCAGCTTGGCATGAAAGGAAGCACGGAGGGTATGTCGTTGATCTGGATCTTCCTCTCCGGTTTGATCGGCGGATTGATCGCGCTGGTCACACCCTGTGTATGGCCCATGATCCCGATGACTGTCAGCTTTTTCCTGAAACGAAATAAAACTGAAAAAAAGAAGGCTATGGGCGAGGCACTGATCTATGGTGTCGCCATCATCATTATCTACGTGGTCCTGGGGCTCCTGATCACCGGAATATTCGGTGCAAGCGCCCTGAACAACCTGGCCACCAGCGCACTCTTCAACCTGATCTTCTTTGCCCTGCTGGTGGTTTTTGCCATCGCCTTTTTTGGCGGGTTTGAGATGGTTCTGCCATCAAAATGGACCAACAAGATGGACGAGAGGGCCGACAAGACCTCCGGTGCGATCAGCATTTTCTTCATGGCCTTTACCCTGGCACTGGTCTCCTTCTCCTGTACCGGCCCTATTATCGGCACCCTGCTGGTGGAAGCGGCGACTGCCGGCAGTATCCTGGCACCGGCCATTGGTATGCTGGGCTTTGCCATCGCACTGGCTGTTCCTTTTGTACTCTTCGCCATCTTCCCCTCCTGGCTGGCCGGCATGCCCAAATCGGGCGGATGGCTCAACTCGGTGAAGGTGGTGCTGGGTTTTCTCGAGCTGGCGCTGGCCCTCAAATTCCTTTCCGTCGCCGACCTGGCTTACGGCTGGGGTATTCTCGACAGAGAAGTGTTCCTGGTGCTGTGGATCGTGATATTTGCCCTGCTGGGTATCTACCTGCTGGGAAAAATCAGGTTCCCCGGCGACAGTGAGGTGCCGCATATCACCATACCCCGTCTGTTCCTCTCCATCATCTCACTCGCCTTTGCTATCTATATGATTCCCGGATTATGGGGTGCGCCCCTGAAAGCAATCAGCGCCTTCTCTCCTCCCCTGTTCACACAGGATTTCAATCTCTACGACGGAGAGGTGCATGCCAAAACGCTAGATTACGAGACCGGCATCGCCATGGCGCAACAGCAGAACAAACCGGTACTGATCGATTTCTCCGGCTACGGATGTGTGAACTGCCGTAAGATGGAAGCATCGGTATGGACCGACCCGCGGGTGAAAGAACTCCTCGACAACGAATATATTCTGATTACCCTGATGGTGGACGACAAGACACGTCTTCCGGAAATCATCGAAGTGGAGGAGAACGGGAGAACGACCCGCCTGAAAACCATCGGCGACAAGTGGAGTTACCTGCAGCGCCACAAGTTCGGCGCCAACGCGCAACCTTACTATATCGCAATCGATCACGAAGGCAAACCACTGAGTCCCTCCTATGCCTACGATGAGAATGTAGAAAAATACATTGATTTCCTGCAAACAGGGTTGAACAATTTTAAAAAATAAACAGAGGGAGACGTCGTTCCGGCGTCTCTGCTCCTTCCGGTATGAATACACGAGAACAAAAGTTGGAGGCTTTCGGTCGACTGCTCGACATCATGGATGAGTTGCGGGAGAAATGCCCCTGGGATCGCGAACAGACCAACGAGAGCCTGCGCGCCAACACTATCGAGGAGACCTACGAGCTGGCGGAAGCCATTATCAGCAACGACAATGCCGAGATAAGGAAAGAGCTGGGCGATCTGTTGCTGCATGTGGTCTTCTATGCTAAAATTGGAGAAGAGAAACAGGTTTTCGATGTGGCTGACGTCTGCAACGCTATCTGCGACAAGCTGATCTTCCGGCATCCCCATGTCTTTGGGGATGAGCCTGCCGACTCGGCACATATGGTAGAGAAATCATGGGAGCAGATCAAACTGAGGGAAAACGGGGGAAACAAAACCGTGCTGGAGGGTATCCCCGCCTCACTGCCATCCATGGTGAAAGCCTATCGCATCCAGGATAAGGCCCGCAATTCGGGTTTCGACTGGAACGAACGCCACGAAGTATGGGACAAGGTGAAGGAAGAGCTCGCCGAGCTGGAGGCTGAAATTGAGAAGATGGATACCGACAGGATGGAAGCCGAATTCGGGGATTTACTCTTCAGCATCATCAACGCCGCCCGTCTCTACAAGGTGAATCCCGACAATGCGCTGGAGCGTACCAACAAGAAGTTCACCTACCGCTTCAACTATATGGAGAAAAAGATCAATGTACAGGGCCGTACCCTGAAAGAGATGACACTCGATGAGATGGAGCAGATCTGGCAGGAAGCGAAAAAAAATGAACCCTCATGAAGAATTTGCTCTGCCCTCAGTGCCAGATACGGCGTTTTTTCCTGCTCAACGCGGCAGGTGAACGGCTTGTGGTGACCGTTACGGCGGATCAAAAAATCCATCCTATTCACGATGATGCATCGCTGGATGGATTTGACATTTCTGTCCTGTATTGTCTGGGCTGCTCCTGGAAAGGGAGCATTCATAATCTGACCTGATCTACTTGCCGATACGCCAGCGCGACAGAATGGTTTTCCGCTTCGGAAAGATCCCGTTTTGCTTGGTACGCACATCTTCCACCACGTAAAAGATATTGCTGTCGAAACTGTGGAGCGTTCGCTCCAGATTCTTCATCTCTTTACGATCGACCACTGTTTCGATGATATCCACCTCATCGGTCGATCCTTCACCATGCGTCAGTGTAGCCCCGATATTCAGTTTATTGAGCCTTTGCACCAATTCAGCACCGTTCTTCTGCGTGTAGATACGGCACAACACAATGCCGTAGGCGATCCTGTTTTCCAGCAGGATACCCACGTAATTGCCGGTAGCATAGCCCGCAGCATAGGAGAGATAAGCTACTATATCGTTGGCACGCGAGAGGATCTGTGAGATGATCACTATCCAGATAAAGACTTCAAAGAAGCCGATGATGGGTGCCTTGTATTTTTCGCCTTTCGACACGAAGATAATGCGAAGCGTACCCAGTGTCACATCGAAAATACGGCCGAAAAAAATGACGAAAGGAAGCAACCAGGGATAAACATCCAAAAAATCAAACATATTGTTAGCAGTTAGTTGTAAGCAATCAGCAAAAGGGAATAACTGACAGGTAATATCATACCGTAGTATCCGGTGCGGCAGTATTATCCCGAAAAAAATTTGTCACCCAAGGTCAGTTGTTTTACATAGGCGATGAAATGGCTGATATCTTCGGCTGAGGTATCCCAGGAACAGACAAGACGCATCTCGTTGCGGCTTTCGTCCCAGTCATAAAAGAAATAGCGCTCACGCAGCCTGTCGGTCACCTCTTTCGGAAGAATGAAGAAAACCGCATTCGATTGCACCGGCTGCGTGATCTGTATCCCCTTTATTTTTCTCATCTCATCGTGCAGCTTTTGCGCAGCAGCATTCGAATGACGGGCATTCTGCAGCCACAGCCCCTCAGTCAGATAGGGGATAAACTGTGCGGTGAGAAAACGCATCTTGGAATAGAGCTGCGTGGTCTGCTTGCGGTAATACCGGATGTGCTCAGCCAGCTCCTTATGCAGCGGGATGAGCGCCTCACCGAACATCAGTCCGTTCTTGGTGCCGCCCAGCGTGAAGATATCCACTCCGCAATCGGCCGTGATCTCTTTCAGAGAGAGATCGAGATAGGCACAGGCATTGGCTATCCGGGTGCCATCCACAAAGAGAACCATCCCATGGGCATGGGCGAGATCGGCCAGAGCGCTCACCTCATCAGGAGTGTAACAGGTACCCAGCTCCGTGGTTTGGGAGATAGCGATCACCTTCGGCTGCGAGTGGTGCTCAAAACCGAACCCGTGCAGATGCGGGAGCACCAGCGAAGGAGTGAGCTTACCGTCAGGAGTGGGTATCTCTTTCAGCGCTGCGCCCGTCAGCTTCACCGGCGCACCGCATTCATCCACCGCAATATGCGCTGTGGAAGCGCAGAGGATGGAATGAAAAGGCAGTGTGCATGCCTGCAGGGCCACCACGTTCGCACCAGTGCCGTTCAGGAGGAACCAGGGTTCAATCTCGCTGTTGCCAAGCATCACGCGGATGCACTCTTCGGCTTCCCGTGTCCATGCATCATCACCGTAGGCGATGGTATGATCGCTGTTCGCCTGTGCCATGGCCGCTAAAATACGCGGGTGCACACCCGAATTGTTGTCACTTCCGAAACTTCGCATGAAAAGATGTATTAGCCTGCAAAGATACAAATTTAAGCCAGATTTGCCAGCAGAAATTTCCTGATCTCATCGGGATTCTTCTGTTTCCGCAGCGCATAATCAACCACCTGCTCCTCAGAGATCTCGCCGATGGCGAAATATTTCGATTGCGGATGGGCAAACAGAAAACCGCTCACGGAGGCATTCGGATACATCACCCCATTCTCGGTCAGAGAGATACCTATCTCTTCCGTAGCAAGCAGGTCGTGCAGTAGAAAGTTAGTCGTCTGATCGGGTATGGAAGGATAGCCTACGGCAGGTCGTATCCCCTCATACTTCACCGCGAACATTTCGGCCACCGTGAGATTTTCTTCCGGAGCGTGACCCCAGAATTTACGGCGTATCTTCGCGTGCAGCCATTCAGTCGCAGCCTCAGCCAGCCGGTCGAGCAACGATTTCATCAAAAGGGAGGCATATTCATCCCCTTCGGCTTCATACCTGCGCAGTTGTTCATCAGCGCCGGTGCCGGCGGTGACCGCGAAAGCACCAGCATAGTCGGTGACTCCCGACGTCCGTGGAGCGGTAAAATCACTCAGGCAGAAATATTCATTCTGATCGGTTTTCTTTTGTTGACGCAGGAAGGGAATAGCTTTTCCATCGATGAACAGGGTGTCGCTCTCGCTATAGGCTTCGTATATCCCGAAAACCGCTTTGATATACGCTGCATCCTCACTAACAAACTGCTGCAGCATCGCTTGTGCATCGTCGTAGAGCCTGGCTGCTTCCCTCGCCTTATCCTGCTCTTCTTCCCGGAAGGTGGCAATCCACTGGGTGCGGCATTTTTCACACCGGTCAATCCTGGTGACAGTATGAAATTTCGCCGAGAGCTCCCAGGCATGGAAAAAGAATTTCCAGTCTATAAAGGGAATAATCTCCGTCATCTTGATTTGATCGAGCAGTACACGACCCATCTGGTTGGGTGTTGCCGGTACAAAGGTGCTCCAGTCGATCCGGAAGGCATTGTCGCGCGCCTCCTGCAGCGACACCAGCTCAGTTTTCTTTTGTAACCGGTTCTCACGCAGCTGTGCGTACTCTCCCCTCAGTTTGGCGATGAAGGCAGTTTTGTTTTCCGTACTCATCAGGTTGGCCACAGCAGAAGGGCTCTGCGACGCATCCTTCACATAGACCACCGCCCCCTGACTGTATTTGGGCTCTATCTTCAGTGCCGTGTGCAGTTTCGAGGTGGTGGCACCACCAATCAGCAGTGGCAGGCTGAACCCTGCCTTCTCCATCTCTTCGGCCACCAGCGCCATCTCCTCCAACGAGGGTGTGATCAGTCCGCTCAACCCCACAATATCTGGTTTTTCTTTTCTGATGGTGTCGAGAATCCGCTCGGGTGTCACCATCACACCCAGGTCGATGATCTCGTAGTTGTTGCAGGCCAGCACAATGGAGACAATGTTCTTGCCGATGTCGTGTACATCTCCCTTCACCGTGGCAAGCAGTATTTTGCCTGCCTTCTGCGATTCGCTGCCGGTAGATTTCTCCGTCTCGATGGTAGGCTGGAGTATGGCAACAGCTTTCTTCATCGTGCGTGCCGCCTTCACCACTTGGGGCAGAAACATCTTCCCCGATCCGAAGAGATCACCCACCCTGTTCATGCCGGTCATTAGCGGCCCGTCAATGATATCCACGGCGCGTGGGTAGGCGTCCAATGCTTCGGCCAGATCCTCCTCCATGAAATCGCCAATACCCTTTACGAGTGAATGACTCAGGCGCTCATCCAGTGACAGGCTACGCCACTCCTGTGTTTTTGTCTGCTCTGCTTCAACTGTTTTATTTCCCTTTAGTTTATCCGCCAGATCCATCAGTCGCTCTGTGGCATCCTCGCGCCTGTTCAGCACCGCATCCTCAATAATCTCTTTTATATCCGAAGGGATATCTTCATAGATAACCGACTGGGCAGGATTCACAATACCCATGTCCATACCTGCCTGTATGGTATAATAGAGGAAGACGGAATGCATCATCTCCCGCACCGATTCGTTACCCCGGAACGAAAAGGAGAGGTTGCTCACACCGCCGCTCACCTTGACATGGGGCAGATTCTCCTTAATCCAGCGCACTGTCCTGATAAAATCGACCGCGTAGTTCCTGTGTTCTTCGATTCCGGTAGCAATGGCCAGCACATTGGGGTCGATGATGATATCTTTTGGGTCGAAACCATTCCCGGTGAGCAGTCTGTAAGCTCTCTCACTGATAGCAATGCGGCGTTCATAGGTGTCGGCCTGTCCTGTTTCATCGAACGCCATCACCACCACTGCGGCACCATAGCTTTGTGCGAGCTTCGCCTGGTGCAGAAACTCGGCCTCACCGTTCTTGAGCGAGATAGAGTTGACAATCGATTTCCCTTGTACACATTTAAGGCCGGCTTCCAGCACCTCCCACTTCGACGAATCGATCATGATCGGCACACGTGACACATCGGGATCGGAGGTCAGCAGATTGAGGAAACGGGTCATCTCTTCCGCCCCTTCGAGCAGTCCGTCATCCATATTGATGTCGAGGACCTGCGCGCCGTCCTCCACCTGCTTGCGGGCAATATGGAGCGCTTCGTCGTACTTCTTTTCCTGAATCAGCCGCAGAAACCTGCGTGAACCGGCTACGTTGCATCGTTCGCCAATATTCAGAAAATTAATCAGCGGCGACACCTCCAGCAACTCCAGTCCGGAAAGTTGCAGGTTGGCCACGGGATCGGCTTTCTGATGAGGCCGGGCACCTTCCACCATGCGGACATACGCCGCGATATGCGCGGGTGTGGTGCCGCAGCATCCTCCGACGATGTTCACCAGGCCTTCGTCGATGAACTCTCTCATTTGCAGCGCCATCATCTCCGGTGTCTCATCGTATTCACCCAGCTGGTTCGGCAGCCCTGCGTTGGGATAGGTACTGATGAAAAAAGGAGCTATCCGCCCCAGCTCCTTCACGTAGGGTTTAAGCTCTTCAGCACCAAAGGAGCAGTTCAGTCCTATCGCCAGGGGCCGGGCATGGCTCACCGATGCCACGAAAGCGCTCAGTGTCTGCCCGGAGAGTGTTCTCCCGGCTTTATCGGAAATGGTTACAGAGAGGATGACCGGTGTGTATATCCCCGACTCGGCAGCCACCTCACCGGCAGCGAATATCGCTGCCTTGGCATTGAGCGTATCAAAGATGGTTTCTATGAGTAACAGATCGACGCCTCCCTCCACCAGTGCAGCAATCTGCTCCTTGTACGCTGCCCTGAAGTCGTCGAACGTTGCCGCACGATACATCGGATCTTCCACCCGGGGGCTCATGGAGGCGGTTTTGTTGGTCGGCCCGACGGAGCCAGCCACAAAACGGGGCTTGTCAGGTGTCAGACTGGTAAATTCGTCAGCGGCCTCCCGTGCCAGCTTTGCCGCAGCCAGGTTGATCTCCGCAGCCAGATGACTCATCCCGTAATCCTGCATCGAGATAGTCGTGGCGTTGAATGTATTCGTCTCGATGATATCAGCCCCGGCAGCAAGGTACTCCCGGTGGATATGGGCGATCACATCGGGCCTTGTGAGGGAGAGCAGATCGTTGTTGCCCTTGAGTAACCTTTCGGCATCTCTGAACCGTTCACCACGGAAATCGGCCTCGCTGAGCCTGCAACGCTGTATCATTGTACCCATCGCTCCGTCGAGAATGAGGATGCGGTCGTTTAAAATTGTTTCAATATGTCTCATTGTTCTCTCTAACTTTATTTTGATCAAAAATAAACACTAAAAATTGATTTGCCATCATCCATTGCCTAGAAGCTGATGCGCTCAATTTTGAGTCTTAGTATTGTTCTTCTTATCCAGACAACTGCCCAGGCCAGCACAAACCGTACACCCAGTATCCACCAAAGGGAGACGCCGAGAGCTACAAACAGCAGATTATCTTCCAAAACGGAATGGGAGACAGCCAGGTGATAATTCAGTAAACTGGCATCCGCCCTGGTTACCTTCCCCTCCTTCATCTGATCTATCATCAACGCTCCGCCGTAAGCCAGGCCGACGATATAGCCGATCAACCACAGGAATCCGGTGCTGACAGGTAACCCGAAGATACGGAGCACGGGTTCAATACCCTTGCTGAATACAGCAATCAGCCTGTATTTCTCCAGCAGGTTATACAACAGATTCAGCAGGAAAACGATTACCAGAATCAACAGGGAGATATGCAGTGAGCTCTTCAGCCATACGAGAAAGAGATCACCCAATGAAGCGATATTGGTCACATCTGTTTGTGCGAACACGGGCATCCCCATATTCTCCGGCAGAATCAGGTTCAGCAGGATACCCACGATGATGCTCATACTGATTCTCAACAGCGTCATTGCCCAGAAGGAGGTGCCTGTCTTCGCCTGAATGGCACTTTCAACAGGCAGGTTATGTGATATCTGGCACATCAGTGCCAGGATCGTCAGCTCACGCAGTGTGATGGACATCGATGTGATGATTGCCAGGGGAGCATACAGGGGCAGGAAGATACTCGTCATAAAAACGATGGCCGTACTTCCCGGCAGACCCATATAAACAAAGACAGGATCCAGGAAACCGGCCATAAAGGCAAGGATGCCAAAATAGTCGAGAAACCGCACAAGCAGGGATATGGGCAGTATAATCCGGAGCAGCCACGCCGTTGTGAACCCCGATTTCTTCAAAGCACCGTAAATGATGTTGTTCCGAAATTCCATTTGCATTATCCAATAATATGGAAATATGATCGCGATAAACTAAATACAATCCGGAGAATTAACGCCAGAAGCAGTTACTTTT
Source organism: uncultured Proteiniphilum sp. (assembly GCA_927407015.1). Classification (GTDB taxonomy): domain Bacteria; phylum Bacteroidota; class Bacteroidia; order Bacteroidales; family Dysgonomonadaceae; genus Proteiniphilum. Next base: position 9,089 of record CAKMJT010000025.1, on the reverse strand, counting down.
TAAACATTCTGTCCATCGCACGTTTATCTTCCTTCTCCTTCAGCGACTGGCGTTTATCATACTGTTTCTTTCCTTTGGCCACGGCAATCACCAGTTTGGCCAGTCCCTTCTCATTGATAAACAGCCGGGTGGGAATAATGGTGAAGCCGGTCTCTTTGGTCAGCCGGGTGAGTTTCAGCAGTTCTTTTTTGTTGAGCAACAGTTTGCGGTCACGGCGGGCATCGTGATTGTTGTAAGTCCCGTAGAAATATTCGGCGATATGCATATTGTGTACCCATAACTCTCCCCCCTCAAAGAGGCAATAGGTATCCACCAGGCTCGCCTTACCCAGCCGGATCGATTTAATCTCGGTCCCCGTGAGCACCATACCGGCCACGAAGGTTTCCACCAGCTCATAGTCGAACGTGGCTCTCTTATTTTTGATATTGACGGGCGTTTGTTTGATCATGTAAGTAAGAATGAAAAGAGTGCCTGGATAAGCGCGGGTGTGAGAATGGACAGCGCAGCTGCCAGGATGGAGAAGTTGACGCGGTTGCCTGCGGGCACTTTCATGAAAAATTTCGCACCGGTATTGACCAAATGAATCGTGTACAGAGCGAATATCCAGAGGATAAAAAAATCGGGCAGAAATGGGATTATGATATACAATGCATATAATACAACCGATGAATACCCGACGAACTGCTGAAAGCGGGCCATGTTTCTCGTCAGTCCGAAACGGGGAGCTGCTTCGTTCAGGGCATACGCAGCCAGATAATAACCGCCATAAACCGCAACCACTGTGATGATGACATTTTTCAGTGCACTCTCCACATCACCATCGCGTGCCAGCCACAATCCCCCGATGAAAGTTGTTAGGGCAATGATTCCGAATACTGGATGCAGGAAACGGCTCAGGAATTCATTCAGTGGCCTCTTTTCCCTGTCAATATCCTTCCATGCTCCAGGAGACGCAACAATCAGCTGTGCAATAGTTACAAAAATATCTCTCCACATTCCTTTTTGATTTTGAACTGCAAAGGTAACGAAATCCTGTTAATAATGAGAATGTGAGAGAGATAAAAAAAAACAGCAGCCCTTAGTGGTAAGACTGCTGCTTCGAACGATGTTTCCGAAAAATTAATCCCCGGCAACGATCATCCGGTAGGTGGTCTGTTGTAAATCAACCGGCCCTTCCTGTCCTTTCAAATAGTATCGGAAAGTAATCTTCAGTTCTTTCGTGGCTGTCTGGCTGGCACCTTCATATGCGGCACGCAGGGGAGCCATATTCAATGCGATGATATCGATTTTGGAAGTGACGGAAGATCCGGCTTCCGGTGTACCTACAATGGCGAGATGAATATCTATTTTGATCTCGTTATTGACTGCTTCAGGATCTCCTATCTTATAAAAACTGACCACCGCTGTTTCTCCTTTTTTAGCTTCATAGGCATACTCAAAAAGCCAGTGATCGCCAAGGTAGTTTTCGTCGTTGAAATAATAGGGAGGGTCTATGGCGAGAAATTTGGCAGACACTTCCTGTGCGGTGTCCCCCAAATTCAATGTTGTCTGGTCCAACGGTACGGGATCACCGGAGATGACCACATTATCCAGGTAAAATTCACCCATTTTCGTCTGTCCGTATTCCTCTTCCCAGCTATAGTTGAGGAACTTAAAGGTCCCCGGCTGCATCATCTGCATCTGCTGGGAGGTGATGATCCGGCCCGTGAGGGTCTTCCCGTAAATAGCGAAAGATATGTCATCTTGTGCGATATAAGCCACTGATGATTCGGCATAGTTCCGGCTCCCTTCTTCCAGACATGAAGTCATCAAAAGAGCAACACCAAGAACTGTCGAAAGTAAAATCATTTTTTTCATTTTCTCGTTTCTGTTTATAGTTAATATTAAAATTCATACCTAAGTCCCACGTTCAGATCCATCACGATCTTACTGTCGGAATAGATGGTTTTATATGGGTTGTTTGCATCAAAATAATAGGCTCCGCCAATTTTCCCGTACAATTTCAGACTGTTGTATATTGGATAGGAAACCCCCACTCCGGCATTCACAGAGAGCTGCGGGTTACGCTGTGAGATCTTCGTCACCTCCTCTTCCTCAGATGAACTGTTGAACTCCAGCGTCTGTCCTTCCCCCACTTTCCGGAACTCACCATAGATATCCTTTTCAATCATTCCACCTATGGAGGCATATACGTCCAGCTTTTTCAGTGAAAACAGGTTATAATTCAGGTTTAACGGGATACCCAGATAATGAAGGTGCTGGGTTTCGCTCACCTGAAAGTTGGAATTGGTATTTCTGGCTTTGGATGAAAGATAGGTATATACCAGTCCGGTCTCCAGGGCGAGATCGTCGAACAGTTGCCTGGATACCGTAATCCCGAATGATACGGGCTGATCATGTTCCATTTCCGATATATTGTCGGCCGTATTGTTTGACGTCAACGCCATTTTAGCGGACTCTCCGGCAAAATGATTGCCATCGGACAGTGACACGCTGCGCAGGGTCATGGGGGAGTTGACCGTTTGCTGAAAGGAGGTCAATCCTCCCCTTCCGTTAAAAGCCAGCACAATTCTTTCATCCTCACTGCGGCGTGAACGGTTATCGGCGTACAGACCTTCCCGTTCGTTGCCTATCGTAATAGACTCTACCTCCCGCTGTTTATTGGCGTCATTCCCCCGGCCTGCTGATACTGCCGTCGCCTGCAGGTCGTCTGCCTGCAGTTCCTTTTTTACGGTGCCGGCATCGGCTCTTGTACGTCTCAACCACGCCCTGATCATTCCTGAAGCATCGGGAGAACTGATGACTGCATTATTTTGCTGTATCCCTGTACCGGCTGAAACGTGTTTCACATTGCTCATCGATTGTGCCAGCGGCAGGGTCTCCTTTTCGCCAGGTTTGACATTCTCTGTCCGTTTTTCAGGACTTACGTCCGTTGTAGTACCCGGTGAGGTGTATTCGGTAATCATGCGTTCCTTTTTGTCGACAGGCCCCTGGTAAAAAAGGATGCTGCCGACGAGCAGAATCAGTGCTGCTGCCGCTGAAGCGGCATACCATCTGCGACGAACCGTCATCCTGGTCGCTTCGGCTACCCGTAACGACTGTTCCACGCGATCCCAGCCGTCTGTCGGTACCGGCGCTTTCATTTTGCCGAACTTCGACTGAAACTCCCTTCTAATATCGTTATCTGTATGCATTATATTTGTCGTTGTGGCGATTAAGGATGGCTGAAATTTTCTTATGTAAAAGAGTTTTTGCCCTGAAAAACTGAGAGCGCGATGCTGCTTCGTTGATACCCAGCATCTGGGCGATCTCTCTATGCGACAAATCTTCGAAAATAAACAAGTTAAATACCGTTCTATAGCCTGTAGGCAGATCTCTGATCATTTTAAGGATCTCCTCACGGGGTATGTTATCAATATCGAGTAAATCATCCACCGGATTGTCAGCTTCCTCAGCGTTCATATAGCTGTACTCTTCCATAAACCGGCTTTTTTGCTTTTCTTTCCTGTAATTCTCCAGTGCGAGATTGACGAAAATGCGCCGCAACCAACCTTCAAAAGAACCCTTGCCCTTAAATGAGCTTATCTGCGTAAAAGCCCGGATGAATCCGTCGTGCAACAGGTCGCGTGCCGTTTCTTCTTCACTGCTGTAACGCATACACACCGCCATCATCATGGGGGCATACCGCTCGTATAATGCCTTTTGGGCATTACGGTCCTGTTTCTTACACGCTATTATCAGTTGCGAATCATCCATTCTTATCGCAGTTCATATGATAGATGGGAAAAAAGCAAAAAAGCTGCACATCGAAAAAAGTTTTTATACCTATTTATCTTTTTTTAAGAAAAGGCTCATTTTTCTGTTCCCGCAAACAGCTGCATTTTTGCATCGTCAAAATTACTATCAGCCTAAAAATAAACCAAGTGAAATTAATTAAGAATATGTAAATTAATATTGCAGTATAACTCTTTTTTCTCTATTTTTGTCCTACAAATCGATTAAAAGCTATTCTTTATGAAGGATTTTTTAAAAATCATGCTTGCCTCTGCGTTGGGTTTTATCATCGCGAACATTCTCTTTTCTTTGGTTGCAATGATTTTCTTTTTCGGAGCGATGGGATCTTTCGTCGGGTCCCTCTCTGCTGAAAAATTTACGCTGCAGGACAATTCTGTATTGAATCTCAGGTTAGATGGCCTCATCACCGAGCGTACCCCCGAAGAAGACCCCTTCACGTCCATGATCAACGCCAGTCAGCCCGGGCCCGTGGGGCTGAACGATATTGTGAGTGCCATCAGAAAGTCGAAACAGAACGATAAAATAAAAGGAATTTACCTGGATTCCAGGATGATGTCTGCATCAATGGCTACATTGGCAGAAATACGCCAGGAGCTGAAAAGTTTTCAGGAGAGTGGTAAATTCATTGTCTCCTATGCCGACACCTATACACAGGGTGGTTACTACCTTGCTTCACTGGCTGACAAATTGGCCATCAATCCACAAGGGATGCTCGATCTGCACGGGCTGGCATCCACGCCTGTTTTTTTTAAGGATGCACTCGACAAGCTGGGCATCGAAATGCAAATTTTCAAGGTTGGCACCTATAAATCGGCTGTAGAGCCTTTCACCCAAAATGAGATGAGTGATGCCAACAGAGAACAGGTCACCTCATACCTGAATGATGCCTGGAGCTTTCTCCGCAGCGACTTTGCAGATGCACGGTCACTCGATCCCGCCGTGATTGATTCGCTGGCCAACCAGATGCCGCTGATCCAGCCAACCGATTTTCTGCTGTCGGCCAATCTGGTGGATACCCTTCTTTATGAAACAGAGATGAAAGATTATCTGCGTTCATTGCTCGGACTGGAAGCCGATCAAAAGATTCCATCGGCAACGGTAGCCGATATGAAGTCGGTCACTACCAAAACCATCCGGAAAACAGAAAACACCATAGCACTGCTCTATGCTCACGGGAATATTGTTTCCGGTTCAGGGGCAACCAATATTCAGGACAAATACATGGTAGACCAGATCGGGAAGCTGAAAGATGATGACAACATCAAGGCTGTTGTATTCCGCATCAATTCGGGAGGTGGCAGCGCCTACGCGTCGGAACAGATATGGAAAGCAATCACCGACCTGAAAGCCGAAAAACCGGTGGTGGTCTCCATGGGTGATCTGGCAGCTTCGGGCGGATACTATATCGCCTGCAACGCCCACAAGATTGTAGCTCAACCCACCACACTGACAGGATCCATCGGTATATTCGGTGCGATACCAAATCTTGAGGGAACAACCAAAAAAATAGGTATCCATACCGACGTGGTCAAAACGAACGAGTTTTCCGATTTCGGCAACATCACACGTCCGTTCAACGAGAAAGAGAGTCAGATGCTTCAGGCTATGATAGAAAACGGATACGACCTCTTCCTTACGCGTTGCGCCGAGGGCCGTCAGATGCCGAAGGATTCTCTCGCCATCTATGCCGAAGGCCGTGTATGGACCGGCAATCAGGCTAAAGAGATCGGGCTCGTGGATGAGTTGGGCGGAATAGAGAAAGCCATCGGGATAGCAGCGGAACTGGCCAATCTGGGTAAGAGCTATGTTGTTTTTGAATATCCCAAGATGCGTTCCAAACTCGATGAATTGCTCAACCCCTCAACGGAAGATATTGCAGCTAAAACGATAAAAGAGTACCTGGGTGAAAGCTACGAATTGTTCATGCTGCTGAAAGACATGAAAGAGCAGGATTATATTCAGGCACGCATTCCTTTTGATTTGAATATTCATTAGCCCCGAATGGACCTACCTCCTGTTGAAACCCGCCGATCTCTGCAGCCATTATCATGGTTGTACGGGATGGGTGTGAATTTCCGGAATACACTGTTCGACAGGAACATCCTCAAACAAAGAAAATTCGACATCCCGGTCATTTGCGTGGGCAATTTGACCGTTGGCGGCACCGGAAAAACACCCCACATTGAATATCTGATCCGATTGTTGTCACCCGGCTACAAAGTGGCGGTATTAAGCAGGGGATACAAGCGAAGGAGTAAAGGTTTTTTGATTGTGGACACGCATTCTAAAGTAGATGATGTAGGTGACGAGCCTTTACAGATCAAGCAAAAGTTCCCAGAAGTGCTGGTGGTTGTTGACAAAAACAGGGTGAATGCCATCGGGAAGATCCTCTCCATAGAGAAAGAGGAACGTCCCGATGTGATTCTGCTCGATGACGGTTTTCAGCACCGCCATGTGCAACCCTCACTATCCATCCTGCTGGTCGACAGCAACCGGCCTGTGTTTGAAGATCAGCTGCTACCGGCAGGATCACTGCGCGAACCGCTGAAAGGCAAGGAGAGAGCCTCCATGGTGCTGGTCACCAAGTGCAACCCCGACATGCAGCCGATTGATTTCCGGATTTACACCAACGGATTAAACCTGTATCCTTTTCAGGATCTGTATTTCACATCGCTCAACTACGGGCTGGTGAAACCTGTTTTTCCGGATGTGCAGCAGGAACGCCTGGTGCTCGATGATCTGCGTAAAAAGCATGTATTCCTTGTTACGGGTATTGCTTCACCGCAACCGCTGGTGGATAAGCTGGAACATAAAACCTACAACCTCTATACGAAATTCTTCCCTGATCACCATTCATTCACCGAAGAAGATATCGACGCTGTTCGCGCATTGATTCAATCCGTGGATGACGACGACAGGATTATTCTCACCACGGAGAAAGATGCCGTTCGTTTAAGGGCATTACCCTATCTGGATGAAGAGATGAAAAAAATACTCTATTATATCCCCGTTCGAATCACTTTCATTGAAGAGAAAGAAAAAGAATCATTCAACAATAAAATCATAGAACATGTTAGAAAATATCAAACAAACAGCCACATATCTGAAAAATAAAATCGGAGATGTCCCCAATACAGCCATCATTCTGGGCACCGGCCTGGGTGAACTGGCGCATGAGATTGAGGACAAAAACGAGATACCCTACACCGAGATACCCAACTTTCCGGTCTCCACCGTGGAGGGTCACAGCGGCAAGCTGATCATCGGCACCCTGGGAGGAAAAAAAGTGGTTGCCATGCAGGGCCGTTTCCATTATTACGAAGGATACGACATGAAACAGGTCACCTTTCCCATCCGTGTTTTCAAGGCACTCGGCATCGAGTATCTGTTCGTTTCAAATGCTGCAGGAGGGATGAACCCCAGCTTCGATATTGGTGACATTATGCTGATTGAGGATCATATCAACCTGTTCCCCGAACATCCGCTGCACGGCAAAAACCACAATGAACTGGGTACCCGTTTCCCCGACATGAGTGAAGCGTACAGCAAGGAATTGCGGCTGATGGCTATGGAGATCGCCCGACAAAAAAACATCAAGCTGCAGCATGGTATATACGTTGGGGTTCAGGGACCCACTTTTGAGACACCGGCAGAATACAACTTCTTCCGCATCATCGGCGGAGATGCCGTGGGAATGTCCACCGTTCCCGAAGTAATCGTGGCCAATCATGCCAGGATGAAGGTGCTTGCATTCTCTATCATCACCGACCTGGGTGTGATTGGCAAGATTGTGGAGGTTTCACACGAGGATGTGCAGGAAGCAGCCAGGATAGCACAGCCAAAGATGGCAGAGATCATGCGGACCATTATGCAAAAAATTGGATGAGCAGAACAGAGATAGCCACCTTGGGTGAGTTCGGACTGATCGATCACCTGACCAGAGATATTCAATTAAAGCAGTCAACATCTGTCAAAGGTATCGGTGACGATGCTGCCATCGTGAATAACCAGCATAAAAGAACACTGGTCACCACCGACCTTCTGCTGGAAGGGATTCATTTCGACCTCATCTATGTCCCTCTGAAACATCTGGGATATAAAGCTGCTGTAGTCAACTTTTCCGATATCTACGCCATGAACGGCAGACCACAGCAAATAACGGTATCGTTGGGCATCTCAAAACGCTTCTCGGTGGAGGACCTTGAGGCTTTTTACGAAGGGATTAAACTGGCCTGTGAAATTTATGGCGTAGACATCGTGGGAGGCGATACCACCTCTTCCCTAACCGGCTTCACCATCAGCATCACCTGCATCGGCATTGCCGATAAGGAGAAGATTGTCTGCCGTAACGGCGCAAGGGATACCGACCTGATCTATGTCTCCGGTGATCTGGGAGCTTCCTATATGGGGCTTCAGCTGCTGGAAAGAGAAAAAAACGCATTCGACGGTTCGGGCGATTTTCAACCCGACTTCTCGGGAAAGGAATACCTGCTGGAACGGCAGCTCAAGCCGGAAGCAAGGAAAGATATCGTGCAAGCACTCGGGGAGAACGGCATTGTACCTACCGCGATGATTGATATATCAGACGGGCTCTCGTCCGACCTACTCCATATTTGCAAACAGAGCAACGTGGGCTGCCAGATCTTCGAGGAGCGGCTGCCTGTGGACTATCAGACAGCCATGATGGCCGAAACCTTCAACATGAACGTGACAATGGTTGCATTAAACGGCGGGGAGGATTACGAACTGCTGTTCACCGTTCCGCTGCATCTGCACGATCAAATGGCAGATATCGGGGGGGTCCGCCTGATAGGCCATATCTCGAAACCCGAAACCGGATGCTATCTGGTTACACGCGACGGACAAGAGATGCTATTGCGTGCACAGGGATGGGACCCCATTGCCGGTGAATAAATTTGTCATATTTTTATTCGCAAATTTTGGATTTCCCGAAAATCACACTACCTTTGCATTCGCATTTTAAGCAACGTTGGTACCATAGCTCAGTCGGTAGAGCAACGGACTGAAAATCCGTGTGTCCCCGGTTCGATTCCTGGTGGTACCACTTACCATAAACCACCTGAATATCCAAATATTCAGGTGGTTTTCTTTTTTATTTAACCCCAAACCCTAATTTTTTAGGTAATAGATATCTTCATTTGCTTGAGGAGTATTTTTGTAGATTTGTTAATTTCTGAAATTACGAATTCATTGGGTGTGAACTTTATTTGCTTTATCGTTTTCAAATGCTCTATCGTGTCGTTAATCGAATATCGGTGAATGAGTTTTTGTTT
>CAKMJT010000024.1 GCA_927407015.1 uncultured Proteiniphilum sp. | reverse complement strand
AAAAGTCATTTTTGCTCTTTTTGACCATCACAATTGACTGAAAATCAATGGCAAATTTATGAAAAGATGACCCTTTTCGCGGTTTTCTTAAGCAGGCTCATGGATGGCTTCAAAATATTTACGGTACCTGTTTTTGATTTTTTAAATAAAAAATAACAGCTTATCGCTGTAAAATACAACTTTTTATGCATAGATTTGCAAACAGTGTGAATGTTTGCACCGGGAATAATAATAACATTATAATACAACCTACTCTCGATGTGGTACATAAACGAAGAAGCGGACATGCAATAATAACAGTAACAACATTATAATACAACCTACTATGTCAACAACAGCCAAATTGTACACGCTAAACCTTAGCAACACGAAGACGTATCTGTTCGCCACAATATTCATTGTCGGCAACCTGCTTTTACCGCAGTTGGCACATCTTGTGCCGCAGGGAGGGTTTATCTTCCTGCCCATTTATTTCTTCACACTGATTGCCGCCTATAAATACGGTATTCATGTGGGACTGCTTACCGCGATCCTTTCACCATTGGCTAACAGTTTGCTCTTCGGCATGCCTCCCGTGGCAGTGCTGCCCGCCATCATCATTAAATCGGCCATCCTGGCTGTTGCTGCCGCACTGGCTGCAAAGCATTTCGGGAAAGTCTCGCTGGTGGGTATTCTGCTGGCGATCCTTGCCTATCAGGTTATCGGCACAGGCGTTGAATGGGCGATGACCCAAAACTTCACCGCAGCCATGCAGGATTTCCGCCTCGGAATACCGGGATTGCTGATCCAGCTCTTTGGCGGTTATTTTGTATTGAAAGCACTGGCTAAAATCTGAGAATGGCAGAGGGTAAATCTTTTGAAGAGGTCATGCAACGGTTTCGTGAGATCAGGTTTCACGAAACCTTCGATATGATTGTCGCCATCGCTAACGGGGGAATCATTCCCGCGGCAATCATCAACCAGCGACTGAACATCGATATCCGGTTATTAAAAATAAATTTGCGCGATCCCGACCAGAAGCCAAAGTTTGACAGTCCGAAACTAGTCTCGCCTATCGACTTCGACTACAACGACAAAACCATTCTTCTGGTGGAGGACCGTATTAAAACAGGGGCGACTGTACAATTCGCCATCGATCTTTTACATGGCGCCAGGCAAATAAAGACCTTTGCCGTGAACGGCAGGGCCGATTATGCACTCTACAACGAAACCTGTTTCAGATTCCCCTGGATAATATGAACAAATGCATTGTTTTCATGGCCCTGTGCCTGCTGACCACAATCCCGTTGCTGGGGGAAAACAGACAACCAGCAGAAAGAAACGATACCATTCATCTCGATGAGGTGATTGTCACCGGTACCATGCCCAAGGTGAATCTGCGCAACCTGCCTATGAGTATATCGGTGATTTCGGGTAAACAAATCGACGAGCGCATGCAACCTTCTCTCCTGCCCCTGCTCACCGAGGAGGTGCCGGGCCTGTTTATTTCTCAGCGTGGTGTAATGGGATATGGCGTGGCAAACGGGGCAGCCGGAGGAATGAGCATTCGCGGCATCGGCGGTGCACCCACTTCGGGCGTATTGGTACTGATAGACGGCCACCCGCAGTACATGGGGCTAATGGGACATCCGCTGGCCGACAGTTACCAGTCGATGATGACAGAAAGAGTAGAAGTTGTGCGTGGTCCTGCATCAGTACTCTACGGATCGAATGCAATGGGGGGTGTGATCAACATCATCACCAAAAAACAGAAAACCGAAGGGAGCCATCAATCGGCTCAGATTTCCTACGGAAGCTACAACACGTTAAGTGTCGAAGTAATGAACGGATGGAAGAAAGAGAAGCTGCACCTCGTCGGTAATATCGATTATAACCGCTCCGACGGGCATCGGGAGAACATGGACTTTGAACAGTTGAACGGCTATGCCAAGGCAGGGTACGACCTTACAAGGAACTGGAGCAGTTTTATCGACCTGAATCTGTCAAAAACATTGAGTGCAAATCCGGGTTCGGTATCCAATCTTATGATCGACAACGATGCCGATATTTTGCGGGGGGTTGCATCAGCAGTTCTGGAAAACGAATACAGTCGTACTTCGGGGGCGGTGAAGTTCTTTTATAACTTCGGCACGCATAAGATAAATGACGGGATCTCCATCATTTCATCCGCTTTGCCACCTGTCTATCGTTTTCGTTCAGACGATCAAATGGTTGGATTCTCGGCCTACCAGTCTTATTCCCTCTTTGAGGGAAACAAGACAACTGCCGGATTCGATTTTCAACGTTTCGGCGGTAAGGCATGGAACAAATTTCCCAACGAAGCCGACAATGTAGATCTGGCCGATGTGCATCTGAACAATGGAGCTGTCTATCTGAACCTGCAACAGTCGCTCCCGGGCAACAAACTGACCCTCAATGGGGGGATCCGGCTCGATCATCACGAGATCAATGGTACCGAGTGGATCCCACAACTGGGACTCAGTTACAACCCTGCCTCATCAACCGTACTGAAAGCAATTGTGAGCAAAGGGTTCCGCAATCCCACCATCCGTGAAATGTATATGTTCCCGCCGCAAAATCCCGATCTGAAACCTGAACGGCTGTGGAATTACGAGCTGTCGTATCTGCAAACACTGTTCAACAACCAATTAAGTCTGGGCGTGAACCTCTTCTACATGAAGGGAGATAACATGATACAGGTAGCCATGATAGATGGGAAGCCACTGAATATCAATTCGGGAAAAGTTGAAAACAGAGGCATTGAGTTAAGTAGCGCCTGGCAGGCAACACAAAGCCTGCGTTTCTCGGCGAACTACAGCTATCTGGACATGACCTATAAAATTTTGGCTGCCCCCGAACACAAGTTATATGTGAGCGGAAATTACACGAAAGACCGATGGAATTTTTCCTCAAGTATGCAATACATCGGTAATTTATACACAACACTCAGGCCCGAACCACAGAAAGAGCGTTTTCTGCTTTGGAATGCCCGCGTCAATTACAAAGCACTTGAGTGGCTGAATATATTTTTACGGGGAGAAAATCTGCTTGGGCAAAAATACGAGATAAACGAAGGATACCCGATGCCCGGTGCCACCATTTTCGGGGGACTGCAGGTACATTTTTAAATAGCCTGTAACTATCCTGCTTGGAACCATCAAAACGAATCAGGATAAATCAATATAAGTCTTAGATTATCAGAACCAATAACTGGAAAATCAATAAAACAAAAATAAAACACTATGGACAGACGTAAATTTTTACGCGCGGTGGCCCTCACAGGAGCGGCATTCACTACAATGAAAGAAGCGGATGCGATGAATGTACTGACTCAGTCGTTCGAATCCAACCGTGCTGCCGCCAATTATGATTTGGTGGCCGTGATGGGTGGTGAGCCTGAAATCATGTTCCGCAAAGCGATCGCCGAGATGGGTGGAATGAAGAACTTCATCAGCAAGGGTGACAAAGTATGCGTGAAACCCAACATCGGATGGGATCAGCCGGAAGAAATGGCTGCAAATACCAATCCAAAACTGGTCGCTGAGATCATCAAACAATGTTTCGATGCCGGTGCATCGGAAGTGACTGTTTTCGACCACCCTTGTGACGAGTGGCGCAAAACCTACAGCAACAGCGGCATTGAGGAAGCTGCAAAAAGGGCAGGGGCAAAAGTGGTACCCGCACATCAGGAGTCCTACTACAAAACCGTCTCCATTCCCCAAGGAAAAAGACTGAAGACTGCAAAAATTCACCAGGCAATCGTGGACAGCGACAAATGGATTAACGTCCCCATTCTGAAAAATCATGGGGGGGCACAGCTGACCATCTCCATGAAGAATTACATGGGCATTGTGTGGGACAGAGGCTTTTTCCATGCCAATGACCTCCAACAGTGTATCGCCGATGTATGCACCTACGAAAAACGCCCCGTGCTGAATGTGGTGGATGCCTACCGGCTGATGAAGACCAGCGGCCCCAAAGGCAAATCACTCTCCGACGTGGTGCTTTCAAAAGGACTCTTCATGTCTCAGGACATTGTTGCCGTTGACACCGCAGCCGCCAATTTCTTCAACCAGGCCCGCGAGATGCCGCTTGAAAGGGTGACACATATTGCCAAAGCCCAGGAACTGGGACTTGGGACAATGAACCTTGAAAGCCTGAATATAAGACGACTTAAAATATAGATCCCCCTTCCCGATCTTTCAAACACCCATGATATTCATCCGGTCACAATTACCGGATGATATCTCCCGTGTTAAATGCTGTATCACAGACACCCAAGAAGCAATCGTATCATGTTAAAGAAAATCCGTGTTATTCTCTCTGTACTGTTACTCTTCCTGATTACCCTTTATTTTCTCGACTTCAGGGATTTTCTTCCGGAAAGTTTCAGTTTCCTTGCGGAGATTCAGTTTATACCCGCGCTGTTGGCGGTGAACATCCTTGTGCTCGCATCGCTGCTGTTGCTCACACTGCTTTTTGGCAGGGTCTATTGCTCATCCATTTGCCCGATGGGCATTTATCAGGATATGGTGGCATGGTTTTCCAAAAAATTCACCAGAAAGAAAAAATACAAATACAGTAAGGCGAAGAATGTACTGCGCTGGAGTGTGCTGGCAGCCACGGTTGTTGCTTTCATTTTCGGTTTCACCTTTCTAGTGGGACTGCTTGATCCCTACGGAGCATACGGGAGAATGGTCACACACCTCCTGCGTCCGGCCTATCTGGCTGGAAACAATTTGCTGGAAGCCATTTTTACCTCCTTCGATAATTACGCGTTTTACAAGGTAAGCATATACTCACTGAGCCTTTTTTCATCTGCTATCGCCTTGATCACACTGGGAGTGATCGGTTACCTGGCATGGCGCAATGGGAGGACTTATTGCAACACCATCTGTCCCGTTGGCACTACACTCGGCTTTCTGAGCAAATACTCCCTGTTTAAGATTCATTTTGTGGACGATAAATGCAACCTGTGCGGTCTGTGTGCCATGAAGTGTAAGGCATCGTGCATCGATTCCAAAAATAAACAGATCGATTACAGTCGCTGCGTCACCTGCTTCAACTGCATTGAAAGCTGCAATCGGGATGCAATGAAATACAGGTTTGCTTTACCCGGTAAGAAGAGACCGGCTGCTACTGCGCCGGCATACAGCTATGTGAAAGAAGAAAAGCCGGGGAAAGAAGTGAAGTCGGTTGACGCATCCAAGCGCCGTTTTCTGTCGGCCACGCTGGCAACAGGACTGGCAGCAGGACATCTGATTGCGCAGGAAATTTCAGAAGGAGTGCTTCCAAAGCGTGAACTAAAAAGGCAGGTGCCCATAGCACCTCCTGGTGCCGTCTCTTTCGATCACCTGCGGGAGAAATGTATTTCCTGCCACCTCTGCGTGAGCAAATGCCCAAGTCACGTGATCAAGCCTGCTTTTCTGGAATATGGGCTGGGGGGGATCATGCAACCCAAACTTTATTTCGATCGTGGTTTTTGTAATTACGATTGTACCATCTGCGGAGAAGTGTGTCCTACTGGAGCCATTCAACCATTGACGAAAGAGGAAAAAAACCATACCCAAATGGGGCAGGTACAGTTTATCATCGAGAACTGCATTGTTTATTACGATGAAACAAGCTGTGGAGCCTGTTCCGAACACTGTCCCACGCAGGCGGTACATATGGTGCCCTACAAGGGGGTGCTGACCATCCCTGAAATCAATCAGGATATCTGTGTAGGTTGCGGCGCATGTGAACATGCGTGCCCCGCCATCCCCTACAAAGCCATTTACGTGGAAGGATTGGCAATCCAAAATATCGTTGAAATTAAACAAGAAGAAGTCGAAGAAATTGTGATTGACGAGTTCGGATTCTGAAAGTAAGCTTTAATTTTAATTGTCAACTATTTAATCCATGATATGATTTACAAAAATCATATCTTTTATCTGTTTTGTGACAGGACGAACAATAATATTCACTAATTTTATATCCGGTGATTAACTTATGCTGTGATCAATCAATTTCTGAAACAGCAACACATTATAATTTTCTAAATAGATTAGCTTGAGGTTATAATTTTAAACATACAGGGATGAATAAATTAATCGCATTATCGTCACTTATTCTTGTTATCTGCCCCCTTGCCGCGCAGGATATTCAATTACCCGCACCCGACAGAGTGGGAGGAAAACCATTGATGCAGGCATTGAACGAACGAAAATCGATTCGTTCCTATCAGGATAAAGCGTTGACCCTTCAACAACTCTCGGATCTGCTGTGGGCGGCCAACGGTTTTAACCGCGATGATAAACGTACGGCACCTACGGCAAACAACCGTCAGGAGCTGGAGTTGTATGTGGCCATGAAGAGCGGGATCTATTTTTATGATGCACATAAACATCTGCTGAAAGAGGTGAAGAAAGGAGATTTCCGTGCGGAAACGGGTGTGCAGGATTTTGTAGCACAGGCTGCCCTCAATCTGATTTTTGTCTCCGATATGGAAAAAGCATCTGGCAGTCAATATGCCTACACCGACTGCGGATTTGTGGCTCAGAATGTCTATCTCTATTGTGCTTCCGCGGGACTGGGGTCTGTCGTGCGCGGCTCCTTCGACAAAGAGAAGTTAAGCAAGCTGCTCAACTTGAGCACCCGGCAGGAAGTATTGCTGACACAAACCGTCGGATTTCCCGGCTAATCCGTCAGATCAGCCTTGCCCAGGTCTCTTTTCCTGCCGGTGAAACGGACTACAGCGCTTAATCCGTTGTGGTAAGTCCCTTCGGCCAGATTGACTTCTGTCTCTTCCAGTTCAATGATATCGAGTTGAGGAAAATCATTTTTTACATCATCCGCGGATAACAACATCGCAATATCTTTGGGGCCGCCGGCACCCGGATTTACGGCCTGATAGCGCGCGTGGTTTTTACTGAATGCCTCCAGAATAAGGATTCCTCCCGGTCGTAAACAGTCGCTGAGTGCTCTGTGTATGGATGCTCTCCTATCTACCGGAAAATGGGCGTAGATCAGAACGATCACATCAAACTGCTCCTTTTCGTAATTCAGTTCGTGCAGCTCACCCACACGGTAATCGATCTGTACGCGGTGTCTGTCTGCAAGCTGTTGTGCTTTCCTCTTCCCTTCCGTACTGATATCGTATGCCGAAACCTTCCAGCCAAGGCCGGCGGCATAGACGGCATTGCGTCCCTCACCCTCACCGGCAAAAAGGATATGGCCGACAGGAATTTTTTCAAGTTGTTCCTTCAGATAGTTGTTCGGTTGTTCGCCGTATACGTACTCGTTGCCGGAGTAACGTTCGTCCCAAATACCAGCTGCTCTTTTCATCATTTCAGAATGCATGTTACCTGTCCCTGCGGTTTTGTGACAGTGCACATCCTGTGATTGGCAACAGGATGGCATGTCTTTTCAAATAGGCAGACAATCGTTTTTTTAAACAATTACGGGGTGAAATTGTTTTGATTTACTATATTTGCGTTTCCAAAGGGAAAAATTGGAACAAATCATATGAAACGAGTATCTACATATTTTGCACACAAGCACATGATGAAGAGAGTTTCGTACGATACCTTTGAAAATAAATTGTTTTAATCATATGAAAAAAGGAGTTGCCATACTGATGACTGCGATCATGCTGCTTACCGGCATTCAGCCGGTTTTGTCGCTGCATTTCTGTGCAGGCACCCTTTTTTCCGCTGGTTTCTTCGAAGAGTCTGAAAGCAGCATCTGCTGCGAAGGGCCAATGGCGGAAGCAACGCAGGCCTCCTCCGAAAATAATAAACCGGCAGCAGGATCCACTTCCGACAACGTCGTTTATCACGAGGACTGCTGCGAATTCCAAACCATCGAAATCTCCACGGACGATTTCAGTCGTAATGCAGAACAGCAGACAATTCAAAGCCTAACCCAATTAACCGGTGCCACATGGGCGGTGATGACATCACTGCTGTACCGGGATATTCCCGACAACTCCCTCACTGTCCGGCATCATTTCCCACCTGTCGGATTGAGCAGGCTCACTACAGACCTGCTCACCTATATCTGCATCTACCGTATTTGATTTTACAAATTCAGAAATAGCATAACCTCACTTTTTTTCTTAGAAAAATTTGCCGGGTTAATAAGCCCTTGGCTAATTTTGAAGGTTATGTTGCCATTTTATCTGTAATTTAAAAATCAAATCATTCCTACATGCTTAATAAAGTCGTTCAATATTTTTTGAATAACAGACTCATAACGATTCTGTTACTCATCGTCATCATTGTATGGGGGATATCTACGGCGCCGTTTAACTGGCACAGTCTGCTGCCGCGTGATCCCGTACCGGTGGACGCGATCCCCGATTTGGGCGACAATCAGCAGATCGTCGCCACAGAATGGATGGGGCGCTCACCCAAAGATATCCAGGATCAGATCACCTATCCGCTGACCACCTCACTGCTCGGCATTCCCGGCGTGAAGACCATCCGCAGCACTTCCATGTTCGGGATGTCGTTTATTTATATCATCTTTGAAGAAGATATCGAATTTTACTGGAGTCGCTCGCGCATCCTGGAAAAATTGAATTCACTGCCACCGGGAACGTTACCTGAAGGAGTACAACCCAGCCTGGGGCCGGATGCAACTGCTTTGGGACAAATATACTGGTACACACTGGAAGGAAGAAACCCCGATACCGGCGAACCCACCGGAGGCTGGGATCCCGACGAGTTGAGAACCCTGCAGGATTTCTACGTAAAGTATACGCTTTCATCGGCAAAGGGTGTGGCAGAGGTGGCCTCTGTCGGCGGTTTTGTGAAAGAGTACCAGGTGGAGATCAACCCAAATTCCATGCGCGCCTACAACCTCTCCATCATGGATGTGATGAATGCCATACAGAAGAGCAATCTCGATATCGGTGCAGAAACGGTGGAGATCAATAAGGTGGAATATCTCGTCAGGGGGCTGGGGTACATCAAAAATGTGTCCGACCTCGAAGAGGCGGTCATTACTGTCCGCAATGGCGTGCCGGTAAAAATAAAAGATGTTGCCTTTGTCAATCTCGGCCCTGCCACGCGGCGCGGCGGCCTCGACAAGGAAGGGGTGGAAGCCGTGGGGGGCGTGGTGGTGGCACGCTATGGATCCAACCCGCTGGAGGTGATCAACAACGTGAAGGAGAAAATCTCAGAAATGGAAGCAGGATTACCCCAAAAGACCCTTGCTGATGGCACCGTTTCGAAGGTGACTGTCGTTCCCTTTTACGACAGAACGGGCGTGATTCACGAAACCATCGGCACGCTGGAGACAGCACTGACCCATGAAACGCTCATTGCCATTATTGTGATCATCGTCATCATCCTGAACCTCAGGGCATCGATCGTCATCTCCAGCATATTGCCTGTGGGGGTACTGTCCGCTTTTATCATTATGCGATATACGGGCATTGATGCCAATATAGTCGCACTATCGGGTATCGCCATCGCCATCGGGATTATGGTCGACGTCGGCGTAATCTTTGTCGAGAACATCATCCGACACATGGAGATGGAAGAGAATAAAGGTATCCGAAAAGGCAAAGCCTTCGCCAATTTAATATACCAGAGTGTCAGTGAAGTATCCGGGGCTGTGCTCACCGCGCAGCTCACCACTATCGTCAGTTTCCTCCCGGTCTTTTTTCTGGAGGCACAGGAGGGAAAGCTCTTCACTCCGCTGGCCTATACCAAGACCTTCGCACTCATCTCGGCATACCTGCTCGGCATCGCCGTGCTGCCCACCCTGGTCTACTATATCTTCTCGATCAGAATCACTTCGAAGCAGGTCCGCCAATTTGCCAATATTTTATTGGCAGCCGCCGGCATTGCGTTGGTGATCTTCACCGGTTTTGGTCTCTACCTTGCCTTCACGTTCTTCGGATTAAACAACCTGTTTGCCCATCAATGGAAGAACCAGCGGATACCCACTTTCCTCAACATCGGGATTGCTCTGCTGGCGGTAGTCTACCTGCTCACGATGGAATGGCTGCCCATGGACACACAGGCAGGCGTAACCCGCAACCTGTTGTTCGTGATACTGATCATCGCGCTGATCCTCACACTCCTGTGGATGCTGGTGATCTATTACGAAAAGATCCTGCGATGGAGCCTGGCTAACAGGTGGAAGTTTATGACCCTGCCCATCATGACCATCCTGTTTGGCGTCGTGATATGGATGGGCTTCGACAAGACATTCGGTATTGTGGCAAAAGGCTTTGAGACAGTGGGCTGGAACACTTTCCGCCAGACGGGTTTCTGGCAGACAGCCAGCAACCGTTTTCCCGGTATCGGACAGGAGTTTATGCCCAGCCTCAACGAGGGCTCCTTTCTGCTGATGCCGACGAGCATGCCACACACGGGTATCGAACAGAACCTGGAGTACATTGCCATCCTGGATAAGCGTATCAGCAACATTCCCGAGGTGGAGATGACCGTCGGCAAATGGGGACGGGTCAACTCGGCACTCGACCCGGCACCGGTACAGATGTTTGAGAACACCATCAACTACCGTCCTGAATATATCCTGGATGAAGACGGCAACCGTCAACGTTTCAAGATCAACAAAAAAGGAGAATTTATCCTGATTGATCAGACAACCTATAATCCGGAAGATGGATTTAGACGGGTGCCTGTAGACAGTCTGATTCCCGACAGACGGGGTGACTATTTCAGGCAGTGGCGTCCGGAAATAAGGAATGAAGACGACATCTGGCAAGAGATCATCAATGTATCGCACATCCCCGGCCTGACATCGGCTCCGAAACTGCAACCCATTGAAGCACGTACCGTGATGTTGTCTACCGGCATGCGTGCGCCGATGGGAGTGAAGGTATCGGGACCCGACCTGGAGTCCATTGAACAGGGTGGCAAAGTGCTGGAAGAAGCTTTGAAAGAAGTGCCTTCCGTGCTCCCCTCCACCGTGTTCTACGACCGCGCCGTGGGAGCACCCTACATCGAAATCAATCTGAACCGTCAGCAGATGGCCCGTCATGGTATCACGGTGGCCGATCTGCAGGAGGTAATCAGCGCGGCCGTGGGAGGCATGCCGCTAACCACGACGGTGGAAGGGCGGGAGCGTTACCCCGTAAGGTTGCGTTATCCCCGTGAGTTGCGGGAAAACCCCGAAGAGCTGTCGCGGCTGATTGTCCCCACAGCCACCGGGGCACAGATACCGCTGGGAGAAGTAGCGGAGATCGAGTATACCCGCGGTGCACAGATGATCCGAAGTGAGAATACCTTCCTGGTGGGGTATGTGATTTTCGACAAGGTGGCTGGAAGAGCCGAGGTAGATGTGGTCAAAGAAGCCGACGCACTGTTGCAGAAGAAACTGCGCAGCGGGGAGATCAGTCTGCCCCATGGGGTCTCCTATACCTTTGCCGGTAATTATGAACAGCAGGCCCGCGCATCTCAGCGACTGCTCATCATCATCCCGATCGCGTTGCTCATCATCCTGCTCATCCTCTATTTTCAGTTCAAAACGGTGACCGCCTCGCTAATTCACTTTTCAGGAGTGTTCGTCGCTCTGGCCGGAGGATTCATCCTTTTATGGCTGTACGGTGAACCGTGGTTCATGAATTTTCCGGTTGGCGGAATCAATATCCGTGATATGTTCAGCATGCATCCCATCAACCTCAGCATTGCCGTGTGGGTAGGGTTTATCGCCCTCTTTGGCATTGCCACGGACGATGGGGTACTGATGGGAACCTATATTCACGACACCTTCCTGGAAAGAAACCCCCAGACAAGGGAGGAGATCAGGGAAGCGGTTGTTCATGCCGGCCTGAAAAGGGTGCGTCCGGCAGTGATGACCACTGCCACCACGCTGATCGCACTCCTGCCGGTGCTGACTTCAACGGGTAAGGGATCCGAGATCATGATTCCCATGTCTATCCCTACCTTTGGCGGGATGCTGATCCAGTCGATGACCATGTTTATTGTACCCATCCTGCAATGCTGGTGGCGGGAAGGCGCCATCCGGAAAAAAGAGAAAGAACAAGCAAAAACAACAGATTATGAAACCATATAACCTCTTCAGCGTCCTCCTGGTTGTGCTGGGACTCATGGGTCCCCACCCTGTTGTGGCGCAAACGCCCGATTCCCTCGACCATTACCTGGAAATAGCGGCGAAGAACAATCCGGGACTGAATGCTGATTTCCTGACCTATAAGGCATCACTGGAAAAAGTGCCGCAGGCGGGTGCCTGGCCCGATCCCAGGTTGGATATCGGCTTTTTCCTGAAGCCGATGGATATCGTGGGTGGACGCCAGATAGCCGATTTCACCCTCATGCAGATGTTTCCCTGGTTTGGCACCAAAAAGGCTGCGCAAACCGAAGCCACACACATGGCCAGGATGGCATATGCACAATTCACGGAGACACGGGACAACCTGTACCTCGAGGTATATACCCAATGGTATGTCCTCTCAACGCTGGTACAGCAGCTCGGGAACAACCGCGATAACCTGCAATTGCTGAAGCAACTTGAGGAGCTGGCCCTGCGCAAAGTCTCCTCACCCTTCAGCGGTTCATCGTCAGGTTATACTGTACCTGCGCCATCGCCGACAACAACAGGCAGTAGCCCGGCTTCCGCCGCAGGCGGTATGAAGGGCATGGGTTCTTTGGGAGGTGCGACCGCTTCGTCGGGTACCTCCTCCACCACAGGGAGGTCTTCCGGTATGGGCGTTTCGGGCGGTAGCATGTCTTCCGGCATGGGCAGCGCTGCTCCGGGCATGTCAGACGTGCTCCGCGTGCAACTCGAGATGGTTGAAATCGAAAACAACATTGAGAGCATCCTCTCGGAGATTGCAGCCGAGAAAGCGAAATTCAACGCGTTATTGAACCGGTCTGCCGGCGTGGAAATCATCCTGCCCGACTCTATCGTGAAAGTACCTTTTTTCTTCGATGAAGGGGTTACCATGGGCGAGATCGAAAACCATAACCCTATGCTGGACATGCTGGAAGAAGAAGAACAGGCTTACCGGGCAAAGGGGGAGATGGAACAAAAAATGAGTTATCCCATGTTCGGTATCGGGCTGCAGTACATGCTGATTGGGGAAAGTGCGACGGCACCGATGGATCAGGGAATGGAACCGGAAATGACCGGCATGGATATGATCATGCCCATGGTTTCCATTACCCTGCCCATTTACCGGAATAAATACAAGGCGGAGCAGCGGGAGAGCCGGTTTCTGTGGCAATCAGCCCGGGAAAAGTACAACAACACGCTGAACATGCTTCAGTCCGACCTGTTCAAGTTGAAACACCAGCTTGATGATGCGGATCGAAAGATTGCACTCTACCAGAAACAGGAACAACTGGCACGGACAACCTATCAACTGGTAGTGCAGGAGTTTGTATCGGCAAAGAGTGATCTCACCAACGTGATTCAGGTGCAGCGGCAGCTGCTCGATTACCAGTTGCGGGAGGCCGAAGCCATCGCCGAATATAACACCAGGGTGGCCTCCATCCGGAAATTGCGTTCCTTCAACTCATCAAACAATTAAAACATCGCTAT
Source organism: uncultured Proteiniphilum sp. (assembly GCA_927407015.1). Taxonomy (GTDB): domain Bacteria; phylum Bacteroidota; class Bacteroidia; order Bacteroidales; family Dysgonomonadaceae; genus Proteiniphilum. The sequence continues at coordinate 57,265 of CAKMJT010000024.1, read as the reverse complement.
TATGATAGATAAAAATAAAATAAAAAAAATGACCAATCACCCTTATTTCAGGTACGGGTTGGTTCTCCTGGCCGGCTTATTTATCGGTTGGCTTATTTTCTCCGGCGGTAACCGGAAACAGTCGTCACAGCAAACAGCCTCGGTGGAGGAAGCACATGATCATGAGGCTGAACCGACCATCTGGACCTGTTCCATGCACCCGCAGATAAGAATGGAGGAACCCGGCAAATGCCCTATTTGCGGGATGGATCTGATCCCACTGCAGACCACCGGCACGGGCGATGCCTCTATCGACCCCAATGCCATCCAGTTGAGTGCCGAAGCGGCTGCGTTGGCCAATGTACAAACAACGGTCGTGAGCAGACAGAACCCTGTCAAAAAGGTCCAGCTTTACGGCACCATTCAGGTGGATGAACGGCTGTCGCAATCCCAAACATCCCACGTGAGCGGGCGTATTGAGAAGTTGTTTGTCACCTTCACCGGCGAGAGTGTGCGTCGGGGACAACCCATCGCCACCATCTACTCCCCCGAGTTGTTAAATGCACAGCAGGAGCTGATCGAGGCGGTGAAGATGCAGGACCTCCAGCCTGCTTTGCTACAGGCGGTAAGAGAGAAACTGCGTTTGTGGAAGCTGACCGATGAGCAGATTGCGCGCCTCGAACAATCGGGTGAGGTTTCGCCATTGATCGATGTAGCCGCGACGACAAGTGGCATTGTGATTTCAAAAAATGTAAACCAGGGCGACTATGTAAATACCGGCACCGTGCTGTTCGATGTGGCCAATTTATCACAGGTGTGGGCTGTATTCGATGCATATGAATCCGATCTTCCCTTTCTGAAAGTGGGCGACCGGTTGGAATACACCCTCCAGTCACTCCCCGGCAAAACATTCTCCGGAAAGATCTCCTTTATCAACCCCATCCTCGATCCTTCCACCCGTACCGCGAAGGTGCGGGTGGAGACAGCCAACCCCCGCATGGAGCTGAAACCGGAGATGTATGCAAACGCCCTTATCGACGCACCGCTTAAACAATACAACAACGAAGTTGTTATTCCTAAGTCGGCCATCCTGTGGACCGGCAAGCGTTCCATCGTTTACGTGAAACAACCGGATACGGAAATACCGGCTTTCATGCTTCGGGAAATAGAACTGGGGCCGTCGCTGGGAGACGCCTTTGTGGTATTATCCGGCATCAACGACGGGGATGAGGTCGTGACCAACGGTGCCTTTACCATCGATGCGAGCGCCCAGTTGGCCGGTAAGCGCAGCATGATGAATGATGAAGCAGGACGGTCCGTTACCGGACATGAAGGCCATACAATGAATGGAAACAGTCCGGCGAACAGTGCTCCGGTTAACAGCACCCCTGCGAACGGAGCTCCGGCAAATAATGAACCCGCAGACGGGCACGAGGGACACAATATGTAGTCAACAAGCCCGGCATCCTGGTCAAAGCCGGACAGATATCGATAAATACAAGGCAGGCAAGGCCACATATGACGTGTTGCCTTCCTGCTACAAATACAGAGATTTAGAATCAGATTTAGAAACCAAAAAAATGAAACAAAAAATGAAAACATCAATTTTAGCGACATTAGCGCTGAGTACATTCCTGTTCATTTCCTGTAACTCAGGATCATCCAACAAGAACAACTCAGCATCTAATAATGAAAATGAAATGGAACAGATGATGCCCGGTGATTCCCATAGTGAAATGGAACACATGGAAGCGGGTGCTCAACACAATGAAATGGATCCTATGACTGCGGGGGCAGCCCACGAAGAACATGCCATGTTGAACGTGAAGGGTAAATGTGATATGTGTAAAGATCGCATTGAAAAAGCAGCCAAGGGGGTAGAAGGCGTTTCTTTTGCAAACTGGGAGATAGAAAAACAGGTGCTGCATTTGAATTACGACCCGGATAAAACATCGACAGATGCCATTGCACAGGCAATCGCCGCAGTGGGGCATGATACCGACAAGTACAAGGCCGAACAGGCAACCTACGACGCATTGCCGTCATGCTGTAAGTACAGGGATTAACATTCATTTCTACATCAGGGGGAGTGGCTTTGGCCGCTTCCCCTTTATTTCCCATAAATATGGCACACGATCATTCACATCACAATGAACATGAAAGTATGTCTTCTGTCCCTGCAACACCCAGTGAACATGGAACACATACTGAAAATACAGGACATGCAGGACATACTGATCAAAAAGGAAATACCGAACATCAATCGCCTGCTCATACTTCTCATGCTACAAGTGGATCCGGCTACAATAAACACGAAGGACACCATACCGGCGATTTTTTAAAACGATTCTGGATCACACTTATCCTGACTGTTCCGCTGCTCCTGCTTTCTCCCATGATTCAGGAATGGCTGGGTTTCCGTATTGTATTCCCGGGAGATAAATTTGTGTTGCTGATTTTAGGCAGCATCATTTATCTCTATGGGGGTATGCCTTTTTTCAAAGGGATGACCGGAGAGATAAGAGCCAAAGCGATTGGCATGATGACACTGGTTGCCCTCGCCATTTCCGTAGCTTATATTTATAGCGCTGCCGTAGTATTTGGCCTGAAAGGGATGGATTTTTTCTGGGAACTGGCGACGTTGATCGTCATTATGCTGCTTGGACATTGGCTGGAGATGCGCTCTCAGATGTCGGCCTCACGGGCATTGCAGTCGCTGGTGGAATTGTTGCCATCCGATGTTTCGGTCGTAAGAGACGGAACGGAAGAAAAAATCAATCTGGATCAGTTACACAACGGAGATACCATCATTGTCAGACCCGGCGGGAAAATCCCTGCTGACGGACTGATAACCGACGGTCAATCAGATGTAAATGAGGCCATGCTTACCGGTGAAAGTGTTCCCGTCAAAAAAAAGATGAACGATAAAGTTATTGCAGGAGCCATTAACGGTGACGGAGTGCTTCAATTCACTGCTACGGGAGTAGGGAAAGACAGCTATCTCCACAAGGTAATCGGTTTGGTGCAGTCTGCACAGGAAGCTAAATCAAACACGCAAAATCTTGCCGATAAGGTGGCTAAATGGCTTACATATATTGCCATTGTGACAGGTGTGGCTACCTTCATTTATTGGTTTGCTGCCGGTGAGGGTAATTTATCATTTGCACTGGAAAGAATGGTCACCGTCATGGTTACGGCTTGTCCCCACGCTCTGGGTGTAGCGATCCCTCTGGTAGTAGCCATTTCCACAACGCTATCAGCCACAAATGGGTTGCTCATACGTAACCGGACAGCATTTGAAACCACACGAAAACTCTCAACCATCATTTTTGATAAAACCGGAACACTTACAGAGGGTTCACACGCCGTGCAACACATTATTCCATTGGGTGAAGAATATGCTGCCGATGAATTATTGCAATACGCAGCAGCGGTTCAACAAAATTCAGAACATCATATCGCAAAGGGGATCATGAAAATGCTCAACGAGAAGAACCTGGAATTATGGAGTTCAGGCGATTTTCATTACATGCAGGGCATGGGTGTAACAGGTTCGGTCAACGGAAAAACCATTGTGGCTGCCGGCCCGAATTATTTTCAGGATAAAAATATCATGCTGCCTGATACACCCGACGAAATTGACTCTGCTTCGGAGACGGTCAATTATTTATTGATCGACGGTCATCCCGAAGGAATCATCACATTGGCCGACACTATTCGTGAAGGTTCCCGGCAAGCCATTGATGACTTGAAACAAATGGACATCAAGTCATTTCTCCTCACGGGCGATAATGAAGATATAGCTGCTTCCGTTGCAAACAAATTAGGGATGGATGGTTATATGGCGAATGTACTGCCTCACCTGAAACAGGAAAAAGTAAAAGAACTTCAGTCAAAAGGAGAAATCGTGGCGATGACCGGTGACGGTGTAAACGATGCACCTGCCCTGGCACAGGCAGATGTGGGTATCGCTGTTGGCTCGGGTACCGATGTAGCAGCAGAGACCGCCGATATTATTCTGGTAAACAGTGACCCGCGAGATGTAGTGAAGATGATTGACTTCGGAAAAAGGACGTACCGTAAAATGGTTCAGAACCTCATCTGGGCTGTAGGCTACAATGTGCTTGCCATTCCGTTGGCTGCTGGGATTTTATATCCGAAGTTTATATTAAATCCGGCCATGGGCGCCATATTGATGTCGGCCAGCACCATTGTAGTGGCTTTTAATGCAATGACGTTGAAACTGAAACCATAACTATCTTGTTTGCAGGAGAAAAAGAAGTACTGGACCAGTCAGTGAGGTAACCACCTGCCATGAGGTAAATCTATTCAGTAGGTAGAACCCTCGTCACCTTTCACCATAAGATTGTACTGATTGGCGAATGCATGGGCAGCAAAGATGGCATCGGCATCATCCGTTTTACCATCACCCACCGCGCCGAAATCACTGTAACGGACCCATCCATCCTCTTTAAACTTACGGACATCAGCAGGGGATACATTGATGGACAAACCCCCTTTTTTATTCGCACATAGCAGCGTTTTCTCCTTATGAAAAGGGATCAGTTCACGGTCACATTTACTTTGAGCATGCACCTGTGTCAAACCGATCAGACTAACAACCAGGGAAAAAATAATGGTGTGTTTTTCATCTTGAATCACTCCTCCATGATCAGGGATACCGGGTCAGCCAGATAGTCCATCACCCTTTTGAGGAAACGGGTGGTCTCCCCGCCATCCACAATACGGTGGTCCACCGTGAGCGAGAGGGGCATGATATTTCCTATCACGATCTCCTCATCTCTGACGATGGGCGTTCTCACAATCCGCCCTATTCCCAGGATGCCGGCTTGCGGGTAGTTGATGACCGGAGTGGCGAAGAGGCCGCCCATGGATCCGAAACTGGTGATGGAGAAAGACCCTTCTTTCATATCCTCCAGCGTCAGTTTCCGGGCTCTGGCTTTCGCGGCCAGCTCTCCGATCTGCTTTGCAGTCTGGAAGATCGACAGACGGTCTGCATCCCTGATCACGGGGACGACCAGACCGTCGGGAGCATCCACGGCGATGGCAATATGACAGCGGTTGCGGACAATCATCCGGTTGTTTTCGCTGTCGATCTGTGAATTGAGTTGCGGGTGATGCTTTAACGCCTGTGCCACCGCCTTCACGATAAAAGGCAGGTAAGTCAGCTTCACCTCCCTTTCCGCAAACGTCTGTTTATATCTTGCAATCACCTGCATCAGCCCCGTGATCTCCACCTCCTCAAAAACAGACACGTGGACTGCGTTATGCTTGGATTGAAGCATGTTTCGGGCGATGGTCTTCCTGATCTGCGTGAGCGGCAGGTAGGTTACGTCGCCGGTGACGGGTGTTTCGACCCTGGTGTGTGCCGTTGCCGGCTGATAGCTGAAATTCAGAATATCTTCTTTTTTCACCCTTCCCGAGGGATCGCTTCCCGGGACTTCTCTGATATCGATGCCCAGTTCTTTTGCCAGGGCGCGGGCTACGGGTGTTGCCAGCACTTTCCGTGCTTCACCCCTGGCGTTCTCCTTTTCGGGTGATCCCTCATCACTCGGGGCCATCAATGCGTTCTCACCTGCCAGCTCCATCGTGCCAACCACGGCAGCCCCCTCTTCCGGTTCAAATATCGGCTGCGTAGCCGGTTTCTCTTCCGGATCAGCCTGTCCGCTTCCGGAGCTTACCTGTTCAATCTCCACCAGCGGTGCACCTACATGAATCACATCACCCACATTTCCGTAACGTGCTGTAATGGTTCCACTTTTCGGTGAAGGAATATCGGCCACCACCTTGTCGGTCTCCATCTGCACAACGGCATCGCCAACCTTCACACTGTCTCCTTCTTTCACGTACCACTCCAGTATGGTTCCTTCTTCCAGTCCTTCACCCAAATCAGGGAAATTAAATGTATATCGCATGGATTACAGTTTAAAAATGAACGCTCTTCTCAATCTCATAAAAAATCCTGTCCGGAGAAATGATGTAATATTTCTCACCCTGTGCCAGGGGAACCACGGTATCGTACCCCATCACTCTCTTCGGGGGAGCCTCCAGATAGAGGAAAGCCTCCTCGTTGGCGATGGCTATCAGTTCCGACCCTACGCTGAACGACTGGTGCGCTTCCGCCACAACAATCATCCGTCCGGTTTTCCTTACCGAGTTGCGGATGGTCTCCCTGTCGATGGGATAGATGGAGCGCAAATCGATCAGTTCCACCGAGATGCCGCTCTCTTCGGCCATGACAATCGCTTTCTGACATTCGCGGATCATGGCTCCGAAAGCCACGACGGTGACATCCGATCCTTCCTGCACCACCCGCGCTTTGCCCAGGGGGATGGTGAACTTCTCGTCGGATACCTCCTGCTTGATGGCACGGTAGATCCGTTTCGGTTCCATAAAGATCACAGGATCATTACTCTCGATGGCAGCAATCATCATTCCCTTCGCATCGTGGGGTGTGGAGGGTATCACCACCTTCAGTCCCGGGATATGAGCGAAGAGCGCCTCCGGGCTGTCGGAATGATGCTCCAGAGCATTGACACCACCGCCATAGGGGAAGCGGATCACCAGCGGGGCTCCGTATCTACCCCGGGAACGGTTCTGCATACGGGCGACATTGGAGAGGATCTGGTTAAAGGCAGGGAAGGTGAAGCCTTCAAACTGCAGCTCCACGATTGGCCTCAGGCCTGAAACAGCCATCCCCAGCGCTGTACCCACGATAGCGGACTCCGCCAGCGGAGTGTCGAAGACACGCTCTGCCCCGTATTTCTTCTGTAACCCTTCTGTGACGCGAAAGACGCCACCTTCCACACCTACATCCTCTCCGTAGATGACGATGTTCTTATCTTCTTTCAGCTTGATATCCAGCGCGCTGTTAATCGCCTTCACCATGGTCATTGCACTCATTCTCTCGTCTCCTTCCAACTTAAGAACTGTTCATATTCTGCTTTTTGTCTCCTCAACTCGTCCGGCATATCGGTGTACATATAGGCGAAAACATCATCGAGCGGATAGGTCTTGCTTTTCTCTGCATCCAGGAACTGCTGTTCGATCTCCTGCCGGTAGGTATCCTTCAGCGTCTCCTCGTCGATTTGCCAGATACCACTTCTTTCCATATAACGCTTCAACCGTACCAGCGGATCGGTCAGACCCCACAGTTCCTCTTCTTCTTTCTTCCGGTATTTCGTGGGGTCGTCGGAGGTGGTATGCGCTCCCAGACGGTAGGTGAGTGCTTCAATCAGCACGGCTCCCCTGCCCGACCGGGCATATTCCGATGCCGTTTGATAGGCGAGGTACATGGCGAAGAAGTCGTTCCCGTCCACCTTGATGCCCGGGATACCAAAAGCCACCGACTTGACAGCCAGATTGACCGAGTTGGTCTGTGCCTTCACGGGAACGGAGATGGCGTACTGGTTGTTCTGGACAGTGAAGATGACCGGTACCTGCCATACTCCGGCAAAATTGAGTGCTTCGCTGAAATCGCCCTCTGAGGTACCGCCATCGCCGATGAAAGTGAACACTGTCTCATCCTTCTTCCGATATTTGACGGAGTAGCCGATACCGGTGGCATGCTGAAGCTGTGTGCCAATAGAGATGGCGATGGGAAGCACGTGATGCGCGTTTTGAAAACTGCTGCCATGTTCATTTCCGTTGTAAAACAGAAACATCTCCTTCATGGTGACTCCTTTTGCCAGCAGGGTACCCATCTCACGGAATGCCGGCACCAGCCAGTCCTCCTTACGGATATTCATACCAGCAGCAATGTGGATCGCCTCCTGGCCCAGATTGGGGGTATAGGTATACATGCGCCCCTGACGCTGAAAGGAGATAGCCATCTCATCGGCTGTCCGTTCGTACAGCATCTTTTGGTACGCATCTATAATGGTATTGTCATCCAGCTGAGGCATCAGCTCCCCACTAATGATATTGCCCTCATTGTCGATGACTTGCAGCATCTTATCTTCTAAAGGGTTATGATCACGAAAAATCTCAGGTAAATCGTTTGGGGTCATTTATCTGTCTATTTAGAACTAATTCAAATAATAGTTAGCTCTGAATATAACAGTGCGATTCACAAATAGTTTATCAAAGAGAAAACAAACCTAAACAAAAAAATGTAAATTATTCATTTACATTTAGCTACAAAAGTCAATACTTCTCTTATTGTAATTTACCCGATCTTTACGGATGTCATGGCCAATGAACCGGCTACAGCCTTATCGTTAAACAACATAACCTCTTCCTGTTCTTCTTTTAATGCCATGACCGACAATAAGGGCAAATAATGCTCAGGAGTTGGTATAGCCAGTTCAAAGGCTTTGCCATGACAACGGTAGTTGATCAGCTGCTTGTGGTCACCATTGAGAATATATTTTTTCATCTTATCGCCGGCTTCCAATGCCCAGTCAAAGGCATAGTTGCTGCGATCAAACTTATCCCAGGCTACCAGCCGTAGGTTGTGAACCATATTCCCGCTTCCAATGATCAGGATTCCTTTTTTTCGCAGCGGTGCCAGCTCCTTCATCAAATCATAATGATAACGGGGTGGCTGAAGGTAATCGAGACTCATTTGTATGACAGGCACATCGGCTTTCGGGTAGAGATGCCTGATGACACTCCATGCGCCATGGTCGAGTCCCCATTGATAATCTGATTCAATATGGGCAGCAGTTACCAGCGATTTTGATTCATCTGCCAGTGCGGGGCTTCCCGGTGCCGGATACTGTACGTCGTAAAGGGCTTTCGGGAAACCACCGAAATCGTGAATGGTTCTGGGTTTTTCCATCGCTGTCACAAAAGTACCCCGTGTCTCCCAGTGCGCCGATACACAAAGTATAGCAGCCGGTTTAGGGATTGTTTTCGCTATGTTTCGAAACCCTTCCACAAATTCATTCTCTTCAATGGCATTCATCGGAGAGCCGTGGCCAAGGAACAACACAGGCATGGCCTGCGAATGGTCAGGAGATATGTTCAGTTGATGGAGATCATTCAGTTTCATCATGCAATCTATCGATGGTACTACTTCCCATATTATATAACTATTTACTGTTGCTTTACAAATTGTACTTCACCGGCAATTTTAACTTCATCGCTCACCAACACACCACCGGTTTCCAAAGCGGCATTCCAGTTCAGACCCCAATCCTTGCGGTTAATTTTCCCGCTCAAACTAAATCCTGCTTTTTCATTTCCCCATGGATCCTTGTTGGTTCCGCCGAACTCAACATCGAGAGTGACCTCTTTACTCACACCTTTCATCGTCAGCAAGCCTTCCAGTTTATATTCATCATCGTCCAGCTTTGCAATTTTGGTGCTTTCGAAAGTCATCGCCGGATAATTTTCCGCGTCAAAGAAATCAGCACTTTTCAGGTGATTGTCCCTGTCGGTATTGTTGGTGAATATGGAAGAAGTTTCGATGTTTACTTTCACCGTGCCGTTGTTGAAATCTTCGTGATCGATTTCTGCTGTAAAATCCTTAAACTCTCCTTTCACGTTACTAATCATCAGGTGTTTTACTTTGAAAGCAAGTTCACTGTGTGTCGGGTCGAGGACCCATTTTGCTGCATTACCGTTTACATTTTCCATTATTTTTTTGTTTTTAAATTATGATGGTATAAAGGTACGATGGTAAAAAAGAACCGGGTAACAGAATTCGGAAGAAGGGTTGTAAATTTAAGCAATGAGGTTCTTCATCTCATCCCTGAACTCGGAAGGTGTCTGACCCGATTTCTTTTTAAATACATTGGAGAAGTAGGATTTCTCGTTGTATCCCAGTTCAAAGCCTATTTCAGAAATTGATTTACGGGTCGTTGCAAGCAGTTTCTTGGCTTCGGTCAATTTTCTTGTCTCAATGATTTCCAATACGCTTTGATTCATGATTCTCTGACAGATCATGTTCAGGTTTCGCGATGACATGAATAGTTTCTCGGCATAAAACTCCACACCCAGCGGACGGCGAAAATTATCTTCCAGTATTTTCAGAAAATTGATAAACGTTTCATTTTGGATAGAGCTCTCAGCGGTTTCTCCCGGCGATGTTTTTTTTCTTTCCGATTCAATCATGATAAACAGGGCACATAACAGATGCCTTACAACAGACAGGTCAGGCACCGGTTGTTGCATCTCCTGGTCGATGATCCCGCAGACTGTACTTAGACGGTTAAAGCAGTCTCCGGATTGCAATACCTGGTTGGCCTTGTTATGAAAACTGTGATATAACTGGAAAATGGTTTCACCAATAAAATCACTTTCAAAACGCAACACCCACATGTCAAAACTGTCATCCTGCAATTGCGTGACCACCCGGTGTACTTTCCCTTTGGCAATAAAACTAACCAACGGGGCTTCCACGACAGAGGATTGAAAATCCACAAAATGTTCCAGCCGGCCTTTCATACCAATAATGAGCTCTTCAAAATCGTGCACATGCACTTCGTCAGGCATGGCAGCTATCTCCTGTGCCCTGACGGCATCAATCCGGTGTATGTTGAAAAATTGATTCATCGAGTGATCTTTTGGGTACAATACAAATATGTCAATTGCTTACCATGCCAGCAAAGATAAATAATTAAATCAGTCCACCTATATAAAAGAAGTCAGTGATTAAAATTTTGTCAGGAAGCTCCTGCGCAAACCTTCCCTGTAGTCACAGCAGCGGTATACCGTCAGTGGATATTACCGGAATAGTTTCCCTCTGTTTTAATTTTTTATTTATTTTTTAAATAAAATTTGACTATATCAACCTTTTTGTATATTTGCGGTATATTTTTTAAAAGTCATTTTTCTAAAAGTCATTCCCATATATTTTAAACGAAACATCAAGAAAATGAAAAAAACATCTTTTGTCGCTATTTTGGCAGTAATCGGATTGTTTTCATGCCAGAACAATGAGGTTCAAAACAACCTCCAGGATATAACGCCAGGTCAGGGTTTTGTCAGTCAACCGATCGAAGGACAATACATTGTGGTTTACAAAGACCAGGGTAACTTACGTGCTGCAACTACCGACGGATTTGTGAATCCGGAAATGGTGATGCAAACGACTCGCGATATTTTTAAGGAAGCCGGAATACTGAACCGTGAGCCTGAATATGTATATGGAAATGCTTTCCGTGGTATCACCGTCAGATTAGCAAAGGAAGAAGCAGCTCAACTTCAAAACAATGGGAATGTAGCAGGCGTATACCCTGATATGATCGTTACTTACGGATTGCCGGTTGCGCTGGCAAAACCCACTCCCGTTCAACCTGCTGAAGCCACACCGTGGGGCATCACCCGTGTAGGCAATTCATCTGATGGCACCGGGAAAACCGCTTGGATCATTGATACCGGAATCGACCTGGATCACCCCGATCTGAACGTGGATCAGACGCGCGGCAAGAACTTCGTGCTTAAGTCGGCACTTCCCGATGATGACAATGGTCATGGCACGCACTGTTCCGGGATTATCGGTGCGGTGGATAATAACATTGGTACGATTGGGGTAGCAGCCGGAGCAACGGTTGTTCCGATTAAAGTCCTTAACCGCAAAGGATCTGGGACTTATTCACAAATCATTGCCGGTATTGATTATGTCGCAGCCAGTGCCAAAGCAGGCGATGCAGCAAACATGAGTTTTGGAGGCGGTGTGTATGAACCGATTGATCTGGCCATTCTGAATCTTTCGGCTAAAGGGGTAAAAATAGCCATTGCGGCTGGGAACGAAGCGCAGAATGCAAATAATTGTTCACCGGCACGTGTAAACGGAACCAATATTTACACGGTATCCGCCATGGGAAAGGGCGATTTATGGGCATCATACAGTAATTTCTCCAACCCTCCCATCGATTACTGCGCTCCGGGTTCGTCCATCTATTCGACATATAAGGGAGGTTCCTATGCCACCTTGAGTGGCACATCCATGGCAGCACCTCATGTATGCGGTATTTTGCTGTTAGGGAATATCACCAGTGATGGAACTGTTATCGGAGACCCGGATGGTAATCCCGATCCGATTGCTCACCTATAATTAAGCAGACCTGTCTTTTTCACTTTAGGAATGTTATTTTGTTGATGGTCATTACTTACCGATACAGAATGTAACTTTGACTGTTTATCAATTAGTTACGATTTAAGGGTACAAATAGGATACATTTGTGTATGGAAATTAATACTATCGGGCTAAATTAGGGCTGTTTGTAAAAGTGTCTTACCTGAAATGTAAATAACTTTCCGGGTACCTTTTCAACTCAATAGAAACGCTCTTAATTTTTCCGGTGGTATGCTTTCGGCTTTGAGCTTTGAGCTTGGTGTTATTAGTTGCATGGGTAAAAATACATGTACGGAATTCCGTATATGTGAGATCACCCATCGGCACAAATGTCCATAAAATTACATGCTGTATGTTACACATGCCTCTTCTCCACCCACCGCGCTTCGCCGTGTCGCCTGTGTTCGCTTTACCACTTCTTCCCGATGCGATGTCCATAAAGAAATAATCGTCGCTCTGAAGGGCTTAGAATAGCCTGTTTTTTAACCGGCAAAATTATTCAACTCTTTTACTTACTCCTTTTTTATGGTTTCCGAAAACGGGAAATTTTTCAACTCCCTGCATATATAAAAAGAACGAACAACCGCCCGCCCTTTTTTATAGTGTAAATAAACTCCTACCGGTCAATTATCAGTAATCAATCATCAATCATCAATCATCAGATATTTTTTAATGTGATCGGGAAAATCGGCTTCATTGTAAACCCTATTAGAGAAACGTATTCCATCCTTACAACTTCTTAACCATCGAATGTATTCAAGCTGTTCGGGTGTGGTCGGTCTGCTTTGTAGTGGTTCCAGTAACTTATCATTGAGAAACTCTGATGGTGGTATCAATGCATAAAAAACATTTTTGTTAAAGTCATCCATTAAGATAGCCCCCAACTCAAATTTTAAATCTGCCTTGCTTATTTTATATACTCCCATATTGGAAAATACAACCACCCAGCTACTGCCCAGCACCTCACTCATTAATTGCTCTTTATCCTCCTCACTCATTCTGTCAAAGAATTTATCTACAAAGAGAAACAAGTCCATCGGTGTTTTAATTTCTATCTGTTCCATATCATTCAACTTTATTTCTCACCTCGTTAAGCTTGTTATTTGCCCCTTTCCCTGCCCTGTGGGCTGTTATATCACTTCTTATGAGAATAGCTATACAATAGACAAAAAGGCTCGCTGCTGTCAAGTAAATAACTAAAAGAATAATACTAAATACTGTTACTTCTGTCATCGCTTCCATTTTTTAAGTTAATAGTCAAAACATTAAATCCTTGTACTTCTTTCTCTCTCAGATCATCAATGCTGATTGATTGAAGCTGTGGTAAAATAAACTTTGCCATATCCAGCATGAATTTAATTCTCTCTTTCGGCTCTAATGAATCTAAATCAACCTGCATCTGTGGCAAATTATTTTCAACTAATAGCTGAAACGCTTTTCTCACTTCGTTGGTGGTCTTGTTCGGAACCCCTTCCCTGCTGCTCACCTTCCCAGCCATTGATGCAAATTCTTTGTTTTGAAATTTCTTTTCCATAATCTATAATTTTAAAATGTTATTACTGTTACATATTGTTACTTAAACAGTGATCTGCCAAATTCAACTGTAATTGTTTGTTGCGTATCAGGAATAAATGTTTTACAGCCTGTGTACTTAACCCTATAACCGCGATATAATGCACCTCTCCACAAATCAACTCTGTTACGCTCCTTTATTATCCTATTGAAAGAGGATATCTTTACCTGTGCAAATAACTTCTTTGGAAACATCTCACCCAAATCATGAAATATCAGAATGTAATATTTACTTTTCGGCTCAAGCTTAAATACTGCAATCGGTGTGTACCATCCGACAATATCTTTTAACTCTGTATCTGTGCCATCTTTGTTTATGGCTCTGCTTATGATTATTTTTTGTAACATATTACTCAACTTTAGTTTAATATTCCTTTTTAAAATGTTAGGTTTTATCAGGTTGTTATTAGCATTTGTTTTAATTGCTGTAACCTGTTCAAGTATGGTAAAAATGTTTTATTCCCGTTATTTCTTTTCACGGTGGCAAAGTGGGTTTCCATAAATAAGGAACAATCCGTTATTGTACTGCTTTCGTTCAGCTTCACGGGTTGGGTTGGTAGTTCAATGTTCGCAAAATATGTTTCAAGTTCTGTAATCTCATCGTTCCAGCTTTGCGGTTGTGTCTTTCCTTTTCCCCTGTTATTGCTCCAGTTATCATTTGAACAATCTTTGTTCCCATCGTATTGTTTAGCTTCCTTTCCATAATTCAACGGTTTATTACCTTGCTGTAACCATTCAATAAAATCGGTTTCGTGTGTTCCTGGTACCCGTACCGGTGTTTCTTGTATTTTTTCATTGTCAGAAAAAATAATGTTTGTTTCATTGGTAACTTTAGTAACTTCAGTAACTTTTTCGGGTTCGGGTTGCTCTTCCGTTATTTCCCGTTTTCTGAATTTTCGCCAATCTAATTTTATTAAAAAGTCTGCAAGGTCGTTTCCTTTTGTTTTATCCGCTTCCGGTGCCAACTGCTCCAGTAAGTCGGAAAAAACAAACCGGGTGCCGGGTAGTCGTGCTTCATATCCTTTGGCTTTGGTTTGCCATTCACGGAACGTGTTCCCGTCTTTTGATAAGTCCGGGAATACATACACAAACCGCCCCTTCAATGCTTTCAGCTTATCAAATGAAAAACTGCTCTTATTGTAAACAGCCAACCAAATAAGGCTTTCAGGTGTATCAGGCAATCCAAAATACAATGTACCATAAACAGCCGTCTTTGGTGCTTCAACTAAAGCAACGGGGTTGTTAGGGTATTTGCTCAAAAGGTGATCGCCAAATAAACAGGTAATTCGTTTTTCTTGCTGTATGTATTTTTCCAACCATACGGGCAACGGCTTGTTGTTCCGGGTGTGGTGTTTCTCTATGATTGAATGTAAAAAGTCGGTGCCTGTGGTGTGGTTAGCTTCATCAAATTGTTTTACTTGTATAGCCCTTACATTGCCGGTTTCGTCAATGAAAGGAAAGGTGTTTGCCCCTGCTCTGTAACCATTTGCAACCGTCCCCAATCTATACAGCTGAATAACCCTTGTAATTTCATCAGCTTCAAACGGGAATTGCACCCGGAACAGTAAGTTTTGAATAAATACGTTTTTATCGTAATTGCTCAACGTCTGTTTGAACGTATCAAAGTCAAAAAAAACGGGTTCCTGTTCGGGCTTCGGCTTGGGCTTAGTGTAAAAATATTTTTGTTTTGGAACAGTAACTTTAGTAACTTCAGTAACTTTCTGCTCCCGTTCCCAAACCATTTTTGCATAACCATCTGAATACGGGTTAAGATCATAACCGCAATTGTCTGAACGGTCGCAACGCCCGTACTGCTCCGGCAAATATTCGCCCGTTTTGGTATCAATATACCGAACAAAACGTTTTTTGTTACACTCCGGGCAAAAGTGCTTCCGGCTGCCTTTTTCAAATTTATATCTGTATTCGTTATTACTGTTTCCCATTACATACAATTTTAATATTCAAAAATAGTACCCGTCCCGTTCAACAAATACAGCCAATTGGTTTTGTGCAACCCTATCAACAATAAAGCCCAGCCCTCGCAACTGCTTTGTGAAATTTTTCTTTTGAAATGCTCTTGCTCCGTCTTCCTCACAAAATTTCTTGTATTCCGGGTACAGGTCTTTGATCAGCTTATAATTTGTAGGGCTGCTTTTGTATTCGTTTTCATTCAAAAACATCTGTACGCTGTTACTCTCAATTTTGTATTGCTCAAGTGCCTGTTTGGCTGCTTCACATTTCGAAAATTCCTTTTGTTCAAGTAACCTGTTTAACCCTTCCAGTACCCAATTGAATACGCCTGAAAGTTCAGATTTAACAATTTTCTTTGCCAGTTCGGTGTCTTTTTCCTGTTCCGTTATTGTTACATCAAAAGGAATAATTAAAAACCGTCTGAAGTACGCAGCTGTATGCTCAACGTCTTTTGGTAACTCGTTACAATTGAAAATAAACTTGGCATAATTTGTCATTGAAAAGGGTTGCCCATACTTCAAACAAGCTTCAACGGGTTCGCCGGAAACCATTGCTTTGAATAAACTTGTTTCCAGTTTTCCGTTTATTTCACTTGCATAGTTTACAAGTTTATTTGCAATTTTCGCCCGGTAAAAACCTTTTTCCTCTGTCAAGCTTTGCAAGGAATAATTACTAATATTTTCACCCCCCAACAATGAAGTAACAATATCAAAAAATACTGACTTCCCGTTTTGTCCGGTTCCGTATAATAGCAACGCCTTTTCAAGCTTCAGCCCTTCAAACCCGTTTTTAATAAATACATAGCCTAAATATTCAGAAAGTACCCTTTGGCGTTCTTTGTCCGGTATTACCCTGTTCAAATACGCTTCAAATATCGGTGCCTTTGCCTGTGGGTTGTACTCAAATGGTAGCTGGTAGGTCATAAAGTCCGTACTGTCAAACGGTCTTAATTTTGTCCCCTGTGGGCTTATTTCAAACGTTCCGTTTTGCAAGTTGATCAGTACCGTATCTTTTTTGTTTTCGGGTGTAGGTAAATATGCCGTTGCAAGGAATTGTTTAAACAGCTGCTCCCTAAATTGGTAGTAACGTGCTGAAAATTTAGCAACGCCCATTTTTTCAGCTGCTTCACCCAAAAACTTTTGAAACGTTTCTTTGTCTATTTCCTTCCAGTAAGTGCCATTGTACAGGTAAATGAAATCATTGTTTTTGCACAATCCCCAGCGGTTATTTTCTGCAAACAGTAAGGCGTTTTCAATTGCTAATACCAAAAAATGTTTGGTGTTCAGTTTAAACCCTTCGGCACCGTGTGGGTTCGCCAACGCTTCAAAGTCCAATGTTTCAAATTGTGCAATTAGTTGTTGCAAAATTTCAGCGTGTGGGGTTGCTGCTTCGCTTTTCTTTTTTAGTTCTTCAACGTGGTTTTGGATGGTAGCCGGGTTAATAAGGTCATCAAACCCAACGTTTAATTTGATATTATCCTGAATATTGGTATCTTTGTATTGTCCTTCACTTACAAAGGCTTCAGGGCTGTTCAGTTGGTTATTTTCCATTGTTCAGCCCTTTCTTTTTGTCGGATAAATACGCGTCGGCTTCAGCTTCAATTTCAGCATTTGACTTTTTACGCCCTTCTTTAATGTAGTTCATTAATTCGGTACGGGAAAAGTACAGGCGTTTACCTCGCTTCATTACGGGTAATTCGCTTTTTGATACTTTCGTGTAAAGTGTAGGAACGGAAAGGCTTAAAAATTCAGCTGCCTGTTGTATGGTTAAAAGCTGTTCCGGCTGGTCGGTGGGTTCCTGTTCCTGTTTTTCGATAAACAGGCGTTTCAATTCGCTAACTTCTTTTGTTAGCATTGTTACCGCTTGGGGTAACTGTTCAAATGTTAAGTTCTGTTCCATTTTTACAATAATTTATTTGTGAAATAACTATTGCAAAAATAGGCTTTTTACTTATTTATCTTATTGATATTCAGTTGTATAAACTTGTAAACAAGTAAATACAAGTCTGTGCAAGTGGTTTATTATGGGTTCATAAGACTTTTAAGGTATTGTTTCATTTCTATCAACTCTGTTTTGTCGGTGTGTTCATTATATTGATAACCATTCATTGCTTGGTAAGTTGCTATATCCCAACTAAATTCAGCTTTGCAACAATCGTAAAACTTTTGTGCAATCCTTTCTTTTGGAAATAAACCTAATTCCTGCAAAGCCAACAACAACAATTTTAACCGTTTGCCTTTTATGTTCTTGTATTGAATTTTTATACCCTCAACAATTTCAAGGCTGTTTTGGTGTGTAATAAGGCCGCTCAACGTCTTTTCTTTGGGTGTCTTAGTATTCACCTTCTTTGTATCTGTTTGAGGTGGCAACGGCTCTGTATTGCTCCCTTGTTGCTCCTTCACCGGGTTATATAAATTCAATGGTACAGCAACTTTGTACCCTTGCTTTTGTAACTCAAGCGCTTCCGCTATACTGTTTGAAAATATTTCTTTGGTTTCAAAAGCTTCAAATTCGTTATGTTCTGTTTCATTGAAGTAACTGAATAGTTCTTTTAATACTTCGTCTAAATGATCAAAGAAAAGAGGTAATCCAAAAAGCATAGACACTTTTGTCTTTGTCCGGTATTCAATGTATTTGTTTTTGTGGTTGAATATTTCTGGTAAATCCTCGTTACTGACTTTCTCTTTAAGTCCAATTATTTCGGCACTGTTCCAGTTCCAAAGGGTTTCGGTTTTGTATGCTTCAGGGCTGCAAATGCTTAATTCATTAGCTTTGTCTCTTATTGGCTGTACGATATTATCCTGAATAACTTTAACTTTGCCCCCTATTTGCAGCTGTATTCTATCGTATTTCTGTTTTTCAGCAAAGTTCTTTTTTTTGTACACTTTTTCACGTTCCTCACCCAATAAGCGAAGTTCGTTTATTTCATTTTCGTACTGGTTGAAATTTTCAATGTTTGAATGTAAAAAATCAATGAATTGAAATAATGCTTTAATTTTCGGTGTTATCATCGTTATTTTATTTTGAGTTTATTACATATCTAAATTAATTTTATTTGTCGCTTCCCGCTTGGTTTTGCTCACAATCTTTGCATAAATTTGTGTGGTTTTTAGGTCCCGGTGTCCCAGCATCTTTGAAACCGTGTAAATATCCGTACCTTCAGATAGCTGCAAGGTTGCGTATGTATGCCGGAAACAATGAAAGGTTATATCTTTTGTTATTCCGGCTGCTCCAATCCATTGAAAGAGGTGTTTATTTTGGTATGCTGAATACTTCAGCCCCTCAAAAACTTTGGCGGTTGGTTCATTCGGCTCACCCAATAAACTGTATGCCTGTTCGGAAATGGGTAAATCCTCAACGCCTTTTGTTTTCTTTTGTGTGAAATTCAGAAAATACCCTTGCCCCTCTATGTATTCAATTTCGCCCCAAACCATTTTTTCAATATCAGAAAACCGTAACCCTGTAAGGGCTGAAAATAGGGCTGCACGTTTCAATAATGGGTTGTTGCAAGGCGTTTTTACAAGTTTATTAAGTTCCTCAAGGGTTAAATATTCCCGTCTTGTTTCTTGCTTTGGAATTGGTGATACTTTAGCGTTCAGGTCGGTTTGTATCATTCCATCTTTGTACGCTTGTTTCAATGCTGCTTTGACTTTTAAAAAATAAGAAACAGCTGAATTTTGTGAAAGGGTTGTTTTATTGCTCCGTATGCTTTTGGTTTCAAGTAAGTATTTTTTGAAATTCTCAAAAAAGGGTGCCGGTTTCAAACCGTCTTTTGTTTCGATAAAAAGATCATTAAAATTTAATTTCCCGTTGGTAAACGCTTCGAGGTAATTAAGTGTTGAAATCCAGTTATCGTAATTACTCTCTTTTCGTTTATTGGCTAATTCCCTGAAGTATTCAATAAAGCTTTGTTCGCCCTGTTCCTTCATTCTTAACTGCTCCTTTTCAAAACCCGTGTAAATTTCAGGTTTATTCAAAATGTTTTCCCGTTTCTGTCTTATGCTTTCGGCAATTTTCAAGGTTTCAGTATTGTGGTATTTGTCAAAAGGTATTTTTGCCTTGACAATAATATACAGCCCTAAAAATTCCCTTCGTGTGGGTTTGCCTGTTTCCGGGTGTGCAATAGCCGGGTAAAAATCCAAATAAAGGCTTTGCCGTCCTTTACTAATTTTCTTTTGTCTTAATGTTACTCTTGTTACCATTACTTTTGCTTTTTTATTCGATCAGTTACTAAAGTTACTAATGTTACCATTAAAACATTACTTTTTTTTTTGCTTCAATAGATCATCTATTCGATCAGTTACTAAAGTTACTAATGTTACCATCAAAACATTACTTTTTTTTTTGCTTCAATAGATCATCTATTATGTTTTTTGGTACATAAGCATACCAACCCTTTTTTATTTTCGCTATGCTTTCCCGTTCGATAAGGTTTTGCAAGGCTGTTTCTGAAATACCGTACTTGCTTTGTATTTCTTTAAGTGTGTAACAGTCGGAAATATCATAAGCCCCTGACTGTCTCCATTCGTACAAGTCCCGTTTTTGTTGTTCAGGTATCATTTCAATTTCTGGTACCTCATTAAATATTTTGTCAAGGTCTGAACGTCTTATAATAGTTTTCCTTTCCAGTACATTTGTTGCTTTCAGCTTTCCCGTGTTGATCAGCTTGTAAACGTTTTGCCGGGAACAGTTAATTAATTTCGAAACGTCCGTAACGGTCAAAAATTCTTTGGTTTTCAGTTCCTCAATGGGCTTTGTTTTTATCTGCTTGGTTTCGGTGTTTGACTTTTGCACCTTCCCGGCTCTAATCTTTTGCTTGTATGCTGTACTGTTACAACGGTGGGAACAATACAAGGTTGTTGTGGTTCGGGCTGTAAATTCCGTTCCACAATACTGACAAATCCGCTGTACTCTTATGTTACTACTCATTATATTTATAACATCATTTGTTATCTCACCCTAAAGTGTTCAATTCTGTACTAAAGTGTTCCATTCTGTAAACTATGTAAACCATTCGAGGTACAAATAACAGCAAAAAAAACACTTTTCAGAATTGAGGTACAACAAAGGTACAAATATATATTGAATAAACAAATAATAACGCAAAAAAAAACAGCTTTTTATCCACAAAAAAAGGCCCAATTACAGGGCTTTAAGTGATTTGTTGCTTTTTTATTGTTTACTTGTTTTGTGGCGTTACTTTCCGATACAGAACTTGCTGAAGATATTACCCAGGATTTCGTCGGTAGAGATATGACCCGTGATCTCACCGAGGTAGAACATGCATTCGCGGATATCCTGTGAGATGAAATCGTGGGTGATGCCGGTCTCCAGTCCCTCCACTACACGACGGATGGCTTCGAGGGCCTTGTTCAGGGCTTCATAATGACGCAGGTTGGTCACGACCACATCTTCTTCGCTGATAGCAGGGATGGCAGCCGCCTGCACCAGCAATTGCTGCAACTGTGCGGTGTTATATTGTTGTTTGGCCGATATAAAGAGCCGGTCGCCTTCCACCTCCGGGAGAAAATGATCCATTGCTGCACGTTCCTTTTCCGGTAACAGATCGGCTTTGTTGAAGAGCAGGATGAGATGTTTCTCTTTCATTCTCGGAATCAGGGATGCAGCTAGCACCTCCATCTTATCTCGTGGTGTGGTCAGGTCAATCATCCACAACACGATGGAGGCCTGTTCAATCTTACGGTACGTACGCTCAATGCCAAGTGTTTCAATGGTATCTGTGGTTTGCCGTATTCCTGCCGTATCGATAAAGCGGAAGGTGACACCCTCCATGTTCACCACATCTTCAATCACATCACGTGTGGTACCGTGGATGTCGCTGACAATGGCCCGTTCTTCATTGAGCAGCAGGTTCAGCAGAGTCGATTTGCCGGCATTGGTCTCACCGATGATAGCTACCGGGATACCATTCTTGATGGCATTCCCCAGGCGGAAGGAGTCGGTCAGCCGGACAATCTCCTCCTCTATCTCATGTGTCAGCTCATACAGTTTCTCCCGGTTGGCAAACTCCACATCCTCTTCCGAGAAATCGAGCTCCAGCTCAATCAGAGAGACGAACTGTAACAGCTTGTCACGTAACTGGGTGAGTTTACCGGCGAAACCGCCCCGCATCTGGTTCATCGCCACCCGGTGAGCAGCGCGTGAAGAGGAGGCAATCAGATCGGCCACCGCTTCGGCCTGACTTAGATCGAACTTACCGTTGCGGAAAGCACGACGTGTGAACTCACCCGCCTGGGCCATCCGTGCTCCGTTGGCAAATAGCAGCTCCATCAGCCGTTGCTGAATAAAGACTGAGCCATGACAGGATATCTCCACGCTCTCCTCCCCCGTGAATGAATGAGGGGCACGGAAGACAGTTACCAGCACCTCATCGAGCACTTCTCCGCCGGAGTGTATTCTCCCGAAATGAACCGTGTTGGCGGCTGCATTGGTCAATTTTTTCCCTGAAGGTGAATGGAAGACATGATCCGTCAGGGCAGCGCTCCCCCCGCCCGAGACACGGATCACGGCGATGGCTCCCATACCGGGAGGGGTTGATATGGCACAAATGATATCGGACATCACTGTTTAATAACGGAAACTGCTCCCACCCAGAAACTCACGTAACAGCGAGGTAGGTGGCAGCTCCCGGTCGGTAATATAACTGAAATAACTCAGGAATTTCAGCAGCCGGTATGCTTCTGAATATTCAGGAGCGGTACGGGGTACCTGCATGAGTATAGGTTCGGCATGACGGCGGATGGCTGCCAGCTCATAGATCATGGCTGAATTGAACATCACATCGGCATTCTCCTGGTAGGGGAAGATCCATTTCTCTTCACCGCGCCGCACACTGTCCCAGCGGGAGATAGTTTGTTCTGCGGAATAGCCGCGGTAACGGTAATCGCGTACGATACGCCGCAGCAGACGGTTGTCGGAAGCAGGTATCCAGTTATGGTCGTCCAGCGAAATAGAGGTCAGTGCCGAGACATAGACCAGGAATTTCTTCTCGGAAGGTATATGCGCGGTCAGCTCCGGGTTCAGTCCGTGAATGCCCTCCACGATGAGGATGCTGTTGTCCGACATCTTCAGGTAGTTTTTTTTGTACTCCCTTTTTCCGGTTAAAAAATTATAGACCGGTAATTCAACCTCTTCGCCCTGCATCAACCGGATTATATGTTGTTCAAACAACAGAAGATCAAGGGAATACAGTGATTCATAATCCATCCCTCCCTGCTCATCGAGCGGCGTTTGGTCTCTCTCCACGAAGTAATTGTCGAGGGAGATGCCTATGGGCTTCAGCATATTCACCATCAGCTGTACCTCGAGTCGTTTCCGGAAGGTGGTCTTCCCCGAGGAAGAGGGACCGGATATCAGCACTACGCGTACACCTTTTTCAAATCCGCGGGTGATCTCTTCGGCTATATTGGCAATCTGATTTGCCTGGTAGGCTTCCGCCACCTGGATCACTTCCGACATGCGATCCTCCCGCTTCGCTTTGTTCAGGTCTCCCACGTTATCGAGCCGGCTAATCTTCAGAAACTTCAGGTGTTCGCGGTAGACATTGAGCAGTTTCTCCTGCTGCACTTCGGGTTCCAGCTCCACCGGGTTCGTACGGTTGGGCACCCGTAGCAGATAACCACCATTGTGTGGCTGAATATCAAACATAGTAATATAACCGGTAGAGGGTGTCAGGCAGCCGTAGAAATAGTCGATATACTCATCCAGAATCGAATAGCGGGCATAGAGCAAATCGGAGGTCTCCAGCAACAGTGCTTTGTCTTCCATTCCTTTTTCCCTGAACAGCTTCACCACTTTCGCTGTTTCCTCTTCCACCTGTACGAAAGGGATATCGGCCTTCACGATCTCCTGCATCCGTTTGAGGATGGCATCCAGCTCCGGTTTTCCCACGGGCAGATCTGATTCAATCTGAAAATAGTACCCTCTTGATACAGCATGTTCAATATACATCAAAGCGTTAGGCAACAAATCATCCACCGCTTTTGCCAGGATAAAACAGAGCGACCGCACATAGGTTCGCATGGCAGACGAATTGCTCAGATCGACATACTCGATTGTCTTGGGCCGATAAATACGGTAAGCGAGCGACTCGGTTCTGTTGTTTACTTTTGCGTTGGCAATTAAATAAGGCGATGTGAAGCCAAACACGCTAATTAACTCCTCCAGTGATGAACCGACGGGAACATCCTTTTGCTCACCCGTGTTCACGCAGTGCACTTTTACATTATCTGTCATATCGTTCATGATTTTTTCCAGTCACTAAATTACACCATTTTTCGCAAAAAGTCCCATTTTCTTTAAGGTATCAACAAAAAATAATAACTTTGGTGAAACATTATACGAAATGAACGACTGGAAAAAACGACTGGATATTGTCTATTCCACCAACCCCGATTACCATTATCAGAAAGAGAACGACGGGCCTGAAGAGACCCTGCCGAAGGAAAAGCAGCAGATGCGCATCAGCCTCGATAAGCGTAACCGTAAAGGGAAAGCGGTCACGCTCATCACCGGATTCCGCGGAACCGATGAGGACCTGCAGGAACTGAGCAAGATGCTGAAGATGAGGTGTGGTGTGGGCGGATCCGCCAAAGAGGGTGAGATCATCGTTCAGGGTGATCACCGAGGGAAGGTGCTTGATATACTGAAAAAAGAGGGGTATGCCAAATCACGTATCATCTGAAAGACAATATCTCCATGTGATCAAAGCATCTGCCGGATCGGGAAAAACACACCGGCTGACAGGCGAATACCTTCATCTGTTATTCTCGCGGTCCAACAACCATAGTCATATTCTGGCCGTAACCTTCACCAATAAGGCGACCGACGAGATGAAGTCGCGTATAGTGGAGGAGCTCCATCGACTGGCATCGGGAAAAGAATCGGGATATCTGAAACAGCTGGCAGAAGATTTCTCCATGCATGAACCCCTCGTCCGTGCTCAGGCCGCCCATATTCTCGAGACCATACTGCACGATTACTCCTCTTTTTCCATCAGCACCATCGACCGGTTCTTCCAGCGTACCATGCGTGCTTTCACACGGGAGATGGGACTGGCAGGAGGTTACAACATTGAGGTAGATGAAACGTCTCTGTTGATGGAAACCATCGACCTGATGCTCTCAGAGCTAGATAAACCGGAGAACAAAATGCTTTCCGAGTGGCTGTTGCGGTTTATGCAGGACCGGATTGAGGAGGGTAAAAGCTGGAGGATTGACCAGCAGGTGCAGGACCTCGCGAAACAGCTGTTTAATGAAACCTACAAATCGCTGTCGGACGAGGATTTCGCCACCATTCAGGACAAGAGCTTCCTCACTTCCTACAGGCTGATGCTCCTGCGCATTGTGAAGAGCTATGAGAACGAAGTGAAGTCCGTCGGAGTGGAAGCCATCCATGTGATGGAACAGTACGGGCTGACTTACGAGGATTTTAAACACAAAAGAAACTCCGGTTTCCTGTTGTTCACCAAGCTGGCAAACGGAGTGATAGAGAAACCCTCCGGCCGTTTGAAGGCATTGGCTGATCACATTGATCTATGGATTGGGAGCAGCGAAAAGGAAAATGCCATACGGGAAGCCTATATGGCGGGACTGAATGACTGTGTGAACAAGATCATTCAGCTTACGGCAAACGACAGGGAGTACCAGACGGCAAAACAGTTGTTGCGAAATTTCTACACCCTCGGCATCCTCAACGATATAAAGTTGCGGTTGCGCAAGCTGCAACAGGAGAACAACACCCTGTTCCTCTCGGATACCACGGAGCTGCTGAACAATATCATCGCCGGCACCGACTCCCCGTTTATCTACGAGAAAACGGGGACACAGCTCACCAATTACATGATCGATGAGTTCCAGGATACCTCCCGCATGCAGTGGGATAACTTAAAACCGCTGATTGAAGAGAGCCTGGCATCCAACAACTTTAACCTTATTGTGGGTGATGTGAAACAGAGCATCTATCGTTTCCGCAATTCCGACTGGCGGCTGCTTGAGGAGCAGGTGGAGGCAGACCTTCATGCCGACAACATCCGGAAGCACGTGCTGGACACCAACTGGAGAAGTGATGCCAGGATCATAGCGTTCAACAACCTCTTTTTCATGAAGGCAGCGGCTATTCTGCAACACGAATATGAACAGACCGTGGAACAGACGGGAGAGGATCAACCGGATGACGGTCGAAACAGACAGATTACAGATGCATACGCCGATGCCTGGCAGCTGACCCCCTTGCATAAGCAGGAGAGTGGAGGACAAGTGAAGATAACCTTTTTGAAGGACGACAGGGAAACAGACTGGAAGGCAAAGGTGCTGGAACAACTGCCGCATGAAATAGAAAGCCTTCAGGATCAGGGATTTGCACTGAAAGACATTGCTGTGGTGGTGCGATGGAATCAGGAGGCAGTGGAGGTTGCCGAAACGCTCTTATCCTACCGCGAACAGCATCCTGCTTCACCCTACCGGTACGATATCATCTCCAGCGAAGCGCTCCTCATCGGGAACGCACAGAGTGTGAAAGCAGTCATTGCGCTGATGCGTCATTTCCGAAACCCCGGTGATAATACGCGCAGGATGATGGCAGTGTATGAGTTTTATCGTTTCCATGGGAACAACTCCCCCGATGAAGCACTGCAAAACTATCGTGAAAAGGCACCGGGCGATTTCCCGGAAGAGACAAGATGGCGCCTCACTGAACTGGCCTCGCTCCCTTTCTACGATATGATAGAATCATTCTTTGCCCTTTCCGCAGAGGCACTTAGTAAAAAGGAGAACGCCCACGTACAGGCTTTTCTGGATATTGCCCTCAAGTTCAGCACCCACACATCGGCCAACCTGAACGATTTTCTCGACTGGTGGGATGAGAAAGGATGCAAAAAGGCACTCTTCTCTCCTGACGACCAGGATGCCATCCGTCTGATCACCATCCATAAATCGAAAGGACTGGGATTTGGTGCGGTGATCATGCCTTTCGTACACTGGGGAGTAGATCATAATTCACACCATAACGATATCATCTGGTGTAAGCCGGGCGTATCTCCCTTCGATGCGTTGAGCGTGGCACCGCTGAAGTATGGGAAAGCGCTTGCCGAGACCATCTTCAGGCAAGATTACCTGGAAGAGAAACGCTTCACCTACATCGACAACCTGAACCTGTTATATGTGGCTTTCACCCGCACCAGGCACCGGCTGATTGTCTTCGCACCCATAACCAATCAGCCTGGGACTATTACCACTGTTGCCGATCTGCTGTGGCGGGGTATCACTGATAGCACACCTCCACTGCATCCGGACAAGACATCTGTTTCATTAGACGATTACTTTACCCCGGGCGATGATAAGTGTATTTTCGAGTTGGGCAGGCCGGAGAAAAGGGATCCGGAAGAGGAAAAATCTCCGGTGAAGAGTGATCATATGGCCAGATGGCAGTCTATCCCATTTGATAACCGTTTGAAATTGCGGCTCAATTCTATCGGTTTCTTCTCCGATGACGGGAGCCGTGATTATGGTACACTGATGCATGATATTGTCAGCAGGGTGAGGATTATCACGGATGTGCCTCAGGCAGTAGAAAGGAAAATTTCGGAGGGTGAACTGAACGAACAGGAAAAAGACAACACCATCCGTGAGTTAACCGCTTTCATGTCGCAACCTGTCATATCAGACTGGTACAGTGATCAATACAACGTACTCAACGAGGTGGAAATGCTCCACCCCCGTTTCGGATTCAGTCGCCCCGACAGGGTGATGATTGGCAACCGGGAAGTGATCGTTGCCGATTATAAGTTCGGTGAGTCGGAAGATCTACGGTACAGCCGGCAGGTACAGCGTTACGTGAGAACTATCAGGGAAATGGGCTATCCGCTGGTGAGAGGATACGTTGTGTACGTGAAACTGGGAAAGATAGTACAAATATAACCATGGTATCTTTTCCCATATACTCCGACGATTGTACAAACACCTCGTTTAATGCAATCTCATTCCGGTTTTAACCTATCAGCAATTTTTAACTTCACCAGTTTCCCGTCCATGGCAGAGACATACAAATCACCGCTATCGGTCTGTAAAATCATATTAATCAGCCCGTTGGATATCCTGTATTTCCAGAGGAAGGCACCGTCAGAAGCACGATAGGCGTAGATGAGTCCTTTGTCAGTTGGTGCAAAGACAACGCCATTCTTTTCCACCACCGGTGTGGGTGTCAGTTCATACCCCATATCCTCCCCCGATGAGATCCATCTGATCTTCCTTTCGGGAACTGTTGCATCGATGGCCAGGAGTTCACCGTCCATCGTTTTGGCATAGACAGTATGGTCATCCTCCGAGATGCCGATGGATTCGCGTACCCTGTTTTCGGGATCATTCAACCGCCAGATCACTTCACCCGTTTTCTCATCCAGCACAGTCATATATCTGTCGGGAGAGGCAAGATAAATCCGACCGTGTGTGGCGAGAGGCACCACCTGGGCAGGTGACAACATCCGGTTTGACTGTCCGTTGTTCCATATCCACCGCGATTGTCCGGTTTCGGTATCGAGCGCGTAAAACTCGTTTCCCCAGCTCCCGAAAAAAAGCACTCCCTCTTTCACCAGTGGACGTGTGACCACAAAATTCTTCACGCTGTCGAAATCCCAAACTAGCTTACCCGTGTTGACATCCCATGCGCGGCAATGCCCGTCTCCGCCGGCAAGCAGTACCAGGTTGTCGGTACAGGCAGTAGAGGAGACTACGGCTTTGTCATTCCTGAGCCTGAACAGCTCCTTCCCGTTTTCCACGTGTAAGCCATACAAGTACGAATCGGACGATGCAACCCACACGATGTTGTTACAAACCGTGGGTGTGGAATAGATCTTGCCTTTCGTCGCATAGGTCCAGAGCGTTGTACCGTCAGCCGTATCCGCGGCCTTGATCTCTCCGGTCGTGTTGGTGTAAACAAGCAAATCATCATGCAGGTACATTCCGCCGCCCATATCGCTTTTTTCCTGCACACTCCACAATTCACTCACGAAAGGATGATGGTGATTGCTGCTGTAATCTGGACGCGGCGGATGGCTCTCCCATACGGTCCGTTCTGTGGTTGAGGTGATGAACCAGGGGGAAAATGTTTCACCGGAGACCACACGCTCCTCCAGAGATATGGAACCGGTCTGAACAGTGACAAGGGTATAGCCGCCGAAATCCTGTTTTGCTCTGAGGTTGGAACGGCACATGGCTGCGTCAGCCCCTTCGAAATTCAGCACCCTGTTGCTGTGTCCGTGACCGCAAAGCATCAGCTGCACATTGTAGGGACGAAAGGCATCCATTACTTCGAACCAATTGTTTAATCCGCTGTCCATTGGATAATGATTCACATAGATAATGGGTGTTTCGGTATCGGTTTTCTTCAGCTCTTCAAGGAACCAGGTGAGGTTTTCACGCGGGATCTGCCCCGGCCCCATACGCATATTGGGCCCCGATGCCAGCCCGATAAACCTGTAGCCGTTGTATTCAAATGCAAATGTTTCGTTGCCAAACACCCGCAGGAAGTCGTTCGTGCCACTTTCCGACCAGTTGGAGTCATGATTTCCGGGTAGCACATAATAAGGCACATCCAATTCGTCCAACAGGCATTTTGCCGTGCGCAGCTCATCATACGAGCCAAATTCCGTTACATCCCCCGATACAATGACAAAGGCGATGTCCGAAAGAGAGTTGATGTCTTTCACCGTACGGTACAGATCCTCGTCGTTGTTTGGATTACCGACATGCGTATCTGTGACCAGCGCGAATCTGAAAGGTTTCAGGGGCCGGGCAAAAGCTGTAAGGCACCCCACAATCAGGAGTACCGATACAATCAGTCTCCTGAGATGAGAAATCGAATTTTCACTTACTTTTCTCATTCCTGAAAAATTCATGGAAGAAAAGCATCTGGTATTTCACCGCATTATCCCAGTACTGCCAATTGTGGGCACCGGGGCGGGTGATATAATCGTGGGGAATATTTCGATACAGCAACTCTTGATGCAGATTTTCGTTTACTTCGTAAAAGAAATCCTCCGTTCCGCAATCCATAATAATCTTCAACGCATTGGGAGTGAGCAGATGGAGCAATCCCAATGCAGTGTTCTCTTCCCATCTTTTCGGATAATCTCTTTGTGTGCCGAGACGTTTGGCCAAATCCCAGTTGTCAGGAAACGGACGGATGTCGACGCCACCGCTCATGCTTCCGCAGGCACCAAACACATCCTGATTGCGGAAAGCAAGGTATAATCCGCCATGACCGCCCATACTCAGCCCGGTGATTGCGCGTCCTTCCCTTGAAGGAATGGTTGTGTAATTGCGATCCACCCATGATATCAACTCCTCTGAGACAAACGTTTCATACTGAAATGCAGAATCAACCGGACTGTCCAGATACCAGCTCCCAAAAGCACCATCGGGACAGACAATGATCATCTCATAGAGATCGGACAACGCCTGAATGTGAGGAACTTTTTTCACCCAGCCATCATAACGGTCACTGTACCCGTGGAGTAAATAAAGCACCGGAAAAGATGGTTCTCTGCCATAGGATTGTGGTTTCACGACCACAGTTTTGATATTTTTGTTCATCTTGTTGCTGAACACGTTCACTGTATCGACCGTGGCGGAGAAAACGCCCGTTGTGAACAAGAAAAGTAAAAGGTAACTGATTGAAAGATGTTTCATTGTATTGTATATGATTGTATGTTACCCCAAAGATACAAAAAAACAGATCAACGAAAGTCGATTTTTCAGGTATTGGGTAAACAGAATCAATTTTACTTTCTGTTCACCCTGTTTAAATTTTTTTACGTTTACAACAAATTCGGCGGGTGAAACGTTTAACAAAAAGTAAATGACAATTCAAAACTTAATTTATGGATATTCAATTCAGCATCGACAATAAAAACCAGGGTAGTTTTTATATTGAGAAAGAAGGAAGGCAGATAGCAGAACTCGACTTCGAGATCAGGGATAACATCCTGAATGCTTATCATACGGGTGTACGACCCGAACTGGAAGGTCAGGGCATCGCAGGCAGATTGTTTGATGAGATGGTGAGGTATGTGCGTGATCATGGATACAAGGTGATTCCCTCCTGCTCATACATCCTTGCCAAATTTCGCAGACATCCCGAAGATTTCTCGGATATATGGTATCACGTCGAGGATGAACCGACAGGCGACGCCTGTGGCATTAAACCAAAGTAGTGCGAGGAAGTCACACATCACGGACTGATTCTTGTCGCAGTCCTGTTGGTTATCGTGATGATTCTCCTGCTACGCTTCGCTTATCGGAGAATGATCAGGAAAAAAAAGAATGGAATCACGGCTCAGAACAGGCAGGAAACAGCATAACCTGCTGCAGGTAATGACGAATAGACCGTCAGGTCGTTCTTACAGATATCTTTTGACAGATACCGATTTCTTTTGAAGAACGACCTGATGGATTTTTTCACCGCATCTTTATGCTGTGTAGATAACCTAAAAAAATTGCTGTGCGTATAAAAGGTGAACAAACAAAAAAGCGCCTGGTTCACCGGAAATACCCAGAAACGCGTTAAATATCCAATAAAATAGTTAAGATCGGATGAGGTACACATTCATGATTTTGGGTATACTAAACCTGGCTTCATGCAGGAATGGATGTTAGTTGTTCAGGAGACGGAAAAATGCAAACGGGATAAAAAGGATACATCAAACCGAACCCCAAAAGTCTGTTGTCTGACTTTAGGGGTTCTATTCTACGTGATACAACCTCTTTGAACATTGTTCCCGTAAATTAAAAAATGCAAGGTATCACAACTCCGGTTTTGTGTTGATAGTGTGATGCTGCAATCATCTGTCACAATAGTGAATCGGGATTCAGATTATCGTGCTCGATATCGAGAAAATATTTGTACGTTCCTACTTTCAGTTCGACACAGGCATCGTAATCGGTGACGATGATTCCCCTGGGATGCATCTGCAGGGCGCTGATGGTCCACATCTGTGTGATAGCTCCCTCCACGGCATGATAGAGTGCACGGGCCTTGTGGTATCCATTGACCAGAATCAACACTTCTGTGGCATCGAGTACGGTCCCCACACCGACGGTAAGGGCTGTTTTGGGGACCTTATTCACATCGTTGTCAAAAAAACGGGAGTTGGCGATCACCGTATCGGTGGTGAGTGTTTTCACCCGAGTACGTGATGTGAGCGAAGAGCCCGGCTCGTTGAAGGCAATGTGTCCGTCGGGGCCTATCCCGCCAAGAAAGAGGTCAATGCCTCCGGCATCGGTTATCGCCTTTTCGTAGGCAACACATTCCGCTTCGGGATCATAAGTCATCCCGTTCAGAATATGTACATTCTCCTTCTTTATGTCGATATAACTGAAAAAGTTATCCCACATAAAAGTATGGTAGCTCTGGGGATGACCTTCCGGCAAGCCCAGATACTCGTCCATATTAAAAGTAATCACATGCTCGAACGAGACAACGCCCGTTTCGTACAACCGGATCAGTGCTTTATAGGTCCCCAGTGGCGAAGAACCGGTGGGTAATCCCAGTTTAAAGGGGTTTTCAGCTGTCGGAGCCGCCCTGTTAATCTTCCCTGCAATGTAGTTTGCTGCCCATTGTGCCATCTGACCGGCATCGGGCTGAATGATAAGTCTCATGATCCTCTGTTTTGATTTAATGACAATTAGCCGTATGATTGGGAACAACCTCCGCTCCCGACAGTATTTTCCGTGCCATGCACTGCCCTAAGCCACGTGCTTTCTCTTCCGTCTCACGCAACATGGCCTGCTTCATGATGACAGGCTCTGCCAGAATCTCGAATTCCGACTCTTCTGCAAAGGCAGCCAACTGCTTTGCAGTAGCGTCTGCCCAGGTGAAGCTGCCAAAACTGCCGAAGAAACGGTTTTTCAGATAACGGCTCTGCAGGGCGGAAAGAAGGTTCTCTACTCCCGGATAGAGTTTATTGTTATAGGTAGGTGATCCGATGATTAGCCCTTTATATTTAAAGACGTCGCGGATGATATCCGATTCATGGCTCTTGGACACATTATGCATCATGATTTCCTTCAATCCGTTTTCGGCGGCTTCACTGGCTATGATCTCGGCAAGCTGCTCGGTGTTGCCATACATGCTTCCGTAAATGATGACCAGTCCGTTACCGGCTTCGTAACGACTCAGTTGATCATACAGCGCAATCACATCCGCGATATTCTCTTTCTGCGTCCATACAGGCCCGTGCGTGGAACAGAGCACGCCGATTTCCAGTCCGGAGAGTTTCTTCAATGCTGTCTGTACGGGAGAGCCGAACTTACCCACGATGTTGGAATAATAGCGGATCATCTCATCCCGGTATCTACCGGGAGTGAGTTGGGTATCTAGTACGCCGCCGTCGAGTGCACCGAAAGCGCCAAAGGCGTCGGCACTGAACAATGTCTTCCTTTCGGGTACATAGGTCATCATTGTTTCGGGCCAGTGCACCATTGGTGTCATGTGAAACTGCAGGGTGGTACTTCCCAGACTCAGCTCCTCCAAATCCTGTATCAAAACAATATTGCGGGTGATACCGTAATATCCCTTCAGCATATCTGCCGTTCGCTTGTTTCCAATGATCTGTATACCGGGATATTTCGAAACAATCCACGCAATAGATCCTGAGTGATCAGGCTCCATATGGTTCACCACAAGGTAGTCTATCGGTTTGTCACCCAACACCGACTGGATCTTGTGAAAGAAAATTTCAGAATAGCAGATATCTACGGTATCGATCAGAGCTGTTTTCTCATCGGTGACAAGGTAAGAATTGTAGGATACCCCATAGGGCAGAGGCCACATGTTTTCAAAAAGATGTTTGGAGCGATCATTCACCCCTACATAAAACACATCTTTCGCAATTTCAAGCGGTTTGTACATATATTTTTCTTCTCAGATAGTGTGGGACAGCCTTTTATTTCTTTTTGGATTTTGGTTTTGGTTTGGCCATTTCAGATTCTTTTGGCGTATTCGCTATTACAGCCGGGCGTTTCAACGCATCCCATATCAACCATATACCCCATATGATAAAAGGAATACTGAGCCATTGTCCGAGAATCAGGCCGGTATTTTCCCGCATGGCTATTTCTGAATCTACCTGCACATTTTTTAGGTATTCCACGAAGAAGCGGAACAGGAAGATGATCAGGATACCCACGCCGGTGATGAGCCCTTTCCGGCGCTTCGCGTCGGTTTTCCAGTAAAGATACATGGTGATGGCGAAGACAACCAGATAAGCCAGTGCTTCATAAATTTGTGTGGGATGAGACGGTTCGGTGTAGATAGGTTCTGCTCCCTGCATCCATTGGTGGAGATTGTCGATAAAACGAAATCCCCAGGGCTGGTCAGTAGGACCACCATATATTTCGTGATTCATCAGGTTACCGAAACGAATCATGGCAGCAGTAAAGCCGGTGGGAACCATCACCCGGTCGAAAGTCCAGAGCATGCTGAGGTGTGAGACCTTGCGTGAATAGAGCCATACGGCGATAATGATGCCGATCACGCCGCCGTGGCTTGCGAGTCCGCCTTCCCATACCTTGAGAATCTCGATAGGGTTGGCCAGGTAATAAGCCGGTTCATAGAAGAGGCAGTGTCCGAGACGGGCTCCCACAATGATCCCCACAATCATATAGACAAACAGGGAATCGAACCATTTTTCGGGAAGATCTTCGTGTTTGAAGATTTTCTGCACGATGTAGACGGCCACGATCAGTCCGATCACCCAGAACAGTCCGTACCAGCGAATCTCACGGCCTAAAACGGTAAAAAGGGTGGGATCCACATTCCAGGTAACTGATAATAGTATGTTCATCATTGTTGAATTTGTGACAAAGGTAATAAAATTATACCAGTTTCTGAATCCATGATTCTTTTTCCCCGGGCAACAAATCCACTACAGGGATTTCGATCAACGTATAGGCTCCCGGTTGTTGTTTCAGTGATGCGCGGGCGGCGCCGACGAGCACCTGTGCCGTGAGTGCTGGGTTGTTGATGCGCATGTCAAAGCGGAACAGCTGGTTCTGCGTTTGCCCTGATACTCCTTTTCGCTCCATCCGTACGCCGTGTCCCATATCTTTGAGGGCTTCCACATCTTCCACCTGAAAAACGTGGGTTTCATCATGCGCAAAATAATCATCGGCTTTTATGGCTTGTGCTACGGACTGAAAGTCGTACCCCTCCTGCAACTCAATGTAAACCATCCTGCGGTGTACGCCGGTTCCGGCAGGAATGGTCATGGAGAGTGCCGCCCTGACACCTGCAATGGCTTTTACAGCCACTGTGTGACCCATGCTCATGCCCGGGCCGAAGTTGGTATAGGTAATTCCGCGCGGAGCCAGTGCTTCCAGCAAGGTGCGGATCACAGAGTCGCTCCCCGGGTCCCACCCAGCGGAAATAACGGAAACGGCATTGTATCTCTTTGCCGTTCCATCAAGCGATTCACGCAATTGCGGGATCTGTCCGTGAATATCGAAACTGTCTACCGTATTGATTCCCGACTCCAGACATGCCCTGGCATTCTGCTCCACACTTCGTGTAGGGGTGCAAAGTATGGCTACTTCTACCTCTTTCAGCTCCAAAACAGATGACACCACGGGATAATCCTTTAGTTCAGAAGGAATTTTAGCAACATCGCGTCGTACAATGCCTGCAATTTCAAAATCCGAAGCACACTCCAACGCTTCCACCACATATTTTCCGATATTTCCGTAGCCGACTACAGCGGCTCTGATCATCCTTGACATAAAGCAATTTCCTTAAAATTGTCCAAAAATAAACAAAACAAAGCACATATAAACCGCATCGGGCATATTTTTCCAAAGGAAACGACGGATGGACTTCCGATCATCCTGTAATCAGCGGAATAATAAACTTTCAATATCTTCATTCAGAATAAGATCATTGCTTAACGGAAAGCCAAAACAATCATAACACATGATCCAAATTTTTTACCGATGCTTTCACTTTCAATTGCGTTTTCAGGAGTACATATTTCGGAGATACGTCATGCTCCAAGATATTGGAAAACAGAATTTTCACGGCTATCTTACAAATATCTTCCACCGGTTGCGAGATACACGTAAGCGGAGGCTCTATATAATTAAGGTATGGATTATCGTCGAATGTAATTAATGATATCTCATCCGGCACTTTAACCTTTTCCTCTTTAAGCGCTTTTATACATCCCATAGCAATTGTATTGCTGAAGGCAAATATAGCGGTGGGCCTTGCTTTTTGCTGAAGCAACAGTTTCGTCTCCAGATACCCGTTCTGCTCACTGAAAGCATCTCCGGTTACCGTATATGAAGTGATCCCGGAACCAACCATTGCATCTATAAAGCCTTTTACCCGTTGTATATTGGGGGTGGAATGCCGGACACCCTGGATACAGGCAATGGAAGTATGCCCATGCTCAATCAGGTATTTGGATGCCGAATAAGCACCTTCATAGTTGTCAGAAGAAACAAAAGACAGATCCAGACCTTCAAAATACCGGTCGATACAGATCAATGGAAGTCCTTTCTCCTGTAACCGCTCCAAATGTCCCCATTCGTCTCCGCAGGGGACAATGATCATTCCGTCCAGGTTTCTCGATGATAAATGCAGCACTTCTGTTTTTTCATTCTCGATATTGTCATCACTATCACCGATAAGCGTAATATAATTATATTTTCTCACTTCCGTATTTACAACGCTGGCTATCTCCGCGAAAAAAGGGTTTTTTAAAGAAGGGACAATTAGCGCAATCGTTTTACTTTTACCAGTACGTAAATTCCGGGCAAATTCATTCGGCACATAATTCAGCTCTTCTGCCGTAGACATTATTACCTGCTGTGTTGCTTTGCTTATCCGGTACTTATCCGCCTTCCCATTCAAGACCCTGGAAACTGTGGTGATGGAAAAGCCCGCTTTTTCCGCTATGTCAACGATATTCGGTCTTTGTTGCATATCCAATTTTTGCAAACAAAACTAATCTAAATTTGACAATGACGAACTCAAAAACCCATCGTTAACCTAATTTAACTATAATTGTATGCGCAAACGTTTGTTCGTAAAACATTTGTCTATATATTTGCGATTGTTTAGTATACATATCATGAGGCCTAATAGAGTGCAAGTTTGGGACAGTATATCTAAAATCGACTGATTATTTTCAATCACAGGTGTCCGGTAAAAAATATTAGCTAAAATGAAGGGGAACCCCTTTCGGTAATTCCCCGTGAAGGTTTATCTTTACTGTTGCAACACAAATAAGAATAACCAACATGGGCAAAGGTACAAATTTTAGCGGACAGCCAATCTTTACACAGCTGTTAAATTTATTGGACAAATCAAAAATATCAAAGGCATCCAAAGCGTTGGGAGCTTACAAGTATGTGAAGCGATTCACTAGCCATAAACATATTGTAGTGATGTTGTTTGTTGCTTTCGAAGGGTACAACTCCATTCGTGAGACCGTATTGGGCCTACTATCCAATGCTCATCGTCTTGGGCACCTTGGCCTTGATTATGTTGTGCGACGCAGCACTCTCTCAGAGGCCAATGCCCGTCGCACACCTGAGATCTTTGCCCGGGTCTATTACGATACCTACCGACGTTATTCCGGTAGTTTAGCGGACAGCAGTTAAAAAATATAAACCATCAAATCATAAAAATGCCAGGTGCCAGGAATACTAAAATACATAAAAACAGCCTGATTACTCTATTTATTTGTCTTTTTACAGTTGACAATAACAGACCAAAATATTGTGTGCCCATCGACAATAGTCGAAAAGTTTATGAGATATATTATGAGTAGATGAAGAACATGAAACTTAATTATTTATTTTATGAGAAAACATGAAAAATCAGAAAAACAAAACCATCTGCTAAAACTAGGTATAATATTACTGTTCGGTTTTATCATGGTGGTTCCCACATTGTCACAAACTCTAATTAAGGGCTTGGTCACTGATACACAAGGAGAAGCTATTGTGGGAGCAAATGTTATGATTGCAGGAACAACAAAGGGTACTTCTACTTCACTGGAAGGTCTTTTTGAACTTGAGGTTCCGGCAAATGCTACTATTACTATTTCCTACATGGGTTATATACCACAGAAAATTGTTGTAGGCAATCGGACAGAATTTAAAATACAGCTGGCCGAAGACACCCAAAATCTCGAAGATATTGTTGTTGTCGGATATGGGACCCAGAAGAAAGTAACTCTAACGGGTGCTGTTTCAGCAATTACAAATAAGGAGATATGAACAACGAAATCCATTAATGTTCAAAATATGCTTACCGGTAAAATACCCAGACTGCGTATTTCCCAGAAAACCTCAGAACCCGGTGAGTTTTCAAACCTGTTCGATATTCGTGGATTCGGTACTCCCCTAGTTGTTATTGATGGCGTTCCTAGGGAAAACTTCACAAGGATGGATCCGAACGAGATAGAAAGTGTATCTGTCCTTAAAGATGCATCAGCAGCTGTTTATGGAGTAAGGGCCGCTAACGGAGTAGTACTGATAACAACAAAAAAAGGACAGGAAGGAAAAGCCAAAATCGAGTATAACTTTACTTATGGTATTCAAGTGCCCGCAAATTTAGCTAAGCCTGTGGGTGTATATGACCGCTTTACGTTGATGAACGAGAAATACATGCATAATTATGCTAATCCAAGACTATATTACAGTGATCAAGATTTCGAAGAATTCAGGAATGGTACACGTACTGAAACTGACTGGTATGATGCTATCATTAGGAATGCCCCACAGACACAACACAACCTGAGTGCCAGTGACAAATCGAATGACATAGATTATTTCATCAATTTTGGATATGCAGATCAGGAAGGATTCTGGAAGAGTGGTGATCTTAATTACAACCGCTACAATCTCCGCGTAAATGTGAATACCGAAATAATGAAAGGATTAAAGCTTTCAGCAAAGATAAATGGCATTATGGACAAAAAACATATGCCTTCCAATACTTGGAATGTATTTAAGCAATTGTGGCGGCACGAACCTAATGACCCAATATATGCCAATGATAATCCTGACTATTATTACAACATTGGCGGAAACTTCAGTGTAGTACCAATGACCAATTCGAAAGATTGCGGATACACAGAAACAGAACGTAAATGGTTTCAGAGTACATTCGATTTATCTTATGACATCCCGTTTATCAAAGGTCTGAATGCAAAGGGAACATACAGTTTCGACTATAATTCGACAGACGAAGCCAACTTTGTAAAAGTTTACAACCTTTATTCATACGATCAGGCAACAGATACCTATAAAATTGAAAGACAATTTAATGCTCCTGAGAACTTCAGACAGGCGCACGATGCCAATAATATGAATATGTGGCAAGTCTCTATTAATTATAACAATACATTCTTTAAAGACCATACAGTAAGTGCACTGCTCCTAGCTGAACAAACAAAACGGGATTCCAACGGATTTTATGCAAAGCGTAATCTGGGTATAACTATGCCATATCTATTTGCCGGGGTTGCACTTGGACAAGAAGGCAATAGCGATATCAATAGCATATGGAAAAATGCGAACAGAGGATATATTGGTAAATTCAATTACAATTATGCAGGAAAATATCTCGCCGAATTCAGCTACCGTTACGATGGCTCGTCAAAATTCCCGACCAACAAGCAATGGGGATTTTTCCCCGGTGGTTCTGTTGGATGGCGTATATCTGAAGAGAGTTTTATAAAAGGCTCCAAATCTTTAGCCTTTATTGATAATTTAAAGTTCAGAGCGTCTTACGGACTTATGGGTGACGATGGGGCATTATCATATCAGTATGTATCAGGTTACGACTATCCTTATAAAATGACTGGTAGCGGGCAGCAACTTGGAGATGGATACCTATTTGACGGCAATTGGATTTCTTCACTTGGATTTAGGGCTGCTCCGAATCTGGCAATTACGTGGTTTACCGTAAGAACTACCAATATAGGGCTCGACTGGGATTTGTGGAACGGGCAACTAAGCGGTTCATTGGATGCATTCCTACGTAACAGAGATGGTCTGCTTGCAGACAGGCTGGTGACTATTCCCGGAAGCTTTGGGTCTACTATGCCACAGGAAAATCTCAACAGTGACAGGACAAAAGGTATAGAATTATCATTGGCACATAGAAATAAAATAGGAAGTTTAAATTATAACATTTCTGGGAACGTTTCCTTTACTCGTACAAAAATGATATATGTAGAAGAACCCGAAGCTCAAAGTTCATATCTGCGTTGGAGAAATAATAAATCTAACAGATATAATGATATCTGGTGGGGGTATGGATATAAAGGACAATATCAGTCGTACGATGAAATTGCTACATATCCTGTCTATGTAAACAATGGCACTCTGCCCGGAGATTATATCTATGAAGATTGGAATGGAGACGGTATCATTGATGAGAAAGATATACATCCGATGGGTATCACAACAGATAGTGGCATAGGTGGATTGATATATAAGAATAACCCATTGCTATATTACGGATTAAATCTTAGCGCCGGATATAAAGGAATAGATTTAAGTTTACTCTTACAAGGTGCGGCTATGTCATATGTAGCTCCGGGAGAACAATTCGACCAGCCTTTGTTATGGGATGGAAATGCTGTTAAAGAATTTATGGACAGATGGCATCCAGTTGATCCGAAGGCTGACCCTTATGATCCATCAAACGAATGGATTAAAGGACACTATGCTTACACTGGCACTATTGCCAAAAGCAATTCAAAATTTGCCATGCAAAATATGGCATACTTGAGGCTAAAGAGCATCGAGCTGGGTTATTCACTTCCAAAATCAATATTAAGCCGCGCAAAGGTTCAGAATCTGCGGGTGTTCTTTAACGGATACAATCTACTAACCTTCACGGGATTAAAAGGAGTAGACCCAGAACATCCATCTGATACTTATGGATATATCTATCCGCTAAATAAGACATATAGTTTCGGAGTTAATATAACATTCTAAAAGATTACGAAAATGAAACGACTAATAAATATTCTGATAATAACAATAACACTGAGCCTCGGATCATGTACCGATTTGGACATATTACCGATAAATATAGTTCAGGACGAAGATATTTTTACAGAGAGTGGGATGAAAGCATATATGGCATCATTATACAGCCGTATGCCAGTTGAAGATTTCAAATCTGGGATTGTTCCTGCCAGTGATGGTTTCAATCACTGGAATTGCATAAAAATGTCTGATTGTAATACTGGAACCTATACCAACAGGGAAATAAACGGATTTGTAAATCCGGCAAGAGAATATTGGAGTAATGGTTATCAGGTTATCCGTTATGCAAATCATCTTATTGAACAACTCCCTAACTATAAAAATACGTTGAGTGAGCCAAAAGTAATTCAATGGGGTGCT
Organism: uncultured Proteiniphilum sp.; assembly: GCA_927407015.1. Classification (GTDB taxonomy): domain Bacteria; phylum Bacteroidota; class Bacteroidia; order Bacteroidales; family Dysgonomonadaceae; genus Proteiniphilum. The sequence goes on along the minus strand of CAKMJT010000024.1, from coordinate 16,255 downwards.
GAAGCCCATTTTATAAGAGCATTTACATATTTTGAATTAGCAAAACGTTATGGTGGACTTCCTTTGGTAGATAAAATACAAAGATTATCGGAAGGTATGGAGACGATAAAAACACCCAGAAGCAGTGAAAAAGCTACTTTTGATTTCATTTTGAACGACCTCGATTATGCTATTCAAAACCTCAATGCTAGAAGTGAAAATAAAGGAAGAGCAAACAAACACGTAGCAGCAGCCTTCAAGGCCCGTGTAGCCCTCCATGCCGGGTCTATTGCCCGTTACGGGACACCATATACTGTAGATGGGATAATGCTTTGTGGTATTCCGAAAGAAGAAGCTAACAATTATTTTAAAATAGCATTCGAAGCAGCCAAATCAATCGAAAATGAATACTCCTTGTATCGCAGCGGATGGGTTACCGGAGACAAAAACAAACAAGCTGATAATTATGCAAACCTTTTTCTGGATGAGGCCAGTACGGAGACTATTTTCTCAAAAGGTTACTATTATCCGAATGCGGTTCATAGCTGGGACGCCGTTAACTCTCCTACGCATATGACTAGTACCTATGGCGACAGGTATAATTTCACATTAGATTTTGTAGAATTATTCGACGGGTTGGAACTCAATGAGAAAGGTGAACTCAAAACAATTGATGAAAATGGGCAATACATTGTTTATCCAAATTTGGCCGGACCTTTTGCCAATGCAGAACCTCGACTAAGGGGTACAGTGCTGTTACCCGGAATGGCATTTAAAGGCACCTATGTAGACCTCAGACGCGGTATACTCAAAGAAGACATCGACCCGGATATTCCTATTGATAAATTCCTTAGTGAAGGCGCAACAACGGCATATTCCACTTCAGCTTATTTTAAGAATAATGTTGTTATAGCAACAAACACAGCTAATCAGACACCATATATCTTGACTGACGGCACAAAATTGAATCCTATTGGCAGATGCGGTCCGCTTGGAGGAACAGCCAATGCCAGTGTTACCGGATTTCATGGACGTAAATTCCTTGTACCGGATTTAACGCCATCGCTTACTGCCTTACACAAATCTACTCAAAGCTGGGTAGAACTGCGTTATGCAGAAATACTCTTAATCCGCGCTGAAGCAGCTATGGAATTATTTCAGAACGGCGGTTCCATATCAGGTGTCGATTTACAGCAAGATGCTTTCGAATGTATAAATGCAATAAGGGATCGTGCCGGAGCTGTAAAGCTGGCTTCAAAAATAGAGTTAAACAACTCTCAGCCTATTGCTAAAGGTAAAGGGCAGGGCAGTTATGTACTCGCACCAACCAGGGGGTTACAGATAATCCGTATAGAGCGTCGTAAAGAGCTTGCTATGGAAAACAAGTTATGGTGGGATATGCTCCGCTGGAGGACTGCCGATCAGGAAGTAAACAACAGGACATGGAGAATCTGCTGTCCATTCCTTTTTGCCAGTACTGTAGATGTGAAGGATACATATTACTATGAAGGCAAATACATATTCGATTGTCGTACTGATGAGCGTAATACCAAGTTTACTGTAGATGTAAAGAATTACTATGAACCGATTCCTGAATCGCAAATAAGTTCTAATGAGTTTATCAAACAGAATCCTTATTATTAATCTTATATTGAATACAACTATGAAAAAGCTTATATACACACTCGGTATAATGATTTTGCTGGTCTCGCTCAGTTCATGTGAGACGGACAACTACTCCGCACCCGATGCCACTGTTTCGGGAAAGATATTGGATCATGAAAACAATCCTATGCAACTGGAACAGGGAGGTACAGGTATGGTTATACGAATGTTCGAAGAAGGATTCACAACTCCTACTCCGTTTGATCTGAATGTAATGCAGGATGGTACTTATATCAATAATAAGATATTTGCTGCTAAGTATAAAATGATACCGGCATTTGGTCCTTTCTATAATCTTTCTGATACTATAACAGTAGATATCAAAGGTTTTGTAACCGTAGACTTTAAAGTTACACCGTATCTCAAAGTAGAATGGGTTACTCCACCCTATGCAACTGCTGATGGTAAAATAGAAACAAAATTCAAGTTTACACGCATTCAGCCTCCGGCAGAATCTAACCAGAAAATGCCTAATCTTCTTGATTACCAGCTATTCATAGGGTTAACACAATATGTAGGAAACAATAACTTTGACAATCTGGTGGTTAATCCGGCCGTTTCTGCAACAAACGCCATGGAAGGCCAGACCCTGACTATTACCTCAAAAACCGCTATGAGGTTCAGCCGCGATTATTATGTCAGGGTCGGAGTTCGGGTTAATGATGCTAATAAAAAATACAATTATACTGATATAAAAGTGGTTAGCGTAAAATTGCCATAGTTAATCCAAATTACATTAGTCTTCCGGCAGAAGGGTATATCCTTTATTACCCTTCTGTATTTTAATAACTCATGTCGGTAAAAAGTATTGTAAAAGCAAATCATTCAAAAGATATGGCAAAAACCGATATTGTGATAAATCTCGTATATTCTCTGAATAAAGGCGAGAAGAAGAGCATAAAAATGTACGCCCGTCATAGTACGGGAGAAAAGGATTATATAGTGCTGTTCGATCTGATTTGTCAGGGAGTAACAGACAAAGATAATCTTCGCAGCGAGTTTAATAGACTGCGCCCCGCTGCCTCTTTCGATACTGCCATAAAATACCTCTACAAGGTAATAACAGATGTTCTTCTGAATCTCCGGATGAATAAGGATGCCCACTTTATCTTATATGAACGGCTTCTCAAATGTCGTATATTATATGAAAAATCTTTATATGATGAGTGTTTACTTCATTTGCATAAGATACAATATTCAGCTCAATTGTCAGAAGATTATTATATCCTATCACTAGCCTTAAGACTGGAACTCGATGTGCTGATAAGCATTGATTTCGGAGATATGACCGAGAAACTCCTGTTACACAAACATACCAAACTGATGGAGGCAAACAGGACTATACACAACATACAGGAACATTCATCGCTGTACGAATTACTTCGTTACAGGATAAGCCGTAAATCGAATGTGATTACACGTGGCCAACGCAAATATCTGGATGATCTTGTTTTCAGTGAGCTAAATATTTTAAACAAGATGGATACTAATATTTTCACCATATCAAAACAACACTTGCTATTCCAGGCTAATTATTTTATTGGCATTGGAGATAATAACCAAGCGCTGCGATCTTTTATCGAACTAAACACTCTTTTTGAGAAAAACAAACATCTGTGGGCAAATCCACCTATCTATTATCTCGATGTTCTGGAAGGTGTGCTTAGTAGCCTGCGTTCATTACGCAAATATGATGAAATGGAATACTTTATCAGGCAATTGGATATCCTGCTGAATGAATATATTTGCACTAACTTCAGGCTGGAAACTTTATGCATCATGTTCTTGTATAAGCTTTATCCGTTGCTCGACCATGGGAGATATGAGGAAGCACTCGCCCTCAAATGGAACTATGAAGAAGAACTTATAAAAAAAGTTACCCAACTGAATATCAACCGTCAAGCTGAAATTATTCTGTATAACTCCCTGATAAATTATCTGAATAAGGATTTGAAATCCGCCAGAAGATCTTTGAATCAGGTTGTTTTTAGCAGTAACAAACTTGCCCATCTTTCCATTTTTAGGGTAATAAGAATGGTAAACCTTATTTACTTATACGAAACAGGAAACACTGATTTGATAAAATCAGAGAGTCGTTCCCTGATGAGAGAAATTAAGGAGTACTCCCACCCAAACAGTATGGAAGCTCTCTTTATCCGATTTATCAATATCATCTTACCTATAACTCAGAAAAAGAGACTTGCCTTGTGGGATAGTTATACCAAAAACATTACAACGATAAAAAAAAACAAAGCAGATATGAACTACTGAATGTATTTGATTTTCTCTCATGGATGGAATCAAAAATTAAAAAACAATCAATGAACTTAATTATTAAACAAAAGAATGAAAACATGAACTGAAAACAGATAAAATTAAATCTTAAATGATACAAATTATCTATCTGAAACGAAAATGCCAATATTAAGATAAAACCCATATTTTTTACTTATATAAATTATTAAGCACATATCTATGAACAACAAAAAAATAGTCATCATCGGTAGTTCTAATACCGATATGGTAATCAAATCAGAACGTATCCCTCAGCCTGGAGAAACGATATTAGGTGGAACATTCTTTATGAATCCGGGAGGTAAAGGTGCAAATCAGGCGGTAGCCGCATCACGCCTTGGCGGAGAAATAATATTTATCACCAAAACAGGCAATGACCTCTTTGGAAGACAGTCAGTAGAGTTGTATGCAAATGAAGGAATCGGTACAAACTATGTCTTTTCTGACAATAAAAAACCCTCCGGAGTTGCTCTCATTATGGTCGATTCTAAAGGTGAAAATTGTATTGCCGTAGCCTCCGGTGCTAACTCGTCACTATCTCCTAAAGATATTATTTAAGCAAAATCAATAATTGAAAAAGCAAGCATTATACTCATGCAAATGGAGATACCTGTAGAGACCATCAATTTTGTAGTGCAACTCGCCAATAAGAATAATATAAAAGTCATACTTAATCCTGCCCCGGCAGGGCCTCTCCCCGATGAGCTTCTTAATTCCCTGTATATTATTATTCCCAACAAGACAGAAGCAGAAATGTTGTCGGGGGTAAAAGTTACAGGGTGGAAAAGCGCAAAAAAAGCGGCGAATATTATAAGTGCAAAAGGCGTAGATAGAGTAATCATAACGCTGGGAATACTGGGAGTACTGATAAAAGAAGGGAAAACCTATTATAATATACCCGCCGAAATTGTGACGGCAATAGATACTACTGCTGCCGGAGATGTATTCAACGGGGCTTTGTGTGTAGCAATTGCCGAAGGTATGAACGTTGTTGATGCTGCAAGATTTGCCTGTAAAGCGTCTTCAATAGCAGTAACCCGCATGGGGGCACAGTCTTCTATTCCATACCGGAAAGAACTCGATGCAATATTATGAAAAAAATTATCAAAATCTAAAATCTATATCTTATGTTTATAGTCAATAGTTATGCAATAGCAGTCATTTTCTGTTTTGTGACAATGCTCTGCTGGGGTTCATGGGGAAACACCCAGAAACTGGCAGGAAAAACATGGCGGTACGAACTTTTCTACTGGGACTATGTTATAGGAATCTTACTTTTCTCAATTATTTCGGCTTTTACCCTTGGCAGCTTCGGCAGTGAAGGCAGAAGTTTTCTCACTGATATATCACAGGCTGACTGGGGTAATATTGGAAGCGCCTTCTGCGGAGGTGTTGTATTTAATGCTGCCAACATCTTGCTTTCGGCAGCTATATCAATAGCCGGAATGTCAGTTGCTTTTCCGGTAGGTATAGGGCTGGCACTAGTACTTGGAGTACTTATAAATTATATCGGTTCCAGCAAAGGAGACCCTGTATTTCTGTTCATTGGTGTTGGGCTTGTTATCATAGCTATTATAGCTAACAGTGTGGCTTATAAGAAAATGTCAGGCGACTCCGGTTCCAAAATATCTTCAAAAGGTATTTTACTGTCGTTGGCAGCAGGTTTACTTATGTCGTTCTTTTATAAGTTTATTGCAGTTTCTATGGATCTTGAAAATTTCGCACGTCCCGAAGCTGGTAAAATGACACCATATACAGCCATGTTTATTTTTGCTATAGGTATTTTCATCAGTAATTTTGTATTCAACAGCATTGCTATGAAAAGGCCTGTTGTAGGAGCACCTGTATCATATAAAGAGTATTTTAAAGGTTCTTTCCATATTCACTTAGTAGGCGTATTAGGCGGTCTAATATGGGGACTGGGAAATGCATCCAACCTGATAGCTGCAGGTAAAGCAGGAGCAGCTATTTCTTATGGATTGGGGCAAGGAGCGACTCTCGTTGCCGCGCTTTGGGGTGTATTTATCTGGAAAGAATTCAGAGGGGCAGGCAAGCAAGTCAATAGATTGCTTGCAGCTATGTTCATATTATTTATCTGCGGCTTGGGTATGATAATCGCAGCAGGAAGCTAATTATATCAATATTAAAAATCAACAGGATGAAAAAGATAATTATATACAGTATAATTATATCAGCTGTTATAATCAGTATGGCTGGTTGTAACCAGGTACAAACAGTCTCAATTTCCAAAGAGATACTTATGGATAAAATTAAGGGTGGCTGGGCAGGCCAAACATTCGGATGTACATATGGCGGACCAACTGAATTTAAATTCAATGGCATGATTATTCCAGACAGCATCGAAATAGAATGGACAGAAGGGCAATGCCAATGGTGGTTCGATAATGATCCCGGACTGTATGACGATGTTTATATGGATCTCACATTTGTGGAAATGTTTGAGAAACATGGCCTTGATGTGTCAGTAGACTCCATTGCAAATGCCTTTGCTTATGCCGATTATAAATTATGGCACGCTAATCAGGCTGCACGTTATAATATTATCAACGGAATTCCTGCTCCTCAGAGCGGACATTGGAAAAACAATCCTCATGCCGACGATATTGATTTTCAGATTGAAGCTGATTTTGCAGGACTAATGTCTCCGGGAATGCCTAATACTTCCACAGAGATTTGCGACAAGATAGGACATATAATGTGCTATGGAGATGGATGGTATGGCGGCGTTTATGTGGCAGCGATGTATTCCCTGGCCTTTATTTCAGATGATATAAAGTTTGTTGTAAAAGAAGCATTGAAAATTATTCCGGCAGAAAGTGACTACCACAAGTGCATCAGTGATGTTATAAAATGGAGTGAAGAAAATGAAGATTGGAAAGTAACATGGCAACTGTTTCAGGATGAGTGGTCGGATGAGGTAGGCTGTCCGAAAAGTGTGAAACGCCCTGTAAATATTGATGCAAAAGTAAACTCGGCATATGTGGTAATGGGTTTATTATATGGCAATAAGAACATAGATAAAACATTGGAAGTATCAACCAGATGCGGTAATGACTCTGACTGTAACCCTGCAACTGCTATGGGAATACTGGGAACAATGATAGGTTACAGTAATATTCCTGATAAATGGTTGAACAATGTGAGACAGATAGAAAATACCAATTTTAAATATACTAATATATCGCTGAATAAAACTTACCAGATGAGTTTCAATCAGACATTACAGGTCATAGAACGGAATGGTGGAAAGGTTGGGGATGATAAAGTCGTTATCAAAGTACAACAACCCCGGACAACTAAATATGAAAAATGTTTTGAAGGACTCAAAGTTTCATTAAGGGATAATATGAACTATACTGATTTCAGAAATAAGCCTTATACATACGACTTTGAAGGAGTAGGGATTGTGCTTGACGGCCGCATCAAGGGTACTGAAAAATGTCCTGAGAATTATGTAGCAGAAATTGAAATCACAATCGATGGGGAAAAATCACTTCAGAAGCTTCCGGTAAACTTTATTCTCCGCAAAAAAGAAGTGTACTGGAACTATGACTTACCGGATGGTAAACACAATGTTTCCATGAAGTGGTTAAATCCAGTAGACGAAGCAACCCTACAACTGGAAAGTGCCATTATATATACAAAACTCTAAAAATAATATTCTATGAAACTCATTATAAGCAAATATACAATCTTAGGAACTACTGCATTTGCATGTATTACACAGATGCATGCTCAGGATAAATTAAAACCGCAGGCTAACAGGCCAAATGTCATCTTATTTCTTGTTGATGACCTTGGCTGGAGTGATGTAGGATGTTTTGGCAGCTCCTTCTACGAAACGCCTAATATTGACAGACTCGCTGACGAAGGCATGAGATTTACTCAGGCTTATGCGGCTTGTCATGTATCGTCTCCTTCTCGTGCTAGTATTATGACTGGCCGTTATCCGGCAAGTATCAATCTTACCGACTGGCTACCGGGAAGAGGAAACCATCCTTTTCAGAAACTGTTGAACAATGTTACTGTACAACAATTACCTTTAAATGAGGAAACAATAGCGGAAACCCTTCGGAATAACGGCTATAAAACTGCGATTATAGGTAAATGGCATGTTGGCACAGGTGAGTATGGACCTATGAATCGTGGATTTGATATGCATATTCCAAGCCAGTATGAGGTAGGATGGCCAAGAAGTTATCATTATCCGTTTAATATGAATGGATATGAAGGTAATCCGGGAGAATACCTTACTGATAGGTTAACGGATGAAGCCCTGAATTACATCGAACAGAATTCAGACAATCCTTTTTTCCTTTATATGGCTCACTTTGCTGTTCATGACCCAGTACAGGGAAGAAAAGACCTTGTGGAAAAATACAGAAAAAAACTTGCTACAATGCCCCAATCACAAGGTAAACAATATATACTGGAGGGGAATCCTGATGACAAGAATCCGTTAAGTCGTCAACAACTCGACGAACTAATAGAAACAGATGATTATCAAGGATATAAAGTACTCCCAAATCGCACAGTGAAAATCAGGCAACATCAAGATAATATAGAATTTGCCGCTATGGTGGAAAGTATGGATGAGAGTCTGGGGAGAATTATGACCAAGATTAAAGAATTGGGAATTGAAAATAATACTATCATCATTTTTGTTTCTGACAATGGAGGAATGTCTGCCGCGAATCTCAATAATCCAAAAAGAGTGATAAGTATGGATGAGCTCGAGAAGGAGTATCCCACTTCAAATCTACCACTTAGAGGATCCAAAGGATGGATGTACGAAGGAGGAATACGTGTACCCATGATAGTAAAATATCCAGGTGTTACTGAAGGTGGTACTATCTGCGAAGTTCCGGTTATTTCCAATGACTTTTATAATACAATAGCTGAAATGACCGGAAGTACTATATCTGTTGGAAAGAAAACAGAAGGAGTCAGTATTATTCCGCTTTTAGAGAATAAAAACATAAAAGATAGAGCATTATACTGGCATTTTCCTCATTATAGTAATCATGGGATGCAAAGTCCAGGTGGAGCCATCAGGTATGGAGATTACAAACTTCTCGAATATTTTGAGAACAATACTGTCCAATTATTCAACTTAAAAGAAGATATTGGAGAACAGCATGATTTGTCTTCCTCTGATCCTGTAACAACTAAGTTGCTCCTCAAGATGCTACATCAATGGAGAGAGAGCATCGGAGCTAAAGATATGATCCCAAATCCTAAATATGTTAAACCTGAAAATAACTAGACTTTGAAAAAGATTTTTCTGTTTTTCTTTACTATATACTTTGTTTTACCTGTTTTTGGACAAGAAAAAAAAGGTACTGTATACATGGTTTCCAATGCTCACATGGATACACATCTGTTTTATTTAAATAAGCATATTAGAAGTGTCCCATTAAAATTGGGACGTTATTAAAAATCAAATAAACTTGGCCCATCTGGTCCAAATCGTTCTTTGTCATTTTGAAATTTAGTTTTGTCAAAGAGGTCTCGAAGAGGCGTTTTATCGGTCAGCGAGATACTTAATATTTGAAGAACTTCGTATGTACTTCTATCCAGTTGCATGTCGTGCTGAACAATTGCTACCAGGCAGTAGGTGCACATAGCTTCGTAGATTTGTATCCGAACGGCATTTTCGGTAGTACCCCAGAACTTTTTGATTTTGAGGTGCTGTTTCAGCCATTTGAAAGCGTTATGGAGAGCTCTCCATAACACATTTAGAATTTCAAAACACGATCTTCAGACAAGGCCAATCTTTCATTTTAAAGAACAACCGATATAGCTGCACATGCTGATTTGCTTTGTGGCCCTAGTTGTATCAAAGCATATTGAATTGCAAACAGGTGTTTCTATCAAAAGATTTATAGATGAATCGAAGAAGATAGTCGACGGACAACTCTTGAATCAAATTACCAGCAAGGTGGTAATCGTGAAAGCTGAACCAACAGTTAAAATGAAAGAGATATTACAAAAATTATTTCCACCGCACTAAAAGGGACAAGTCAGGATGTTTCCCGTATGGCCTATAAGCCGAGATCAGAAGATCTATTTTCCGAAGAAGACGGATGGATTGAGATCGGGCATGTCGGACCGAAAGATTCCGGTTTCCCGAGAAACCACAATCCCGGAATTCTGACCGATACCAAAGGATATATGTTGAATGAAGATGAATTGGTGATGTATTTCACTCCGGCTATGACAGGGGAAAACTGGCTCTGGTCTTATGATCTGTATTCAGCAACATTTAATCTAAAAAGTTATTTTAAATGATAAAAACTCTATCTCTAATGTTGTGTCTTGTTTATATCCTTGTTTTCCCTTTCGGGAAGACAAGGGCACAACAGCACAATATTCCTGTAGTGGTCATTACCGATTTATACCATCCTTATCAGGATCCGGGAGACAATATGGATCTTATCATGGGGTTCGGCCTACCTGATGTTGACCTGAAAGCTGTTCTTTTAGATATTACAGGCGCCTTCAGAAAGGACACAGCCGACCATCCGACATTGTGGAAAGATCCGAGAGGGCCGAGAGAGGCCGGTATTATTCCGGTAGAACAATTAAACTATATTTTCAATAAAAAAGTACCTTATGCAATTGGTCCATTATCCATGATGAAATCGGAAGAGGATAAAATGGAATATTTACCTGACTATGAGCAAACGGCAATTTCATTATTTATAAAAATATTGACTGAATGTGAAGAGCCCGTTGAAGTCCTTTCTTTTGGTTCGGCAAGAATAATGGCAGTCGCCTATAACCGTGCCCCCGACCTATTAAAGAAGAAGATAGGTAAAATTCACTTGAGTGCAGGTACGGCAAGCAAGAACCACCAACTAGGCAGTGATCCGGGAGCGAATGCGATTCCGGGAGGAGAATGGAATGTAGCCTTGGATGTATTTGCTTTTACCAGAATCTTAAAATCAGATCTTCCTGTAGCCATTTATCCATGTGCGGGTAAAGACGGCGGATTTATTAAAGATCAGCATAATACATATTGGAGATTGCCTGATATGGAGTTTACCAAACAAATGGATCCCCAATTGCGGCAATATCTGGATTTTACTTTTAATCAGAAATTGCAATATGATTTCCTTCGGGCGATGGATACAGCATATCCGGTAAATATAAATATTGATCAGTACCCACAACCATTTCATGTATGGGAAAGTGCCATCTGGTTAAAAGCAACCCGAAGGGAAATCGTTTACACTCCCGAAGGAGAATACCATCTTATCAAAAAAGAGAATCTAAGGAAGAATAACCGGATAATAAAAAACGAACTACGTTATTGTAATCTCACCGAGATAAGAGACGACGGACGCTTCCAGTTCTCATATACCGATAAGCCATCTGATAAAGAGATTTACTATCGTCCGGATCCTGAAGAGAACGAGAAAGCATTTCAGAAAGTGATTCCCTCACTCTATATCTCTATTTCACCCCGTCATTAACTCAAAAATATACAACTATGATCGAAAACAAATTTTATGTAGTAAGCCTTTTATTCCTTATCGCTTTGTCCGGCTGTACATCTAAGGGTCGCCAAAATGAGAAAATCGTTTCAAATGCACAGAAAATAATCTTTGAAACAGATATTGGAAACGATGTAGATGATGCTTTGGCACTGGATATGCTCTATAAATACATAGATGCGGGAGATATAGACCTATTGGGTATTATGATCAACAAAGAGGGTACATATCCCCCTGAATATACGGACATCATGAATACATGGTATGGTTACCCTGAAATTCCTGTCGGGATTATATATAATGGCGCGGACTGCGAGAATGATGCTACCAATTATGCCAAATGTGTATCCCTGATGAAAAAAGAGAACGGGGAGCCGGTATTTCAGCGTTCCCTCAAAGACTATTCAACCCTGCCGGAAGCGCATATTCTGTATCGTAAGTTATTGGCTCAACAACCCGATAATTCCGTTACAATTGTTTCCGTCGGTTTTTCAACCAACCTTGCCCGTTTACTGGATACTCCTGCAGATGATTTTTCACCACTGACAGGGAAAGAGTTGGTTGCAAAGAAAGTGAAGCTATTATGCACCATGGCAGGATGCTTCAATAATCCGGATCTCTATGAGTACAACATCGTGAAAGATATTCCTGCCGCAAAAAAGGTCTTCGCCGAATGGCCGACACCTGTGGTAACTTCTCCCTTTGAAGTGGGAATTGCCATCAACTATCCTGCCGCAAGCATTGAAAATGATTTCAAATGGGCACCGGCACACCCGATGGTAGAGGCTTATAAATGTTATCTGGAAATGCCTTATGACCGTCCTACCTGGGATTTGACTTCAGTATTATATTCGGTGGAAGGTCCCTCTTATTTCAATATTTCTCCTGCAGGTAAGATTGATGTAACGGATAAAGGAGCCACTACTTTTACAACCGATGAAAACAGCAACCGGTATTATTTGATGGTAGATTCCGTTCAGGCTGAGAACATCAAACAATATTTTATTGAATTGGTCAGTCAGCAACCGGCCAGTTTCAAATAAATATCGGGAGATAAACACACCTCTAAAATAACAAGTAACATGCCTAAATATTTGTTTCTACTCATTGGAATATGGTTTATATTTTCCTGTTCGGAGGGGGATCCCATTGAGCCACCTATTGACCCGCCGGGGCCGGGAAACCCGATTTCAGCTATTGCTCCCCCGCAATTCGTATTCGGGTTTCATGGAGAAAGCAGGTATTCTTATTGTCCAAGTGTATTGCAACAGGAAGACGGAAGTATTCATATGTTCTTCTGCGGAAATCCCAATAATCTGATCATGATCGACAATATTTATCATATAAAGATCAATCCCGATGGTACGAAGACAAGTGCCAAAAGCGTACTGCAACCCGGAGTATCGGGTTCATGGGACGACCATCATACGTGTGATCCTTCGGTTATTGCCGGTGATTTCACCTGGGGTGGTGTAACTTATAAATATGCCATGTTTTTTCTGAGCAATATGTATGGAGTATATTACAATGAAATCGGCGTAGCATTTAGTAACAAGCTGGATACGGACAGTTGGGTGAAATACCCGGGACAGATTGTAAAAAAGACATGGTCCACACCCGGCGACCAGAGTGTCGGCGGATCCGGTAAAGCATGGGGAGTAGGTCAACCATCCATAGTATCTTTGGATGGAAAAGGCAAAGTACTACTGACATATACCGTCGGAGATATCGGCGGTACGCGGATTGTATGGTCGGAAGCTGATTTCAGCAATATGGATAACTATATGATAACTCCACCTCAAACTATCATACAAAGCGGATTAAAAGCAATAGACAACCATAGTGCGGATTACACATGCAATGCTGATTTTGCCATCAACAAAAAAGCCGACAAGATCATAATGATCCGTCCAGTACAACCCCACCCGACTGATTATCCGGCCTACCTGAACATCTCATTGGAAATCGATTATATGAATCTTTCCGATTTTATGAATCAAACAGGTAGCTGGAAACCTATATATCGCATTGCACCGGAGGATACCGGATATCCGCGTAACCATAACGCAGCCCTATTGAGAGATAATCTGGGATACTTACAAGACTGGGAGAAACCAACATTTTACTTTACAGTCAGTAAAGCTGCTCCTGATGTACAACCTTCAGGCAATGACCATGCGGAATGGACATACCACATTTGGAAAAGTCAAATAGTTAAAGAATAATTTATACAATATGAGTAAGATAGTAGTGATCGGCAGTTCCAACACGGATTTATTCGCAAAAATAAAAGACTTTCCCAAAGCAGGAGAGACCATTAAGGGGATTTCCTATTTTCAGGCAATGGGAGGAAAAGGCGCCAACCAGGCACTGGCCGCACACCGGCTGGGTGGAGATGTGAAGTTTATTACCAGCCTGGGAAAGGATACCTACGGGCTGAGTTCACTGGAGTATTATAAAAAAGAGGGACTGGATGCTTCTTTATCTTTCATGGCCGATAACACTCCTTCGGGAGTGGCGATGATTTGGGTGGACGAAAAAGGAGAGAATAGTATTGTTATAATCTCCGGTGCGAATGAAATGCTTTCTTCCGGATATATCCACGAAATCGAAAAAGAGATACTGAAGGCGGATTTAATTGTCCTGCAAATGGAGATCCCTTACGATACGGTAAAGACTGTTTGTGACATTGCTTATGAACACAATAAACAAATACTGTTAAACGTGGCACCCGCGAGAAAATTGGATGCGGACATCATTAAAAAGATACATATTCTGGTGGTGAACGAAACCGAAGCTGAAATTATTTCCGGGGAAAAGATTAGTGAAATTGGAGAACAGGCAGTGGTAGATAAATTGTTAGCGCTGGGAGCAAAATCCGTTGTATTGACCCTTGGCAGAAAAGGATGCATCATGAAAAATGAATCCGAATATCATGTGATACCTGCTTTTAAGGTGAAATCGATCGATTCAACCGGTGCTGGCGATACATTCTGTGGGGCACTGGCTGCCGGATTGAATAAGGGTAGAAGCTGGAAAGATTCGTTGATATTTGCATCTGCCGCTTCTGCAATTTGTGTTACCCGAATGGGAGCTCAGCCTTCTATCCCAACAGAAACCGAAGTATATGATTTCTTAAGAAAGACAGTAAACTATTAATTTAAAATTAAAATCATATGTTTATCGTACAAAATTATCCATTCGCAGTTTTGCTTTGCCTTATTACCATGCTTTGCTGGGGATCATGGGGTAATACGCAGAAATTGGCCGCAAAGACTTGGCGGTATGAATTGTTCTATTGGGACTATGTGATCGGCATCCTGCTACTTTCTCTCATCTTTGGTTTCACGTTAGGAAGCATCGGCGATCAGGGACGTGGTTTTACCGACGATATCACGCAAGTGAATTCAAAGAATTTTTGGAGCGCGTTTACAGGAGGTATTATTTTCAATGCGTCCAATATATTATTGTCCGCTTCCATCTCACTGGCAGGGATGTCGGTTGCTTTTCCCATAGGTGTGGGCTTGGCGCTGGTATTGGGTGTATTTATCAATTATTTCGGCGCACCGAAAGGCGATCCTGTCATCTTATTTATGGGTGTGGCCTTAATCGTTATTGCTATTATACTGAACGGCCTTGCTTCGGGAAAAATGAGTTTGGGATCGGATGAAAAAAAGACCAAAAAGAAAGGAGTCATTATTGCTGTCTGTGCCGGAATCCTGATGTCCTTCTTTTACCGATTCGTCGCTTCGTCAATGGACTTGAATAACCTGGAGAGCCCTATGCCGGGGATGTTGACTCCCTACGGCGCATTCTTTATTTTCTCATTAGGCATATTGGGAAGTAATTTCATATTCAACACCATTGTCATGAAGAAGCCCTTTGTAGGAGAAGCGGTGAGTTATTACCGGTATTTCAAAGGCAACCTGAGTACTCATTCGGTAGGGATCCTCGGAGGCATTATCTGGGGTGTAGGTACTGCTTTGAGTTATATCGCAGCGGGAAAAGCCGGACCAGCTATTTCCTATGCTTTGGGGCAGGGTGCACCCATGATCGCCGCCCTGTGGGGCGTATTTATATGGAAAGAGTTCAAAGGCGCTTCGAAACCGGTGAATCTGTTACTGACACTCATGTTTATCCTGTTCATTGCGGGATTGGTCATGATCGTTGTCTCCGGCGGAAGTTAAAGACAGGTAAAGTGATTGAGTAATTTATTTTAGGATGATGGTTCACAACGGGTTGGGGGCATCATCCTTTTCTATTTTTCTGACTATCTCATCCCATATATCTTCAACAAATCATCACATCAACTCATCATTTTCTTCTTCCTCCTCCCATACCACTTCCGACTTTTGCGGCCCCTGCTTCCGGAAAATTACCGCCAGCAGCAATCCGCTGATTGCCCCCGACAAATGGCCTTCCCATGAGATAGTCGGATCCACCAGCTCAGTAACGGGAAAGATGCTCCATACGGTACCTCCGTATATAAAAGCTACAATCATGGAGACAGCTGTCAGCGGAATATACTTGCGGAAAATTCCGCTAAAAAACAGGAAAAACAAGATGGCGAAAACTAGTCCGCTCGCACCCACATGCATGGAGCCGCGCCCGATGAGCCAGGTTGTCAGCCCGCTCAGGAGCCATAGAGATACAAATACACCGGAGGCTATATTTCTGTAGAAGTAAAACAGAAACCAGATAAGGATAAACAGTGGCAGTGTGTTGGATAACAGATGAGAGAATGAAGCATGAATGAAAGGGGAGAAAAGGATTCCTCTCAATCCGCTCACCGCTGA
>CAKMJT010000023.1 GCA_927407015.1 uncultured Proteiniphilum sp. | reverse complement strand
CGATATATAAAAAAGGAATGGTTGTCTCACGACAACCAATCTTCATTGTTAACCTTAAATCTAATACCATGAAAAACACGTAGCAAATGTACGTTGTCCTTTGCATTTTTCCAAACGATCAGACAAGAAAAATCCCGTTTTTAAATTTATTTAGTATTTAATGTGCTCCCGTGGAAAGAATGTGGCTGATGTTTGCGTTTTTTTGCAAATTTTGATGGATTGTTTCTTTTCAGTCGTAGATCTTATTGGCGAAAAAGTTGAGTATTCCCCAGTTGTATCTGTACCAGCGTCTTGTGGCTCTTTGCTTCCCGCCGAACTGAAGAAGGAAGCGCGATCTGCCGGCATTCTTGTTCAGGTACCAGACATCCATAAAATCGAAATAGTGAAATCCGTTCTCTTCCGAGACTTTCATGGCCGAGTAGAGGGTGAAGATGGTCGGATAGAGCGTTTTATGCCGTTTCGATTTCCCCCAGTAGTAGAGGCAATAGACCGTGCTGTTATTCTCAAATCCCAGGATGGCGCCACCGATGATCTTGCCCTGGTAGCGGGTGAGCATGATTTTCCCTTTCCCCTTCTGCACGTAGTGGCGGAAGAAATTCTCAAAATAGGCATAGGGCGGAAAGCGACGCGATATTTTTTTGTGGTTGGCCTTTTGTATCAGCTTGTATATCTCCGGCAGGTTCTTCTCCGATACGAGTTCTTCCATCATGACACCCTTTTTCACGGCCTTGTTCACCTGGTTCCTTCTCGAATTGGAGAGCTGCTCCCATATCTTTCGCTTTCGCTGGAGTGAGTTCCGTATATTCACCCATTTGACGGAATAGAAGTGATTGTCGCGAAAACCCTTGTAACCGAAGATGGCATTGCCCAGGTTGTCGTAACGAATCAGGAAGACCTTGTTGCGCACCTCTTTCACCAGTTGAGTGATCAGTATGTTGAAGATCTCTATCTGCGGAAGATCCTCCTCCAGGAAAGCGGGTTGCTGGGAAATAAAACATCGTTTGAATAAGGAACCTCTCAGAAAGCGGTTGATGCGAACGATGATGGCGAACATCGCGGCAACAGGTTTCTCTTTCTCAAATGCGATGAGCATGAATGGAGTATAGGTGGGGCAGTGACTGTACCAGTCAAATGATGATGCATAGTGGAAAAAATTCATCTCCTCCAAAGGAGGGAGGTCCTCTTTGCGATAATATGTTTTTACACTGTAATTCATTGTAACAGAAAAAGAGCGGATGATCTCACTGAGGACAAAAATACTAAAAATATTGAAAGTACCAATCAATATTCATACGATACAATCATTTTTTTCGTCAGAGTGCAGTGAACTTTTTAATGGTCGTTTCATACGACAAATCCTTTTTATTTGTATTTTTGTACAACAGGAGCAAACACAAAAAACAATCATATTGTATGGCAAAGAGAATTCTTGTGACAGGGGGAACCGGTTATATCGGTTCACATACCGTAGTTGAACTGCAACAGGCAGGTTACGAAGTGGTTATTGTTGATAATCTTTCTAACTCCACTGCCGGTGTGCTGGAAGGTATCACACGCATCACCGGGAAAAGGCCCGTCTTCGATAAGCTGGATTGTACCGATCACGGAGCGATGAAGGCTTTGTTTAAAAAGTACGCCTTCGACGGCATCATCCATTTTGCCGCGAGCAAGGCCGTTGGCGAATCGGTGCAGAAACCGCTGCTCTACTACCGTAACAACCTTGTTTCGCTGATCAACCTGCTGGAGCTCATGCCTGAACATGACGTGAAGTATATCGTTTTCTCCTCCTCCTGTACTGTCTACGGAGAACCCGACAAGAATCCCATCGATGAGAATGCTCCCATCAAACCGGCTTCCTCTCCCTATGGAAACACCAAGCAGATCAACGAAGAGATCATCCAGGATTTCGTGCACTCCGGAGCTCCGGTCAAGAGTATCATTCTGCGCTATTTTAACCCTATAGGGGCACATCCCTCGGCAGAAATAGGGGAGTTGCCGCTGGGTGTACCCCAGAATCTGGTACCCTATATCACGCAGACGGGAGCGGGCATTCGTCAGCAACTGAGCGTCTTCGGCAATGATTACAACACCCCCGACGGCTCATGTATCCGTGATTTCATCAATGTGGTGGATCTGGCGAAGGCACATGTCGTCGCCATCGAACGGATGCTGGAAAACAAGTCGGATGAAAAAGTGGAGATCTTCAATCTGGGAACAGGCACCGGATTATCGGTACTGGAACTGATTGGCATATTTGAGAAAGTATCGGGTAAACCGCTGAACTACAAGATTGTTGAACGGCGTGAAGGTGATATCGAGCAAATATGGGCACAACCCGATAAGGCGAACAATGTGTTGGGCTGGAAAGCGCAGGAAACCATAGAGGATACCATGGCTTCAGCCTGGAAATGGCAGCAACATCTGCTGGAGAAAGAGATCAGAAGTAATATTCGATGACCAGGTAATAGTTTTCATTGCCATCAGAAGAAATATCAATCTCGATCTTATTTTCTCTGGCCAGCCAGCCGATAGCGCTGTAAATTTCACGTTCTGACAAACCGGATGCTTCCTGCAACTGCGAAATATTCCACCTCTGATAGTCATTCAAAAGATTCCAGATAATACCTGCATTTGTTCCAATCAATTTCTTGTTCATGCTGTTCCGTGTTTAAATGATGACAATGCCCTTTCCCATGTAGTTTGGCGACATCATTCAAACGCTTATTGTCTGCGTTTTGTTCGTGGAAACAGAGAAGAAATCTTTAAAAGGAGAAAAAAACAATCAGATAGAGATAGACGGCCGGTACAGCCACTAGAAGGCTGTCTATACGATCGAGTATACCACCGTGACCGGGAATGAGGTTTCCGGCATCCTTCACGGCGCAGGTTCGCTTGATGAGCGATTCAAACAGGTCGCCCAGCGTGCCGAACAGAGATACGACCGCTGCGAATCCTATCCATAATGACCGGGAAAACTCGGGGTAGAGCGCTGCAAAGACCAGGGAAGCCAGCAAGGTGAAGAAGATGCCGGCGATAAACCCTTCCACCGATTTTTTCGGGGAGATATGTTCGATCAGTTTATGCTTCCCGGTAAGAGAACCAATGAAGTAGGCGGCAGTATCGTTAACCCAGATGAATACAAAGAGGGCCAGGATGGGAACCCAGTCGTACCCTTCACCCGCGAGGCTGTTCTGATAGAAGTTGGAGAGCAGCATCAGCAGGCTCAGCGGCATGGTGATGTACATCTGTCCGAAGACGGAATAGATGATACCATGAAGAATATCGTGACGGCGGATGAAGACAGCCGATGCAATGAGTATCAGCAGATAGACCAGTATCATCACCGGCAGCGCATATGCTGTAATATTCTCCAGATAGAGGAAAACAGAGATGAAAATGAGTTCGCCGAGAATGATGTTGAATATTTTGCTGATGGCATGTGAGGTGTCTTTCTCCACCATACGGTAGAACTCAAACAGGCCGGTTCCCAGAATGGCTGCAAAGACAGCCAGAAAAGAGAACCGTCCTCCCAGGACACCAAGGAGGATGATCAGTATATAGACAATACCGGCACCAGCACGTGTAACAAGATCTTTTACATTCAACTTATGGGTGGTTTAATGACGATGCAAAGATAAGGTTTTTATTTGCAGAAACAGGGGACTGCAGACTGAATCACGCGGTTATTTTTCTTCCTCTTCCTCTTCCGTTGACGGTACTTCATCCGTGACTTCGTCCGTTTTTTCCACCTCATCGAAGTCTATATTCTTTTCAACGAGAAGGTTATACCAGGATACCAGCTTTTTGACATCCGATGCATAGACACTCTCCTTGCTGTAGTTGGGGAGAACCTCTTCCAGATAGGCAAACAGCTCTTTGCCGGACGATTTGGAACCCAGTGACAGTTGACTGCCATCCTCCTTTTCCTTCATCTTCTTCAGTACATCCCGCAGAGGAGCATCCCCATCGTTGGTGTAGATGGACACATCGCTCAAAGCTACGACCTTTTCCTGCGCGTAAACAGGAATACGCTTTCCGTCGACAAGAGACTCCACGATATTCAGATTCTTACCGGTAGAAATGAGCTTGTATAAACCGGGTCGTCCCGTCACAGATAATATTTTGGATAACATCATATCATAATTTGCTTTGCGTAGAGGTTTATTTTTTTAACCGTGCAAAAGTAACCAGACTGCTCCATATTCGCAACTTTAATTGCGAAATCTGCTTTATTTTTTTATCATAGGCAGCAAAACAGCATATTTTGAGGAAAAAACAGGCCCGTTTCAGAAAAATGATTTATTTTCGTGTTCACTAAACAGTAACATCGACAGGTATGCGTAAAAGAATAGCCATGGTAACTATCGCTACAGCTCTGGTTGTTTCATGTACCGGTAACAGGGCAGAAAAGAGTGATGATCAGGATGCTTCCCCGGAAGCATCACAGGTGGTGACGAGTGAAGAGGATGACCTTTACCTGCTGGCAGGGACATACACCTCCGGTGAGGGCAGTAAAGGAATCTATCTTTACCGGTTTAACACTAAAACAGGGAAGTCTGATTCGGTAAGTATGGCAGAGGCTGAGAACCCCTCGTACCTCACGCTCAGCCCCGACGAGAAGTTCGTCTATGCCGTGGGGGAGAACTTGGAGAGAAGCAGTGCCGTATATGCTTTTTCGTTCGACAAACAGGCCGGCATACTGACGCTGATCAACACAGAGCTAACCAACAGCGGAGGCCCGTGCTATATCACGATTGACAGGAGAGGGAAGAACGTCCACACTGCCAATTATGGGGGCGGCAGTATCACTTCGTTTCAGGTGAATGAAGACGGCAGCCTTACCCCTGCCACTGCAGTGTTGTTATTCAAAGGATCGGGACCTGATAGCCTGAGACAGGCAGCACCGCACCTGCACAGTGTGGTATATGCACCCGACGGCCGCTATCTCTTTGCATCCGATCTGGGGACTGATAAGCTGTACCGTTACCGGATCAACGACACTCCTTTTGAAGGGCAGCCGGCGCTTCAGGAGAGCAGCCTGAAGGTATTCAGCACACCGGCCGGCACAGGGCCCCGTCATTTTGATTTTCATCCCGACGGGGGGAAGTATCTCTACCTGTTGGGTGAATTGTCGGGAAAGGTGATCGTGTACGATTATCAGTCCGGTGATCCGGTACAGAAGCAGGTGATCGCGGCTGATACCTCCGGTGCGCGTGGCAGCGCCGATATCCATGTGTCCCCTGACGGCCGTTTCCTGTATGCTTCCAACCGGTTTAAGGCCGACGGCATTGCTATCTTCTCGATCGATCCGCAAGATGGTACCCTTACCAAGGTTGGGTACCAGCTGACAGGGAGACATCCGCGCAACTTCGTGATCACGCCTGACGGCAGGTTCCTGCTGGTGGCCAGCAGGGATGACAACAAGATACAGGTGTTTTCCGTGGACAACGAAACGGGATTGCTTACCGATACCGGTCAGGATATACCGGTCAGCAAGCCTGTCTGTCTGAAGTTTGCGGGAATGAATTGATACGCAGGTTATTACCCCTCATATCTATCCTATAAATCGCCCAGCTGGGCTATCTCCTGTATGTTGAAAGGGGTAGCCTGGTAGACGAAATAATTCAGCCAGTTGATATACAGCAGGTTCGCATGCGATCGCCACTGCACCAGCGGGGGCTGCGCGGGATCATCGTTCCTGTAGTAGTTTTGGGGTATCTCCACTGAGTCCATCCCTTTTTCCCTGTCACGGGTGTACTCGTTGTGCAGGGTGAGGGGGGAATACTCAGAGTGACCGGTCACGTAAAACTCTCTTCCTCCTCTCGAGGAGGCAATATAAACACCTGCCTCATCCGATTCAGAGAGGATGGAGAGCTCCGGGTGAAGTCTGATCTCATCGGCATGGATGGTTGTGTGGCGGCTGTGAGGTGCATAAAACTCATCGTCGAATCCCCGGAAGAGAGGAAAGGTGGGGTCGCTGATCGTATGCCTGAACACGCCGAACAGTTTTTTCTCCAGCGGGTACTTGTTGATACCGTAGAAATGATGCAACGCTGCCTGGGCCCCCCAGCAGATGTAAAAGGTGGAGGTGACGTGTGACCGTGCCCAGTCGAAGATCCGGGTGATCTCATTCCAATAGGTCACCTCCCGGAAAGGGAGCATCTCCACGGGTGCCCCGGTGATGATCATTCCGTCGTAGTAGCTGTCTTTGATGCTGGAAAAGGTGGTGTAAAACGACATCAGGTGTTCGATAGGTGTATTGCGGGGGGTATGGGACGATAACCCCAGAAACTCAATCTCAATCTGCAGCGGTGAGTTGGAGAGCAGCCTGATCAGATCGGTCTCTGTGGTGATCTTCAGAGGCATAAGGTTGAGAATCAGTATCTTCAGCGGGCGTATATCCTGTGTAGAGGCACGCAGGTCATCCATCACGAAGATATGTTCTTTTTTTAATATCTCAACTGCAGGTAATTGATCGGGTAAATTAACGGGCATAATGCTACACTTTTTTTAATGAATCTATTTTTGACGCTGTCCATCTGTCAGCGATCACTCTTTTTTCTTTTTTTTCTGTTCTTCTGCACACTCCAGCCAAATTTGCCGATCTTTTTTCCCAGCGCATAATAGTGGCCGTGGGAGTATGCGAGCAGTCCGGCTTTCTGCATGTCGAACCGGCCGGTTTCGGTATCAAGGAACTGCTCATCGGCTCTCACGTTGACAACATCAGCGATGAACATATCGTGTGAGCCGAGGGGGATGACCTCTTTCACACGGCACTCGATGCAGATGGGTGACTCTTCAATGACCGGGACATGCACGATGGTAGCCTTCCCGGGTGTCAGCTTCATCTCCAGGAACTTGTTATAGTCCCTGCCGGAGCGGACACCACACCAGTCGGTGGCGCGTGCCAGCTCCTCCGTGGTGAGGTTGATGACAAATTCCCCGTTTCGTTTAATGATATCGTGGGAGAATCGCGACGGCCTGACAGAGATATAGCACATGGGCGGATCGGAACAGATTGTGCCCAGCCAGCTGACCGTGAATATATTATGTTCTTCGGGATTACTGCCGCAGCTGATGAGCGCCGCCGGTAGCGGATAGATCATTGTTCCCGGCTTCCAGTCTTGTTTCATAATTATGTTGTAAGATTTGGCTCTCAGTGGTCAGCAATCAGCAATCAGCTATATTTTTAATTTTTCACTTTTCATTTTTAATTTTGAAGTTCGAACTTACCAATTTATACGCTTTCCAGGGATCAATTAAATAAGTACAATCTCTTCTTTTCGTATCTTCAGTTCACAATAATGGCATTGCAGTTCCACCTGCTCCTTATCGACTACATAAAAGCGGGTCCTCATCGGTTCGTTGTTGGTGATACACTTCGGATTGTTGCACTTTACAATCTCAATGATCTCATTGGGGAGAACAACTTCTTTCTTTTCAATCACTTCGAAGTTCTTGATGATGTTCAGGTTTACATTGGGTGCCACCAGCGCAATCCGGTTTATCTCATCTTCGCGAAAGAACTTATCGGATACCTTGATGATTCCTTTTGTTCCCATCTTACTGCTTTTCAGATTATTTCCGATGGTAATACGATTGTCCAACTTCTGCAGCTGGAGTAACGCGACCACCTTGAACACCGCGGCAGTGGGGATGTGATCAATAGCTGTACCGTTTTCGAGTGCTGCAACCTGTAATTCTTTTCTCATAATATCTCCGTTTTATGTTTTATCTCATCTCAATGCCCATTAAATCACAAATGACTGCCTGGCGGGTATACATCCCGTTTTTGGCCTGCTGAAAATAGTAGGCTTTGGGATTGTCATCCACATCCTGACTGATCTCCTTCACCCGCGGAAGAGGGTGCAGCACCTTCAGGTTCTCTTTGGAATCGTTCAGCATCTCGTTGTGCAGCACATATACGTTTTTTACCTTTTCATATTCCATCAGATCGGTAAAACGCTCTTTCTGCACGCGGGTCATGTAGAGAATATCGGCGCTGTTGATCGACTCGGGGGAAAAGTCGGTATATTCATTGTATGCAATCTGCTTTTGATCGCAGAATGCTTTGTATTTATCGGGGATATGCAACTCCTCAGGGGCCACAAAGTTAAAGGTGGGGGAGAAGTGTGATAATCCCTGGATGAGCGAATGCACCGCGCGTCCGTATTTCAGATCGCCTACGATGGTGATGGTGAGGTTCTCGAGTGTCCCCTGTGTTTCGTAGATCGTGAACAGATCGAGCATCGTCTGCGTGGGGTGCTGGTTGGAGCCGTCACCGGCATTGATCACCGGTACAGGTGATATCTCGGAGGCATACCTTGCAGAGCCCTCCAGATGATGGCGCATGATGATCAGGTCGGCATAGTTGCTCACCATCATAATGGTATCTTTCAGTGATTCGCCCTTGGTGGAGCTGCTTGTGGCAGCATCGGAGAAGCCGATGATGCGTCCGCGCAGGCGGTTGACAGCGGTCTCAAAACTAAGGCGTGTGCGGGTGGAGGGTTCGAAGAATAAAGTGGCGCACACTCTCCCTTTCAACAGGTCACGGTTCGGATTCTGTTTGAATTTCGACGCACTCCGGAGGATGCGAAAAATATCTTCCCGGTCGTAATCACCAATATTAACTAAACTTTTGGGACTCATAGGATTTTTTTTTATGAGGTGAATAGGATTGTTGACAAATGTAGAAAAAAACCCTGCAATTCATTTGCAAGGTTTAAAATAATTAACCTCAGAATTCCAGGTCCACGTCAAACAACTCATGCCAGGGTAGTCCCTGTTTGTTGAGCTGTTCCATAAACGGATCGGGGTCGAACTCCTCCACGTTGAACACACCCGGTCTTTTCCAGAGACCTTTCATGAACATGATGCCGCCGATGGTGGCCGGCACACCGGTGGTGTAGCTCACACCCTGGGCACCTGTCTCCCTGTAGGCTGCCTCGTGGCTGCAGTTGTTGTAGATATAACAGGTACGTTCCTTCCCGTCTTTGATACCGCTAATGCGGCAGCCGATGGAGGTCTGTCCCGTGTAGTTCTTTCCCAGCTCACCCGGATCGGGGAGCACCGCTTTCAGGAACTGGATGGGGACAATCTTCTGACCGTTGTACTCCACCTCATCGATGCGTGCCATACCAATATTCTGAATCACACGCAGGTGTGTGAGGTACTCCTGTCCGAAGGTCATCCAGAAGCGGGCACGCTTGAGGGTGGGGAAGTTCTTGACGAGCGATTCGAGCTCTTCGTGAAAAATCACGTAGGACTCTTTAGGCCCTATCTCGGGATAGGTGAGCGGCTTATGTATCTCGTGCGGCTCCGTCTCCACCCATTGTCCGTTTTCCCAGTATTTTCCTTTTTGGGTTACCTCGCGGATGTTGATCTCGGGATTGAAGTTGGTAGCAAATGCCTTGCCGTGGTCGCCGGCATTACAGTCGACGATATCGAGATAATGGATCTCATCGAAATGATGTTTGGCGGCGTAAGCGGTGAAGATACTGGTTACACCCGGGTCGAAACCGCAACCGAGGATGGCGGTCAGACCGGCTCTTTCGAATTTCTCCTTGCAGGCCCACTGCCATTTGTATTCAAATCTGGCTTCATCCTTCGGTTCATAGTTGGCGGTATCGAGGTAGTTGACGCCACAAGCCAGACAGGCATCCATAATGGTCAGGTCCTGGTAAGGCAGTGCCACATTGATCACCAGCTCCGGTTTATAGTCATTCATCAGTGACACCAGCTCAGGTACATTGTCGGCATCCACTTTCGCTGTTTGTATCATCACTCCCGTACGCCGTTTCACATCCTCTGCGATGGCATCACACTTACTTTTGGTGCGGCTGGCCAGCATGATCTCCGTAAATACATCATTATTTTGAGCCACCTTGTTGACTACGACTGTTCCCACGCCACCGGCGCCAATAATCAGCACTTTTCCCATATCGTATATTTTTAAATTTGACAGATTGCACCGATGCAGCAAACCCTGTTTTTCAACCAGTGACCGAACCGTGTACCATTGTCACGAAACCGCTCCGTCATTATCGCACAAACGCATGCATCTTAACCGCAAATATACAATGAATCTGTGAAATGAGACTGATTTCATTTTAAAATAATGGGGTTTTGATTGCATTCGTCCAAAATGCTTCTTTGTAATCCAATACAACAACCTGTACAATCTGTAAGTGAGAGAAACAGGATGGCCCGGTATACCTACCGGGAAAAAGGTACCGTTTACAGGTAAGACCGTATTATGATGTCACACGGCGTGAAGGGCATTAAAAATTGGTTTTTATATGAATTAAATTTTTTATCTTTGTGACTTGTTATTCATTCGTTTGAAAATTATTAGTTGGTATGAGGAAAATATACAGTGTCTTTACAGGAACAGGAAGTTATGTGCCTCCCAGACAGGTGAAAAACGAGTTCTTTAAGACTTATGAGTTTTATGAATCATCGGGAGAAAGGATCACCACTCCCAATGAATCCATCGTGCAGAAGTTTGAAGAGATCACCACCATCTCCGAGCGACGTTATGCCGAGGAGAACCAGGTTACTTCCGATCTTGCACTCATCGCTGCTCAGAGAGCGATTGATGCTTCCGGGATTGATAAGGAGGAGCTCGATTACATCATTTTCGCGCATAATTTTGGCGAGACGATGGTGGATAATATGCGGATGGATGTGGTACCTTCCCTGGCATCCCGATTGAAACATAAGCTGGGTATCCAAAATCCCTTCTCAGTGGCTTACGATGTTTTATTCGGCTGTCCGGGCTGGATACAGGCGGTGATTCAGGCCGATTACTATGTTCGTTCGGGTGATGCCAAAAAAATACTGGTTGTGGGTGCTGATATCCTGTCACGTGTTGCCGACCCGCACGACCGCGACAGCATGATCTATGCTGATGGTGCCGGAGCAGCCATCATAGAGGGGCGCGAGAGCGATACGCCCATCGGTATCATGGGGCACAACTCCCGCAGCGATGCGTTGGACTACGTGCATATGCTTCAGATGGGCTATTCCTATAATCCGCAGCTGGCAGAGAAGAAAGACTATTACCTGAAGATGAACGGACGTCGTTTGTACCAGTATGCACTGGAGAATGTACCCAAAACCGTCAAAATGGGTCTCGATAAACTGGGTCTGCATATCTCCCAAATCAGCAAGGTGCTTCTTCACCAGGCGAACGGGAAGATGGACGATGCGATCCTGCAGCGACTGTTCAGACTCTACGATATCACATCGGTTCCCGAGACCATTATGCCGATGACCATCTCATGGCTCGGTAACTCGTCAGTGGCGACCGTTCCCACGCTGTTGGACATTATCACCCGCAGAGAGATGGAACACCACGAACTGCAAAGCGGTGACAATATCATCCTGGCATCGGTAGGTGCGGGGATGAATATCAACAGTATTATCTATCAAATTCCGTAAGTAATTTTTATATCCGCTCAATCAGCAGGTTGAGCGGTTTTCTTACCTTGGGCTGCAGCGCCAGTCTGTCTTCTTTCTCATTGCGGTAACCGAGGGTGAGCATCACTACCGCTTCTTCCTCCGCTACATTGAGTGATAGCAGCCGGTTCAGGGCACCGGCATTGAACCCTTCGATGGGTGTCGCATCGATGCCCAGCTGGGCAGCGGCGAAGGTGGCATAACCCAGGGCGATGTAAGTCTGATGGACAGCCCAGTTGAATGTGTTCACCGTCGGGTTAAGGAGCACATGGTGTATCTTGCTGCGATAACTCTCTATATACTCGTCCGTGGTGTTCCTCGAACGTTTTAACTCACGGAGGAATCCCTCCATATAATCTTCGTCCAGTCTTTTCTTCACCTTGAAGATAAGCAGATGAGAGCATTGCAATACCACGATCTGCGGGCAGGCTTTCCCGTATATCTCCTTCAGTAATTCCTTGTTCTCAGTCACGATGACTGTGTAGGGTTGCAGTCCGTAGGCGGAAGGTGCCAGACGGATGGCTTCGATGATCGTCTCCATCTGTTCATCCGTGATCTTCTCCCCGGTCATTCGTTTGGCGGCATAACGCCACTTGAGCGCTTCAATAATATTCATATATATGGTGGCTTATCAGCCCTGATGATGTAAAATGAAAGCCTGAACGGTCGGACCGTTGTAAAGGCTGTCACAATAACAGAAAGTGCAGAAAAAAGTTTATGCATTTAACGATTCTTGTCAACTCACATGATATCGCTGGCTGTGCAGTTCCGAGGCACGGAAGAGGGTATACAGTTCATTGTTCAGCGGATAATCCCAGCAGCCCAGGTTCCAGCTCCGGACCGTAGGGCACATAGGCCACGGAGTGATACCTGTCGATCTGCTGCAGGATGATCAGCACGTCGGAGATGATGGCCGACCGGTCGTCGGTAGTGGTGAAGAGATCCGATTTTCCGGAGGCGAAGTTGATGGCGATAGTGTTTGCACCCAGGCTGAACAGTAAACCAGTAAAAGTAATATTATTTCCTTTCACTGATGCTTCGTACCTCTTCCAGTACCAGCGGGAAGGCGGGGTAGGTCATGCCGTGGCCGTATCCCTGCAGCTCCAGCAGACGGGTCTGCCTGTGTCCCGCCACCTTCATCATGCGGGCCAGGTAGGCATTCTCTTCATAACGTCCGAGCATCTCCTGATCGCGGTCTCCGGTGATCAGCAACAAGGGGGGAGCATCGGGACGGACATGGTAGAGAGGAGCATACTGATCCACGAGAGGGTGGGTATCTTTCATCCCATATTCCTTCCGGATAGAGAAATGCGTGATGGTCTGGCCACTCAGGGGGATGAGGCCGGCAATACTGTCGGCGTAGATGTCGTGTGCCGCGAGGTATTGCTTGTCGAGCCCGATCATCATCGCCAGGTAGCCACCGGCAGAATGGCCCGACACAAAGATCCGGGATGCATCACCTCCCAATGCTTCGATATGCCGGAATACCCAGGCTACCGCTGCCGCTGCATCTTCGATATAGGCCGGTGCCCTGACCTGCGGATCCAGACGATAGTTTACACCCACGACGCAGATTCCCTCATTTTTCAGCGATTCAGGCAGTTCCTTGTTCCCGCCGGTGAGCCCTCCGCCATGAAACCAGACGATCGTGGCATAGTCTTTTCTGTTGGCCGGATAATAGATGTCGAGGCGGCACCGTTCGTTGATATAAGGGTCCTTCTGACGGATATCTTCCCGGTAATAGGGTATATCGGTGAGGGTTTTGTAATCGGCGTTCTGCGCCACCGATGAGAGGGTAGTATCCAGGAGGATAAGTAAGATAAGTAATGATTCAGATGCTGGTTTCATAGAAAAGTGAAATGTGAAAAATGAATGTAAAAAAAGGGAAAGGTCAGAAAACCCAGTTCTCGTCACTCCGGGGGATTGCAGGCTGGTTACCCTTACCGAAACCGGTCAGATAGCCGCTGAGGTCGAAGGAGAGCCGGAGATCGGCCAGGAGGAGTTCCGAATGGTCTGGATACAGTTTCTGTGTTGCGTTGAAGGTTGCCAGTTCCGGCAGCAGTTCATATACCTTCTCCACGGCCATATTGGGTTGCAGTTGCCCCCACCTGTCGTTGAACCCGCTGCCTGCCAGAGCACGCGTCCGCGCGACGATATCTTCCGATTTCCGGAGAAAATCTTCTTTCTCTTCACTGTTTCTGAATATTTTGAGGACATAGGTCCGTTCCTGTGCTTCAAGTCCGTAGTTGGATTGAAACAGCAGCTGATAATCCCTGTATCTGGTTTGTTGCAGCGTTTCGCGGATGAAAGCAGTGAAATCGCGCCTCACATCCTCCTCCGAAGCATTCACATCCCATTTAATGGTCTGATAAACGATGTTATTTTTCCATTTGGTTGATGTCTTACCTGAGAATGTGAGAATCTCACAACCAGTCAATATCGTGACAGACAGGATTAGTGTAACAATTTGAGCTATGCTTGTTTTCATACGCGGTATTGTTTTTGAGAAATCAGAACGCATCGGGTTCCGCCATTGCCGCTGTTGCGGTGACACTTCGGAAATCTCCGTCAAAATAAGTCAGGAGCATCTCCATCAGTTTAACATGAAACGTGGTGTACATTTTCGAGGTGATGTGCTTCCTGTCTTTTCTTTTCAACAATCCAAAACGCAACTGGTTCTCATCCACCCATATCTGTGGCTTAAAGAAAGCCTCGTTTTTCCACAGGAGCGTACCGATGGTGAGGCGGCCGTCACTTGTACGGGCCCACTTATCGGCTTTTTTGTTATCGATCGCTTCATAGATCTTATCGAGCAGCAGATCAGGATTGTCAGTATCAATTATAATTGCCATTGTGTATGTTTAGTCTCTGTTTCATTTCGAATTCTTATAACTCTCTGTAGCCTTTTTAACGGACCCGTGAAGGAGCAGCAGGTTTTTCGCCTGTTCATAGGAGAGGGAGAGTTCATCTACGATCATGCGGGTGCCTCTGTCCACCAGCTTCTGGTTGGTGAGCTGCATGTTGACCATGCGGTTGCCTTTCACCCTGCCTAACTTGATCATGGTGCCGGTGGTGATCATGTTGAGTACCAGCTTCTGGGCTGTGCCCGATTTCATGCGGGTGCTGCCCGTCACATATTCGGGGCCGACGATCGGTTCAATTTTGATCTCCGCCTCCGCGGCCACGGGTGAGTCGGGATTACAGCTGATGGCACCGGTGAGGATCCCTTTCTCCCGAGCCCGGCGCAATGCCCCTATCACGTAAGGTGTTGTGCCCGAAGCGGCGATACCCACCAGCACGTCGTTCTCATTGATCTTGTATTCCATGAGCTCTTCCCATCCCTTGTCGGTGTCATCCTCTGCCGCTTCCACAGGGTTACGCAACGCACTTTCTCCCCCGGCGATCAGCCCGATCACATAGGTGTTGGGCATGCCGAAGGTGGGGGGTATCTCAGATGCGTCGAGCACACCCAACCGTCCGCTGGTGCCGGCGCCCAGGTAAAAGAGCCGTCCGCCGCGGCGCATGCGCTCCACGATACCTGTTACCAGCTTCTCTATTTCGGGAATGGTTTTCTGTACGGCAGGCGCCACCTTCTGGTCCTCGGCGTTGATCTCGGTCAGCAGCTCCAGCACCGATTTTTTTTCCAGATCGTTGTATAGTGAGGGTTGTTCTGTTATCTTGATGAATGTCATTTCGATGTTTTATGTTTGATTTGGGATATGGAATTTATTTGTAATAATCGATTAATCCGGGCATGGGTGACTGTTCAATCTTCCCTACCACTATTTCTTTTTCCGCTGCCACTTCTTTCAGGATATCCGAGAAATACCAGGCGACGGAGCCGACAAAATGAACCTTGTTTTTACGATAATCGTACTGCATGACATTTCTTTCAAAGAAACCGGAAAACCCGCTGGTGATAATCCGGCGGATACTTTTGTCCTCTATATTGTGGAGGAGGAAGGGAGCAAGACTTGCCAGAAAACGACTGGGGAAGGGTTGCCGGTAGACGTTTTCGACGATCCGGGCAGGGGTGAGGTTGTATTCCTCCAGCAGTTTTTCCCTCAATCCCAGCGAGAGCTGATTCTTCAGCGCATCGGCCACCAGTTGTCGGCCCAATGCGGCGCCGCTCCCTTCATCACCCAGGATAAACCCGAGTGGCGATACCTGATATATGATCTCACTGCCGCTCCATTCACACGAATTACTGCCGGTTCCCAGGATACAGGCAATCCCTGCCTGGTGTCCGCAGAGGCTGTGTGCGGCAGCGATCAGGTCGCTGTACACCCGGATAGCACCGATGGGGAACGATTGGTAAATGGCGTTCCGTACCAGTGCTGTCTTCTCGGGAATACAGCCTGTGCCGTAGAAATGGATGGCATGAATCTCTCTCTCCTTCAGCAGAGGATAGACATGTTGTCTGATCTCCCCGGCAATCTCCTCCTCCGTTTGATATACGGGACTGATTCCTTTTCCCGAAAACCGTTGCAGGATCTCTCCTTCGCGAGTAAGGCACCAGTCGGTCTTGGTGGCGCCACTGTCGGCGATCAGTATTTGTTTCCTTAATGCTGTATGATCCATTGGGATTGATTGCTTGTTGTTCTAATAACCATTATCCGGCACTTATAGTTTGATATAAATATTCTTTTTGTAGAGAATATATCCAAAAAGCCAGCAAACGGTAATAAACAGCAGTGCGTAGAGCAGCGAGCCGAAATAATCACCCGCCCAGGGACGTAACAGCACTTCGTAAGTGAATGATTTCAGGGAGGCGAACTCACCCCGGTAGGAAAAGCGGATGTTAGACACCAGGTTGGCGAGAACACCTGCAAACACGTACACAATCAGCGGGTTCACCCCGAAAGCGTGGAAGAAGCGGCTCCATTTCTCTTTTTGATGGATATCGATGATCCAGATCAGCAGTCCCAGCAACTGCGCGGCAAAGCCGGTGGTCACGAGTACAAACGTGGAGCTCCATATCTTTTTGTTGATGGGGCATCCGTATTGCAGGAGCAAGCCGGAGAAGGCCAGGATGGTTCCCCATATCAGTATCTTCTCCACGCGGGTGTGGTTGTCTCTGTGCGCCACGATCAGTTTGCCGAACAGAAAACCGATGAGTACGTGGGCAATGGAGGGGATGGTGCTGAGTAACCCCTCGGGATCGAGTGCTATGCGTACTCCTTCCGGTGTGGTATCCTTATACATATGACCGGTACCCCACAGTGTTTTGTCTATCACGGCGATGATGTTCTCTTCCGACATGTCAAACCCATTCCCGAAGCGAAGGATCAGATAATAACCCACCAATAGGATGCCAATCACCCAGGCCAGCAGTTTGTTATTGACCAGAACCGCGATCAGTGCTGCAAAGCCGTAAGCAAGCGCCAGCCGTTGCAGCACACCCAGGATACGCAGGGTGTCGAAATGGGTGGCCGCCACACCGAACGACTCTCCCGTAGCGAGTCCCCGCGTGAGTTGTCCAAACCAGCCCAGAGCCAGTCCGATCACGAAGATGAGGATGGTGCGACGTATAATTTTCCCGATGGCTGCTTTGGAGGGTTCAAAGTTGAATTTCCGGAGCGACATAAAAGTGGAGACCCCCATGATAAACATGAAGAAGGGAAAGACCAGGTCGGTAGGTGTGAGTCCGTGCCAGTGAGCATGTCTGAGCGGTGCGTAGGCATAGCTCCACGAACCGGGGTTGTTGACCATGATCATGCCGGCAATGGTGATGCCCCGTAGGATGTCAAGCGATAATAGCCGGCTGTTTTGCTGAGATGCTGAAGTAGCGTTCATCTTTTTATATGATGCGAGTGTCTGTTTCAAATGGGTTTGCTGATCCGTAACCGGGAATATGCATGGTTCGTTGCATGTCATCCTGTAGGTGAGTTCATTCAACGTACCCTACATGATTCAGCGGTAAAGATAATATTTCTTCGACAATTTTCTGAACGGTTCTTCATCTTTGGTCCAGTAAGCGCTGATATCTTCAAAACGGTGGTTCCTGGAAAATTCTTTCCGGATGAAGTCACTGCCGCTCACCTTGTCGAACATGTCGAACCTGTTTGCGGGTGCATGTTCAAACACGCTGTGTTCGGGATAGAGTTGTGCGGCCATCTCCATCACATGGAACTGAATGTCCGACAGGCGGGCTTTGTTAAAGTCGGTGAGGTGTATCTGCACCCCCTGCATGTTTGTTCCCGCACCAACGGAATAGTAGGGTTTCAGGTGGATGGGACGGAAGGTGATGCCGGGAAGCCGTTTCGCATTCAGTGCTCTGGCAAACGCCTCGGCGTTGATCCATTCAGCGGCGAACATCTCGAAGGGGAGAGTGTATCCCACGCCGATAGAGATATATCCCAGTTCGCCCAGGATACCCGAGACAGGGTAGAAATAAGCAGAGTGGGCAAAGGGAATATGCGGTGAGGTGGGGACCCAGGGCAGTCCGGTATCCTCGAAATGCATCTTCCGGCGCCATTTTTTCATTTTCACCACCGTAAGTTGACAAGGTTGGGGTATCATCTGTTCCCCGTTGATCATCTCCGCCAGCTCACCGCAGGTGAGGCCGTAGACATAGGGGATCTTCAGCTGGCTGACGAAAGAGAAGAAGCCTTCTTCCACCAGGTTACCCTCTACCTTGAGGCCGCCCAGCGGGTTAGGCCGGTCCAGCACCACGAACCCGATGTTGTTTTCCGCGGCTGCCTGCATGGCCAGGTACAGGGTGGAGATATAGGTGTAGGAGCGGCAGCCTATATCCTGTATATCGTACACCAGAAGATCGACACCCTCCAGCATCTCTTTCGTCGGTTTTCGGGTTGCTCCGTACAGCGAATAGACTGGTACGCCGGTGTTGGGGTCTTTGAAGTCGGATACCTTATCACCCGCATGTACATCACCGCGAACGCCATGCTCCGGTCCGTACAGCGCCACGAGCTGCACATTGTCAGCCTCGTGCAGGATGTCGATGGTCGACCGGAGGTTGTTGTCCACCCCCGTGGGGTTGGTGATCAGTCCTACCCGCTTTCCCTGCAGAATTTTGAAGCCGGATTCCTTCAGCACCTCTATCCCAGTTTTCACCCGTATGTCCCCGGCATAAGTGTCAGGAGCAAATAGCAGGCAGCACGAAAGCAATGTGATAAGCAGGCCTGTGCTTCCTGTCGGGAAGAGGGAGCTACGTAAATTATTTTTCTTCATCTGTTGAATTATTTTTTCCTTGAAGCCGTTTGTTGTTTTATGTATTGTCCGCATTACCTGTTGAATCATCTTTGTGCGTCTGAATGAGGGGTTGTTATTCTGCGGCAGCCTCTTCAGCGGGTAACGACTCTTTCTTTTTCCCGAATTCCCTGTCCACTTTCATGAATGGAATCAGTAACAGGGTGGGTATCGTGAGAATCATGATCAGGATAAAGAAATGCTCATATCCCAGTTGTTCCTGAATCCAGCCTGCCACCATACCCGGGAGCATCATGCCCAGTGCCATGAAACCGGTACAGATAGAGTAGTGCGCTGTTTTGTGTTCACCCTGCGAGAAATAGATCAGATAAAGCATATAGGCCGTAAATCCGAAGCCATAGCCAAACTGTTCAAAGGCGACAGCCACATTCACCCAGATAAAATTGTCAGGCTGATAGACCGACAGGAGAAGATAAGCGGCATTGGGAAGGGTGATGGCCAATGCCATCGGCCATATCCAGTGCTTCAGCCCGTGGCGGGAGGCCACGATGCCGCCAAGGATGCCGCCGAGGGTGAGGGCAATCACACCTATGGTCCCGTAGACCAGTCCCACCTCCTGCGTGCCCAACCCCAGTCCCCCGATCTCGCGGGAATCGAGCAGAAAGGGAGAGGCCATCTTCACCAGCATCGCTTCTGCCAGCCGGTAGATCAGGATAAAAGCGATCGCCAGGCCGATACCCTTCTTGGTGAAGAAGGATTTAAACGTCTTTCCGAACTCTATCAGCACCATCTTTGGGGTGTGCACTGCCCTCGCGCTATCCTCTGCCGGATAGGGCAGGGCAAAGCGGTGATACACCATGAAGGCGATGAAGAGTCCCGCCATAGTGAAGAAGGTGATGCTCCAGGCAAGCGGTATCTTCCCGGTCGATTTCTCAAAGAATCCTGCCAGGATAATAAGTAACCCTTGCCCCGTGATTGAAGCAAGGCGATAGAAGGTGCTGCGGATGCCCACAAAAAAGGACTGCTTTGAATCATCGAGCGCGAGCATGTAGAAGCCGTCGGCCGCGATGTCGTGCGTGGCGGAGCTGAAGGCCATCAGCCAGAAAAAAGCTAGTGAGGCTTGCAGATAGAACGGCGTGGGGAGGGTAAAGGCCACGCCTGCCAGGCCGGCACCAATCAGCAGCTGCATGGAGATAATCCACCATCGTTTTGTTTTCAGGATGTCCACGAAGGGGCTCCAGAAGGGTTTGATGACCCAGGGGAGGTAGAGCCAGCTGGTATAGAGGGCGATATCGGTGTTGGAGAGGCCGAAACGTTTGTACATGATCACGGAGACGGTCATCACCGCCACGTAGGGCAGTCCCTCGGCGAAGTAGAGTGTGGGTATCCAGCTCCACGGGGAGCGTGTTGATTTTTTCATTTGTAGTCTGTTTAGTATTTCTTGTCGATCACTGTGTCGGGGAAGTAGTGAAGCAGTATCTCTTCATAGCTATACCCCTTCTCCGCCATCATGGCTGCACCGATCTGGCACAATCCCACACCGTGCCCCCAGCCGGCACCGGTCAGCGTAAACTTTTGTGGTATCCCTTCGTCGTTCTCCTCCCCGGCATCTACCACGAAGGCGGAGCTGTAGAGGTGTGATGTGGAGAGGGTACGCCGTATTTCCAGCTCCTTGCCGATGGTCATCACCATCTCCGTACCGATGATCCTGAGCCGGATAATGCGTCCCGATGTACCCCGTTCGAGGGGTTGCAGGTCGATGATCTCACCGTAATCGATGCCGGAGCGTTCCCGGATGAGGCTTGACAGCTCCTCCTGAGAATAGACCACCTTCCAGCGGTAGAAATCGGCTGTCTCCCTGTCGTAGTCGTTCAGCACCTGTCTGAGGATGTGAGCGTCCTGCGTGTTGCAGAAGGCCGGGGGTGATGAGCGGATCCACGCATCAGCGTTCTCTTCGACGGTGAGATCGGGCAGGGGGGCATCTCCGGGGTTATCTGCCTTACCCTGCAGGTAGGGATGGGCGATCGGCTCCCACACATTCTCGAAGGTCTCCATGGCACCGCCGCAACACTTCGAGAAACGGGCATCACTGATGGCATGGTTATAGGTGATCACCTTGCCGCGTGTCTCGTCGATCACTTTGTTCACCAGCGGTGTCGTTTGCCGGGTGATGCCCTGGTAACGCTGGCAGTGGTCGTCGGCGCATACATCGAACAGGGAGTGATCCTCGCGGTCGTACCAGCGGACGATTTCGGTGGGTGATGCAAACGATGTCTGATAGTCGCCAGTGATATCCTTGTTCTTTTGTATCTGCACCAGCAGCCAGCTGCGGGAGATCACGGCATGTGCCTTCAGCAGCGCTTCGGAGCTGGTGGCACTCATCTCGGACGAGATGACGCTCTTGAGGTAGTCCTCCAGGGAGACGATGTTGATGGCGGTGATGCCGCCCTTCTCTGTGATGAACTTCAGTCCTCCCTGAAAACGCTGGTTCTCCCTGCGTTCCCAGTGGAAGTGGAGGCCGATGATCACATCCTTCAACTCGAATGAGTCGCGGTGCAAATGATCCGACTCGAAGGTGATCTCGTCCTGTTTCTCACCGTTGAAAAGGATTTTTCCTTCCGAATGCTCCACCCTGTAATTGCCCGGGGCAACCTCTTTTCCTTTGAGTCTGTAAGGGGTGAGCAGCGAAAAGTTGATTGCAGGCTGCTCCGAAATAATACCGACATGTATCAGCGGGTCGTTCATCGTATATGGCTATTGAATATTTATAACTATCAATTACTTATGCGGGAAGAGTTCCCTTCTTCGTTTCATTCTCTTTCTGGCCTGCAGCTCCCAGGTTCTGATGCTGTCTTTATAGAAGTTGTGGCCGTTCATCTTCACGATATCGAGCGAGGCGTCGCTATTGTCTTCCCAGCGGCGGCAGAGGTATAGTACATCGTAAATACGTCCTATCTGATAATGACGCGAGATGTTCAGCCCGAGGGCATAATCCTCACCGTAGCTGGTGTTGGGCACCTTGATCTCCCGCAACACGGGCGTGTAGAAAGCACGGGGTGCGCCCAGCCCGTTGATGCGCAGGGCGTTGTTCCTCCCGTTGTGGGGTGTCCACTCCCGGTGGTCGATGATGCCCGGCGGGATCATCTCCATATCAAAGTTGGTCATCTGGTAAGTGCCCACCACCATGGCACAGTTTTGTGCGTAAAAAGCATCGACGATCTTCTGCAGCGTGTCCTCGCCGCTGTAGACATCGTCGCTGTCGAGCTGCACGACGAACTTTCCGCAGTGGGGGTGGTGCACCCCCATGTTCCAGCAGCCGCCGATGCCCAGGTCGTCCCGATCAGGGATAATATGGATCAGCCGTGTATCCTCTTTGAAGTCATCGATAGCCTCCGTCGTGCCGTCGGTAGAGTGATTATCCACCACGATCAGGTTGAAGGGGAAGCTGGTTTTCTGACGCAGGACGGAGGAGATGGCATCCCTGATAGTTCGGATACGGTTGCGCACCGGGATGATCACCGATGCTTCATACCTGAAGTCACCCTGACTGAATGCTATGGGATCGAATACCGGTTCGAGCCAGGCACCCACTTCCTTCAGATGTTGTGTGCAGGCTTGTTCCATCTCTAACTGAACCTGTCGGTTTTTAGGATCGACATAATCGAATATTTTCTGTCCCGATGCACGGGTATCCTCTTCTATCTCGGTGTAGAGGTACTCGTTGACATGCACGAGTGGGTTCTTCTGCGACACCTTGAGCCGGAGGTCGTAGAGGCCGGCAAACGTGTAGTTCTCGCTTTTCATCCTCCTGGCCGCTTTCTTCAGTGCCTTCGCATTATAGAGGAGCAGCGAGCCGAAGTTGAAGTCATCGCGCAGACTACCTTCCTGATAGCCGATCACCGGATGGTTTGTCTTCTCCCCGTTGCTGATGGCATGGTAGTCGGCATAGACCATACCGGCCTGCGTATCTTCCGCGATACGGGTCATCCGTTCCAGCGCGAAGTAACCGGGTCTCAGTGCGGTGGGCTTCTGATAGATGAGCGTATAGTCGGCATTTGATTTCTGTGCGATCTTCTTTACCGTGGCACTGCTGTGGAGCGTGTCGATGGCGATATTCCTGCACCCCCTGATTGTTTCCCTGCTATTTTCGGGCGTAAGCAGCCAGATCTTGTCTATCGACTCCGATTGTCTGAGCTCTTCCACCGTTTTTCTGGCTTGTTCCGGCTCTGAGAAGAGGATAAATGCGTTTATTTTTTTCATATGATAGTTGATTTACCGATTTTTTGATGATTTACCGATTTATTAATTGTCAAATTGTCGAATCCTTTAATCATCGAATTTGCTAATCTTCTAATGCCTCCAGTATATTTTTTACCAGCCTGTTCCGGTTCTCCTGACCTTTGATGGATTCTATCGGGAAACCCAGGATGCAGCTGTTGTATTTCTCTCCCTGATAGAGGACGCCTGCGCTCAGGTTGTTCTCCGTATAGCGGAAGATGGTGAAAGCATTCTCATCAGCAGGTTCTATGGCATCGGGATGCTCCACCACGTAGTTTTCGCTGTTCAGCTCATTATAGTAACTGTACTTACCCTGTATGGAGGAAAAAGGAGAGGGCACAGCTTTAATTTGCCCTGTCACGGCGCCGTTATTGTTGCGCCATTTGTATTTCAGCGTCTCCTGCGCCCACTCCCGATCCTCTTTTGTAGCATATGGATTATCCCACAGGTCGGTACCGACAAAAGCGCCGCTGACGAGGATGTTACCGCCGTTGTTGCAAAAGGCGGTGAGAGCCTCCTGCTGTTTTTTCGGGAATGTCTTGAACAGGGGTGGTTTTGCTCCTCTGCCCACACTCCATGTACGTTGTTTGCCGAGGATCCAGTCAACCGTTTGATAATCGGACAGGTTCACCAGTCCATTCTCCACGGCGCTGGCCGCACAGGATACGAATGAATAGCCGGCACGGGCGAACGCCTCTCCGTGAATAGAGGGATAATCGAACGTATTGCCCGCGATGGCGGTGGTCTCATAGTCGGCGTTGCTGTCGCCGAAGCCCGAAGCATCGTCGTCCATCCAGGGGATGAGGCGCCTGAACTCGTTTTGTTGTCCGATAAAATGATGGTCGGCGATGTAGGGTACGCCGTTGTCCACGCTTCCCGCGAAGCCGGCGATGCTGTCACCGGAGACAGAGAAGCTGTGCGGTGCCGAGACACGGGTGAAACCGTTCACAATAAGCACCTTACCCCTTTGGTCTGATTGCCGGCAGAGCGAGAGTGTCTCCGACGGGAAGCTCTTGCCTCCCTCGTTCACGGCCACCACCCTGAAGCTGTAGATATCATCCTTCCGGATTTTTGTGCTGTAGTTGTTATTGTTCACCGGCACCCCGTTATCGAAGCCGTCGCCGTTGAGGCGGGTATAGACAATATATTGTGTGGGAGTAGCAGAAGGTTCCGAGGGATCGGGCGCCGGCTGCCACGTGAGCAGTGCTTCTGTCTCACCGGTGAAATGTGCGGTGAAGTCCTTCACCGGCAAAGGCTGCACCACATAGGGGCGGTTATATTGGGTGGCGAGAAATTTCAACATTCCCTTGTAGATAGAACGACCCACGGTAAAGCGAAAGGTCGGATCCAGCCCGTAGCGCATATCGGCTAGGTTCTGGTGCGAGAGCAGCTCCAGCAGCATGGTAGGCACGTTGGGCATCCGCGCTTCGGCATAGGATCGGTTCCAGAGATGGCGGCGTGTCCAGTCCGGTTCGAAGTCACGACGGATATCGCTCACGATCTCCTCCATGATTAGCTCCGACAGGTCGCGGGAAGCCCACCGTGAACGGCCGTTAGCAAACCGTTCATCGTTGTGGTGCGTCATGTAGATGCCCAGCGTACCCACGATGGTGTCGCCCCGGTAGGTGCCGGCATCGGTATGGAAGGCGAACGCAAGGTCCAGGGGGATGTTGAGTCCTTCGGCCTTGGGAAGCACCGGTGAACCCCCGGCTAGCCAGTTGACCCATACACCACGGCTGGCATAGTCGTCGGTATAGTCGTTCTTCCCTTCTGTCCTGTTGTAGACACTGTCGGGCACCCCTGCCCATTGCATCCAGTAGCGGGCACCCTCCGTATATCGCGGGTAACCGCTTATCTCAGGAGTGTAGTTTATTTTCGGCACCAGCGTCTCTTTCCGGGTCAGGCTGTCGGAACTCCTGGTGTTCTCCTTTTCGAATCCTCCGGGGTGGGGCATCCGTGCGATGTTTCCCATGCCGCCGCCGATCTTTACGGCATCAGCCGTCACCATTTTACCGGACCGCCTGCTTTTGTTGGAGAGGGTGATCCTGTGATTGCTTCCTGTATCGAAACTGAAACTGCCGAGGTAGATCCAGGTGCCGCCACCCATCTGCTGGTTCACCAGAAAATCGGTTTTGCCGCCGGCATGATGCACGGTGTAGAGGGCATCGTCGCTGCTGTTCTTCACCGTCTGGTAAGAGATGTAGACTCCATATTCTCCTTTTACCGGTATATCGGGTTTCCAGGTGGCAACAGATTCAGCACCTTTTGAAACGGTTTTCGATTGCCTTGCCCTGCCCATCCGGAAGGGATTTTCGCCATCGAGATAGATCTCTCTCTGATTGGCAAATCCTGCAGAGTCGGTGTATCTCCATGCTTCCCTGCCAATCGTCTCGCTGTAGGCTGATTCTCCACTGCTGCCATCGTGATCGATGATCAGCTCTGTGGTGTTGTAATCACGTTCCCGTGGAAGCAGCACGTTGGCACCGGCATTTTCCAGCATCGGCACCAGGAAGGGCAGGACATAGCTCTGCGTATAGAGATCCTCCACCGTCTGGAAGATGCGCGCCCGCTGCCATTCCCACCGTCCCAGCTTCTGCTCGTAATACCATCCGTGGCTCTGCCACAATGCAATATGATTGTTTTGTAAACCTTTGGTGTAGTTTTTCGAAGGGTCGGAGAGTCGCGTGATGAGCGGCGTTTTCACCCTGTGTGCCATCAGGCGGTTTTTATCGATCTGCTTATTCCGGTAATGGTTGGGTATCAGGTGACTGATCTCCTGATGGTCAGAGAAGACGCTGATACGGTATTTTTTCTGAGCCGTGGGGAGGTGATCGCGGATGCTGTCGTAGATAAGCTGCACGAGATCCTCCCGCATGGGTAGGTAGGAGAGTGTCAGGTTGGTGTACAGCTCAATGCTTTTCTTTCTTTCGTGCAGCGCGATGCTGTCCACCGTCACCCTTCCCGGACGGAGCATTGCCGCACGGTATATCCGGGTGAGTGAGCTGCCTGCCTGCTGTTGAAGAGAATCATATTCAAAGTCCTGAGCAAAAGATAAAAAAGATACCAAGAGAAGAATGAAAGATGTATATATGAATTTCATGTTCTGTTCATTAAGAATATTTTATTCTTACAAAATTAAGAAAAAAACAATGGTTTGTCTAATTCAGCAATCTAAAAAGTGATGTTATTGTTCTTCAAATTATTTCTTTCTATGTCAAAATATTACCGCTCCGGGATTTTGTCTTTACATATCGAGATAACTGTTGTTGCGTCTAGGTCTTTTTCGAATTCGACTTGGGTGTCGGCATCGGGATTCATCTTCACTAGCCAGTCAAGACCTCATTTTGCTTCATCAAGAATATCAGGAATGCCAACTACCGTTTTAATATCTTCTTCGTGATAGCCAGCCTGAATGACCCGCACCCATGATGTTTGGGAGTGAACCATGAAAACAGCACAAATAAACCATAAGATGAACACTATTTTTTTCATATCACAAAACTTGAAAAATGATGTAGGTTAGCAAATACAATTACATAAAAGATCCGCGTAAAATAACATTTAACCTCTGGGAAGATATGGACTCATCTTACTTAAAGGATCTTCCCTGAGATTAAATGAAATATAAAAAGGGTGAAATCACCATGTGAAACACCCTCTTTATAATGTAAGGTGTCAGGTTTTTAATCCCATCCCGGAGTCTGGGTTAGTGTATATCCCTTATCCATATATTGATCAATTTGTGCCTTACCCACCGGTGCCAGATAGACCCTATTATCAAATGCCTGTCTGTCTGCAGCCTTCTCAATAAAATAATAACCTACCATCTCATTCCCATTTGTTCCATTATAGGTGATGATGGTGCCGTCCGCTTTCTTCACTGCCAGAAGACCCACCTTTTCCTTTGCCAGTAATGAGGGGAGTTCTTCCTTCACATTTATCCACAACCCCAGCAGGTTATCCGGGTTTTCGGTTGCACTCATGTATCTTATCTTCTTCCATCTTTTAATATCCAACAGTCGGGAGTATTCAAAAACAAACTCCATCCTTCTTTCACGTCTTATTTCCCAGATCAGGGCCGGCACATCCGGATCACGATCAGGGTCATCAGGCAAAAAAGCCAGACTCATGGGAGCGGTTTTTTTCACACCTTTCGCGATGGCCTGTGCATCAAGCGGTCTGTTTCTGATCTTGTTAACAGATTTGTCAATGTCAATCTGGGCTACGGCCGATCCACCCAGGGTCGCCAATTCCGCCTTAGCTTCAATCCAGTTTAATAACACTTCGGAGTATCTCATGACCGGAGCATCATTCGTGTTGGAATTACTGGCATAGATAGGAGGTATATTGCCAGAATTCCAGAAAGTGGGACCGGTCCTGTCAATAAACTTGCTGGCGTAGAGTAGTGTGGCTGACTGTACCTTGGGCACATTCTGAAACGTAGCTTCGAAACGGGGATCACGTGTAGTGATCATGTTTCTAATGTTTAAGGAATCCGCATTTTCCACCGACGAAAGTTGATAGGGTTGACCATCAGTGCAGATAAATGCTTTCGCCAGTGATAAGTTGGCCGAAGGAATCTGACTTTCATACCCGTTTGAATAGGATGCCACATGGTGTGTCACACCCTGGGCTGCATCATAATGGCGATACATTAACATCTCCTTGTTGCCTTTCAGGTCCTGGGAACCGAAGAGACTCCTGAAATCGGAAGAAATGTCATATTTGCCGCTGTTGATTACAAAATCACCCGCAGCAACAGCCAGTTCAAGATATTTCTTTGCACGGGTCTGGTCGTTAAGATGGTACTTCTGCCAGGTACCCTCAAACAGCATGATACGGGAGATGAAACCTGCAACGATATATCTGTTTAGAACGTTGTCACCATCATTCAGTCTTACATTGTTAAAGGCAAATAACAGATCATCATAGACATGATCCATCACTTCCCCGCGCGGGGTTCGGTCCTTATACATCTGGACGTGATCAGTAGCCTCGAAAGAGGCTTCATAATAAGGTACATCACCGAATACACTCACCAGCCTGTGATATTCAAATCCTTTAAAGAATCTAGCCACACCCATCCAATGGTTATACGCTTCATTATTCAACTCAGCTTTGGCAACAGTTTCTATGCGGTTAATAAACAGGTTCGATTTACGTACCCATGCAAAATTCCAGTTCGGACCGGCATATTGTACCAACATATCGGGTGTTTCAGACGTACTCCCCCTGCTTGAGGGTACACTCGACTCAAAATTGGATTGCACGTTGGTATTGGAGAAATCATCACTGAAGTAATAACCCCTGAGTGGAGCATATGCCACACCCCAGGTATTATTGTAACCCACGAAATAATTGATGTAGAATCCATTGGAAAACAAGCGCAGATCCGTTTCATTTCTCCAGTAGGTGTCGTCATTCATATCATTGAGCTCCGGTCTTTCAAGTACATCTGAGCAACCGCTTATCAAGACAGTTATGGATAATATGATGCTGAATAGTATGTTTTTTTTCATCTTTTCTGTTTTTTAAAAATTAATTTGTAATCCTACCGATCCACTCTTGAAGGCAGGTGTACCCACTCCTGTTCTTCCTGAGTTGTAGTTTGTTTCATTAAACATGGAATATCCGGAAATGACCTCCGGATCGATAGGTAATCCCCTCAAATGATCAAGAGTGAAGAAATTTTCCAGGGAAACATAGAGACGAAGCTGGTTCAACATTATTTTATTCAATAATGCAGAGGG
This sequence comes from uncultured Proteiniphilum sp., assembly GCA_927407015.1. Taxonomy (GTDB): domain Bacteria; phylum Bacteroidota; class Bacteroidia; order Bacteroidales; family Dysgonomonadaceae; genus Proteiniphilum. Next base: position 26,592 of record CAKMJT010000023.1, on the reverse strand, counting down.
AAGTGAATAGCCTATCGTGATATTTTTTACTCTCAAATAGGACATGTCTAACAGATATTTGGACTGAATCTGCATGTTATTACCAGTGTTACTTCCAGCCATGTTGTATGGTGCGGGATAAAAGGCTTCCGTTCTGTCTGAGCGCCAGAAATCTCCGGCAATAGCCTGGGGCATGGCACCATCGGAGGCGTGAAAACCAGGAGTCGTTAAGAAACCTACTCCCCAGAGTTGCCTGCTTCCCACTCCTTGCAGGAAAATGGACGCATCTACCCCAAACCAGTCAGCCCCTACACGCAATCCATATTCAAAACGAGGAGTAGAATTGCCAATAATTTCCAGATCACCGTGATCATCCAACAAACGGCTACCGGCATCAATCTCCCCATCACCGTTCAGATCTACGAATTTCACATCTCCGGGTCCAAAGAAGAAATTGGAACTGTTCTGTAAAAATGCCTGATAAACCCCGTTTGGATCAGTCAGTTTGTTTGCTGACTTACCCGCATATTTTTTACTTTCATTTTCAGTAAGAACGATTCTCTGCGGATTACCCTCATTGTCTAATACGAAATCATTTTCCTGATACAATCTGTCGGTTCTGTATCCCCATATTTCTCCATATTTCTTCCCTATATACCATCCATCTACACTCTGTGTATCACCATATTTTAGCACCGTGGTGACTGCATCCGATAATGAGCCCATCAGGTTGAGACCCAGACCGTTCTCAAATCGGTGATTGTAATCCACAGCAATCTCCCATCCATCGGTTCTCATCGAACCAAAGTTGCCTTTGGGTGCACCTGCACCAAAGGTAAGTGATACGCCTTCACCGGGTACGATCATGTTTTTTGTATCTCTGCGATAAAGATCAAAAGTAACGCCTATGGCATTATTGAGGAACCGGAGATCCAACCCTAAGTTGGCACTTTCCAGATCCTGCCAGGTGATATCCCTCATCACTGCTGCAGGGGTACCCACAGCTACAGCTTTCGTGCCTCCCGGTTCAAGCCAGTTGGTTTGTGTAGTACTCATGGAAGGTACATAAAGACCGCTCGGTACTGTCTGGTCACCGATCACACCCCATGATCCTCTTATTTTCATCGATGATACAGCCGGTTGTATCCATTGCATCCATGGTTCTTCTGTCACGCGCCATCCTGCCGAGAAGGAAGGAAAGAAACGCCACCAAAGTCTCGACGGGAACTTGGAACTTCCATCGTAACGCAGATTACCCTCCAGCAGATACTTATCTCTGAATGCATAATTAATACGGCCAAAGTAACCCAATTGAGCTTCCCAGTAGGTATTACCACCGGAGGTCATGGTGCCCACAGCTTTTCCGAATTGAGGGTTCACTATATCAGCCAGGTCGGTCTTTTGTGACCAGTTGTTCTTTGCATCGTAGGTGACACGGTTGATACCGGCCATGAGTTTAAAAGCATGATCTTCTAAAAGATTCAGATTGTATGTGGTGTAAATGTTGAGTGTGTTGGTTACTCCATTCAGCACATTGCGATAAATATGATCAGGATTGGCCCCGTGTGCTGTATATTCTGTTAATCCGAGCTGATAGGCCGGCAGGGCATTGGGAGTGGTTGATGGTACTTCCTGACCTTTGTCATTCACATAAATCCTGTTACCTGTCTCATCATTTAAGGGAATCGCTCCTCCCCACGAGTTTAACGCAGTATAGCGTGTTCCAAGACGATTGTTTATAAAAGTTTCATTGGCGTTCGTAAAATCAAAATCGAGTGTCCAGTTATCCATCAACTTTACCAAAGCACCAATATTCACATTGAAGTATTTATTTTCCTGATTGGCCGTGTTAGCTTGTTCTGCTTCTGAAAAAGGGCTGCGCATCGGTTTCCCGTTTTCGTATCCCATAGGCTGAACAGGTCCCCAACGATAGAGATAGAGCCAGGGATCTGCGGTAGTGCTGTTGGTAACATAGGGATATCTTTTGTCCCTGTTTGAATAGATAGCTCCCGCTCTCAGAGTAACATGCTTACTGATCTCCGTGCTCAATCGTATCGTTCCGTTGTAGCGGGTAAAATCATCATGTTCTGCCGGCTTCATCATTCCATTCTGATGCAGATAACCAATGCCTACGTTGTAGGTTGTTTTACCACTTCTTCCATTTACCGAAAGATCATGATTTGTGTTTGGTGTCCATTCCCTGACCATATAGTCATAGGGGTCATATGTGCGCAAACCCAGCTTTCTGTTGTTGGCATCCACATACCAGTCACGACCGTAGACCATCTGTTCCTCGGGTCCCATTTTACCGTAAGTTGCATGCCATTGTTTCGATTTCTCGTAACTGTCACGTGTAATCTGCCAGAAAGCACCGGCAACTGATCCGCCTACTCTCTCCATGGACAGAATCGAATACTCCATTGCATCAAGCATTCCCATCTCCATCTTTTTGGATATATTCTGCCATGAAAAATTTGTGGAGTATTGGACGTCAACCCTATCCTGTCCGGCCCCCTTCTTAGTAGTGATCAGTACCACCCCAAAAGCACCCTTAGCTCCGTAAATGGAAGCACTTGCGGCATCTTTTAAGATGGAGATAGCTTCAATGTCATTGGGATTTACAATCTGAATGCTTGGAATTTCCACGTTGTCCAGGAGTATCAGGGGTTTCGAATTACCTTCAAAGGAACCGATCTGTCCTCTGATCTTGATTAATGGGTCTGATCCCACCTCACCACTAGGAATAATTACTGATAACCCCGGAGTAGATCCCTGTAATCCTCTTCCCACATCAGTAATAGGTCGACTGTCGAGTGTTTTTCCTATGTCGACCGAAGAGACAGCTCCTGTAAGATTTTCCTTCTTTTGTGTGCCGTAACCCACTACCACAAGTTCTTGCAACGCTTGTGTGTCTTCAGCTAGAGTGATGTTAAACACCGTTCTGCCGCTGGTGTTAACCGTTTGGCTCAGATAACCTATGTAAGATATCTGAATTGTGGCATCGACAGCCACCGTGAGTGTAAATCGGCCGTTAATGTCAGTGATGGTACCGTTGGAAGATGTTCCCATCTCAATGATATTGGCACCGATTATTGGTTCTCCGTTTACATCGGAAACTATACCAGTGATTGTTTTCTCCGTCTGTTGGAGAATCACCACAGGAGATTCAATTACCGTGGGTCTGTCGGCAGGTGCGCTCTTTTTTCTGGAGATTGTGATCTGCCTGTTGACAATAGCATAGGTTAATTCAGTTTTTTTCAACAAATCATCAAGTACTCCGTTGATTGATTCATTATGATAGGAGAGGTTCACTTTCCTGGATAATTCTTTTTCAGCTTCATCCATAATAAGAAACAGATAATCACTATTATTCTCTATCTTATGAAGCGCCTCTTTCAAAGTGATATGATTGAATTCAACTGTTACAGTTCTGGACTGTGCATAGGAATTTTCCGCCGTCACTGAAAAAACACAGAACAAAGTAATTAAAAAGTGAATTTTCATGATTTTTAAAAATTGACTGTTTTTTTTCGGGATTAGTGTTTTATAGTTATACTTTTCTTGCATACCTTTGTGTTTGAATTTTAATTTGTTACCAATGTAAATTAGGATTCACTCTGTAGATTTTGCCGTCGCTTGGGATAGACCAGTCAAATTTGGCCTCTGCTCTTGTCTGACAGCAAGGTTCACTCGGCCGGGTAATGTTTGCCGCATTATCCGGCTTTTTCAATCTTCACTTCTTTTCTCATAGGCATTTTTTTAAGTTTGAAATTATGATGGTCAGGATTAATGGGTGATATGGATGGTTTCGTTGTTTATCTCGCAGTGGAGGAAAGTCAGTTTTGAAAAAGCCTCTATCACATCCTCCAGGTTCCCGGAGAGAAACAGTTTCCCGGAGCACGTTTTTTCTGTCAGTCCCAGGTCATTTTGATAGCGGAACTCCACATTGTAATAACGACCTATTTTTTGCAGCACATCGATGAGGGGTGTCTTGCTTAATTGCAGATAGCCATTTTTCCAGCTGATATAATCGTTGACATCGACCTGTTTACGGACCACGGAGCCCTTCTCAATCACCGCCATCTCATTGGGTCTCAGCAATAGTGCACTTTTCTCGCTCTTCACTTCCACCGATCCGTTGACCAGGACGATAGACTCACTGATCTCATCGGAATAGGAAGAGACGTTGAAAGAGGTACCGTAGACCGTGATCAGGGAATTGGGCGTGTGGATAATGAATGGGAGACCTGTTTGTTGCGTTACGTCAATAAAGATTTCACCTTCCACCCATATTTCCCTTGAATTTTTGGAAAAGGAGGAGGGGAAATCCATTTCCGTGCCGGAATTGAGAGTTACTTTCGATCCGTCGGACAGCACGATGGAGCTTCTCTTACCGAAAGGGACAATGAGCTTGTTGGTTTGATGCCTGTCCAGTATAATCTCGGTCTGAGATAGTGAATCCTGCACGATGGCACTGTTCTTCTTCTCTGACAGATCGAGTGTAGAATTATTGCTGATATCAATGGTATGACCGCCTGCCAGTAGCTTCACCTGGGAATCGCTCATCACCTTCCCGACAGAAGCCACGGAGGGTTCCCTATTTTCCCGTGTTGTGCCGACGATGTAAAGAGTTGTGATTAACCCCAGCACGAAAACTGCTGCCGACAAAGAGGTGATCAGCCGGCTCATTTGTCTCTTTTTGTGCCTGGCAATACGGTGGGACAGTAATTTTTTTACGGCATTCTCGTGCTGCACAAAACGATCGCCGGTAACCCTGAGTCTGTCAAATTCTGCGACAGCCTCGTCGAACGGTACCCTGAGCTCTTCATTTTCCAGCATGAACTGCTCCCAGAAACGGTCCAGTTCTTCTGTGGGATGGGTTCTCCAGTACACAAAAAGTTCGTCACAAAGGAAATCCTTATACGTCATGATCGGCTTCATTTACACTTTTTTCAACAAAGACCGAATTTTATAAAAAAAGCGGACAATATTAACATGGATTAACTTCCCGGTGAGTTAACCAACGGTCTGTTGGTTCATTAAGGATGGGATGCTTTCTCCTTTAATTTCTTGATTGCTCTGTAAACAGATTTCCTGACTGTTTCGGGTGAGATGTGCAGCAGTTCGCCGATCTCACTGAAACTCAGGTTAAGTTGAAAATGGTAATGGATTATTTTTCGCTGTTTCGAGGGTAATGATTGCAGGAGTTGCGCTACTTCGCTCTCCATCTGAGTCTGTTTCTCACGGATGATGATCTGTTCGGCAATACTATTTTCATTTTCGATGAACAAATCATGGTAGTTGAGGTTATGTATCCTGTTCTCGAGGTTATATATGTCGAAGAGACGGTTTTTCAGGGCGTGTAGAAGGTAATATTCAATATTCTGAATATGAGTTAGTTTGCTTTTGGAGACATAAATTTTGAAAAAGACATCCTGTATGGCATCTTTGCTTGTCTCTTCGTCGAAACCTATTTTCAGGGCATAAGCAAAAAGTTCACCAAAATAGGCATGATAAATATCCGGGAATGACGATTCATCACCCTGCAGGAATTTGATCCAGGCCTCTCTGCTCATTTTTATTTACATCTTTGATAGGTCATGAAGGTATATCCATACCGGTGTTTCTCGTCTGCCGCATGTGTCTCCCTTTCCGTTAATTCCCATTCACTGAAATCAATTTCCGGGAAATAGGTATCGGTATCCGCAAAGGTGTGGTGGATACGTGTGAGGTAGAGCTGATCGACCAGATGAAGGGTAGAGCGATACAGTTTACCACCGCCGATGATGAATGCCTTTTCACCCTCCTTGCAATGTGTGAGCGCCTCTTCCACAGAGCGGACGACGATGCAGCCGGGATAATTCACTGCATTACCGGACGTGATCACGATATTGGTGCGGTGGGGTAACGCCCCCTTCGGTAACGATTCGAAGGTCCTGCGGCCCATGATGATGGTCTGTCCGGTAGTGATCTCCTTGAAATGCTTCAGGTCGCCGGGCAGGTGACAGAGCAGGTTCCCATCGCGTCCGATCGCATTCTGCTCATCGAGGGCAACAATGATGGCTATGGAATGATTGCGATGATTCGTCATACCGCTACTGCTCCTTTGATATGTGGATGCGGATCATAGTTCACCAGTTCGAAGTCGTCGAACCGGAAACTGAAAATATCCTTCACATCGGGGTTGATCTTCATTTCAGGCAATGGGCGTGGCTCACGTGACAGCTGCAGATTCACCTGATCGAGGTGATTCAGGTAGATATGGGCATCACCGAAGGTATGCACGAAATCGCCCTCCTGCAGCCCTGTCACCTGGGCCATCATTTTGAGTAGCAAGGCGTAGGAGGCGATGTTAAAAGGCACACCCAGAAAGATATCGGCACTGCGCTGATAGAGCTGCAGGCTCAGCCTGCCATCGGCGACATAAAACTGAAAGAAGGCATGGCAGGGTGGGAGGTTCATATTGGGAATATCAGCCACATTCCACGAGCTGACGATGATACGACGTGAATCGGGATTTGTTTTGAGAGTGTTGACCACGTCGGTGATCTGGTCGATGTGCCCCCCGCTGTAATCCGGCCATGAGCGCCACTGATAGCCGTAGATATGTCCCAGGTCGCCATCTTCATCCGCCCATTCATTCCAGATGCGAACGCCGTTATCATTCAGATACCTGACATTGGTGTCTCCGTTCAGAAACCAGAGCAGTTCGTGGATGATCGACTTCAGGTGAAGTTTTTTGGTGGTCAGCACAGGGAAGCCGTCGCTCATTCTGAAACGGCTCTGGTGACCGAATATACTTATTGTCCCTGTTCCGGTACGATCTTCTTTTTTTACACCCTCATCGAGGACCCGCTGTAATAAATCGAGGTATTGTTTCATAATTTTCAGTTTTCAGCGTTCAGCAATCAGCAGTCAGCTATTTGTTGACAGGCAAAAATAGCTGTTTTTTTGCTGAGAACAAATGAATGTTGAAAAGTAATTGATTTTGCCCTATTGTAACACTTGCATACCAATGGGGTTTTATTCCTCAAAGCAAACACAGGAGCTGCAATCGGATGGAGATGGGATATTGGGACATGTCTTTGGGAATAAGCGGCCTGCCATTGAGCAGGGTATTGCGCAGAAATCGGGTATCAGCATGGACAAAATAGGACCTCTGCTGGCTATCCTGGCGCCGATTGTGATGGCTTATCTCGGAAAAGAAAAACGGCAGACCAACACCGGTACCGGTGGCTTGGGTGATCTGTTGGGTGGACTGTTCGGTGGTGGAAATCAACAACAAAGCCGCTCCGGTGGTGAAGTGATGGATATCCTGGGCGGTGTGCTCGATAAGGATGGCGACGGCAATCCGCTGAATGATCTGCTGGGTGGATTTTTGGGAGGAAGACGATAGTTTTTTTCAGAAGAATGCACAAAATTGATTAATAACTGATAAAGTCCGCCCCCGGCGGACTTTATTCATTCACTTTGATAAAACTTTTCATTCTTTTTATTGTTTTATTTTAAACGAAAGCAAGATTTGCGCGTCGTAAGGAAAAGGTTACAAACTTCAAATTATATATAAATATGAAAAGAAAACTATTTACTTCGTTGTTTGCTGGAGTGTTGCTGACGGGACTTGCTTTTTTTGCAACCTCTTGCAGCGACAAAAACGATGATATCGTGGAAACGGCATGGAACATTGAGAATTTTACCGTGAATGCTTCCGAATGGAGCTGGAGTACTGCGAACAAAAGGTGGGAGGCGGTGAAGCAACTGGATTACATCGATGACTTCATTTATGAAGACGGAGCCGTCATCGGCTATGTTTTTCTGGGTGAACAGAACGTGGATGAGGTGCAGGTACAGTTACCATACCTGAAAAGCTACGAGCTGGGTGATGGCAGTAAGTTTACAGAGACGATAAGCTATGAATACAGTATACTGACCAACCATGTCACTTTTTATATTGAACCCTCCGACGGGATTCAGGATCCGGATGCCAAAGTAACCTATAATTTCAGGATCGTAATGATCTGGTAATCAGATAAACAGGGGCAGTGCATCTGCCACCACGAAGGAACTGCCGCCGATGAAAATGAGATCGTTTTCACCGGCGTTTTCTTTGGCGCTGTTCACCGCATCCTTCACGCTCTCAAAGCAGTCTCCCTTCAGACCGTATGTTAGGGCATGCGCCCGGAGTGTTTTTTCGTTCAATGCGCGCTCCACAGAGGCTTTGGTGAAATAATAGACGTCATTTTTCGGCATGAACGCAAACACGGAGTCCACATCCTTGTCATTGGCCATCCCGAAAACAATATGAAGCCGGTCGTAATGCTCAGCCAGCAACTGTTCCGCCACATAGCGCAGCCCATGGGCATTATGGGCGATATCACAGATGATCCTGGGTGATGACTGCAGCTGCTGCCATCGGCCCATGAGGCCGGTGATGGCGGTTACGTGGGCAAATCCTTTGTAAACAGCCTCTTTCGGGAGGTTGTACCCTGTTTCAAGAAGCAGCTCCACTGCCGTTAAGACCGTTCTGGCATTCCTGTCCTGTGCAAGCCCCTGTAATTCTCCTTTCAGATTGGGATACCCGTAGGCCTGAAACAGCCATCCGGTTTCAGTTCTTTCAGAAACAAAATTTTTCATGTGGAGTTCTGCAAAAACAATCGGAGCATCAACAGACGTTGCTTTATCGATAAAAACCTGTGCGACTTCCGTATTGTCTGTTTCGCCAATCACCACAGGCGTAAATGGTTTGATGATCCCCGCCTTTTCGGCGGCAATCTTCGGCAGGGTGTCACCCAGCAGTTTCATGTGGTCGAATCCGATATTGGTGATGATGCTGAGATCGGGTGAGATGATGTTGGTGCTGTCCAGTCGCCCTCCCAGGCCTACTTCAATCACGGCCACCTCCACCTCCTGTTCGGCAAACCAGAGAAAAGCCATCTCCATGGTCAGCTCAAAGAAGGAGGGCATCACCGGCTCAAACTGCTCCCTGTACTTCTCCACGAAATCAATCACATACTGTCTGTCGATCGTTGTTCCGTTCACCCGTATCCGTTCGCGGAAGTCGATCAGATGGGGTGAGGTATACAAACCGACCCGGTAGCCCGATTCCTGCAGTATGGCCGCCAGCAGGTGTGACGTGGATCCTTTGCCGTTGGTGCCGCCCACATGGATGGTTTTATAGTGCGTATGCGGATGTCCGAATATCTGATCCAGTGCCAGGCTGTTTCCGAGCCCTTCCTTGTAGGCCAGCAGGCCGATGCGCTGGTACTCGGGCATCTGATGATACAGGTAATGTAACGTTTGGTCGTAGGTCATTTCTGTTTTTTGGTGAGTAGTTTGATCGTTTCTATGTTTCTATATTATTTGATGACGTTGAATCGTTAAATCAGCAAATCAGCTGCCGGGTACAAAAATAAGCGTTTCAGCCGAACCGAAACGCTTATTTGATATGATTTGTTTGCGAATGATCAGTTCTTCAGCGGCATTACCGAGTATTGCCGTGAGTAGCGCAGCTGCTGATCCACATAGTTCTCATCATAGGAAACAGTCACGTCGGTTACTTTGCCGTTCTCATCGGTCACCAGCTTATAAACCGGGTTCACGAAACCTTTATAGGGAGCGATGTTGAGTGCTTCATAGCGGGATAATACCTCCGTGTGAAGGGCGTTGTCCACCTTCACCCCGTAGGTCTCCACGAGCTTTTTGCCTGCCTCAAAATCACCTTCCGATTTGATGCGCTGTACTTCCGACAGCAATTCTCCGAAGAGGGTACGCAGTTTGTCGTAATCGTTGACCACCACATAGGTCTTGTAATCACGTTCTTTCAGTACCACCACGCTGTCGGCCATTCCCTTTTCAATCACCCATCCGGAGATCAGGGCGCGGTTACGCATATGAGCCTGTTCAATGTTCTTGCCCGGCTGAATGCGGGTGAGCTGCGTCATGGCACCATTCATGATGTAGGAGTAGTACTCGGCCTTATAGGCTTCGTTATCGGGCAACAGGCCCAGCTCCACCAGCTTGGGGTCGCCCAGGTAGTAGAGTGCGAACAGGTCGGCACGTGTCTCCTCCAGCGGAGAGCCGTAGGCTTGCAGCACATCGGAGCTCACACCGGGGAGCAGCTTGCCGGAGCCATGGCCAAGGCATTCGTGCAGGTCGGTATGCAAATTATCGGTCAGTGTACCGTATTTTTTGGAACGTTCCCGTTCGGTGTCGCTCCACATGAACTCTTCTTTGAAGCCATTACCTTCGGATGCTTTCTCGTAGGCATAGGTGATATTGTCAATCGTCACCGATTTGGAGCCATGGTCGCGGCGGATCCAGTCCGCGTTGGGCAGGTTGATGCCAATGGGGGTGGCGGGATAGCAATCGCCACCCAGGATGGCGGCAGTGATCACCTTGGCGGATACTCCTTTCACCGTTTCTTTTTTGAAGCGGGCATCGATGGGTGAGTTGTCTTCGAACCACTGTGCGTTTTCGCTGATGATCCGGGTACGTTCCGATGCTTCGATGCTCTTGAAGTTGACCATCGATTCCCAGCTGCCTTTCAGCCCGAGCGGATCGGTATAGGTTTCGATGAAGCCATTGATGAAGTCGACCCGCGAGGTGGTGTCGGTCACCCATTGTACGGAGTAATCGTCGAAGGTCTTCAGGTCGCCCGTTTTGTAGTAAGCGATCAAGGTTTGAATCGTCTCTCTCTGGTGGTCGTTCTCGGCGACGGCTGCCGCTTTTTCCAGCCAGCCGGTGATGCGTTCGATGGCCTTGTCGTACATACCGCCCAGCTTCCACACCTGTTCGGTGACTACCCCGTTCACTTTTGTCACCTTGCTGTTGAGTCCGTAGGAGACGGGTGTGTTGTCGTCCGGATCTTTCATCGCGTTATAGAAATCTTCCACCTCTTTCTGGGTCACCCCTTCGTAGAAGTTGACCGCCGAGGTGGCCACAATATCTACACCGGGTGTCTGGTTCATCCGTTTGGGCATCACGGCGGGGTCGAACATCACCGGAAGAATCTCTTTCAGTGTTTCATCGGCCGCCATCCCGTCACGGAAAGGCATTCGTCCCGGGTCAACACTCTTCACGACCTTCACAAAGTAGTCCTGTGAAAACTGCGGCATGATTTTGTCCTCCGAGTAGTGGTGATGGATGCCATTGGCCATCCATAGCTGTTTCAGATAGGTCTCGAAGTTCTTCCATTCGTCGGACGACTTGTCCTCCATGTAGTTCTCGTACACCCCTTCGCATACACGACGGATGGTGAGGTTGTAGCGGTTGTGCTGGTCCCAGAGGATATCGCGTCCTTCCAGGGCCGCCTGCGAAAGATAATAGATCAGCTCTTTCTGCCCGAGCGACAGGCTGTTGAATCCCTGCACGGGATAACGAAGGATCTCGATGTCAGCAAAACGATCTACCTTGTATTCGAATGCAGCGTCGATGCCGCCGTCAGCCGATGGCTGACTGTCTGCCTGTTTGCCGTTTGTACAGGCGCCCAGGAGAGATAGGATTGTGAGCATGTAGATTACTTTTTTCATTTGTACAGCATTTATGTTTTGATGACGCAAAGATACATTTTTTTTCAGATGTGAAGCATTGTGTCTTGTTGTTTTGAATAATAGTTCTATCTTTGCTCTGTGGTTCACACGAATAGCTCAGTATGAAGAAAGCAACCGGAATTCTCTTTTTATTGCTCGCCAATCTTGCTTTGTTGGCGCATACTGTTATACCCCATCATCATCCGGATGCTCATCATATTTCCATCTGCAATCTCCTTCCAGCAGAAGATGCAAACAACATTCATTGTGCTCATCACGATATGGGCGGACAGGAGCATGGGGCCAACGGACTCGGTGATGACTGTATCCTGAACGGCCTGTACATCCGTGTTGCTTCGGGACACCAATCGTCGTCTGAGGAGGATCATCCCTCTTGCGACGATACAGCTGACAGTTACCCGTCCATTTGTTCTATTGTCAACCCTTCCTCCGTGCGTTGGGATGAGGGTGGAATACCCTTCCGGCACCGGCCTTTTCTCCTCTATTCCTATTCCCAATATGTTACCTCCTCATTAGGACTGAGGGCACCGCCTGTTTGTTAAAACCTTAGGATGTGGCTTTGTTGACCGGTACCGACAAGTCCGGATCATCGTGGTATCATCCCATTATGTATCCATTCCATTCTTTTTTTCACCATGAAGGAGAAGAAGCAATTATACATACTTATTTATTTTAACAAACCATTTCATGCAATTATATCGATTATTTTTTCTGTTACTCATCACAACAGCGCTGGCTGCCTGCTCACAAAAGCCGCATACCCCGGGAGAAGAGGAACCTCATAGTGAGAAGCTGCTTATCACCTCGTATAACAACACGTTTGAACTCTTCGCCGAAGCGGATCCCTTCGTCGCCGGACAACAGAGCCATATCCTGGCGCACTTCACCCGGCTGGAAAATTTCAAACCCCTGGGAGAAGGAAGCATTACCATAAGCCTCCTGCAAGAGGGTGCTAAAACGGTCCGTGGATCAGTAGCACCTGTCAGCGACGGCATTTACCGGATCACCCTGCAGCCATCAGCGGCGGGGAAGGGCAGGCTTCAGTTCGACATCCGTACATCCGAAGATGTGTCGCAGCTGATCATTACCGGCATCACCGTTTACGATAACGCGGCCGATGCGCAACATGCGGCAGAGGCAGAAGCACATGGCGGCGGCAACGCGGTACAGTTCACAAAAGAACAGAGCTGGAAGATTGGCTTTGCCACCGAAGAAGTGAGAAAGGCACTTTTCGGTGAGACGATCAGAACCGTTGCACAGATAGAGCCTTCACAAAGCGACGAGAAAGTGGTCGTGGCCAAAGCTGGCGGCCTGGTGCTCTTCACCGGCAGGGAGATCACCCCCGGCACCGTTGTCCGGACAGGACAGCCTCTCTTTACCATGGAAGGTGGCGGACTGGCGGATAATAACACCGATGTGCGGTATGCGGAAGCCATTGCCGAATATAACAGGGCAAAGGCGGAGTACGAACGTAAAAGCGGGCTGGCCAAAGAGCGGATCGTCACCGAGAGTGAGCTGCTCACGGCGCAGGCCGCCTTTCAAAATGCGGAGGCAGTCTATGCCAATCTCAGGAAGAGCCTCTCCTCCGGCGGAAGCCAGGTGGTTCAGTCTCCGATGAACGGCTTCGTCAAACAGCTGTTCGTCCGCAACGGTGAATTTGCAGAAGCAGGGCAGGCGCTGCTGGTGGTGTCCCAAAACCGTGATCTGCTCATCAGGGCCGAGCTGCAGCCCAGGTATTATACTGTCCTGGGGTCGATCGCTACCGCAACGATCAAGGTGATGCACAGTGATCTGACCTACACCCTGGAAGAATTAAACGGAAAAATCGTCACCTACGGCCGATCGGCCGATCTGACCAATCCGCTCATACCGGTCGTTTTTCAGGTACAGAACAATGCGGGACTGCTTCCCGGCAGTTTCGTGGAGATGTTTATCAAGCTGCAGGACGGCAGTGAGGCGATCACGGTCCCCAACGAAGCGTTGATAGAGGAGATGGGAACTTATTTCCTCTATGTGCAGGTCACGCCTGAGTCGTTCGAGAAACGCGCTGTTCTGATCGGCAAAAGCGACGGACTCAGAACGGAGATTACGGAGGGCCTGTCTGTAGGAGAACGGGTGGTAAGCAAGGGAGCGATCATGGTGAAGCTGTCACAGTCGACAGGTCAGCTCGATGCACATGGTCACGGTCATTAAACAGTCAGGAAGATGATCAATAAAATCATTCAATTTTCTCTTCATAACAGGCTCTTCATCATGCTGGGAGCCGTATTGCTTATCGCGGGCGGGACCTATACATCCCAAAAGATGGATGTGGATGTGTTTCCCGACCTGACGGCACCCACGGTGGTGGTCATGACCGATGCACATGGTATGGCATCGGAGGAGGTGGAGAGGCTGGTGACCTTCCCGATAGAGACAGCGGTGAACGGAGCGACAGATGTACGACGTGTGCGGTCGGCATCCATGCAGGGTTTTTCATTCGTGTGGGTTGAATTTGACTGGGGCACGGACATCTTCAAGGCACGGCAGATCATCAGCGAGAAGATGGTGACGCTTACCGGTGTTTTACCCGGCAATGTGATGCCCCTGCTGGCACCACAATCGAGTGTGATGGGAGAGATCCTGTTTATCGGTCTGCAGTCCGATTCGACCTCGCTGATGGAGCTGCGCACCCTGGCCGAATGGGTGGTGAAGCCTGCCATCCTGGCCACAGGAGGTGTCTCTCAGGTGACCATCATCGGGGGTGATTATAAACAGTATCAGATCCTTGCCGATCCGCAGCGAATGGCCGCATACGGTGTGACCATGAATGAGCTGGCTGCAGTGGGACAAACATTCAGCACCAACTCGTCGGGTGGCGTACTGCGTGATTTCGGGAATGAGTATGTATTACGGGGTATCGCGCGCACTAATGATACTGAGGCGCTGGGCGCCACGTTTGTGAAGATGTCGGGTGGCAAGCCCGTGGTCGTTTCGGATGTAGCCGATGTGATGACCGGCAGCGCTGTCAGGATGGGTTATGCCTCACAGGATGCAGCCCCGGCCGTGATCCTGTCGATCTCGAAGCAGCCCAATATCAACACGCTGAATGTGACGGAGAAAATAGAAGCTAATCTGGCGGAACTGCAGAAAACGCTTCCTCCCGATGTGACGATGGATACGGGGATATTCCGTCAGGCCGATTTTATCGAGGCCTCCGTGAATAATGTGGGGCGTGCCCTGATCGAGGGGGCTCTCTTCGTGGTGATCATCCTTTTCCTGTTCCTCGGCAGCTTCAGGACCACCCTCATCTCCGTGATCGCTATCCCCCTCTCATTGCTCGGCACCCTCATTGTACTCTATCTGCTGGGCATGAACATCAACACCATGACGCTGGGGGGTATGGCTATTGCTATCGGGTCGCTGGTGGATGATGCCGTCATCGATGTGGAAAACGTATATAAAAGGCTCCGTCAAAACCACCGCCTGCCCAGGGGAGAGCGACAGTCCGCCCTGACCGTGGTGTTTGAAGGATCGAAAGAGATCCGCGCGTCGATCCTCAACGCCACGTTCATCATCATGGTCGCTTTTGTTCCCCTATTCTTCCTGTCGGGGATGGAGGGGCGCATGCTGAAGCCGCTTGGCGTGGCCTATATTGTCTCTCTGTTCATGTCGCTGATCGTTGCGATGACAGTGACTCCCCTGCTGTGCCGCATGATGCTCTCGGGCGATGATTATCTGGACAGGAATGTGAAAGAGAGCTGGCTGACCCGTCATCTTTTCCGGTACTACACCAGAACGCTCCGCTGGGTGTTGAACAACAAGAAGAAGGTATTATACCCAACCATCGGCCTGTTTATCATCACGCTGGCCTTGTTTTTTACGATGGGGCGGAGCTTCCTGCCCGAATTCAATGAGGGATCCCTGGTGATAACGACGGTTACAAAACCCGGCGTATCGCTCGAGGAGAGCTCCCGCCTGGGGAACCTGATGGAAGAGGAGCTGCTGAAAATACCGGAGGTGACCGGCACCGCGCGACGGACCGGTCGGGGTGAGCTCGATGAGCATGCCCTGTCGGTCAACTCCTCCGAAGTGGATGTCAATTTCGACCTGAAAGCGAGAAAGAGGGAAGCATTCCTGGCCGATGTGCGGGCGACACTGGCGGGAATACCGGGGTTGGTCTCTACTGTCGGACAGCCCCTGGGCCACCGGATAGATCATATGCTTTCGGGCACAAAGGCGAATATCGCCATCAAGTTGTTCGGCCCCGACCTGGGTGAAATGTATCTTCTCGGGAACCGGATAGAGAGTCTACTGGAGGGTATTGACGGGCTGGTGGACCTCTCCGTGGAACAGCAGACGGAAACACCGCAGCTGCAGATACGTGCCAACAGGGCGATGCTGGCCCGCTACGGCATATCCATCGCGGATTTCAACCAGTATATCGAACTGGCTTTCGCCGGAGAAAAACTGTCGGATATCTACGAGGGACAACGTAGTTTTGACCTGGTCCTGCGGCTGAACAAAAACTATACGGAGAATATAGAACAGTTGAAATCAGCGCTGATTGATACCGGATACGGAAGTAAGATCCCACTGGAGGAAGTGGCCGAGATTATTTCCGTGGGCGGACCCAACGCGATCAG
Source organism: uncultured Proteiniphilum sp. (assembly GCA_927407015.1). Lineage (GTDB taxonomy): Bacteria > Bacteroidota > Bacteroidia > Bacteroidales > Dysgonomonadaceae > Proteiniphilum. The sequence continues at coordinate 10,439 of CAKMJT010000023.1, read as the reverse complement.
CCGCGAGAACGTGCAGCGAAAGATCGTTGTTTCTGCGAATGTCTCCGGCGGCGACTTACAGGGGGTGGTGAATGAGATCAAAGAGAGGATAGAGAGCGGGATAGAGCTGCCCGAAGGCTACAGGATTGAATACGGAGGACAGTTCGAAAGTGCGGAGAAAGCGTCACGCACACTGCTGCTCACCTCTCTGCTGGCCATCTGTGTCATCTTCCTGCTGCTGTTTGGCGAATTCAGGGACCTGACACTGTCGGCCATTGTGCTGGTCAACCTGCCACTGGCGCTGATCGGGGGTGTCCTGGCCGTCTTTTTTACGTCAGGCATCGTGAGTATTCCCTCCATCATTGGCTTCATCACCCTGTTCGGGATTGCCACCCGCAACGGGATACTGCTGATATCCAGGTATCAGCATATGCAGCAGGGCCACATCTCTTTAGAGGAGACAGTGTTGAGAGGCTCGGCGGACAGGCTGAATCCTATTCTGATGACCGCCCTTACCGCTGCCCTGGCGCTGATCCCCCTGGTGCTCAACGGCGACAAGCCCGGTAATGAGATCCAGAGCCCGATGGCCGTCGTGGTGCTGGGAGGATTGCTCACTTCCACGCTGCTGAATATATATATTGTACCGGTGGTGTATATGTTATTACAAAAGAAAAAGCACAAAAATGAAGAAATTAACGATTAGTCTGCTGTTCACACTCCTGTTGTGGCCCGTTATTGCACAAAATGAAACGGAGCGTGTGCTGAAAGAGATTGAAGACAACAGCATCACGCTGAGGTCAATCCGTGAAGAGATCGCAGCGCGGAAGCTGAATAACCGGACGGGGATTTATTTGCCCAATCCCGAGGTGGAGTTCAACTACCTCTGGGGCAGCCCGGCACCGGTGGGTAACAGAACGGATATCAGTGTCACCCAGTCATTTGATTTTCCCACCGCCTACGGCCACAGGAGCAGGATAGCCAAACTGGAGAATGCTAATCTCGACCTGAGATACCGGTCAGAGCGTCTTCATCTCCTGCTGCGGGCCAGACAGCTCTGCACGGAGCTGGTATATTACAATGCGCTGGGTAAAGAGTACAGCGGACGGTTGGCAAATGCGCAACGCATCGCTGACACCTATCAGTTGCGGTTTGACCGGGGCGATGCGAATATACTGGAAAAGAACAAGGCACAGCTCGAACTGACCGCCATCGGCAACGAGATGAACAGGATCGAAACGGAGCGTTCCTCACTTCTCAACGAGCTGAAAGCGCTCAATGGCGGTCATACAATATCTTTTACCGCCACTAAGACGGACTATGAGATGTTGCCTCCGGACTTTGAGGAATGGGTTGCTGCAGCGGAGGCGAATAGTCCTGTTTTGCAATATGTCAGGGGACAGGCGGAGATAAGCCGGCGACAGATACAGTTGAACAGGGCGCTGGCGCTTCCCCGGCTTACCGCCGGCTATATGAGTGAGAAGGTGGTGGGTGAACGGTTTCAGGGAGTCACGGTGGGTATCTCTGTCCCTCTGTGGGAAAACAGGAACAGGGTGAAACAGGCCAAAGCAGCGATGAACGCAGCGGAGACGGTACTGGAGGACAGCAGGGTACAGTTTTATCACCGGCTGCAGAATCTCTTTCTGAAAGCTTCACGCCTGCAGCGGGATGTCCTTACGTACCGGGAGGCTCTTTCTTCCTATCACAACGGAGCATACCTCAGGAAGGCACTGGACAGTGGAGAGATCTCTCTCCTGAACTATCTACTGGAGAAGACCTATTATTATGATATGATGAAAAAGGTGCTGGAGACAGAGAAAGAGCTGGGGCTTACCCTGGCTGAGCTCTCCCTGTATCATGCGCTGTGAGTCAGCCGACGCTTCTCGATTTATCACCCAGGTAGCCTCCATGATGCCTTTTCGCATATTCAGCTGCCGTGAAATGAATACGGTTCATCGTGCCCACCACCAGGATATCGCCCATCACCGTCATCACCGTGGTAGAGGTGGTGGGTGTGAGGTCCAGCGGGCATACCTCACCCGGATTGCCGGTTAATAGGAAAACATCCGCCTCTTTCGCCAGGACACTCTCCTTGTTGCCGGTGATCACGATAATGGGGATTTCGGGATACAAGCCCCTTGCCAGGGCAATGAGTTCTATGATCTCGCGTGTTCTCCCCGAATTGGTCATTAACAGCAGAAGGTCATTGTCCTGCAGGATTCCCAGGTCACCATGCTGTGCCTCACTGGGATGGAGAAAAATAGCGGGAGTACCCGTGGAGCAGAAGGTAGTGGCCATATTCTGCCCGATCTGTCCGGCTTTGCCCATGCCGCTGATCACAAGCTTCCCGTGCTTGTCGTGTATATTATTTACAATCAGGTCGATGGCCTTCGTGTATTGGTCTGTTACGGGTATATTGAGGATGGCTTTTGCCTCCTGCTGCAGGATTGTGCTTATTTCTTCGTGACTCATTACAAACGTTAGTTTGTTTTGTATTTATAGGACACGGCTGCCAGCTCCTGGTTGGCTTTCGTGATTTTGTTCTTCAGGCTCACCTTGTAGGCTGCCAGCTTCTCCTGTGCGGATGCATCACCGGTGGCGATTATCTGCAGAGCGAGGATGGCTGCATTCAAGGCACCGTTGATGGTGACCGTTGCCACAGGTATTCCCGGAGGCATTTGTACGATGGCAAGCAGCGCATCCAGACCGTCGAGCGACGAGTTGATGGGTACACCGATGACAGGCAGAGTGGTCATCGAGGCGATTACTCCGGGCAAGTGCGCCGCCATGCCGGCAGCGGCAATAATCACCTTCACTCCTTTCTCCCTGGCACCTGTGGCGAATAATTCCACCTCTTCCGGTGTACGATGTGCCGACAGGGCATTTATCTCGAAGGGTATTTCCATTTCATCGAGGAATTGAGCTGCTTTCTCCATTACGGGCAGATCGGATGTGCTCCCCATAATGATGCTAACGAGTGGTTTCATACGATTCATTAATTATTTTACATCGATCTGTGTGGAACGCCCGGGAATCCTGTCAGGGTCTGTTTGGATTCAATGGCGCGTTGGTGACTGTTAATTCAGAAAAGGAACCACTTGCATGCGTGATTCCTTTTTTTGTTTCGTGAATCTATTTGCCGATAAATCCTTTATAAGCTTCAGCTGACATCAATCCTGTGATTTCTTCCGCATTTTGCAGCACGATTTTGATGATCCATCCTTCCCCAAACGGATCCTTATTCACCAGCTCGGGGGCATCGTCGAGTTTAGGATTTATTTCCAGCACCTCGCCGGCTACAGGCATCATCAGGTCGGACACGGTTTTCACGGCTTCGATACTGCCGAAGACATCTCCCTGACCCAGCGTTTCCCCTACAGTAGTTACATCAACGTACACAATCTCACCCAGTTCTTCCTGTGCAAAATCGGTAATACCCACGTACGCTTCATTGCCTTCCACTCTCAGCCATTCGTGATCGGAAGAATACATTACATTTTCAGGAAAATTCATAACGACTTAATTTTAAAATTTTATTTGATGGGATAAAAGTACAATTTAATTTTTGAATCTCAAAGGGATGAAAAATGAATCTGTTCAGGCCTGTGTGCCGATCCATACAAAGACAAATGAAACGATGAATCCCAGAAAAAATCCGGCAATTACCTGGTATAGCGTGTGACGCCGCAGGATGAGCCTTGAGGTGCCTACCAGACCCGCTATAATGAACAGCCCCATAAACATATAGTATGGATTGGAGCGTTCCACGTAATAACTTATAGCCATCGCACCACCGATCAGTCCGCCGATACCGAACATATGAGCGCTGATTTTCCACTTCAGCGTGATAAGGATGGCAATGATCATGATCACCACAGAGGCCGCCATATTCATGAGAAACCACAAAGGCATGTGCATCCTGTAGTAGAAAACAATCATGGCGGAGTAGGAGAGGAGGGTGATGATATAGGGATAGATACGCTCCCTGCGTACTTTCAGCGATAAATCGGAGACAAAGCCCATACGGTAGAGCATGATAATCAAAATGGCGGGGACGATGAAGGAGAAAAGCACCACCGGCGTGATAACCGGCCAGAACTGATGACTGTACATGGACCCGAGATAGGTGTATACAAAAAGGAGCATCACCCCGTAGGTGGGCATCAACAGAGGCTGGAAGATGGTGGAGATTACGTGTGCGATAGACTTCATCCGATGGCTTTCCTTACAATAAAGGGCAAAGTTATATTTTTTTTCTTAAACGGGACACAGGAATGTTCAATTGTTCGCGATATTTTGCCACAGTACGGCGTGCGATCACATACCCCTTTTCGTTCAGAATCCGGGTCAGCTGATCATCAGTAAGCGGTTTGCCGGTATCCTCATTCCCGATGCTCTCCTTCAGGATCATCTTCACCTCCCTCGAAGAGATGTCTTCCCCTTCATTGGTCTGCATGGCTTCAGAGAAGAAGTACTTCAGCGGATAAATACCCGTGTTGGTTTGCACGTATTTACTGTTGCTCACACGGGAGACGGTGGATATGTCGAAGCCTGTCCTCTCGGCTACATCTTTCAGTATCATCGGTTTGAGCTGTGATTCATCTTCCGTGAGGAAGAAATCATATTGAATGTTCACAATGGCCTCCATGGTCCTCTGTAACGTGTGCTGCCGTTGCCTCACCGCATCGATAAACCATTTGGCGGAGTCTACCTTTTGTTTCATGAAGAGCATTGCCTGCTTATCGTCGGCCGACATGCTTTCTTTGTTGTCGTTGTAACCCTTTAACATCTCCGTAAAACTGCGGTTCACATGCAGGCTGGGGATATTGCTGTTGTTGAGCTGTATGGTGACCTGGCCATTGTATGAGTCTACGATGAAGTCGGGAGTGATGTTGTTCATTGCCGTCTGCAACGTGCCGCCCAGCGCATTTCCCGGCTTGGGGTTCAACGATGTGATCTCAGCAATGGCATCCCGCAGATCATCTGGCGTGATATTCATCTGGCGGATGATCTTTTCATAATGCTTGCGGGAAAATTCCTCAAAATAATCTGTGAGGATTTCCGTCGCCAGTGTAATGGGAGGCGTGGGTTCACAGCGCGCCAGCTGCAGCAGCAGGCACTCCTGCAGATCGCGGGCACAGACGCCCGCAGGGTCGAGGTCCTGTATCTCATACAGCACATCTTCCAGTTGCAGGGGGGAGACTTCAATCTGTTGCTGGAACAGCAGATCGTCGGAGATAGACAGCAGATCGCGTTGGAGGTAACCGTTTTCATCGAGGTTGCCGATGATATATTCCGCGATGAGCTGTTTGCGTGGGTCCAGATTCAGCAGGCCAATCTGTTCCAATAGCGAATCGCTGAGCGATTTGTCATCGTAGTAACTGATTTCTATGAAGTTGGATTCACTTTTCTGGTGCGTTGCATTGATGTGGTAATCCGGTATATCATCGTCCGAAAGGTAATCACCCAGGATGATCTCTTCCTGGGAGAGATTATGCTCACTTCCCTCCCTGTCTTCGTTATCCATATCATTCGACAGTTCAGTATCAGTCGTCTCCAGCGCAGGATTATCTTCCACCTCCTGTTTGATGCGGTCTTCCACTTCCACAGTGTTCAGCTCCACGAGCTTGATCACCTGCATTTGCAGCGGAGAAAGCCGTTGTGTTTGTTTCAGTTCCTGTTGTTGCCTCAGCACCATAGCTGTTGTAAAGAGATAATTTGAAAGCAAAGATAAATAATTCTACGCCAATAAACAATCGTCATCCCCCAGTGACAGTAGTGCGATCACTTCTTTTTCCACATCCAGCCGTTCATCCGATAAATTGATCCAGTGAATCTCCCGGTCTTTCTGAAACCAGGTCATCTGCTTGCGAGCGTAGTTGCGGGTGTGTTGCTTTATCTTCTCAATCGCAAATTCGAGTGTGCTGTTACCGTCGAAATGGTCAAAGAGTTCCTTGTAACCTACTGTGTTGAGTGAATTGAGGTGTCGTTGTGGATAAAAATGACGTGCCTCCTCCACCAGCCCCTGCTTTATCATCTCGTCCACCCGTTTGTTAATGCGGTCGTACAGCTCCCTGCGATCTCTCCCGAATCCTACTTTCAGGATCCGGAACGGCCTCTCTTTCCGCTGTTTGGTGCGTAGTGAAGAATAGGGTTTGCCTGCCATCAGACACACTTCAAGCGCATGGATCACTCGTTTGGGATTTTTCAGGTCGACCTCGTTGTAGAACAGTGGATCGAGCATCTTCAGCCGTGAGCGGATAGCACCCAGCCCTTCTGACTGATAGAGGGCATACACTTCTCTTCTCAGTTTCTCATCGATGGCGGGAATCTCATCAATGCCGTGGCACACCGCGTCTATATACAGCATGGAGCCGCCGGTCATCATCACACAGTGATGTGTTTGAAAGAGCTGTTCGATCAGGGTAACAGCCTCCACCTCAAACTGACTGGCACTGTAATATTCCTCAGGTTGTAGTATTCCCACAAAATGATGGGGTACGCGCAGCAGTTGTTCTTTTGCAGGTGCTGCCGTACCGATGGTCATTCCTTTGTATATCTGTCGTGAATCTGCCGAAAGAATGGGGCAATTTAGTGTTTCGGCAATGCGCAGGCTCCATTCCGTTTTCCCGACACCCGTCGGGCCCAGCAGCACAAGGAGGGTATTCAAAAGAGGTCTCCTTCATTGGTTTTCACTGAAATGTCGTCCAATCCTTCAAATCCTTCCTTGTCCAGTTCTTCCATGTCGAAACTCTCATCACCGAAGAAGGTTTCTCCCAGATCCATGGATACACTGTCCGGTTTCAGCTCTTCGATGTGCTGTAACTGTACTGGTGCATCTCCTTCGGAAAGGGTGCAAACGGGGGACTTCAGGTTCTTGCCGGGGATAATCTCCGATAATTCTATATATAGTGCGCGTTCGGTCAGATAATCGAATACATATATCAGTTTTTGTTTTTCATCTTCCAGATAGTCACCCAGAATGCATTCAGCCATCGTAAATGAGTCTTCATCTGAATAAGTGTCCATCTCCACCAGTGTGATCTCCTGCTGTTTCCGCCATTTGTTGTCACACAGGAAGAACGAAGCCATCTCTTCATTGCTAAAACCGGTGCATGCTAAAATGGCCTGGTAGAAATCGAAAAAGGTGGCATCGGCATCAATTTTTATTTCTCTTTTGAAGTTGTCTACTTCATCGGAAAGAATTAGAAATTTGAAAATCATTTTGATCTTTGTTTATGCTGATTTATGACGTTTCAAAGGTAATAAAAAGTTTTAAATCCCAAAATCCGGCAGATTATTTTTGAGCCTCAGGCACTCATTTTACCCAATTGCAGCCGATTATCAACTTTTTTGTCACAGCTGTTGGTTAATTCGGAAAAATATACTACTTTTGCATCACTTTTCGGAAAAAGAACAGAAAATTCTTCAGTAGCTCAGTCGGTTAGAGCATCTGACTGTTAATCAGAGGGTCGTAGGTTCAAGTCCTACCTGAAGAGCAGAAAAGTAAATTATTCAGGGGTGAACATATTCTTCAGTAGCTCAGTCGGTTAGAGCATCTGACTGTTAATCAGAGGGTCGTAGGTTCAAGTCCTACCTGAAGAGCTGAGAAGCGAGTCTAACGGCTCGTTTTTTTGTTTTATGCACATCCTGAGCAATTTTTCAAAACATTTCCCGGCGATTGCTCGTTAAAACGGACACTGGTCATCCGGCACAAGATAAACGGATCTGCAAATAGCTTGACATATGAAGAGAGTATTGATGGCATACCGTCTGAAACCAGAGGGAATGAGAGCGCTGGAAGGCAATTACGGTTATTACGATCGGGAACTGCGAATACCGGAAGGTGTGAGCTGGGGTGTTTTACTGATCCAATGGAATGATAGCACAAATCATAAAAGAAGCGTTGATGCGCTTTGGAAACGCCGAAAAGGCCAGCCATGCGGCCTATTTTTTTAAAACAGGTATAGGAGAGTATGGTGAGGGAGACCTGTTTATCGGTTGTACTGTTCCTGAAACACGAAAGGTGGCCAAAGCCAATGGTCAGGCCTCATTCACTGAACTGGACCGGTTGCTGGACGATGCAATGCATGAGTGCAGGCTCTGCGCCCTGATGATACTCGTTGCACAGTTTAAAAGTGCCGATGCGATGAAACGGAAAGAGATCGTCGATTTTTATCTTTCCCGCACATCACGGGTGAATAACTGGGATCTGGTCGATTTATCAGCTTACCACATTGTCGGCGAGTGGTTGAAAGATAAAGATGACCGTTCCCTATTGTACCGGCTTGCCGAAAGTCGTTTACTGTGGGATCAGCGTATCGCGGTTGTGTCTACCCTGGCATTCATCCGGAACAGTGATTTTACCGATATCCTGAGACTGGCGGAGATGTTCCTTACCCACCAACATGACCTGATGCACAAAGCCTGTGGCTGGATGCTGCGTGAAGCAGGGAAACGCGATGAGAAAGCCCTCACCGGTTTTATGGACAGGCACAGCAGGGTGATGCCCCGAACGATGCTGCGCTATGCCATTGAGCGGTTAACGCCGGAGCAGAAAAAAAACTACATGCAGCGGACTTAGAGATAGCATATTACAATGATGGTTCAGACACATACATTATCGAACGGCCTTCGTATCATACACCGCCAGTTTCCTTCAGAAATATCCTATTGTGGCGTCGTGGTGAACACCGGCACCCGCGACGAGTACCCCGGTGAGTACGGTATGGCCCATCTGGTGGAGCATATGTTGTTCAAGGGAACACAAAAACGCAAGGCACATCATATTGCCAACCGGATGGAAAGCGTGGGAGGTGAGTTGAACGCCTACACTACCAAGGAAGAGACATTTTTCTACTCAGCCTTTCTGGAGGAATACTTTTCCCGCGCTGCAGAGCTGTTGAGTGATATTCTTTTTCATTCCGATTTTGCACCGCATCAGATTGAACGCGAGCGGGAGGTTATTCTCGATGAAATCAACTCTTACTACGACTCGCCATCGGAGCTGATCTATGACGATTTTGAGAATATGGTGTATGCCGGTCATGAAATTGGACACTATGTCTTGGGTGACCCTGCCTCGCTGCAATCTTTCAACCGGGAGAGCATCATGCGCTTCGTGAAACGGCAGTACCAGCCCACAGAAATGGTTTTCTTCTCTTTCGGGAAGACCTCCTTTGAGAGAATAATCCGTCAGGTGGAGAAGTTCTTTACGGTGACCCCGGAAATATTACCGGTAAAAGAGAGAATTGTTCCCCATCTTTTTCCCCCCCGCACCGATCAGTTTAGTAAAAATACGGCCCAATCGCATGTGATGATGGGGCGTAACACCTTCAGCATGCATCATCCCGGAAAATATGCCCTGTATCTCCTCAATAATTTACTTGGGGGTGGAAATATGAACAGTCGTTTCAATGTTTCACTCAGAGAGAAGCATGGGCTTGCCTACAACGTGGAGTCCAGCGTTACTTTTTATACCGATACCGGTCTGTTTGCCATCTATTTTGCCTGTGATCCGAAAAACAGGAAACAATGTATCCGGTTGATCCAAAAAGAAATTGAGAGGATAAAGGAGACCGGATTGACTCCCGTACAGCTCTTGCTGGCTAAAAGACAATGGAAGGGACAATTGGGTATTGCTTCGGAGAACAATGAGAACAATGCATTGGGAATGGCGAAGAATTATCTGCATTTCAATCGGTACACTTCACTGGATGAGCTGTTCTCTAAAATTGACGCGATTACTTCACGGGAGATTACAGAGGTTGCCAATGAACTTTTTTCTTTCCCGCTGTTTGAATTAAGCTATTCTTAACCGGAAAATCACCCGAGGCGGTTGTTAACCGACGTCAGCACCCTGAGTGGATCCATCCGGATCACATTAATGTGATCACACAGGTATACAAACCGTTTATTTGGTATGATTGGGCGTCCGATCCATACGTATGCATCTGTCTGCTGACCATAGTCAGGCTTAAAAAAACAGCAGTGCTCGAACAAAATACCGAAACAACTGTTTTAAGAGTAGTTTTGAATACAGAATTTTCAAACGAACAAACTTAACTTAATGAATTGAATTATGAAAAAAATGAGATTAACAGCACTAGTGATGATGCTAGCCATAGTGACGGCCGTAAGCGCGCAGTTGAACCTGGGAATTAAAGGAGGCGTAAACATGTCGAATTTAGTCTATGACGATGAGGTGAATGATAAAAACCCCAAGATTGGATTTCATGTGGGTCTGGCTGCAGACTATGATTTTGCTCCCAGCATGGCTCTCCAGACCGGATTGTTTTTCACCACAAAAGGGTATAAGTTCGAGTCAGAATCAGTAGATTATACTGAGAACCTGATGTACCTGCAACTTCCGGTTCATTTAGCGTATAAAGTTGATGTAACTCCCGGAACACGGATCGTGTTTCATGCCGGTCCTTATGTTGCTTATGGTGTGGGTGGCAGCA
>CAKMJT010000022.1 GCA_927407015.1 uncultured Proteiniphilum sp. | reverse complement strand
CAATGCCCAGTCTGGATAATTTGTTTTTGTTTTCATATATTCCCTAATTAGGTAATACAAAGTAACGATAAAAAAACCTTATAAACAAATATTTATACGGATTTTTTCAATTTTCTATTACCTATTTTTTTAGGGTTTGGGTTTAACCTGTAAATTCAGCCGATAATGGATCCACCCTCATAAAATATCCTCTCGAAAATTGTTTTGTTTCCAAAATGAAGTATATGTGCAGTATTATAGAAACAAAATAAAGAAATGACCTTTCTGGAATTTAAGGATAAGCTATGCGATCTGGCATGCTTCAATATCTATCAGGTATATGCATGGCAACCCGATTTTGACCGGAATAACCTTACCCGTTGGGTGAAGAAGGGGTATCTTATCCGGTTACGGCAAGGATATCTTTTCAATAAAGCCAATAGCGAGAAGATTTTGCGATTCGGAAATTTCATTCATTCAATAAAGGAATAACCGAAATAAGACAGTCATGTCGATAACAGAATGGAAGAAGCACAAATCAGTAAAATAACGCATCTTTGTTTTGTCTACAAAATGATAAATGCGTATTTTTGTTTTGTGCATGAAATAATAATACATTATCTTTGTCTTGTCGATAAAACAGAAACAAAAAGATATGGACAAAAATATTTTGAAAACAGTTATTGCTGACAATCAAATTGAAATCCCAAGATACAAGGTAATTGCCCGTGATTTCACATTTGAGGAGTTCGGGAACTACGTCTTTACAGGTATCCGGCGGGCGGGGAAGTCTTATCTGCTATATCAACGGATGCAGCAGTTACTTGCACAAGGCGTACAGTGGGAGGAGATGCTTTATATCAATTTCGAAGATGAACGACTTACCGGAATGAAAGCAGAAGATTTGAATATCCTGTTGGAAGTTCATTTGGAAATGTACGGAAAGAAACCTATCCTGTTTTTGGATGAAATACAAAACGTTTCCGGATGGGAAAAGTTTGCCCGCCGTATGGCCGACACCAAACACCGGGTATATATTACGGGAAGCAATGCCAGGATGTTGAGTCAGGATATTCAAACGACTTTAGGCGGGCGTTATATCCCTATCGATGTTTACCCGTACTCTTTCAAAGAGTATTTAACGGCAAATAATGTTCCTGCCACTGCCAATCATCTTTTATCTACAGAAGGCAAAGCCGAAATCTTACGAAAGTTCAACGATTATTTCTCCTTTGGCGGATTCCCGGAAGGGGCTGAGTTTTCTGCAAAACGGGATTATTTGACCAGTGTTTATCAGAAAATCTATCTGGGAGATATCGCTGCCCGTCACGCAGTGGATAACACGTTCGCTTTGCGTATTATGTTCAAGAAATTGGCAGAAAGCGTAAAACAGCCGTTGTCGTTTACCCGCATTGCAAATATTGTATCTTCGACTGGAGCTAAAGTAGGAACGCAGACGATCATTAACTATTTGGAGTACGCCAAAGATGCCTGGCTGATCAATCCTGTGCAGAACATCGCAGGGAAACTGGTTCATAAAGAAACTTCTCCCAAGTATTATTTCACGGATAATGGCATTCTGAATCTATTTTTGTTGGACGGAAATGCTTCCTTGCTGGAAAATATGGCAGCCGTAAATTTATTGCGTAAATACGGGCGAAATGATGCCGTTTATTTCTATCATAAAAATTTTGAAGTTGACTTCTACATTCCCGATGATTACACAGCGATTCAGGTTTGCTACAATCTCGATAATAGCGACGGGACATTTGACCGGGAAGTAAAAGCCCTGCTGAAAATTACCGAAATATTGGAATGCAACAAACTGTTGATTATTACCCGGGATGCAGAACAGACGTTGGAGATGAACGGTAAAACAATTGAAGTTATTCCGGTATGGAAATGGTTGCTAAGCTTGCAATAACCTGGATTTCTGTCAATTATGGCTTTCTTTTTTTACCCTTACCGAATCACACCTTCCCGATCAAGAATCCTCTCCGAGGCAGAATGCCCTCAGGTATTTTTTGATATACGCCTGTTTCTCTTTCGATTTATACTGTTGGATAAACCGGGGATGTTCCAGTACCGTCAGTTTTTCAAACAGCTTTTCCTCATCATTCAGCCTCCCGATAAACTCAGCATTTTTCTTTCCCAGCACGAACACTTCGCAAGTATCCAGTCCCAGGGCAATATGTAGCTTCAGTGAGTCGATCATGAATCCCTTCACCGCCTCAAAGAGTGCCGGGTCGTCGTAGTAGTTGGCATTGCGCCAGCTGCCGCCGTTTGTCCGGTGAATAATAGCCAGAGGAAAAGGAGAATTAATGTAAAAATCTTTATAGAAACGGACTGTTCCACCATAAGCCTCGATCATATCATAAAGAAAAACCGAGGAGACTTCATGGGTATGTGCCGACTTCATGGTGATACCACAGGCCTTCTCCAACCGCTTGGTATCTGTAAAAGGCACCCCGGTCACCCCTGCCCCGTTACGGCCTGGATTTATCCCGATAATAAAGCGGCGTTGTTCCGAATCATCGTAATATTTATGGTAAAACTCCTCCATCACATTCCTTGTTTCGGGGTTGTCCAGGAATGGGTTGATCACCTGAAACCCTTTCGGCAAATTGCCGGCAAAGGTGAGTTGCTGATTGAAATCGATTACCTTCTCTGCAAATGTCTGTGCCATATTATACTGTTCCTGAAAAAAGCGCAAGATATTGAATTGGGAGGAAAAATACAATTCTACTTTTGCAAAGGATTGCCTATATCTCAATTGGTATATTTCCGTATCATCTTATTATATACTTCGAATATATTTCGAATATCGCCCTAATATTCACCAAATATATCTGGAATTAAAAAGAGTTTAACATGGAAAAAATCAGATGCAAATTATTGGTTCTATTTTCTTATGACTCAATCTTACATATCCTCTAACGATAAACAAACAGCCTCAATCTGATACTTAGGCAATAGCTTATTCTTTAGATGCTCCACCTTTGCAACCAATAGCTCAGGCTTGAAATTTTTCTTTTGTCGTTTTACTTCTGCTGCTATCGCTTGGTTTTTCTCTAATTTCAGAGCGACAATATCAATTTCGTTTTGATTGCCTTTAGGTTCCCACCACGAACCAATAGCACGATATTGGAAACTTTCGGCAAACTGCTGTTTGAAATACCTTTCCAACATAATACCCGAATAAGTTGGATAGTCTGCTTTGATGATAGCCTGTAAGCCGACAAAGTTCTTTATCTCTATCAGCGAGCGATGGCGGTCGAAATAGTTGAACCAAAATCGGATAAAGTTGTCCTGTATCTCGTACCGAACAGTATGGCTTCCTTCTTTTGCCAATATTGGGCGTTGTCGAACAATGATGTTATAATCTTCAATCAGTCGTTTGATTTGTCCACCAATGCTTTTATCACCAAATGCTGACTCTATTTCAGGTTGTGTATCGATACCGCCCGAAATAGCACTTAAAATAGAAAAATATAATATAAAACAGTAAAAACAATACAGATAGATACAATATAGAAACACAAAAATTGCTTTTTCTGAGTACTACGAATATCTTATTTATCATATTCTGTTCCTCAAATTGTATGATCTCTTTATCCATAAATAAATTAAGATTGACACAAATGCTCCGGATAATGTGGCTATTCGTTGTGTCGACAGGTCTAGTGCCGAATTCAGGAATAAGACAATAACAGCCACCATCCACAAATATCCACTTACTAGTACACACGGAAGCAAAAGTAAGAAAGAATCTATAAAAACAGACAATACGTATAGCCCCAGGAACTGTTTCAAGTATTTTTGCTCTTCGTCCGTAAGATTGTCGTTTTGAACATGGCGTTGATATTATGCATCGGGATTGAACAAACATTTCACCTAACTTCGATTATGGTCGATAATGAGTGGTTGTTGTTTCTTCGGCGTGTTAATCAGTTTTACCTAATCCTAAACAATAATTCATCCCCTTTTTAAAACTATGAATGCTGTCAGGTGCATTGCTGATTATGTTATAGAATAGCAAGACCATTAAAAAGATTAAGACTTTTTTCCAGGTAGTTTTCCCTCCGAACAAGTTATAATTATGCTTCATATTAAAAAGTTTTGTTTATTTTTTTAATTACAAGTTCATTACATAATCCATACCATTTTGAAAACTTCGTGCGCTATCATCCCAATTGCTCACAATATCATAAGCAAGAGCTAGCAGCAAAGCACCCTCAATTCCCCCTCCATTCACTTCTTCCAATTCCTGTGCATCCAGCTCCATAAATCCTAAATTCTTCATACAAAATTAATTTTAAATTGTTAATAATGAAATTGTTTTTGTAACTTATTTGCATGCTTCTAAATTACAGAGGTAAAATTAGTGGGGCAGAGTGAAATAAAATTGCACTTTGCCCTAAAAATTACTCCGCCATGAATATTTTGGGCTTCCGAATCTGAAATATTTTTTAGAGAACAGGAAATGTGCAGATACTTATCGCCGCAATAACAATAGGTTTTCCGCGTTCTATCGTATCGAATATCTATTCCCATTATTCTCATTTCCTCCAGAATATTAAACAGTTGCCGTTTGTTCAAACGCAGTTTACGGGCAAAAGAATCCGGCGAACCCGTGGATTCATTGTAGATAAGATCATGAATATACTCCATCCGGTCAATTTGTTGAAAAAGTGTCATACCCTTTTGTGATTATAAAATGAAATAATCTATATCGCTTCATGTGATAATAGTCCTATACAACTTGATTTATACGCCAGATCGTATTTTGCCTAGGGTGCCTGCACTTGGCAGTTCGCCAGTCTCTATTTTGTCCTGTTCATCGAATTACATTAAATTGCTCATTCCACAATTTGGCATAGACGCCATGGTTCTGTAACAGCACTTCGTGCGATCCTTGTTCTGCAAGACGGCCCTCTTCCAGTACCACGATATTATCGGCATCACGTACCGTGCTCAATCTGTGGGCAATTACAATGATGGTTTTCCCTTTTGCGGCCAGATCGTTCAAGGTATCTTTTACGAATCTTTCGGAGATAGAGTCGAGCGACGACGTTGCTTCGTCAAAGATCAATACTTCTGGATCTTTATACAGGGCACGGGCAATGGCAATACGTTGTTTTTCGCCACCCGAAAGTGTAGCTCCGTGCTCACCAATATAAGTGGAGAAGCCATTCGGCAGATTATTGATAAAATCATTTAATCCTAATTGTTCAGTTATCCCGGAGACAAGCTTCACATCCGGCTGAAAATCCCCCAGAGCGATATTTTCGAGGATGGTACCCGCGAACAGTTCAATTTGTTGCGGCACTGTACTTACAAGCTCCCGAAGACTTTCATTGGTAATTTGTTTGGTATCGTAATTCCCGATTTTGATGGCTCCGCTCTGAATTGGATAAATATTCTGCAGCAACGATATTAAAGTAGTCTTGCCGGAACCACTTTCGCCTACAATGGCGGTTGTCTTTCCTTTCGGGATAACCAGAGACAGATCTGTAAACACCTGCTTGCGGGATCCATACCGAAACGCGACATGTTCTAATGTAATATCTCCTATATGTTCGCGCCATAACTTCTGTTTATGTACACCTTCCTGTTCTTCGCGTTCCAGATCCATAATCTGAAACAGGCGGTCTGCCGCGATCAGGGCATCTTGTACGGTCTGGTTTGCCGTAATAAGCGATCCGACAGGGGTTATTACATAGCCCACAAGTGAATAAAACAACATTAACGTTCCCGGGGTGATTTGTTGTTTGATAACAAGCGTGCTGCCCACCCAAAGTACCGCCACGGTAATACCCGATGAAACAAACTGAATACCTCCCTGTGCAATAATCGCCCCGTAAATACTGCGAAATGTATTCCGCAATAAGCGTACGAAGCGATTCTCGGTTTTCACATTTGCAAAATCTTCCACTCCAAACCGTTTGATAGTACTGATAGAGTTGATCGACTCTACCAGCTGACTTTCCAATTCAGCATTGGATTCCATTATCCGCCGCTGATATTTACGGTTTAGACGGTTAAATCCTACATAAATGATTAGAAATAGCGGTGCCGACGCCAACGTGATCAGTGCCAGTTGCCAGGAATAAATAAACATCACACAGAGGGTAACAAAAAGGATCATCACATTCACAGCAAGATCGATTGAGACATTGTTGATAAAATTTCTGATCTTAACAGCATCACCTATACGGGAAATAATTTCTCCTACACGCATCGTATCAAAAAACTGTTGTGGAAGAGTAAGAAGATGTTTATAATATCCTAAAATTAGCACCGCATCAATATGCTGTCCGGTACGTAATGCCAGAATACTTTTCATGGAACCGATATAGGTGCGCAACAATATGATGAAGATCATAATGATCCCCATCAGGTGTAACAGATTGTAGTTTTTATCAATCAGTACATAATCGGTGATCTTGCCCACATACACCGAAGTAGAGAGACCCAGTATACTGAATATGACTGCACCAAACAACGCCTGAAACATCAATGATTTATGAGGCAGCAGAAGCTCAATAAAACGATGCATCACACTTTGCGTCTGTTTTCCACCTTGAAATGATTCGTCCTTTGTTATCAGCAATAAAATACCGGTCCACTCTTTTTCAAACTCTTCACGGGTAAGCTTATGCATCTTGCCGTCTGCCGGATCCATCACGTGGATATGCTTAGGATCCACTTTGTAGATCACCACAAAATGATGCAGGGCATTTTTCACTACGATATGGGCGATGGCAGGATACACTCCATGCTGTATAAGCGTATCGTAATCACCTCTTACCCCTCTGGCCACCAAACCAAGGCGTTTACTTACTTCAATCAGGCCAAGGAGGTTGGTTCCTTTCTGATCGGTAAAAGCATACTGCCGGATTTTTGCGATGGGATACCGCAAACCATGGTAAGCACATATGGATGCCAGACAAGCCGGTCCGCAATCGGTAATATCGTGTTGTTTTACTTTGGTCCCTCGTTTCATCAGGCATATCTGTCTAAGAGGCATACTGTGTGGGATTGAGCCAGAGATCAACCTTTTGATAGAGTAAGTCGAACAGGCTACGGCGTGTCAGTATAAAATGGGCATATACGGTCATCCCTTTTTTAATCTGTCCTTTGCGTCCATTTTTCAATATAAGGTAATCACGGTTCAATTCACATTTCACCTTATAGTAGCTGCTTTGCGAGTTACTGTCAAAATAAAAATCACTCGATATCTCACGTACCGTTCCGTCAATAGTACCCCATTCGTTGTAGTTAAACGATTCCACCTGCACATTTACCGGCATCCCTTCATGCAGGTATCCGATATTGCGGGGAGAAACATACACTTCAGCAAAGAGCGTTGAATCGGGACTTACCACCCCCAATGACTGACCTGCCGATATACTGTTGCCTTTATAGATACCGGAAAACTGTTCAAGTGTCCCGCTGACCGGACTGGTAACGTAATACATTTCATGTTCTTTTTGCAATTGGTCGAGTGAGCTTTGTAATTCTGCACGATTCATGGTAAGGCTGTTTTTATCGGTTTGCCATACGCTCAACTGGTTGGTTATGAGGGATGAATATTCGTTTTCTGTTTTTCGCAGCGCATACATATACTGTTCATACTCATCTTGTGAGATAACCTCATTATCGAACAACTGTTTGTTCCGCGTATAATCACTACGCGCTTTTTCCAGAAGCGTTTCCAGCTCGTTCTTTCGTTTCATGTGGTACGCGTTTTCCTGCATACGAACACCCGAAGAAAAATGATGTGGGGTATTTCCCTGCGCCAGTTGTCCTAAATCGGAAAGTTGTCGGGTCATATCTTCCATTTTTTGCTGTAAGAGCAGTTGACGAGCCAATAAGTGATCAGTGCGTAAGCGCAGAATAGTATCACCTTGCTGCAAGCGGGCACCTTCGCGTACATAAACACTGTCCACCCACTCCGAAACAGAGGCTTTTACTTCGGTTCGTTCATTTACCGGTCGGACCATGCCCACATTTTGTACCGTTACATCCACATTTATCAACGGTAACGCCACAAGGCAGGCAATCACTGCCAGCAATACCGTTATATATATGATCTGTGACTTTGTAGTATGCTTGTAGATGTACGACTCCAAACAGTCCTGCATTAAGTTTTGCGGTAGTGGCTTCATTTGGAATACTTAGGTGCAAATAGTTTCATAAACTCGACTTACAATTTAGGTTCAATATAATAACCTGATAACAACGCCAATGCTGAGGATAGAAATGGCGCGACAATAAATAGGTTTAGAGAGGAAAAATCATACCAAAAGAGTATACATATAATAGACACACCAATTGAGATATACAATCTGTTTCTGAAAGAATACTCCTTTAGTGCCCATATAAGATAACACAAGGTTATGGGGAACAAAAACAACAACAAGATTCGCCATACCATCTGGTCGAAAAGGAACCTTCCCGCAATGACTACTATTAACAATAATGCAAATAAATACAGGTATGCTTTATGTTTTTCTTTGTTCATAACATATTTTTAATACAGTAATTAACAGCAGATGTATTTGAAAATCAGCCTTAGCGAATATCATACAAACTTAATTATCATTAAGACTAAAAATCTTATACCGGTATTGACATTATAATAAACGCTGCTAATACCGGTATCAGAGTTGGTTACATACAGTTCATTAATGTTTCCAACATATCAGGGTGTGCCTGACAATGTTTAATATAGCCTTCAGGAAGGCCTAAGATCCATCCAATCATTCTTCCCAGTCCTCCTCCGCCATTTATGGTCTCTAATTTGGTGATTTTTAATTCGGTAAATTAAAATTGTCTGTTTTCATAAATCTTCACGTTTAACTCTTATCAACGCCCAATAGTTTCTTTATAACCTCTGACTACATCATTTAAAAAACTTCCGTCAAGTACCTCCATCGCCAATTGAAATAATAAAACTGGACCGATCCAGCCACCGTTCACTTTTTCTAATTCCTGAACATTCAGCTCCATAAATTCCGTTTTTTTCATAAAACAATCATTTTAAATTATTAACAATCAATACCACTTCATCATTTCTCTGATATAAGCCGGGTCACCTATTTCTGGTTCTTCCCTCTCAGGTGGTGCATAACCACCGAACGTGTTCATCACTTCTTCGTTGGACAATGCCAACAATCTTTTCTCTGTTACCATTTTCTTCATTGTTTAAAAATTTAATTGGTTATGAATCCATTCATCATGAGTAGACTTCTATATTTCAACATATTTAATTTTCCTGACTCCGTTTTCATAATATTCTATACGGACGACTTCACCGCCATAAGTGTTTTCTAACTCATGTTTTCTAAGCACAAAAAAACATGTGTTTACTGATCGTTTCATTGTCTTTATTGTTTTAAATATTATTAGTAATTTGCTTCACTATCACGCCTAAAATTAGGATGGTGACTGTAGAAATCAGGTTAATGGAGTCTTATATAACTGTAATAAATGTGTTATATAAGGTTAGCTCAGCCATAACACTATGAACATGTGCTAACTGTGAATGCAGTAATTTCGGTAAATTAAAGTGCAGTGTTTTCGGTAACAACATGAAAGGTAATTATATATTTAAGATCAACACATCGATTCGATTTGATTCAATACTAAATATCAACGCTCCACGATTTATTGATTTTATCATAAGGAATTCTAAATCTTTGACATTATAAATAAATAAAGTTATCTTTGTAAAATTGATACGCGTGAACATGAAATCAGGAAAACGCATAAGGATACTCACTTATGTAGCGATGACCATGATTTTGCTACTCCAAGGAATATGGATAGCAAATGCATATCAGCTAACACAAAAACAACTGTATTCTGAAATTAACAGAATCTTAAATATATCCCTAAATAGAGAATTAATAATTAGAGAAAAATTCATTATAGAATCCATGGCAAATGAAGTTATTGGAATATCTACAAATGACTATAACCAAGGTGTCATAGGCAGTACCGAACTCCTCATGCAAGATTTTTTTGCCAGAAAGAAACATTTTATATCACTCCACAGAGTAGACACAATCTTCAATTCAGAGATATCCCGGCAAAACCTCCATGGTAAATTTATTATCAACCGCATCAATCCCGGTACGGGAGAGGTACTGGAGACCACTGATCCAAAAAGAACTGGTGTACTGAAAGGGGCATTGACATCGGAAATCATCCCTATCCGTATTGACGGAAGTGAAGGGGTGCAGGTACTGCTCCTTTCCCCTTACCGTGCCATATTCCGGCAAATGCTGTTCGCCCTGATCCTTTCGCTGCTGCTGATCCTTTTCGTGGGTTACACACTTTTCTTCGTGATGCGCTCTTTCAATAAAGAACGACACCTGCGCCAACTCCAAGCCGACTTTTCTAACGCCCTCATACACAATATGGCTTCACCGTTGCAAACCATCTATCAGGTAAACGCCCTGATGAAGAACGATCAGTTTGTTGCCGACACCGAAAAACGAAATAAAAGCATTGAGCTTGCCCGACAGCAGATTGTGAACCTGCAAGCCCTGACAGACCGGATTCTCACGGTTGCCCGGGCTGAACAGTCGCCCCTGTCTCCCGAAATAAAACCAACGGATGTAACACAAATCATCCTGCAACTGATAGAGAAATTCTCGGTTCAGGTAAAAAAGGAGGTGCATTTCTCTACCTATTTTCAACCCGATCATATTCTCTTTGATGCCGATGAGTCAATGCTTTACAACGCGATAAGCAACCTGATAGACAATGCCATTAAATACTCGGAAGAGTCGGTTGAAATCGAAATCGACTGCCAATTAAAAGACAACGGCTTACACATCGGGATAAAAGACAACGGCTACGGAATCTCTTCTGCCGATCAGCGTACCATCTTTGAAAAGTTTGAACGCGGAATTGCCGTCAAACGAAAAGAAGCTACAGGGTTTGGACTGGGACTCAGTTACGTGAAAAGTGTGGCAGAAGCACACCATGGAACCGTGAACCTCTTCAGCAAAAAAGGAGAAGGTACACTCTTCGAGTTATTCTTTCCTTTTGATAACGGAGAGTCCGGGAAAAATAATAAGCAATCGGATCATGATTAAACTCCTGTTGGTAGAAGATGACGACGCATGTGCTTATGCCATGCAGGGCGGACTGGAGTTACTCAATGTATATGAGGTACGGTGCGCCGCTAACGGCAGGGAAGCTTTGGCTCTCTATAATTCTTTCCATCCCGATGTGGTTGTCTCCGATGTTCAGATGCCGGAAATGGATGGTTTTGAACTGGCGCGCACTATCCGTAAAAACGATAAAAAGGTTATCATTATACTTGCAACCGGACTTACTTCACCCAAGGACCTGCGCGAAGGTTATCATACAGGTATCGATGAGTATGTAAAAAAACCCTTTATTGCAGAAGAGCTTCACTACCGCATTCAAGCCATTGTAAAACGTTCCCACAATAACAGCGAGACAGCATCAAAGCCTGAAGACAACATCCGTTACCTGACCATAGGCCGCTACATCTTTGATCCGGAAAACAAAACGCTGGCGCTAAATAGTCAGGTAACACAAAAACTAACCTCGCGCGAGGCACAGTTGCTCCTGCTCCTGCATGAAAACCATAACCGTTTGATGCATCGCAAAGATATCTTACAACAGTTTTGGCCGGGAGAAGATCCGGTATTTTCCTCCCGCAGTCTCGATGTGTTTATTTCGAAACTGCGCAAATACCTCTCCGAAGACCAGTCGGTGAAAATCGTAAACGTACGGGGAAAAGGATTGAGATTGCTTACAGAGAATTGAAAAACAACGTTTCATCTTGTTCTTTTAACAAAGAGATAAACAATCAGCAAAAATAATAGACGCCCGGTAATCAATAATGCTTTCAATGATATTGTACCAAAATCTACTTTTTCGTCTGTGCCACTAATTAGTAATATTACAGATACCACAATGAAAGTAACCATAACTGTTTTTACTACTTCATTTCTGTACTGGTATATATATCGCTTCATTAGAATCTGTTTTATAAAAATTGAGTTTATAAAATGGGGAAGGTTTAACCTATCCCCTTTTTCATGAATATCCTCATTAAGAAGCCTCTACGTTTTTTCAGGGCAAGCCTGAAAAAAGACCACTTCGTGGAATTGATTTAGTCAACTTGAACACATGTTGGTAAAGTTGGCGACCTAAGCGCCTAATAACAATTTAGAAAAGTAATAAATAAAGTCCGATTAATGTAGTAGCACCAATTAATGCCTTTCCAAATTTATATCCTGCGTCACGACCTTCTTCAAAACCACCACCGTTGATTTCTTGAAGTTCAAATATTTCCAATTCTTTCATAAAAAATAAATTTAAAAATTTGACTATGAAACAAAGGATAGAAGAATTCCATAAAAGAATCCTGCAAATGTAGCCATATTATTTCCATTTGCTTTGATAGTTGCATCATTCATATACCATGCAACAGGTATATTCCCTCCATTTACTTGTTTTAATTCCCTAAAGTTCAGATCCAAAAATTCTAAATTCTTCATGCCAATAAAAAATAAATTGTTAATATTAAATTTGATTTGCGTAATCTTATCCACAAGCGCGCAATGAATTTATTACATTACAAAAATCAATAATCTCCGTGCAATTTCATTGCACTGTACCAACTAATACTATTAATAAAACATAAAATATCCTAAACGTTGACTTGAGAAACTCATGGATACCTCCACACGGTTATTCTGCCCGATCAATTGTTTCGCAAATTGCAGCAACGAGGCTTCTGACAACTCGTTCACCTGCTTCACGTAATCATTTTCCAGATCTACATCGTACAGATAATACTGCCAGGTGTTGGAAAGAGCATAACTGTTTTCTTTGAGATTATCGGCATGTTGTTTCAGCATATACTCTTTTAACTTTTGCAGTTTCTCGGAATCCGGACCCTTTTGTTGCACATCGGTCGTTATGCCGTTCATCACCTCAACCAGTGCTGTACGCCGGGCGGGATCGGTATCGAACTGGAACTGCAGCGTGAATCCCTCTTTCGGCAGTTTCTCCGCTTCCTGGTGCACCCGCACCCCATACGTTCCTCCTTCCTCTTCGCGAATCTTTTCGGTGAACTCCATCCGGAATATCTGTCCCAGAGCATCCAGCTTGATGATATTTTCCGGTGTATAGGGCATGTCTCCCGTATAAACAATCGCGGTAGACGCTTTCGGTGTCTCCATCGGCAGTGTGAAATGGTTGCTGTAAATTCCTCTCCGGGTGGCAATCACCTTTGGTAGTTCACGCTCACCCGGCGTCCCCGGCAAGGCGGCTATATATTGCACTACAAATGGTTTCAGCTCCTCTGGCAAAATATTACCGACAAAGGTAAAGGTGAAATTCGCGGCGTTGTTGAAACGTGACCGGTAGAGCTCGAGCAACCTGTTGTAACTCACCGCATCGATCTCCTGCACAGTGGGTAAGGTAAAGCGGGGATTACCCTGATACATGGCGCTCATCAGCGAATCGTTGAACACAAAGTCGGGATTGCCGGACAGCGTAGGCAAAACACCTCTCAATCTCCCTGACAGAGACTGATAAGCCTCTTCGTCCTTGCGCAGTTCGGTAAAATTCAGATATAGGAGCTGCATCATCGTTTCAATATCTTTCACACTGCTCTTCCCGCTAATTTGGTCATGAAATGGTGCCACCCTGAAACTCACTTCGGCAT
Source organism: uncultured Proteiniphilum sp. (assembly GCA_927407015.1). GTDB lineage: Bacteria > Bacteroidota > Bacteroidia > Bacteroidales > Dysgonomonadaceae > Proteiniphilum. The sequence continues at coordinate 13,262 of CAKMJT010000022.1, read as the reverse complement.
TCTTCCCGGAAAGATTCTTTTTCAGGTCGGTAGCGCTGAACTTACCCAGACCTCCCACAGCGGCAACATCGTCCATCAGCTTGATTTCGGGAATAAACTGATCATCCAGGAGAGAAGCGCCACCCGGTGCAAAGCCGTGTAAAAGTATTTCATCCTGTTTAAAATCGGTCGTTTTCACCACCACCCTGGCCCCGTTGGACAGCGTCCAGACGGTTGTCCCTTTGTCGGCATTTTTTTCTTCTTTTACAATACTCCCTTTCGCGGGAAGCGTAGCCATCAGCGGTTCGGTGACACTGTTGTCCTCATAGGCGGTAAGCGGTTCATAATCTATTGTCTGTATAAGATCCTGTATGGCTGCTACTGTGGGATAGCTTTCTTTTTCCTGCTCGTTTCCCATCAGCACCACAACCCGGTTTTGATCCGTGACCAGCTGTTGCATCATCTGGTTCACCACTTCTACAGGCAGATGCGGCACCAGTTGATTCATGGTGTTATAACGATCCTCGATGGAGGGAATCGGTTCATTTTTCAAAAAGCGGTCAATATATTGTTGTACATAATACCTGTTGGGTTGCTTATCGCGCTCGTTATACAACTTCTCCAAACTGGTCAGGTAGTTGGCTTTGGCTCGCTCATACTCACCTGCCGTGAAGCCGAAATCACGCGCTCTTCTTGCTTCACGCATCAGCGTGGCAATCGTGGCATCTGCAAAACCGGGTTTGGCAACCCCAATGAGCTGAAGGGCATCTTTTGTCCCTACGCCAAAATAGGCTCCGTTTCTTACGGCTGCGAAGGCAATGGGAACATCGCTCTTCTGAAGCATCTCCTGCAGTCGGTCATTGATCATCTGCCCGATAATCTCAGTAGCATAGTTGATCATCAGGTAGTCCATACCGGTTTTTTTGTCGGGTGGGATCTGATTCCTTTTATAGGCAACCAGGATATTGTTCATCGGTAGCTCTTTGTCCGTAGCCACCGCAACAATCGGTTCCACGTTATCGGGGATTTGCGCATACACACGCTCTGCCGCATTGCCGGGCATGGGAATGGAAGAGAAAAGCGCTTTAATCTGACTTTCAATCTCATCGGCATTGATATCACCCACCACGATGATAGCCTGCAGATCGGGACGATACCATTTGTGATAATAATCACGTAATGCCTGTGGTTCTAAGTTATCCACCACACTCATCAGTCCGATCGGCATTCTGTGGGCATATCTGCTATCTCTGAATATCGCGGGGGCAATGCTGTCGATCATGCGCTGCGAGGCATCGCGACGTGTGCGCCACTCTTCATGGATCACTTTTCGTTCTTTGTCGATATCCTTTTCCCGGAGTAGCAATGCATTCGACCAGTCGTGCAGGATCATCAGGCAGGACGCCACTGCTCCCGGTGTGGTGACGGGGACATCGTTAATATTGTAGATGGTCTCATCCATACCGGTACCGGCATTAAGGTTCGTACCAAATTTCACGCCAATGGTTTCCAGATAAGAAATCATGCTTTCCCCATCTTCTCCGCCGGGGAAATTCTCAGAGCCGTTAAAGGCCATGTGCTCCAGAAAATGAGCCAGACCGCGCTGATTTTCTTCTTCCAGGATAGAACCCACCTTTTGCACGATGTAGAAATCCGCGCGATTTTCGGGTAATTTGTTTTCACGGATGTAGTAGGTTAGCCCGTTCCCGAGTACACCAACCCGCACCTGGCTATCGACGGGTATAGGAGGCATCTGTTGCGCCTGAATCACCAGTGGACCAGACACCAACACAAGCGACAGAAAAAATAAGCGAATTTGTTTCATCATCAGAATCGTTTTTAATGCGTAAATCGTTACTGATGGCAAATATAGGGAATAAGAAATTCACCTTACGTTATGAGAACTTTATATAACGCTGACTTAACGTTACTTTTATTTTAGATGCAACGCTAGAAGCTGGTTTACAGCACAATATAAAGTGACCATCGATTCCTGGTGGCACCACTCAAACAGCAAATGTAAGTAAACTCCTGATCTTCAGAGAAGATCAGGAGTTTTAGTTTGATAAAAGCTGAAATAATTGCTGTAATATACAACCGGATATTATCCCCTGTAGACCGGTGATCCGTTCGAAATCTTTTCCAATAGTCTGTCTACCGCTTCGAAAGGCGAATTGATGCTCTGGAATTCAGGCACAATCTCTTTCATCTTCTTTACCGTGAGCATATCGTCGTAGTCGTAGGAGACATGTATCAGTGCATCAATCTTCTGACTCACCTCAGCATAGGCATACTCCCTGACGTCGGCGATCATAATCTTCTCGTGATGCGTCGGTTTGGTATGTTCGGCTACATTCAGCAGCTCCTCGTAGAGCTTTTCTCCATGCCGCAGTCCGGTAAACTCAATCTTGATATTTTTCGATCCCGACAGACGAATCATCCTCTTCGCCAAATCCAGAATCTTCACCGGTTTACCCATATCGAATATATATATCTCTCCGTTCTTTCCCGTTACACCGGCCTCCAGCACCAGCTGACAAGCCTCGGGTATGGTCATGAAATAGCGGATGATCTCAGGATGCGTCACCGTCACCGGACCCCCATGCTTGATCTGCTCTCTGAACAGAGGGATCACTGAGCCATTGGATCCCAGCACATTACCGAAACGCGTGGTGATGAACTGGGTTGTTTTCTGGCCCGTTTTCTCGATATGTTTGGCCAGCGACTGCACATATATCTCACAGATTCTTTTGGAACAACCCATCACATTGGAGGGATTCACTGCCTTATCGGTAGATATCATGACGAATTTCTGGGCATTGTACTTCACGGCCAGGTCTGCCACGATCTTTGCCCCCAGGATATTGGTCTGTACCGATTCAGATACATTATCCTCCATCATAGGCACATGTTTGTATGCCGCAGCATGAAAAATCAACTGTGGCCTTGTTTTGGCAAACACCTTCTCCATACGTGACGCATTGCTGATATCAGCCACCACGATCTCAGTGCGCAATTCCCTCCATTTCTCCTTCAATTCCAGTCGCATATCATGCAGGGGTGTCTCTGCCTGGTCTATCAGTATGATGCTGTATGGGTTGAAAGAGGCAATCTGCCGCACAATTTCACTCCCGATAGATCCGGCAGCACCAGTGACCAGCACACGCCGTCCTTCAATGTTCGTAGCGATCTCCATCATGTTGACCTGGATAGGATCGCGTGGCAGCAGGTCTTCAATCTGTACATCCCTCAGCTGTTCCTTGCTCATGATCGTACCATTCCATTCGTTGATGGGGACGGTGGTGAGCAGTGAGATATTGTGATCGACAAAATTGGCCAACAGGTTGGAATGCTTGATCTCCTCCATTTTTTGGGGAGAGACGATGATCATCTTCACATCCTTGCTTTCGAGTGTGCGGAAGAGATTCTCGTTATTAGCATAGATGGTTACACCCATCAGTTCCTTGCCAACCATGTGGTTCTCATCCGAAATAAACCCCAGTACCCTGTAATTGAACTCGTTGTTCCCTTTCAATGCTTTCGCCACACTGATACCGGCTTGTTTCGTTCCGTAAATAAACACATTCACCGGTTTGACATTGTTGCCGATGATGCCTTCATAGACCTCTTTCACCAATATTCGCGAAAAGATCATTAAAAAAATGTTGAGGAAGAAGATCGCGGTAAACACCACATTGGTGATATAAAAATTGGCTGTGGACCTGTTCAGAATGGTCACCGCAACAAAGGCAAGGACATACCCCAGCACCAGCGCGTAGATGATCCGCACAAGGTCGGAGAAGGAGGAAAACCGCAGGATACCCCTGAAGGTACGAAAGGAAATAAAAGTAATCGTATTAAAGAGTATAAGAAGCAAACTCAGGGTCAGGCCATTTGATCTCACTTCCGGGGTTAGTCCAGTGAATCCATATTTCACAAAATAGATCAATAAGCAGGAGAACAGGATCATAAGGATGTCGAGTGCAAAAATGGTAAACCTCGACAATACCCTGTTTGTTAAAAAATTCTGAATCAATTTACTCATAAAGACAGTATTAATTTACTACGCGCAATTCCATTCGATCATTTTCAGCTGGCATGGTCAGACAAGCTTGCTACCGCCCCTGCTGAATGAAACCGTTCATAAAGTATTTACCAACCTTACGGTATAAACAATCTTCCTGCAATAATGTTGTACTTCGTCAGGAGATTATCGCAGGGATTCTTTCTGCAAAAGTTCCCTGTATTCCTCGTTGATGATTGATTCACGGGATGTTTTGCCCGTTTCAATCAGCTCAATTCCTTTTTTGATCAGTGGATCTTCTTTGGAATACGACGCCCAAAAGGCTTCCTCTCCGAAAAAGTTCCGAATAATATAGGCATACAATACATTCTCAAGAAGCTCACCCGATTCCTGAATATAATAGGGTCTTTTCCTGACACCGTTATGATCGGCAAAACTCACCAGATTCAACAACAGCGGTTGCTGATGCAGATATTTGTAGAGATCCTGCCAGGTATCAAAGTGGCTTAACTTGTCTCTGTTCATATCGGAATAGATCATGGCATATTTCTCATCCAGTCTGCTATTCACAATGGAATTATAATAAGAGTTCATGCCGGTGGTATCACGGGCAACGAAAAGATCAGGCATAATTCCATCACCTCCGTAAACGGTTCTGCCACCTATTGTTTGATACGGAGTGAGATTATTCATCGTATCCACATTGATATAATCTCCTTCCAGATAACGGTTGATGGCATCCATTTCATATTCGTCGTACTTCCCTTTTTCGTATCCGCGCTGAATGGACCTGCCTGAAGCAGTGTAATACCTGGCAACCGTCAGCCTGACGGCAGAACCGTCGGGAAAATTACGCTGGCTCTGTACTAGTCCTTTACCAAATGAGCGTCTTCCAATCACCAGTCCTCTGTCATGATCCTGGATAGCACCGGCGAAAATTTCACTGGCTGAGGCGCTCAACTCATCAATCAGCACGATCACATCATCCTCTTTGCAGGTCCCCGACCCGTTGGCGTAATTATCGGTCCGTGGAAAATTACGGCCTTCGGTGTAAACAATCAGATCACCTTTATCCAGAAACTCGTTCACCATGGCGACAACGATTTCCAGCGAACCGCCGGCATTGCCTCTCAAATCGATCACAAACGAGTCAGCACCCTGGCTTTTTAGTTTGGAGATGGCCGATATAAACTCGCTGAAGGTGTTAAAACCGAAATTCCTGCCCAACTTGATAAAACCTGTTTTATCGGTTAGCATATAGGCCGCATTCACGCTGCTCATGGGAATATCTCCGCGTGTGACGGTGATCTCATGTAAACGACTTCCGTTGTCTCTCAGGATGCCTAACTTCACCTCTGATCCTTTTTCGCCGCGCAGTTTTTTCAGCACATCGTCGTTTTGTATTTTTTTACCTGCAACCAATGTATCGTTCACCATCACTATCCTGTCCCAGGGCATGATTCCGGCTGCTTCGGAAGGGCCGCCGGCGACGATGCCCGTCACCACAATGGTGTCTCTAAGCACATAGAAACTCACTCCTATGCCTGAGAAATGGCCCTCCAGATCTTCGTTGACCCGTTTCATATCGGCTGCCGAAATGTACTCTGAGTGCGGATCCAGCTCCTGGATGATGTGTGGCAGGGCATCTTCCACCAACTGACGCACATTGACCGTATCTACATACGACTCGCGGATGTAGTTCAGGACAGCATCAATCTTGCCGGCACCTCCCACAACTCCTGACCTGCTGAACTGGCCGTATTTGGTGCCGATAAATATACCCACCGCTATGCCGATACCAATCCACAATGGAAGCCACGTCCTCACCTTTTTTTCTGAATCCATTCCCTTCTAAATATATTATTTGTCCATATTTACGGAAACAAGCCCGATGCCGGCTCTGTCTAAAAGATCAATCCCGTCACTCAAACGGTACGCATCAGAATAGACTACACGCTTTATGCCGGCCTGGATGATCAGTTTGGCACATTCAATGCAGGGAGAAGAAGTGACATAGAGTGTCGCCCCATCACTGCTGTTATTGGATCGTGCCACCTTCGTGATTGCATTTGCTTCGGCATGAAGCACATAAGGCTTGGTGATATTGTTTTCATCCTCACAGACGTTTTCAAATCCCGACGGGGTTCCGTTATAGCCATCGGAGATAATCATCTTATCCTTCACCAGGAGAGCCCCCACCTTCCTTCGTTTACAATAGGAATTCTCTGCCCAGATAAAAGCCATGCGCATGTATCGCTTATCGAGCAGCTCTTGTTTATCTTCGTTCTCTTTCATGTTTTGTTATACTGCTTTCAGACTCATATCAAGACTCTTCACCGAATGAGTCAGTGCGCCAACGGAGATATAATCCACCCCTGTTTCTGCGTATTCACGAATCGTATCAATGGTAATGCCGCCCGATGACTCAAGCTCCACACGACCGTCGACCATCTTCACCGCTTCCCGCGTCATCGCAGTGGTGAAATTATCGAGCATGATCCTGTCCACCCCTCCAACCCTGAGTGCCTCGTCGAGTTCTTCCAGGTTTCTTACTTCTATTTCTATTTTAAGCTCTTTGTTCTTTTCCTTCAGATAGCGCTGTGCACCACGAATAGCTTTTTCAATGCCTCCGGCAAAATCCACATGGTTATCCTTTAACAGGATCATATCGAAAAGACCTATCCTGTGATTCACGCCTCCTCCTATTTTTACAGCTTGCTTTTCCAACATCCTCATACCGGGAGTTGTCTTTCTTGTGTCGAGAACTATGGCCGATGTCCCTTCAAGTAGCTTCACATACTTACCGGTAATGGTCGCAATACCGCTCATCCGCTGCATAATGTTCAGCACAAGCCGTTCTGTCTGCAAGATAGACTGCACTTTGCCGGTCACAACAAATGCCACGTCACCCGGCCGGACGGGTGTGCCATCGGGAATAAAAACATCAACCCGAAGATCGGTATCGAACCGGTGAAAGACCTCTATGGCCACGTCCACCCCTGCAAGTATACCCTCTTCCTTGATCATCAGCCGCGATTGTCCTTTTTCATCCTCGGGGATACTGCACAAAGTGGTGTGATCTCCCTCACCGATATCTTCGGCGAAGGCAAGTTGAATAAGGTCATTGATCAATACTTTTTCTTCCATTATTTAATCGAAAAACCGGCATTCAGTTATAAACAATCTAAATGCCCATCTTGTTATAAATTTACCTAAAATATATTACAAAAATACGAAATAAACAGTTACATTTGTTCCTATCAGAGGCTTTTTTAATCATACGGGGTTAATTTTTCTACACATCAGCCCTTTGTGGATGAAAACCTCGGACGAATGGCATCATCATGCGGAAGAGTGTTAATAAAACAAAACGTATTATACAGGGGAATGAAAGTAATTTTGCTTTCCGTAGGGAAAACAGATGATACGTATTTCGCACAAATCATCGAAACGTATAGAAAAAGAGTAAATTTCTATATTCCATTCGAAATGAAAGTTGTCCCAGATTTGAAAAACAGGAAAAATCTATCGGAAAAAGAACAAAGGACACTGGAAGGAAATAACCTTCTGAGGATGTTACAACCTTCCGATTACGTGGTTTTACTCGATGACAAGGGCAAAGAATACACTTCAGCCGAGTTTGCCGGGTTCATAGAGAAAAAAACACATTCCGTCCCCAGGCAATTGGTGTTTATCATAGGCGGCCCCTATGGTTTTTCGCAAGAGATCTATGAGGCGGCACACGAGAAGCTGTCGCTTTCCAAAATGACCTTCACCCATCAAATGGTAAGACTTGTTTTTGCAGAGCAGTTGTACCGTGCAATGACTATCTTACACAACGAACCCTACCATCATGCATAAAACATTATTTTCCGTTATCCTGTTTTTCACAACTGCCATTCTCTATTGCCAGGATATTACAGGAACCTGGGAAGGGTTGATAAAGACTGGAAATACCAGACTGCGCCTGGTGTTCCACATCGAAAGGAACGATACATCCTTCACCACCACCATGGATAGTCCCGATCAGGGAGCTTTTGGGTTACCCACATCAAGGACCACGTTCAACGAGAACAAACTGGAGATCGTTGCATCCGGACTGGGACTGTTTTACAGGGGAATATGGGAGAACGATTCAGTGAAAGGGATATTCAATCAGGGAGGTATTCCTGTTCCGCTGATACTGAAACGTCCTGGTATGCCGCTTTACAGCCGGCCGCAAACACCAACCACCCCCCTTCCCTATATGTCGGAAGAGGTGATCATCCCCCAAAAGAAGGATAGCCTCTTCCTTTCGGGAACACTTACTTTACCCGATGGCAAAGGCGTTTTCCCGGCTGTGGTGCTCATTGCAGGCAGCGGTCCCAACGACCGCGATGAGACGCTGTTCGGACACAAGCCTTTCCTTGTGATCTCCGATTTCCTTACCCGCCAGGGGTTTGCCGTTCTCCGTTACGACAAACGGGGCGTGGGAAAATCGACAGGTGATTACAGTAAGGCAACCATCCGGGATTTTGCTGAAGATGCGAAAGCAGTGGTGGAATACCTGAGACAGCGAAAAGAGATTCACAGCTCCCGCATCGGCCTTCTCGGCCACAGTGAGGGGGCAATCGTGGCTCCCATGGTAGCGGCAAACAGCAATGCTGTACATTTTATGGTGCTGATGGCCGGCCCAGGCACCAAGGGGATTGATGTGATTATGGATCAGAATGAAAATGCGATGAAGACTCAGGGGATGGAACCCGAAACAATGGTGAAACTTCAACAGATCAATCGCGAAATGTTTGAGAGTCTTCTTACCTGGGACGGGTCAGAAAGCCACAGAACCGCCTTGCGCGATAAGCTGTCGTATCTGTGGGAACAGCTTCCCATTTTGACAAAACTGAAGGTGAAAAAGGAGCCTTACCTTCGCAGTCAGTTCAATGCCCTGATCACCCCGGGGTACCGCAGTTTTCTTGCCACTGATCCTGCGGTTTATCTCGAAAAGGTATCCTGCCCTGTTTTGGCCATCAATGGAGAGAAGGATACGCAGGTGCCGGCGGAAAAAAATCTCACGGCCATAAAGAAAGCGCTGGAAAAAGGTAAAAATTTCCGGAATAAGACCCAAATATACCCCGGTCTGAATCATCTGTTTCAGGAGAGCATCACGGGACAGGCGGATGAATATACCAAATCTGAGCAGACGATTTCACCCGTAGTTCTCACCGATATAACGAATTGGATGAAAAGACAGGCCGAATGAATATTCTTTCTTATTTTTGCGGATAAATACAACAACAATGGCTAAAAGGAAAACAATTTTCATCGTGCTGTGGATCTTCATCGTAATCATCGCGGCGGCGTCACTGGTCTCCCTGATTATACTACCTCAATGGAAAGGTATCTTTATTGCCGGAACGGGGGGGTTCCTTATTCTGAACCTGTTCCTGTCGATGTTCTTTATCAGGAAGAACAAGATGGATTAACCGTCATACCCGAACTCGAACCGCAGCTGATCAAGCATCTCCTTTTCCGATGGATGGTCGGAATGGACGAAGAAGGCAACGCTGTCAAGCACACGGGCTGCCTTCTCCGGTGACACCCTGCCATAATATTTCAAGGCATTCAATGCCGCCTGGCGAAGCAACAACGACTCATGCTGCAGATCGTTCACCGCACCTTTCAGCAATCCATTCTCATCAACGTCTCCTGCCGCGCCTGAACGGATGATGCATAATCTGGCGAACAGCCAGTAGCCCGTGGTACGTATCCGCTCATCCTCATCTTTCATCCAATCGTTTACCAGCTCACCGGCAAATGGTACCTCCTGAAAAAGATTCCTGCATGCCTGCTCACGGATCTCCTGATGACTGATTCCCGCCACCCACCGGCTGGCTGTCTCCTTCAACAGCTCACCGGAAGGGTATAGCATCGTGGCCAGGATCTTCATCTCACGCACATCTTCCTTCCACAGGATCTCTGCCAAAATTCTATCCCGGGCATACTTACCGGATATCTGTTTGATCCTGAGGACATCCACACCGAAATTCATGTGGTAGTTCAATCCCTTCTCCCGCATGCTGGCGGCGATGACTCCGTTCATGGAGCGTCTCAAATCGGTGCGTATCTGTCGTAAAATCTGCTGCATCACATTTTCATGTTCTGATTGTCTGCAAAATTAATCGATTCCTGTGTGAACAGGTTCATTTTTCGTTCCTTTTTCCTTATATTTGCATATTCATTACATAAAACCCTCCACAATGAGACTACTGTTGATCAGCAACTCTACCAACCCCGGAGAAGGGTATCTGGAGTATTCCAAAAACTATATCAGGGATTTTCTGGGTGAAAAAGCGAAGAATGCCATTTTCATTCCCTACGCAGCCGTCACTTTTTCTTATGAAGCATATGAAGAAAAGGTAAACGCGCGTTTTGCCGAAATAGGACATCATGTCACCAGCATCCACCGTTTTATCAATCCGGTGGAAGCCATCGAAAATGCCGATGCCATAGTGGTGGGTGGCGGAAACACCTGGCAACTGGTGAAAATGCTGCAGGAGAAAGGACTGATGAAGGTAATCCGTAAAAAAGTGAAAAAAGGAACACCCTACATCGGATGGAGTGCCGGCTCCAACATTGCCTGTCCCACACTGGGAACGACAAATGACATGCCTATCGTACAGCCGGAAAAATTCAAAACACTGAAGCTGATCCCTTTCCAAATCAATCCGCATTACCTGGACGATAATCCGGCCAATCACGGCGGGGAAACGCGCGAAGCACGTATCCAGGAGTTCATCGAAGTGAACAGAGACCTCTATGTGGTGGGACTTCGTGAAGGCACCCTTTTTCTCCTGGAGGACGATGAACTGGTACTGCTGGGCAATCGCAAGACCCGTATCTTCAGATATGGACAGGAACCGATGGAGCTGTCCGTCGAAGATGATTTCAGTTTTCTCTTACACTGATTGCAACAAAATATAATTATTATCGATGAGCTCGCAAACAACATCACTGCAACCGTCCACGTCGAAATTTCAAAGAATGATTCACGACAGCAGATCACTGGGAGTACTCCTGCTCTTGTGTACGCTTGTGTCACTGATATTGACCAACATAGAGAGCATAGGCGTACATTATGCCACCCTGTGGAATCTGGAGATCCCCGGATTTCATCAGCTGCATCTGCCACATACTGTATCGCATTTCATCAATGATGCATTGATGACGATTTTCTTTTTTCACGTGGCCATGGACATCAAGAGAGAAGCCACTGTCGGAGAACTTTCCACTCCTAGCAGGATGATGCTCCCCGCTGTCGCCGCTCTGTTTGGCGTCGCTTTTCCGGCACTGATATTTATGCTGTTTGCCGGCGGCACTGCCTACTCCAGCGGATGGGCTATCCCTACCGCAACCGATATCGCTTTCGTACTGGGCATGGTTAGTCTTCTGGGCAAAGCCGTACCCCATTCTCTGAAGGTATTCCTGACTGCATTGGCAATCATTGACGATTTATGCGCTATTCTGATCATTGCATTGTTTTACGGAAGCGCCTTGTCTCTCCCCTGGCTTTTGGGGGTAGCCATCCTGGCAGTGGTCATCTATTACGTGAATCGCTATCTGCCCCATCGTGCCAGCGCCGTCATCATGATCATACTGGGTATGGTCATGTGGTACTGCATGTACAGATCGGGAATCCACGCCTCGTTTGCAGGGGTGATACTCGCTTTCCTGCTCCCGACAAATAAGCTGACTGCCTTTGAGACAAAGCTCCATTTCCCGGTCAATTTCATCATTGTCCCCATTTTTGCCCTTGCAAACACGAGCATTGTCATCTCGGCTGCATCCGTCGCAGGCCTCAGCTCACCCCTCTCTCTCGGCATCATACTGGGATTATTCATCGGGAAGCCCCTGGGTATCACAACAGCCGTTTACCTGATGATCAGACTCAGACTGGTAAGACTGGGCAGACAGATTAACTGGCTTCAGTTCATCGGGGTAGGCTTTTTGGCAGGGATCGGGTTTACGATGTCTATTTTCGTCTCTATCCTTGCTTTTCCCGGAAATGATATGCTTCGCGACATTGCGAAGCTCTCCGTGCTCATCGCCTCTGCCGTGGCTATGACCGTAGGTTTTATATGGTTGAAATATTTTCCCGGAATGAAAAACGATCAGTTGTCCCGGGAGAAGGAGACAGATCCGGAAACGATATAAATGTTTTCCTGTGATGACGGTCCTATCACAGTCGAAAAAGTATTCCCCTATGTAGCCACCGGCGGAGTACTAAAACCTTACCTTCGCGCTATGGCTTGGTCAATGTACGATCATGACAGAAAGAAAAACCGTGTGAAACCGAAAAAGCCCTGACATCTTATCTATGTCAGGACTTTATCCGCTATTATCGTACTCGGAGCGGGACTTGAACCCGCACAACCGTTATGGTCACAAGATTTTAAGTCTTGCGTGTCTACCATTCCACCATCCGAGCAGACCTGGAGCGAAAGACGGGACTCGAACCCGCGACCCCGACCTTGGCAAGGTCGTGCTCTACCAACTGGACCACCCTCAGCGAGTCCACGTTTTTGCTGACGCCGCGGGACCCAGGGGCGGACTATCGGGTAAGAATTTTCACCACGCTTAAAGAGCTGCCGTTCGCCGGGCACCCGACCCTGGGCAGTTGCCATGCGTGGCTGCAGGCAGGCGGCGTGCCCAAGGGCGAGGAGATTATCCAGGAGTGCGAAATCGGCCTGGTGCGTGTCCGTCGCCAAGGTGATGAACTGGCGTTTATTGCACCGCCGTTGTTGCGCACAGGGCCGGTGGAAGCGCCTCTGCTGGAGCGCGTGCGCCTGGGGTTGGGCCTGGCACCTGAGGCCATAGTGCGCAGCCAGTGGGTGGATAACGGCGCGGACTGGCTGGCGGTGATGCTGGCCGACCGCGAGCAGGTGTTGGCCTTGCAGCCCGATTACGCGCAATTGCACGGCCTGGCCATTGGCGTCATCGCGCCCTGTGACCCGGCGCGTGACGAGGTGGACAGCCACTTTGAAGTGCGCGCTTTTATCGCCGGTGACGGCGCCCAGGAAGACCCGGCCACCGGCAGTTTGAATGCCGGTGTTGCCCAATGGTTGCTGGCCGAAGGCCTCGCGCCTGAGCGGTATGTGGTCAGCCAGGGCACCGCGATTGGGCGTGCCGGGCGAATTCACGTGGAGCGCCAAGGTGATGAAATCTGGGTGGGCGGCAAAACCGTCCAGTGCACGCAACACATTAGGGACATCAGCAATGC
>CAKMJT010000021.1 GCA_927407015.1 uncultured Proteiniphilum sp. | reverse complement strand
CCTTGTCTTAATATGCAATATGTCAATGAACTCTTGATATTTTGCTTTCCTTAGAAAGCGCAAAACCTATAGGTTTTGTAAACGATGTTCTGATACGTCTAAGTAACTTAGAAATGTAAACGATGTCCTGATATGTAACACCTACCCACTAAAGTAGGGGGTTTATACTTCGGCTAAAGCCGACTAAAGAATAAGCGGCTAAAGCCGGCGGTTTTAACCGCAACACTTGAAAATTAATAAAACAGGAAAGAGAAACAAGCGGTTGATTTCTTTCCGTGAAAAGTTACAGAATGCAAACGATGAACGAAATACAACAGGAAATAATTGATGAATTCAGCATCTATGATGACTGGATGGATAAGTACGCGGTGATTATAGAATATGGAAACGCGTTACCGCCGCTCGATGAGAAATACAAAACACCCGAAAACATCATTCAGGGTTGCCAGAGTCGCGTCTGGCTGCAAACAGATTACCGGGATGGAAAACTCTGGTTTCAGGCCGAAAGTGATGCGATCATCGTCAAAGGCCTGCTCGCCATGGTGCTGCGTGTGTTCAATGGCCGCACACCGGATGAAATCATTGGCGCCGACCTGCACTTCATGAAGGAGATTGGCCTCACCGAACATCTTTCGCCTACCCGTTCCAACGGATTGCTTTCCGTGATCAAACAGATTCGCTTCTATGCCATCGCCTACAAGGCGAAAGAGGAGAAATCCTGAAGCTGGTGGCAGATGTGATATGACATTAGTTCCCGTTCCTGCTCATTTCCTCTGATCGTTTTCTGGCCGCATCCAGTACCCCCTCGAAATGTTTTCCTATCTTGTGGGTGCGAAAGTATTCAAGTCCCGCCTGGGTGGTGCCTCCCTTGCTGGTGATGTTCCGGATCAGTTCTTCAATGCTGTAGTCCTTCTGGTTTTGCGCGAAATAGAGGGTGGTTCCCTGCGTCAACTCCAACAGCAGCTCATCGAGCAGGGGACCGGGCAGGCTAAACTCCTGCATTTTATCCTTAAAGATCTGGATAAAGGAGAGGATAAAGGCGGGTCCACTACCGAAAACGGAGGTGAAAAGGTCGAAACCACTCTCTTCCAGCTCCACCGCTTTTCCCAGCTTGCCAAGGATATCGAATATCTGCATCGCCTGCCTGTTACCGGGCCTGTTGGTGGTGAAGGCGGTGACCGACTTGCGGTAAGCCATGGCCAGGTTAGGCATGATGCGTACAATCAGTTGTTCCTCTCCGAGATAACGCTCCATATAGGCGATACTTTTTCCTGCTACGGGCGATACGATTGTTTTTCCGGTCAGTTCCTTCTCTTTCAACTGATCCAGGATGCCTGCCAGATCCTGTGGTTTCACCACCAGCCAGATTACGTCGGCAAAAGAGACCAATTGGTCTATGCGCTCAAAAAAGGGTATATCGACCTCTTTACGGTTTCTGGCAAAGTAAGCGAACTCCATCCCTTCCTCCTCTTTCAGCCCCTGGTAAACAGCTTTGGCCAGATTACCGAAACCGATGAATCCATGTTTCATTGCTTATATATTATTTTTTTGCAGATAGGTTTTTCAGCTCTTGTATATGCTGACCCGGCTCAGGGCCTTTGTTTGAACCTGGTGAAAGGAATTCCGTTGCCGAGTGCCCTGATGATGTAATTGGCCCGCTGTCCGTTCACAATCCACATCTCCACACCGTTCCTCATACAGATATCGGCAGCGTTTAGTTTCGACGACATGCCGCCGGTGCCCAGCGTGGACTCTTTCTCTTCCACGCAATCCCTGATGGAGGCCAGATCCGATACCTCAGTGATGAGCCGTGCATCGGGATGAAGATGCGGGTTGCGGTTGAAGATGCCATCGATATCGGAGACCAGGATTAACAGGTCTGCCTCGGTGATTACCGCCACCAGCGCCGATAGTTTGTCGTTGTCACCCAATACGATCTCCTCGATGGAGACCGTGTCGTTCTCATTCACGATGGGGATATAATCGGCCTGCCAGAGCCGTTTGATGGTGTTGCGGGTATTTTCATTGGCTACCGGATTCTCAAAATCGCGATAGGTGAGCAGAATCTGTGCGATGTTCAGCCCGAATGTGGCGAAGACGGTGTCGTACAACTCCATCAGCTTGGTCTGGCCAATAGCGGCCATTGCCTGTTTGGAGTCTACATTCCTGTGAAACCCGTTGATCTCCACAAACTGACGTGCCGAGGCGATGGCCCCCGATGAGACGACCACCATCTCGTATTCTTTCTTCAGCTCTACGATCTGTCTTGCCATACTCTCTATAACGGCAAAAGAGATACGGTTGGTCCCTGCCGTCAGTGTGGAGGTCCCTATTTTGATGATTAGTTTTTTCTTCATTGATACAATTACCCGAATAATATGTATGAAAAGTTGTGTGAGAATTGTGCCGTTATTTGCCCGTCATTCGCGGATGTGCCCCTCCCCGTAGACAAACCATTTATTGGTTACCAGCTCCTGCGCTCCCAGAGGGCCGCGGAAGTGCAGCTTTTGGGTGCTGATGGCAATCTCTGCGCCCACGCCGAACTGACCCCCGTCGGTAAAACGGGAGGAGGCATTGTGATAGACTGCGGCACAATCTACCTGCAGCATGAAGCGGTCTGCTTTCCCACGGTCGTTGGTGACGATCACCGCCGAGTGCCCGCCGGAGTAACGGTTGATCATCTCTGCCGCTTCGGTGAGGCTGTCCACCAGGGTGAGATAGATTTTTGCTGACAGGTATTCCTCACGCAGGGTAGCGGCATCATTCTCTTCCCGGACCTTGTTGCAGAGGGACACGATTTCGCGGTTGCCCCACACTTCGATTCCTTTTTCCTGCAGCGCTGTTACCAGCCGGCTCACCTTCTCCTGCAATTCCGGCAGATATTGGTCGATCGCCACCTTGTCGATCGCGTTGCAGACGCTGATCCGCTTTTTGCCGTTGATGACCAGGCGAACCGCCATCTCAAAATCGGCATCCGCATCGATGTAGAGGAAGTTGTTGCCCCTGCCGCTCACGATCACCGGCACGGAGGCGTTATCCTGCACAAAGCGAATCAGGCCTTCTCCTCCACGGGGAATGATCAGATCCACCTTGTGGCTGTTCTCGCGGATAAGCCGCCGGGTTTCCTCGCGGGAGAGATTGAGATAGTCCACATAGGTCGCATCCACCCCGTTTACGGTCAGTGCTTCCTGCCAGAGACGCGTCAGCAGTGAGTTGGTATGCAATGATTCCTTGCCTCCCTTCAGCAGGATACGGTTTCCCGCCTTGAAGGCAGTAGCCGCTGCCTCGATGGTGACGTCGGGTCGTGATTCGTAAATAATGAGAATGATCCCGAACGGGACTGTACGGTTGATGACCCTTAATCCGTCTTCCCGAACAAACTCATAGATTGTTTTCCCTTCGGGATCGGGTTGTGTTGCTACCTCCTCCAGGGAGCGAATCATGGCGTCGATCTTTTGCTCATCCACCTTCAGCCGGTCTCTCATGGAATCGTCCATATCGGGAAATGCCAGCATATCTGATCTGTTTGCCTCCATGATCGCCAGCCTGTGCTGTTGTAACAGTGCAGAGAGGAATGATAAAATGCTGTTTTTTTGGTCGCTATCCATATTGCTATGAAAAAGAAATTATTTTGCCCCCAAAGATAGCAATTTATTCTTTATATATCGTTTTTCATGACAGTCAGTTGCATGGATTGCTGCATACTGTCCATTTGTATCAGGAGATTGTCCCGGATCACCATAAAGCTGTCCCTTAATGCGGGTTTTACAGGTTCGGAAGGAGGCATTTCCATGGTGAGCGGGTTGACGGGCTGATTGTTTTTATGAACCCGGTAATCGAGATGGGGCCCGGTGGAGAGTCCCGTGGAGCCTACATAACCGATCACATCTCCCTGTCTGACTGCAGATCCTTTCTTCAACCCTTTGCCAAAGCGGCTGAGATGCATATAAGTGGTGGTATAGGCATTGTTATGTCTTATTTTCAGATAGTTGCCTCCTCCGTTTCTTTGATACCCTTTCTCAATCACCACCCCGTCGCCGACAGTTTTCACAGCAGTGCCTGCCGGGGCGGCATAATCCACGCCGTGGTGCGGGCGGTAACGTTTCAGCACGGGATGGAAGCGCGAATTGGAGAACCTGGAGCTGATACGGAAAAAGTCGAGAGGCGCTTTCAGAAAAGCTTTCCGCAAACTGTACCCTTCTGCATCGAAATATTCCAGGGTGGAATCCTGTTGAAAGGGAACCGCCATGTATTCCTTACCCTGATGGGTGAACAGTACCCCTTCGACAGATATGATTTCAACAAAAGTCGTATCATCTGTCCAGGCTTCATCATAGATCAAACGAAAGGAATCCCCCTCCTTGATATCGAAGAAATCGATTTGCCAGGCATAGATATCCGAAAGCTTCAGGGCCAGCAACGGGGAAGCACCCGATTCGGTAATCGCATTCCACATCGAAGAGGTGATGGTTCTTTCGGCATATTTACGCTGCAGGTTCACCGGTTTTGAGGATACATACGCTTCCATCCTGTCAGTGCTGAGATCCACCACCACATAGTCGGTTTTTGAACTTTCAAAAACAAGATACTGTATCGCTGAAGCGGAGTCTTGTGTGGTGATGGTTGCATAGGTATTCCCGATCTGAAGCTTTGATGGGGGATACAAGGGGGAGATCATCCGGCATATCTGTTCGGTCTTCGTTCCCGAGAAACCGAGATCCGTCAGGATGGTGGAGGGAAGATCGCCCTTTTCAACTTGATAATGGGTTACATCCAATGAATCGATACATATACCGTAAGCATACAAATGATTGGTTTCTTCACGAGTAGTATCCGTTTCCTGTTTTTCCTGATGTAGTCCACACGAAACAACCTGTAGGACCAGAAACAAACAACAGGCTGTCCGGAAAATATTGTTGCGTATAAACATGTGCCAAAGATAACTTTTTGTATACTGAGGTCCAAAAAATGATCAGAAAAAATGAAACTTTTGATGCAGACCTGTGCCAGTTAGAAGCCCCACGAGATTCCCGCGTAAAAATGTCGCGGCATGCCCGGGTAGTAGTACCTCGGTTCCGCCGTGCCGAATGCTACCGCGTTGACGGTGAGCATGGCGGAGTAATGCGTGTTGGTCAGGTTGATGACACCCGTGAAAAGATGCAGATGACCTGTCCTGCCGGTAAAGAAC
Organism: uncultured Proteiniphilum sp.; assembly: GCA_927407015.1. GTDB lineage: Bacteria > Bacteroidota > Bacteroidia > Bacteroidales > Dysgonomonadaceae > Proteiniphilum. The sequence continues at coordinate 101,107 of CAKMJT010000021.1, read as the reverse complement.
TGCCAGGATGCTTTCAGACCGGCCAGAAAAAAACCTGCATGGGTGAGTGTGTTGGCATCATCGATATATTGCGAACCAATGTACTGTAACTGCGCCTCTGCACTCAGCGGCGAGACGGGGTTCCACCGGAGGCCGGCCTGAGTGATGTGTGAGGGGATTCCGGGGAGGTTGTTCCCGTCATAGCGCACATCATTGTCTGTGAATTCAATAAAGCGATTGCGTGAATAGGTGTAGTTCGCGTTCAGCAGAAGGCTGCCCGGGAAAGAAGGAAGTGCGAACAGCCGTTGCCGCAGCATCAGCTCGAGACCTGCATGCTTTGTCTTACCCGCATTGATGCCGGTGAAGATATCTTCGGTGAGCCGCTTGGTGACCAGCAGGTTGTTCAGGTCGATCAGATAAAGGGATGCTTCCAGCTGCGTGGCATGGCTGAACAGGTTCAGCCGGATACCTGTTTCATACTGGATACCCTGTTCAGGCTTGATCGCTCTGTTGATATCTCCCTCCGGCAGCAGTGTCTCCTCGGGTGAGGGCAATGAAAAGCCATGACCCACGGAGGCGTAGAGTGCCACCTGTGGCGAGGGAGCATAATTCACACCCAGGCGGGGAGAGAAGATCAGGGGGAAATGACGCTTTCCGCTTTGATCGCCGTTATCGGGAAACTGATCGGTGAGGCTGTAGTTGATGCGGTTGATGGCGCCACCCAGAGAGATATTCCATGCCGCTGCCGGCCGCCAGTAGGCCATCGCGAACAGATTGCCATGGTGACGCCTCTCCCTGTTCCTGTTGATCATCTCTTCCTCCAGATCCAGTACCCACCGGTAACTGTCGCTGATCCATTCCATTCCAAGCAGCAGATCAAACCGGGCAGCATGGTAGTTTAGTTTACTGCGGAAGCCTCCTCCCGACGTACCGTCCTGCAGGTTGTTGAAGGGGCGTCGTTCGTAGCTGTCGGCCCATCTGCCGAAAACAAGTGAGATGGTTGCTCCAGCTGTCCGATAGCCGGTTCATCAGTGTGATACCGGCGATTGCCCGCTGGTATTCCTTGTATCCCTCTACCGCCTTCCAGTTGGTGGCTGCAGACGCTGGGCTGGTCTCGTAGAGTGTTTTACCGATGGAACTGGGGATCTGTGCAACCATATCGATCAGCAGCAGGGTATAGGCAAGCGACCAGGCAGGCTGCCGCCATGTGCCCGACGAGAGGAGTGAGGTGCGCCGGAAGCGGTTGTTCTCGCGGTGACCGTCAGAACGGAGGTGATCCAACCTTCCGCTGATATGCGTATTATTTTTGTGCAGGCTGCCTCCAACGCCGGCCTTGATCGTATTGAAACTGCCATACTGCAGCAGAGCACTGCCACTGTTACGGTTGTGTTGCGGTGTGTAGAGATTGATATTCCCCCCGAGGCCTGAACCGTAGAGTGCCGAAGCAGGGCCCTTGATGACCTCCATCCGTCCTATTCCTGACAGATCGATATCCTCGGGAGAGGAGATGCCGTCGGAGGAGGTGATGGGGATGTCGTTGAGATACGCTTTGATCCGGTTGGTGTTATAAGGTGTGCGGCTGCCCACACCCCTGATGACGATGCGGCTGGTGGCATAGGTGCCGCTGTGCATGTAGATGCCCGGCAGGGAGTGAAGGATGTGGGCGAAATTGTTGCCATCGCCGGTATGTATCTCATCGCCCGACAGCAGGGAGATGCTGCCGGGAACCTGGTGCAGCCGGGTGTTGACCTGGTAGGCATTGACGATCACCTCATCCAGACGGATGGTTGAATCCGCCTCACCGGATGAGATGTGCTGCGCTGAGGCATTCAGCACAAGGGAGCAAATGAAAAGCAGCAATAACGTTTTTCGTTCGTTCATGTTAGTCCAACGGCAGGAGACAGAAATTATCGCCGGGTCTCTTTTTGATCAAATGTAACTATAACAGACGAAATCTCTGTTTGGTTCTCTGTATTAGCCATTCCTTTTCTTTCCTGTCCGCCCCGTTTTTTATACCTTTGCACTTTTTTTATACAATCACATTCATCAGAGAATCCGATGGATATACTTTCCCTGTTTATCATCGCCACAGGTCTTGCGATGGATTTCTTTGCCGTCTGCATCGGAAAGGGGATGTGCCGCAAGCGTTTTAACACCTGGAGAGCATTCAGGATTGCGCTTGTCTTCGCCCTTTTTCAGGGACTGATCTTTGCCGTATATCCGGCTATCCAGCCTTTTATCTCTGTTCCACCGGTACCAGTCGTACGATCATACCGGGTTCTTCCAGTCCGATATACACCAAACCGTCGGGACCCATCACCACATTTCTCACCCTTCCGATACCAACGGCCAGCTTCTCCGTGTGGACCACGCGGTTACCTTGCAGCACCACCCGTTCCACGTAATCGAAGCGGAGGGAGCCCACCAGCATGTTGTTTTTCCAGTTTTTGAAACGATCACCGGTGACGAAGGTCATCCCACAGGGGGCGATGGAAGGGGTCCACTGGAAGACAGGCTGTTCCATCCCGGCCCTCACGGTATCCTTCGTAAGGATGGTGCCATCGTAGTTGATACCGAAGGAAACGACCGGCCAGCCATAGTTCAGTCCCGGGCGGATCAGGTTGATCTCATCCCCGCCCATGGGCCCGTGTTCCGTTTCCCACACCTCTCCGGTAACGGGATGCACCGCGGTACCCTGTGGGTTGCGATGACCATAACTATAGATGGATGGAATGGCTCCGGGCCAGTTCAGAAAAGGATTATCGGAAGGGATGGACCCGTCATCGTTGAGGCGGTGTATTTTCCCGTTCGTGTTATCGAGTACCTGCGGGAAATCGAAGTGCTGACCTCTTTCCCCCACGCCAAAGAAAAGATGACCCTTGCCGTCGAAGGCCAGCTTGCAGCCCCAGTGATGACCTCTGTTGGTGGCGGGTGTGCCGGTGAAGAGTACCTGCTGATCGGTAAGGCGATTACCCTGCAGGCGGGCACGCATGACACCTGTGGAGCCTATCCGTTCGCTGCTTGTCGTGTCGAGCGCCGAATAGGAGATATAGATCCACCCGTTCTCCTGGTAATCGGGATGCAGGGCCAGGTCGAGCAGTCCCCCCTGTCCTCCAGCCATAATAGGGGGTAAACCGGAGACGGGCGCAGAAAGAACGCCGTTGGAGAAGGTGTGGAGCGTCCCTCGTCGTTCCGATATCAGCAGCCGGCCGTCGGGCAGGAAAGCGAGCCCCCAGGGAACCTCCAGTCCGGTGACCACGGTATCGATGAAGAAGCTGTGCACCTCCGAGTTCATCATACCGTCAGCTGTCAGTGCCTGTTTCAACTGGGTGCGGTCGGCAGGGATGCCGTTCTTCACATAAACTGCCAGCTCCTTCAGCTCATCACCGCTGAAGGTTTTCTCAAAAGCAGGCATACCCAGGGTCGGGATACCTTCCTTGATGCTTTTCTCTACGGATGCAGTGCCCTCTTCCTCCATCCATTGTCTGGCGGCAAATTTCTCGAGGTTATCACCGTGGCATCCGGCACAAAAATTACGATAATTGGCAGCTGCAGATCTGCTCTGTGTTGATTTGGGCAGGTTCTTACAGGATAGTGCTCCCAGGAAAAGAGCAGCGGTCAGGAGAATGCCCATTTTTAGATAGATTAGTTTTGATTTCATTGTAATCAGATTTTATGATGAGGTGAAGATGGAACATGATGCAATTTTCCTAGGGTACGGGCCACGACGACAGATACCATGGCGTCGCCGGTGACATTCACTACGGTGCGGCACATATCGAGCGGACGGTCGATGGCGAAGATCAGTGCCAGCCCTATGGCCAGCTTTTCGGCAGGAAAGCCGACAGACTCCAGCACAATCACCAGCATCACCATCCCTGCACCGGGTACGGCCGCCGAGCCAATGGAGGCCAGCAGGGCTGTCAGGATAATGATCAGCTGATCGGTGAGCTCCAGCGGAAAATGAAGTGCCTGTGCGATGAAGACAGCGGCGATGGCCTGGTAGAGACTCGTCCCGTCCATGTTGATGGTAGCGCCTACGGGCACCACGAAACTAGACACCTCGTTGTCCACACCCAGATGTTCGGTCACCCTTTCCATCGTCACAGGCAGTGTGGCGGCACTGGAGCTGGTGGAGAACGCCAGCAGCTGCGCCGGGGCGATGCCCCTGAAAAACCAGCGCGGTGATTTACCGGTGACGAGGTAGATGATCAAAAGATAAAAAGTTATCATGATCAACAAGCCGGCCACCACGGTGACACCGTAGAACAGCAGTTTCTGCAGTATCTCCACACTGCCGGAAGAGACGATGATCTGCGCCAGCAGGGCAAAGACGGCAAAAGGGGCTATCAGCATGATCAGGTCGACCATCTTCAGCACCACTTCATTCAACCCGTCAATCAGTCTGCTCACCGGGCCGGCTTTGATCGGATCGATCAACAGCATGCAAATGCCAAAAGCGATGGCGAAGACGATCACCTGCAGCATCAGCCCGTTGTTGCCCAGGGCTGCGAAGATGTTATCGGGAACCATATCCACCAGGAAGGAGAGGGGTCCACGCTCCTGCTGCGTTGCTTCACGGATATTGGAGGTGATGGATTCATCCCCGGCATACGTCTGAGTGAGTTCATTGATGGTCTCCTGCGACACTCCTGTGCCGGGTTTGAGCGTGTTGACCAGCAGCAGTCCGGTGATGATGGCGATCACTGTGGTGGAGATATAAATCAGGATGGTGCGTACGCCGATGTTGCGGAAGCTGGAGATATCCTTCAGGTCGGAGATACCCTTCACCAGGGAGGTGAAGATCAGGGGTATGGCTATCAGTTTGAGCAGTTTGATAAAGATGGTTCCGAAGGGGGCGATCCAGTCGTTCACGAATGGGGCGCCCCAGCCGAAGGAACTCATCAGCAGCCCGAACAATATGCCCAGGGCCATTCCTGTGATGATCTGCCAGTGCAGGGGGAGTCTTTTCATGCTATCTGCGTTGTTTTGTGCTGTTTCAGTAGAGTATCTCTTCTGCTGTCGGGATAGAACCCGTTTTATCCGGTCATTTCTTTCAATATTTCCAGCAATACCACCGCCTGATTGTGCAGGGTATCCCTGGCGGAATACAGCAACGTCACTATTTTGTGTTCTTTCTCCAGATCACGCACCTTCTTCAACGCTTCCATTTTATCTGACAGTTCTATCCGGTAGCGATTTTCGAACTCTTCCCATTTTTCCGGATCGTGGTGAAACCATTTTCTCAGCTCTGTTGATGGAGCAATCTCTTTCAACCAGCGATCTACATGGGAGTTCTCCTTTGACAACCCGCGCGGCCAGAGTCTGTCTACCAGGATGCGGTAACCGTCATGGTCACCGGGAGCTTCATAAATTCGTTTGATGTGAATCATTCTTCAAGTGATGGATCCATTTTTTTTGTCGGAGCATGCTTCTTCCATTATTCGTTAATCCCTGCCCGGTTGAGGATAAAGGCGAACTCGAAGGCGGTATCATGGATGCCGTCATAGCGCCCGGTAGCGCCGCCATGGCCGGAATCCATGTTCATGTGCAGCAACACGATGTTATCGTCGGTTTTGAGCGACCGGAGTTTTGCCACATATTTGGCGGGTTCATGGAAAAGTACCTGTGAGTCGTTGATGCCACCGGTGACCAGCATATTCGGATAATCCTGTGCCTTGATATTGTCGTAGGGCGAGTAGGAGAGGATGTAGTTGTAATACTCCTCCTCGTTGGGGTTACCCCATTCCTCATATTCGCCTGTGGTGAGCGGTAGTGTCTCGTCAAGCATCGTGTTGATCACATCCACGAAGGGTACCTGTGCCACGATGGTCTGATAGAGGTCGGGACGCATATTGGCCACGGCGCCCATCAGCAGGCCTCCTGCGCTGCCACCCATGGCTGCCAGCCTGTCGGCGGAGGTATATTTACTGTTGATCAGCAGCTCACTGCAGGCGATGAAGTCGTTGAACGTATTCTTCTTCTTCAGCAGCTTGCCATCTTCGTACCACTGTTCCCCCAGGTCGCTGCCTCCCCTGATCTGGGCGATGCCGAACACGAAACCGCGGTCGATCAGACTGTAGTAGCTGGCACTGAAATGGACGTCTGAGCTATAGCCATAGCTGCCGTAGGAGTAGAGCAGTGCGGGGTTGCTGCCGTCTTTCTTCAGCCCTTTCTTATATACGATGGCCATTGGCACCTTCACCCCGTCGGAGGCGGTAGCCCACAGGCGTTCTACCACATAGTCGTCCGGGTTGAAACCCGAGGGTATCTCCTGCTCCTTGAGCTTCACCGTCTCACCGGTGGTAATGTTGTATTCATAGAGTGTATTGGGGCGGTTGAGTGAGGTATAGGTATAACGAAAGGTGGTGGCGTCGTACTCCGGGTTTCCGCTCAGTGAGGCGGTGTATACCGGCTCGGGGAAGGAAATGGTCTGCAGGCTGCCCCCTGCAACCGGTTTGGCGATGATCTCGCTCAGTCCGTTTTTACGTAGTTCCAGTAGTACATAGTCCTTCAGTATATCGATGCCTTCGATGCGCACCTCCTTGTTGTGAGGCAGAAACTCTTTCCAGGTGGAACGTTCCTCATAGCCGGTGAGGGGCATCTCGTAGATCTTGCCATTGAGGTTTTCCTTGTCCTTATAACGCACAAAGAATTTATCCTTATGCGGGTAGACGGAGTATTCCACATCCTGCACACGTGGCAGGAAAAGCTTGAAGGTGTCGTGAGGACGGCCGGCATCTATATATCGTTCTTCAGAGGTGGTGGAGCTGGCGCTGCCGATAAAGATATATTCCCTGGTCTTGCTGCCGGAGACGTAGGTGGTGAATCTGACATCCTTCTCCTCATATACCAGCGTGCTCTGCGGCTCATCGAGTGCCCGGCGGTGGATCCGGCTGGAGCGTAGCGTGTTGTCGATAGTGCTGTAGAACAGCGTTTGATTGTCGTTGGCCCAGGCAGCGGAGGCGGCACCGTCGACGGTGAATCCGATTTCCCGGTCTGTGGCCAGATCTTTTATCTTCAGGATGTATTCGGCATAAGAGCCTGTCTCATTGTAGAAATAAGCTGCTTTGCTATTGTCAGGGCTGACGGAGTATCCGGCGAAGATGAATGCCTGTTTACCCTCTGCCATCTTGTTGAGATCAAAAAGGATCTCCTCGGGAGCCTCCATCGATCCTTTTCTACGGCAATAGGTACGGTATTGCTTTCCCTTCTCGGCGCGGCTGTAATAGTAATAACCATCCTTGAAGGAGGGGTAGCTCTCGTCATCCTCCTTCATGCGCCCCACAATCTCATCGTAGATGGTTTGCCGGAGTGCTGTGGTGGAAGCCATCACACTGTCGGTATATACGTTTTCGGCTTTCAGGTAATCAGTCACCTTCGGGTTGTTTTTGTCTTTCAACCAGTAATAATTGTCGATACGTTGTTGCCCGAAGTTGATGAACGTGTCGGGAATCACCTCTGCCACCGGAGGTGCGGGGAAATCGGATTGTTTCAAAATTGTCGTCTCTTTTTTCGTGTCATTGCACGATGTGATTGTTAATAAAAAGGTTACAAACAGTAACCAGCCGTTGGTGTGTTTCATATGCCGGGTTTAACAGGTTTGCGAATAGGTGCAAATATACATAATTACGGCGAAACGAATGCATTGAACATTATTTTTCTCCTTACGTTTATATCAAAACGAGTTTTGCAATATGCATGTACACCATCACCATCAGGGGCATGAGGATGTGAAGAACATCAAGACAGCCTTTTTCCTGAATTTTTCTTTCACGATAGTAGAGATCGTCGGTGGATTACTCACCAATAGCATGGCGATCCTGTCGGATGCGGTACACGATCTGGGTGACAGTATCTCACTGGGTTTATCCTGGTATTTTCAGAAGGTCTCCAAGAAGCCCAGCACCCGGGAGTACACCTACGGTTACAAGCGCTTTTCTCTGCTCGGAGCCATTGTGAATTCGGGAGTATTGCTGGTGGGAAGCGTGCTGATCGTGGTGAACGCCCTGCCCCGGTTGCTGCACCCCGAGCAACCCGATGTAAAGGGGATGGTCCTGCTGGCCGTGTTGGGTGTGATCGTGAACGGGCTGGCTGTCCTGCGACTGCGTAAAGGAAGCTCACTCAACGAGAGGGTAGTCTCACTGCATCTGCTCGAAGATGTGCTGGGATGGATTGCTGTACTGCTGGGCGCAGGGATCATGTATTTTGTGGATGCACCTGTCATCGACCCGCTGTTATCGCTCGGGATCTCACTCTTTATCCTCTACAATGTATTCCGCAATATACGGCAGAGTCTGCATATCATACTGCAGGGCAGCCCCGGGACAGTCGACCTGGGACAAATAGAGGAGTCTGTTTTGAAAATCGATGAGGTGCAGGGTGTGCACGACCTGCATGCATGGTCCATAGACGGGGAATACAATGTGTTAACCATCCACGTGGTTCTCCGCTCACCACAGCCGATGGATGAACTTCTCAAGCTGAAGCTCATCATCCGGGAAGCCCTGCTGGCACTGGGCGTGCAACATTGTACCATTGAGTTTGAAGTGCCGGAGGAGGACTGTGAACTGGAGGGTTGTTGCTGATCAGCGGTCAGCTTTTTTGGTGAAAGCTTTGAAAGGACAGCGGTTTGGGAGATAGCGTTCAGCTGTCAGCTATCAGTGGGTTGATAATCAGTTATTCCAGGTAAGTGTATCCGTACAATCCCGAGCGGTAGTTGGAGAGGAACTCTTTTCCCTCCTCCACGGAGATCTTGCCCTGTTTAACGGAACTCATCACCCAGGTCTCTACCGTGCGCACCAGCTTCTTGGCGTTGTACTGGGCATACTCGAGCACCTCTGCCACCGATTCGCCATCGATCACCTGATCGATTTTGTAACCTGTCTCACCCGCGAAAACATGGACAACATTGGTGTCGCCGAAGAGGTTGTGAAGATCCCCAAGAATCTCCTGATAGGCTCCCACCAGAAAAACACCGATATAATAGGATTCATTTTTTTTGAGTGTGTGTACCGGCAGGTAGGTGGAACGAAAACCGTCCTGAGAGGCGAAGTTGGCTATCTTCCCGTCGGAATCACAGGTGATGTCCTGCAGGGTGGCCGTTTTTTCGGGTTTTTCGTCGAGCCGGTGAATGGGGATGATGGGGAACACCTGGTCGATAGCCCACGAGTCGGGTAGCGACTGGAACAGGGAGAAATTACAGAAATACTTGTCCGGGAGCAGGCTGGATAACTGACGCAGCTCCTCGGGTGCATGTTTGGACCGGTTGCTGGTGACATTGATCTCACGGGCGATAGAGAAATAAAGCTGCTCTACCTGTGCCCTTGTCTTCAAATCGAGCATGCCCAGGCTGAACAGGTCAAGTGACTCCTCGCGGATCTGCTGGGCATCATGCCACGCTTCCAGCATACGCGCCTGGGTGAGTGAATCCCAGATATTGTAGAGTTCCTTCACCAGCTCGTGGTCATTCTCCTGAATATCCTGGTCGTCGGGCCATTCAGGAAGCGTGGCTGTCTCCAGCACTTCAAACACCAGTACGGAGTGATGTGCCGTGAGGGCACGTCCCGATTCTGTAATGATGTTGGGATGAGGTATCTCGTTCTTGTTGGCAGCATCCACGAAGGTGAAGACGGAGTCGTTCACATATTCCTGGATGGAGTAGTTGATACTGTTCTCGGTAAAGGAGGAACGGGTGCCGTCGTAATCGACCCCCAGTCCGCCGCCGATGTCCACAAACTCGATCTTGAAGCCCATGGAGTGCAGCTGTACATAAAACTGGGCTGCTTCGCGAAGTGCCGTCTTGATGCGGCGTATTTTGGTGATCTGGCTTCCTATATGAAAGTGAATAAGCTGAAAGCATTCACTCAGGTTGTTATCTTTGAGCACCTCCAGTGCCTCCAGCAGTTCGCTGGAGTTGAGGCCGAACTTGCTGCCGTCGCCACCCGATTCTTCCCACTTGCCGCTGCCGGAGCTGGCCAGTTTCACCCGGATACCGATATTGGGCTTCACCTTCAGTCGTTTTGCTATCTTGATGGTCAGGTCGAGTTCGTTAAGTTTCTCTACCACGATAAACAATTTTTTCCCCATCTTCTGTGCGAGGAGTGCCAGCTCTATATAACTCTCGTCCTTGTATCCGTTGCAGATGATAAAAGAGTTGTGGTCGGTATTGATCGCAAGCACGGCATGTAATTCCGGCTTAGATCCGGCTTCCAGGCCAATATTAAACCGTTTTCCGCTCGAGACGATCTCCTCCACTACCTGACGCATCTGATTTACCTTGATGGGGTAGACAATGTAGTTCTGCGCCTGGTATTCATATTCCTGGGATGCGATGGTGAAGCTGTTGGATATCTTTTCAATCCGGTTGTCCAGTATCTCCGGGAAGCGTATCAGTACGGGAGAGGAAACATCACGCAGATAGAGCTCGCTCATCAGATCACTCAGATCCACACTACAGCCTTCTTTTTTGCGGGGTGTGACCTGTACATGTCCTTTTTCGTTGATGGAGAAATAACCGTTTCCCCAGCCGTTGATATTATACAACTCTTCCGAATCTTCAATGCGCCATTTTCTCATTCCAACAAACAGTATTTAAAGGTGATAATTGATGATGAATTAATAACCTGCAAAATTAAGCAATAATTTCGGGTTACGGAGCCGGTGAGAGAAAAATGATGCCGAAAAGCCGCTTTTCCAGCCAGAAAAAGAGGCAATAACTTTTTTTAACGGCATAGTGACAACAATTTATCTTCTCAATGCATCTATTAAAAGTGAATGTATATCATTTCAAAAAGAATCACTATGAGAACAAAAATCCATACACTGTTATTAGCGGGCATCGCCGGCTTGTCTTTGGCTTCGTCATGCGACAAAAACAACAGCGAAATCAACACAGGGGATTTACCCGACCCCATTCTAATCAATCTGCGGTCATCTGAAAAGGAGATGGTTCAATCGGATCAGTCGTTCGCCTTTGCCTTTTTCGCCAATGTGTTCGACGAAGAGTCTGTCGGCGAAGACCGTAATTTCATGGTGTCGCCGCTCAGCCTGAGCATGGCGCTGGCCATGACCTGGAACGGAGCGGGTGGTGAAACCAGATCGGCCATGCAACAGACACTGAAAATGGGGGATTATACCGAAGAAGAGCTAAACAGTTATTACAAAAAGCTGAAGGAGGCTTTGTTGAAAACAGATCCCTCGACCAAACTATCGATTGCCAATGCAATTTTCACCAATCAGTCGGTGACGATTAATCCCGATTTTATCCATACCAACCAATCTTATTACGATGCTACGGTGCAGCCCGTCGATTTTTCCAGTACCGCTACCACCGGTATCATTAACCGGTGGGCATCGGATCATACAAACGGACTGATTCAGGAAGTGATTGATAAGACCAATGCCTACGATCTGATGTATCTGCTCAATGCCATCTATTTCAAGGGGATATGGACAACGGAATTTGACGCAAGGAATACCTCCCGGAAACCATTCACCAGTGAGGACGGAACCATGTGGCAGGTGGATATGATGAAGCAAAGAGCGAAGTTTATCTATACGGAAGATCAGCTCCTACAGATGGTACAACTCCCCTATGGCAACCATGCGTTCAGCATGATGGTGTTACTGCCCCGGCAGGGGAAGAGGCTGCAGGAGGTAGTGGCCGCAACACGGCAAGATGACTACTGGAACGGCCTGAAATCGGTATTGAGAGAGGCAGAGGTGGATCTGTCCCTGCCGAAATTCAAGACGGAGTACAGTAAGAAATTGAACGATGTGCTCTCGAAGATGGGCATGGGCATTGCCTTTACCGATGCCGCCGATTTCTCCGGAATGACGAATCATCCCGCTAAAATTGCTTTCGTGAAGCAGGATACCTATATCAGTACCGACGAGTCGGGTACAGAGGCGGCAGCCGTCACGACTGTGGGAATGGAACTGACATCGATGCCTACTGAACCGCAAAAAGTGATTTTCAACGCCGACAGGCCCTTCATCTATATCATACAGGAGAACTCCACGGGAGCGATCCTTTTTATGGGTGCAGTGAAAAAATTTTAACGGTTAACGGTTCCGGCCTCATCTTTCTGCCATAAAGGGTAAATCACTCAATAGGTTATGCCTGTCGGGTGATTTTTTTATTTCAATTCTGGTGTATCTTCGCTCGGGATGGCATTTCTTTTTTATCTTTTTGTATATCAGAAGAGTTGTACAAAAAGGAAAACTTTTTTTCGGTAATTAAAAATTATAATACTGATTTTCAATTAGCTAAAATTTAATATGGAAAACTTTCCCCATTGTTAATAAATAAAGCTTGAAATATTTTGCATTTTTAGAAAGTTTCTATAAACTTGCATAACCAAATGGACCCTGTATTGAAAAATAAAAAGAACAGATCAGGAGAACACGGGAAACATTTTAAAAGTCAATTTTTTATTTACTAAAAAAACTATCAGCTGATGAAAAAGAAAACCTACACTTTCGACGAAGCGTACAAGGCATCGTTGGAGTATTTTAAGGGTGATGAGCTTGCCGCCAAGGTATGGGTAAGCAAGTATGCCCTTAAAGACAGTCAGGGTGAGATTTACGAAAAGACACCAGGTGACATGCACTGGCGATTGGCCAAAGAGATAGCGAGGGTTGAGAAGAAATATGCCAACCCGCTGAGTGAGAAAGAGCTGTTTGAGCTGTTCGACCAGTTCAGATACATTATTCCGCAAGGGAGCCCCATGACCGGCATCGGGAATCATTTCCAGATAGCTTCATTGTCCAACTGTTTTGTGATCGGAATGGATGGTAACGCCGATTCCTACGGTGCGATTATCCGTATCGATGAGGAACAGGTACAATTGATGAAGCGTCGCGGCGGTGTGGGACACGATTTGTCGCATATCCGTCCAAAGGGTTCTCCCGTGAAAAACTCAGCACTGACCTCCACCGGACTGGTTCCTTTCATGGAACGTTATTCCAACTCCACACGCGAGGTGGCGCAGGATGGTCGTCGCGGCGCTCTGATGCTGAGTGTGTCGATCAAGCATCCCGATTCGGAGAATTTTATTGATGCCAAGCTGGAACAGGGAAAGGTGACCGGAGCCAATATTTCGGTGAAAATTGACGATGCGTTTATGGAGGCAGCTTCACAAGGTAAACCTTACGTGCAGAAGTATCCAATTGATTCCGACACGCCAAAATATGAGAAGACGATTGAGGCAGAGGAACTATGGAGGAAAATAGTACATAATGCCTGGCAATCGGCGGAACCGGGTGTACTCTTCTGGGACACCATCATCCGTGAATCGGTACCCGACTGTTATGCCGATCTCGGCTTCAGGACGGTCTCCACCAATCCCTGCGGTGAGATACCTTTGTGTACCTACGACAGCTGCCGTCTGCTGGCCATCAATCTCTACTCTTACGTGGTGAACCCGTTCCGGGAAGATGCTTACTTCGACTTCGACCTCTTCGCCAAACATGTGCAGCTGGCGCAACGCATCATGGATGATATCGTGGATCTGGAATCGGAAAAGATTGACAGCATTCTCGAAAAAATTGAAGCCGACCCAGAGTCGGAAGAGGTGAAATCAGCTGAACGTACCCTTTGGAAAAAGATCCAGCGCAAAACCCTGTTGGGTCGGCGTACCGGTGTCGGTACCACTGCCGAGGGGGATATGCTTGCTGCATTGGGTATCCGTTACGGTACCGACGAGGGTACCGATTTCTCGGAGAAGGTACACCGTGCGGTGGCCATCCATGCCTATCGCTCATCGGTAGATATGGCCAAAGAAAGGGGAGCTTTTGAAATTTTCGATGCCGAAAGAGAAAAAAACAATCCCTTTATCAATCGCCTGAAAGAAGCTGACCCACAGATGTATGAAGATATGGTGAAATATGGAAGACGGAATATTGCCTGTCTCACCATCGCCCCTACGGGTACCACCAGCCTGATGTCACAGACCACTTCGGGTATCGAGCCGGTATTCCTGCCGGTATATACCCGTCGTCGCAAGGTAAATCCGAACGACAGGGATGTGAAGATCGATTTCATCGACGAGAACGGTGACTCGTGGGAGGAATATGTGGTGTTCCATCACAAATTTGTGACCTGGATGGAGGCCAGGGGATACTCTACTACCCGTCGTTATTCAAAGGGGGAGATCGATGAACTGGTGGCTAAATCACCCTACTATAAAGCCACCTCCAACGATGTGGACTGGCTGCAGAAGGTGAAGATGCAGGGGCGTGTACAGAAATGGGTGGATCATTCCATCAGTGTCACTATCAACCTGCCCAACGATGTCTCGGAGGAGCTGGTGGGTAGGTTGTATATGGAAGCCTGGAAAAGCGGTTGTAAAGGGTGTACTGTCTATCGCGACGGATCGCGTGCGGGTGTGCTGATCTCCAATGGCAATGGCGACGGGAAAGAGAAAGAAGGGAAAGAGGAGGACTGTTACGAGATGCCTCAGATCGTCACGTCGCGACCCATAGAACTGGATGCAGATGTGATCAAGTTTCAGAATAACAAGGAGAAATGGATCGCATTCATCGGGTTACTCAACGGTCGGCCCTACGAAATATTTACCGGTATCAACGATGAGGATGACGGCATCATGATCCCGAAGAATGTCACCTCCGGAAAGATTATCAAAGCGTATGACAACGACGGACGGAAGCATTACGATTTTCAGTTCCAGAACCGTCGTGGCTATAAGGTAACCATCGAGGGACTGGATGGCAAATTCAATCCGGAGTTCTGGAATTATGCGAAGCTGATCTCCGGGGTGCTGCGTTACGGCATGCCCATCGACCAGGTGATCAAGCTGGTATCGGGACTGGAGCTCGACAGTGAGACCATCAACACCTGGAAGAACGGGGTGGAGCGGGCACTGAAGAAATACCTGCCCAACGAAACGGAAGCAAAGGGGCAGAAATGTCCCGTCTGCGGGCAAGAGACCCTGGTCTATGAAGAGGGGTGTCTGAAATGCCGCAACTGCGGCGCCTCCAAGTGCGGGTGATCTGGCCTGTTGATTGCCTTCGTTTTACCGGGATACCGGAATCAATAAAATGGAACAGCGTTGCAGCATTGATGCGTCGCTGTTTTTTTCTGGATTTTATATCTTTTTCTCTATTCAATTTGTACTTTTGCCTTATGAACGATACCTACAAAACCATCGGTCAGCCTGGAAAGGGATATATCACCGAGAAGAAGAGCCGGTTTATCTCGCACATCTTTCCCGTGAAGAGTGCCGAGGAGGTGAAGGAGATAGTGGACGGGCATCGCAAAAAATATTACGATGCTCGCCATGTCTGCTGGGCCTATATGCTGGGATGGGAGCGGGAAGAGTTTCGTTCCAACGACGATGGGGAGCCGTCTGGCACGGCCGGTAAGCCTATCCTGGGGCAGATCAACTCGGCAGAGCTGACCGATGTGCTGCTTCTGGTGGTTCGCTACTTCGGCGGAACGTTGCTGGGTACCGGCGGACTAATCAAAGCCTACAAGGAAGCTGCCGCCGATGCAATTGCCCATGCGGAGATCGTTGAAAAAACGATAGATGATGTCATCGAAATACAATTTAATTATATCCTTCTCAATGATGTGATGCGCGTGCTAAAGCAGTTTGAGCTGGCACAGTGGACGCAGGACTTCAGAGAGAGTTGCCAGATGCGCGTTCAGATACGTCGCTCCCTCTCCCCCCAACTAAGGGAGATGCTCTCGGCTATTTATGGAGTTGAAATTATTAGGATTCAATAATCAGAGCCAAGAATCAAGAACCAGGAATCAAGAACCAGGAATCAAGAATTGTTAGCTGATAACTGACAATCGTATTACAAAAATTGCTTAATAAAGAAGGAATTTCGTAAAAAAGTGTAGATGCATCCACAAAATTACTACTTTTGCACCCGAAATGGGAAAGTATCTCACATTCAATTCATAGAAGAAACAGCATTTTGATGGAAAAAAACCTGGTGATCGTGGAGTCCCCTGCGAAAGCAAAAACGATAGAAAAATTTCTCGGCAAGGATTATCATGTTATGTCGAGTTACGGTCATATTCGTGATTTGAAGAAAAAAGACTTCAGCATTGATATCGAGAATGATTTCAAGCCTATTTACGAGATCCCTTCCGATAAGAAGAAAGTGGTCTCCGAACTGAAAGCGGCTGCCAAAAAAGCCGAAACGGTGTGGCTGGCATCCGATGAGGACCGCGAGGGTGAAGCCATCTCATGGCATCTTTTCGATGCGCTGGAACTGAAAGAAGAGAACACCCGGCGGATTGTATTTCATGAGATTACCAAAAACGCCATCCAGGAAGCCATTCAAAATCCGAGAAAAATTGACCAGAACCTGGTTGATGCCCAGCAGGCACGCCGCGTGCTGGACCGCATTGTAGGGTTCGAGCTCTCACCCGTGTTGTGGCGGAAGATCAAGCCGGCGCTGTCGGCAGGTCGCGTACAATCGGTCGCAGTGCGTCTGATCGTGGAACGGGAGCGGGAGATCCAGCATTTCAGTTCGGAGGCCGCCTACAGGATCGTGGGCCTCTTCACCAAAGAGGAGAACGGGCAGCAGTACGAGATCAAAGCGGAATACAACAAACGGCTCAAGACGAAAGAGGAGGCCAGGGCCCTACTGGAGAAGCTGAAGATAGCTGAATACTCTATTGATGATGTCACCACCAAACCGGCTAAAAAATCACCTGCAGCACCTTTTACTACCTCTACCCTGCAGCAGGAAGCATCGCGCAAGCTGGGCTTCTCTGTGGCGCAGACGATGATGGTGGCACAGCGGTTGTACGAATCGGGGAAGATCACCTATATGCGTACCGACTCCGTTAATCTGTCGGGGTTGGCTATTGGCACCGCCAAAACAGAGATATACGAACAGTACGGTGAGAAGTATCACCAGGTACGTCAGTACACCACCAAATCGAAAGGAGCACAGGAGGCACACGAGGCCATCCGCCCCACTTATATCAGCGAACATGAGGTGGCGGGCTCGGCACAGGAGAAGCGGCTCTATGAGCTGATCTGGAAACGTACTATCGCCTCACAGATGGCCGATGCCGAGCTGGAACGTACCACCGTTAATATTGGCATCTCGCATGCCGACGGGAAATTCGTTGCCAGTGGAGAAGTGATCAAATTCGACGGATTCCTGCGTGTATACCTGGAAGGTACGGACGAGGAAAACGGGGAGAACGAAGAGGGTCTGTTGCCTCCCATGAGACAGGGAGAGCAGCTCACGATGCTGGAGACCACCGCCACGGAGCGTTTCACACAACGACCGGCACGTTATACCGAAGCAGCGCTGGTACGCAAGATGGAGGAGCTGGGTATAGGACGTCCTTCCACCTATGCACCGACCATTTCCACCATCGTCAACCGCGAATATGTGGAAAAAGGAAATGTAGAAGGGGTGGAGAGAAATTACAATATCCTAACGCTAAGGAAAGGGGTCATCAAGGATACCGATAAGAAAGAAATCGCCGGCGCAGATAAGAATAAACTGATTCCTACCGATATAGGCATGGTGGTGAATGATTTTCTGGTGGAATACTTCCCCTCCGTCATCGATTTCAATTTCACGGCCAAGGTAGAAAAGGATTTCGACCAGATAGCCGAAGGAAAGACCCGATGGAGCCAGTCTATAGCCAATTTCTACAAAGTGTTCCACCCTATCGTGGAGGAGACAGCGAAGATGCGTATCGAGCACAAGGTAGGTGAGCGGATACTGGGCAAGGATCCCAAAACAGGTCGTCAGGTGTCGGTAAAGATTGGCCGCTATGGTGCAATGGCACAGATAGGCACAACCGACGATGAGGAGAAACCGCAGTTTGCCTCCCTGCAGAAGTCACAATCCATCGAAACCATCACGCTGGAGGAGACACTCCGGCTTTTTGATCTGCCCAGGAACCTCGGGTTGTTCAGGGAGAAGGAGGTGGTGATTGGTGTCGGTCGCTTCGGTCCCTATATCCATCATAATAATAAGTTTGTCTCCTTACCCAAAGGTGTCGATCCGCTGGAGATACAACTCGAGGAGGCCATTACATTCATCGAGGCGAAAGAGAAGAAAGACAGTGAGAAGATCATCCGGGTGTTCGAAGAAGAGCCGGAGCTGCAGATACTGAACGGTCGTTACGGGCCCTATATCGCCTTTGATAAATCGAACTATAAGATTCCCAGGACGATGAAGGCAGAAGAACTCTCGCTGGAAGATTGTCGTCAGATCATCGCAGAAACCGACAAGGATAAAGAGGCTAAGCCGGTAAAGAAAACAGAGAAGGCTGCCGCCAAAAAGTCAACGGCCAGGAAGACGCCTGTCAAGAAAGCTGCATCGAAAAAAACAACGGCAAAGAAAACAGCCACTGTCGCTGCTGCAGCCGGGAAGACGACCACCGGGTCAGCGACAGCGAAGCAAAGCAAAGCATAAACAGAAAACCTGCTTTTTCCTCATGATCGCAAACATCCGTCGCACCGCAATGGCCGATTTGCCGGCTGTCATGGACATCTATGCCATCGCACGGGATTTTATGCGCCGGACAGGCAACGCTTCGCAATGGGTCAATGGTTATCCTACAGAAGCATTTATCAGAGAGGAGATAGAGGCGGGACACAGTTTTGTTTGTGAAAATCAGTCGGGCGAACCGGTCGGCACCTTCTGCTTTATTTTGGGGGATGATCCCACCTACGCCATCATTTACGAGGGTGAGTGGCTAAATACTGAACCCTACGGAACGGTACACCGGATAGCCTCTTCGGGAAAGGAGAGAGGGGTGGCCAATGCCTGTATCGAGTGGTGCTTCACCCAATGTCCCAACATCCGTGTGGATACGCATCGCGATAACAGGGTGATGCAGCATATCCTGGAAAGGCTGGGGTTTTCTTATTGCGGCATCATCTATGTTTCCAACGGGACCGAGCGGCTAGCTTATCAGAAAACAGTGTCATGATTTCAGTTATCAGCAGTCAGCTATCAGTTATAAATAATAGACTATAAGCTTTCAGCTTTTAAGGTGGATGCTTTATATGGACGGCGGCTTGGGTGTGAGCAGTGAGCATTCAGTTGTCAATAATCGGTAGTTTAACAATTAATGAGAAGAATTTTTTTCATTGTTTCAGGGTTTATATCAGTTGCCGCAGCCAAGGCAGGGGAGGAGATGGCCGTAGCCGGGCTTGATATCAGTATCGACTACAGCAATGATCCTTTTTATACACAACTCTGGTTTTGGAGCCTGGCCGGACTTCTGTTTCTTTTATTTCTGGTGCTTCTCATCCTGAGCGGCAGAAGGAGTAAACGAAAAGCAGATGAGAAGAAACCAGGCGATGCAACTGAGGGAGAATCAACTGCTGAGCTACTTTCAGGCAGGATAGAGAAAGAGTCCGGCAACCCCTGAGAGCACAATCAGCAGGATGGGATCCACCTTTTTCATGGATGCTGCCAATACCACACCGAAAATGATCCAGCTCTTGTAATCGGCAAAGTTATACCCGTTCATCAGCATCAGTGCTGCGGAGGCTATCAGCCCGATAATGGCCGGTTTCAGTACCGAAAGCGATGCCTGCATCCAGGGATTGTTCTTGAGGCGGAAGAAGAATGCACAGACAATTGTCATGATAATCAGGGAGGGGATACTCACCGACAGGGTGCAGATAGCCGATCCCACCGCCCCGTAAGCCGGGGCATAACCCATCCCTGTTACGGCTGTGTAGCCTATGTAGGTAGCCGAATTAAACGCGATGGGCCCCGGCGTGGTCTGAGAGATGGCTACGATATCGGTGAAATCGGCCACCGTGATCCACTGGTGCATTTCCACCACCTCGTGCTGTATGAGTGGCAGCATGGCATATCCCCCGCCAAAACCAAAGAGCCCGATTTTGAAGTATGAGACAAACAGTGCAAGATAGAGATCAATGAGTTCCATTTACTTTCTAAGTATTTTTTTCTGCAAGAAGAGATGGGACAACCCCAGAAGAATGGCTGCGAGGATGATATAGACGGGTGATATTTTCAGCAGCCATACGGAGAGAGCCACCGTCACAGGAATCCATATATTCTTCAGGTTCACGCCGGCCGATTTGCCCAGGCCCAGCAACGGGGCTACAATAAGTGCCACCACGGCAGGGCGGATACCTTTGAAGATGCGTTCAATCACCGGGTTCTCCTTGAACCGGGTGAAGACGATAGCGATGAGGAGGATGATGATAAAGGAGGGGAGGATGACGCCGGCACCGGAGAAAAGGCTCCCTTTGAAGCCCAGCCTTTTGTTTCCCACAAAGAGAGCCGTATTCAGTGCGATGGGGCCCGGCATCGACTGGGCGATGGCGAGCATATCCATGAACTCATCGTCATCGAGCCACCGCTTTTTGCCAACCACCTCGTTGCGAATCAATGGTATCATGGCATAACCTCCGCCAAAGGTGAAGGCGCCGATTTTAAAAAAGGTAAGGAACAACTCCCAGTATTGATGCATCATACCCATAACCGCACGATATATAAAGTGAAAAGCAGATTGCAATCTGATGTTATCTGTTGCAAATCTGCTTTCTATAAGAAGCCGCACCGGTGGAATAAGACGAAACTCCTTGTGACAGGATTTGAGTGTCCTGATATCTTTGTAATCCACTGTTCCGATAAATCGGATTCCCGAAGGATGCGGCCCGCCATTGATATCAAAAACGGAACTCGGTTTCTTGATGTAATTGATGAGTTTCCCAATCGACCAATGCGGCAAAAACTCATTCATTAAATATAGACTACTTCCCGCAACGACATAATCCAAGTAAACTAGTCTTCTGTTCGTATTGCTTAACGAAGTAGTTCATTTTATCTTTTCAAAGATAATAACTCTGTGTGAATAATCCAAATATTTTATCAGATATTTTCACTCTGTTTCCCCGATATTTCCAACTCTTCACTGTCAGCGGCCAGTTGACAGGTTAGTTTTCGGCAAGGAACCTGGAGATATCTTCATCGGTAACCTCATGATTGGTGAGGTCTCCCGACAGATACTGATCATAGGCACTCATATCTACCAACCCGTGTCCGGAGAGGTTGAACAGGATCACTTTCTTCTTACCCTCCTCCCTGGCCTGCTGTGCTTCCCTGATGGCTACGGCTATGGCATGTGTCGATTCCGGCGCGGGCACAATCCCTTCGGTTTGGGCAAAGAGTACACCTGCTTCAAAGGTCTCCAGCTGCCTGATGGCGATAGCTTCCACAAGCCCGTCCCTGAGCAGTTGGCTCACAATGCTTCCGGCACCGTGATAGCGGAGCCCGCCTGCATGGATATTGGCCGGTGCAAATTTGTGTCCCAGCGTATACATGGGGATGAGGGGAGTGTAGCCGGTTTCATCGCCGAAGTCGTACTGGAACCTGCCGCGCGTAAGCTTGGGGCACGATGCCGGCTCGGCTGCCACAAAACGGGTATGCTTTTCTCCAGTCATATTGTGACGAAGGAAGGGAAACGATATCCCCGAGAAGTTGGATCCTCCGCCGAAGCAGCCGATCACCACATCGGGATACTCTTCCGTCATCTCCATCTGTTTTTCCGCTTCCAGCCCGATAATGGTCTGGTGCAGGATCACATGGTTCAACACGCTTCCCAGGGCGTATTTGCAGTTGGGTGTCTGCATGGCCAGCTCAATGGCTTCGGAGATGGCGGTACCAAGGCTGCCCTGGTAATTGGGATGATCGGTGATGATCTTCCGTCCGGCTTTGGTGGACATGCTGGGGGAAGGGATCACCTGTGCTCCCCAGGTCTGCATGAGCGAACGGCGGTAGGGTTTCTGCTCATAGCTGATCTTCACCATATACACGGCGAGCTCCAGGCCGAATGTTTTTGCAGCAAAGGCCAGTGCGGTACCCCATTGGCCTGCTCCCGTCTCGGTGGTGATATTGGTCGTACCGTCCATTTTGTTATAGTAGGCCTGCGGCAATGCCGAGTTGAGCTTATGCGATCCAACGGGGCTCACGCTCTCATTCTTGAAGTAGATATGTGCCGGTGTGTCGAGTGCTTTCTCGAGTTCGGTGGCACGTACCAGAGGGGTAGGGCGGTATATCTTATATTTCTCCCTCACTGCTTCGGGGATATCAATCCACGGGTCGGTCTGATTGACTTCCTGACGCGACAGCTCTTCGGCAAACAAGGGGAAAAGGTCTTCTGCCTTAATCGGCTCTTTGGTCTGCGGGTTCAGCATGGGCTGCGGTTTGTTTGTCATCTCTGCGGTAATGTTGTACCACTGTGTGGGAATATCTGATTCCGAAAGCATGAATTTTTTTCTTTTTTCCATTGTATATTTTATTTTGTTTTGTTTGGTGTCTGGTTCTCTTTACCTGCCGGCTGGCCGGTGATCGCGCACATATGATCAGACGATCCTTGTCAGATTATTCAACCGGATGTTTTCCTCCACGATCGCATCGATCACCGCTACGGCCACCACGTTCACGATGTCCCGTACCGGAGTCTCCACATCGAGGATATGGACCGGTTTGTTCAGTCCCATTTGAATGGGGCCGATGATATCGTTCAGGCCAATCTCTTTCAGCAGCTTGTAGGAAGCGTTGGCCGAGCTGAGATTGGGAAACACCAAGGTGTTCACCTCTTTATCCCCCAGTCGGGTAAACGGGTATTTCTTATCGCGCAGTGCCTTGTTCAATGCGTAGTTGACCTGCATCTCACCGTCGACTACCATCTCGGGATAGTGTTCGTGCAATGTTTTCACCACCTGGTGTACACTGGCCGGACTGCCTTCCTTATCGGCCCCGAAGTTGGAGTAGGAGAGCATGGCGATCACCGGTTCGTAGTTGAAGAATTTTACGGTAGCATTTGCCAAGCGGGCAATATCGATCAATGCTTCGGTATCGGGATGACGGTTGAAAAGTGTGTCGGCAAGAAAGAGCATTCCCTTTTTTGTGTTCACGATGTGCATGGCGCCGATATGATTCAGGCCGTCGCGGATGCCGATCACCTCTTTGGCGATAGCGGTGGTGTCGGCATACTTGCTGAATACGCCGGTAATCATTGCATCGGCCTCGCCCGTTTCTACCATCATCATTCCAAAATAGTTGCGTTCGAACATCTTCTCAAAAGCTTCTTCAAAAGTCATCCCCTGGCGGTTTCTTTTTTCGGTAAGGATCGTCGCGTAACGCATGCGTCGCTCCTCTTCCCGGTCGTGACGCAGGTTCACAATCTCCATCCCTTCCAGGCTGATCTGGTTCTCATGTGCTACATTGGCAATTTTTTCCTCGTTACCCAACAGGATAGGGCGGCAAATGCCTTCTGCATAAGCTGTCTCGGCTGCTTTGAGCATGCTCAGGTGGTTGGTTTCAGAGAAGACCACCCGCTTGGGATTCTGGCGGGCCATCTCATAGAGCCGGCGGATCATCTTGTTGTCGAGCCCCATCAGATCGCGCAGTTTATGATCATATTCTCCCCAGTCGGTAATAGGCTTGCGTGCCACACCCGACGCCATGGCCGCCTTGGCCACGGCGGGAGCTACTGTGGTGAGCAGGCGCGGATCGAGCGGCTTTGGAATAATATACTCTTTGCTAAAGCGCAGTTTTTTTACGCTGTATGCCGCATTCACCACATCGGGAACCGGTTTCTTTGTCAGCTCTGCCAGGGCGTAGACCGTGGCTACCTTCATCTCTTCGTTGATGCAGGTGGCCTGTACATCCAAAGCGCCGCGAAAAATATAGGGGAACCCAAGTACGTTGTTGATCTGGTTGGGATAGTCGGAACGGCCTGTTGCAAAGATGATATCCTCTCTCGATGACATGGCCAGCTCGTAGGTAATTTCGGGATTAGGGTTGGCCAAAGCAAATACAATAGGGTCATCATTCATGGATCGCAACATCTCCGGTGTGAGCACATCGGCCACAGAGAGCCCGAGAAAGACATCGGCATCCCTGACCGCTTCTTTCAGTGTGGTGATGTTTCTGCTTGTGGCGAAGGGTTTTTTGCGGTCATTCAGGTCGGTCCGCGCATTGTTGATGACGCCTTTCGAATCCACCATCACAATATTTGCGGGGTTGGCACCCAGAGCGATGTACAGCTTCGTGCAGGAGTTGGCCGCGGCGCCGGCACCATTCACCACGATGCGGACATCCTCAATCTTCTTGCCGGTCAGCTCCAGCGCATTGAGCAGCCCACAGGAAGAAATAATGGCTGTACCGTGCTGGTCGTCGTGCATAATGGGAATATCGAGCTCGCTCCTGAGCCGTTCTTCAATCTCAAAGCACTGTGGCGCTTTGATGTCTTCCAGGTTGATGCCGCCAAAAGTGGGAGCAATCGCTTTCACTATCTGGATGAATTTTTCCGGATCTTTTTCGTCTACTTCGATATCGAACACATCGATACCGGCAAAAATCTTGAAAAGCAACCCTTTGCCTTCCATGACCGGTTTTCCTGCCAGGGCTCCGATATCGCCCAACCCCAGGACGGCGGTACCATTGGAGATTACCGCCACCAGATTGCCTTTCGTTGTGTAATCGTAGGCCGCCTGCGCATCTTTTTCTATTTCCAGACAGGGTGATGCCACCCCCGGAGAGTAAGCAAGGGAGAGGTCACGCTGGGAACTGTAAGGTTTGGTGGGAACGACTTCAATTTTTCCGGGACGCCCCTGCGAATGATAAGCAAGGGCATCGTCACGTAGTTTGTTATTTGTCATTTTGATATTAACTGTGCAGTATCAATAAGAATTTGCACAAAATTATAAAATAAATACGACAGATTATAATTTTTATTGCGCTTCCTTCACGATCTCCTTCATAAAGTGATAGAGATCGGCTATTTGTAAAAAGTCCTCCATCAGTTGCATAGCGATGGCTTCACTGTAGATCCGCTCATCCGAGAGCGGAATTGTTTTGATCACGTAAACGCTCTTTCGTTGTATCCAGGGTTGATAGAAATCGGGTAAGGTGTTGGGAAGGGGACGCTTATATGCTTCGCCGGCCACTTCAAACCCGGCAGTGAGCGCCTTTTCGGCCATTTCTTTAAATGAATCGCGACTGTAATCGATCTCTTCCCGGAGATAATCCATGATCTTTCGCTTTGGCATAAACAATCCCATGCCGATCATAAAATGTTCGGTATTGAGTTCGGCGAAATAGCCGGGAAAGTTTTCCCAGTGCGTGGCTGCCTGCTGAAAATTGAGCCACATGGAGGACTTATAGGGGTCTTTGTCGGGAGAAAAGCGGATATCCCGATAAATCCGGGACAGCATCTTCGAAGGCCGCAGCTCAAACTGCGGATCGATGTTGTACATTGTGGGCGTAAGCATGGTTGCCAGCGACCGGAAGGGTTGCAGCAATGCTTCCTGATACACCTGCTTGTGCCCGTTGAACCATTCGCGATCATTGTTTGCCTTTAATTCTTTCAGGAACAGAATGGTTTCGGGGGTGAAACCGGTGAATTCTTTGTCTGCTTCCATTCAATCGATAATCTGATATGATGCTGCAGCAATATAATATAGCTTCTTTGCTGCCTGTTCCGTTTCACAACCTTCCCCTTCTTCACCGTGGGAGGCCGGGGTGTTGTCACTGACCTGTTCTTCCACCAGTTTTCCGCGTACCCGTACCATCTTGTCCACACTGGCTGGCTCAAATTTACCCAGGGTAGCTCCCGATTCGGCACGCAGGGTTTTTGTTTTATCTGTTCCCTGCAAAAAAAGTTTCATGCCGCTTTTGGTGCATACATGGGTGCAGAGACCTTCTACAATCACGCTCTCACCGGCCAGGGCCTCTGCATTCATCAGCAGCTCATCTACACTAATCGGTCTGTTCCTGTTGTTCCCGGCGCAGTCAGCAAAAAGAAGTAGCGTTACTGACAATACAAGTAGCTGGGAAAAAAATCTGGTTCTGTTCATCGTAATCTTATATTTTTAATACTTTTACATTTCAAAGATAACTATTTTTCAGGTTGGATAAAAAATATACCTCTTTTCAGTGGGAAAAATAGTTCATTCATCGGGTAAAACAGATGCGTTCATCGATTTTCTATTGTTTTTCGTTCCTGTTCATCCGTAAATTTGTGCAAATTTTAAAAATGTACATATTATGGAAACAAGTGCATATTCCTCCTTTTCGGCAAAGTCGAAAAGCATTTTGTTCGGATTGCTGCTGGTGATCGCCGGATTGCTGTTTCTCTCCTTTAATTTCGGATGGATTGACCCGGCATTGAAACCGATCCTTTTTTCCTGGCCGATGATTTTTATTGTGATAGGCATCATTGGATTCTCGAAAAGTAATTTGCTGATGTCGTTTTTTTGGCTGATACTGGGCCTCTTTTTTCTGCTTCCGCGTCTTGCCACAGCCTATCCGGGTATTTTCACCGGTATTGACGGTAATTTTGCGCACACCTACTGGCCTGTGCTGTTTATCTTGTTAGGCATCTGTTTGATGGCAAGGGTTTTATTTGGGAGAAACAGAAGATACGGAAAGCGTCAGTATGTGAATGCCGATTCCGTTGGGGGGGTGAATGGTCGGATAGAGAAAAGAGTTGTCTTCGGCGGTTCGGAGAGTATCTTTCTTGATCTTGTCTTCCATGGCGGTGAAATAAGCGCCACCTTTGGCGGCGTTGTCCTTGACTTACGGAGAACCACACTTCCGGAAGGAGAGACCTACCTCGATATTGACGCTATCTTTGGAGGGGTAGAACTCTATATCCCCGGTGACTGGGTGGTGGAAACAAAGTTTCAAACTGTTCTGGGCGGTATGGAAGACAAAAGACTGGTCTCCCAGCCCGATCATTCACGAAAACTGATTCTGCAGGGCGTTTTGATATTTGGCGGTTGCGAAATACGCTAATAGAATCGTTTCCGACTGTAAACCCATTGACTCACTACGGATGAAACTTCCTGTTTTTTATATCCCTTTCCGTTTATTGCCTGTTGTGATGTTGTGCATCAGCTACACGCTACTGCAGGCGCTGGCCTTTCGTCCGATCGTCTCATTTCCGTTGGGTGTCCTGTTGCTGAAGAGTACTGCCGATGCGTTGATATTTGTCGGTCTCGGCGTGCTGTTAACGATCGTGATTCCCTCTTTCAATTATGTGAAGCTCGATTTCTCTCAGCGTTTTATCAATTATTTCGCATTGGGGCTACTCTATATAAGCGTTTGGACAACGTTGAGTACACTATTTTCCCTCCTCTTTTTCGGGAAAGAGAACGACCCGGAGATTCGTACCCTGATTCCGCTGACTGCCTTCATCGGACTGTTTATGTATGTGATTCATGTTCAGATCATACATTTCCAGATGGTTCATAAAGCAGCGTCTGAAGCGGATAACGAAAGCGATGAAGAGAATGGTGTCCCTGACGGCCTGTTGCAGGGGAATGAACAGGAAAACGGAGAGGAGATACTGGAACGGGTGGCCGTGAAAACAGGACAGAAAATTCACGTGATCCTTGTTCCCGATATTGTGTATATCCAGTCCGACGGCGATTATGTACAAATCGTTACCGAACATAACAAGTATCTGAAGGAGGAAACGATGAAGTATTTCGAAACCAGTTTGCCCCGCTCACAATTTGTGAGAGTACATCGATCCTATATTGTTAATGTGGAGAAAATTCTCCGCATAGAACTCTACGAAAAGCAAAACCAGATGCTAACGCTCAAGAACGGAGATCAGGTGAGAGCCAGCGTTTCTGGCTACAAAGCGTTGAGGGCGGTACTGAACTTGTGAATTGTAACAAAATATTTCACTAAAAAATAATGACTCATGAACCGTATTGGTTGGCACCATGATATTGTTTAGCACATACAACTATTTCACGCTTCTTTTCTCCTTTTTATAATATAACGTGAATAACAACATGCATATTGCGGAGAGGATGGCTGTTGCAGCTCCAAAATAAAATGGCGCGCTGGAATCTACCTTATCATATAATCGTCCGGCAATTAAACTTGCCGGCAGAAGCGTGATGCCAAGCAGCGCATTGTAAATACCCATGGCAGTCCCTTGTTTGTTTTTATCCACGAGATCCGAAATAAACGCTTTTTGTATCCCGTCGGTCGCAGCCGAATAAAGGCCGTACAATGCAAAGAGAATGACAATTAATCCGGTTCCGCTTGTTGCGCCAAACCCGAAATAAACAACGGCATAAATAACAAAACCCACAATCAGTATCTTCTCTTTACCGATTTTGTCAGACAAAGTTCCGATTGGAATTGCCATTATAACCGAGACAACACTTGTAATCAGATAAACGAGCGGTATATAGGCAACTTTAATGCCCAGTTCATTTGCTTTTACCATTAACAGGGCATCCGTGGAATTTCCGAGCGTGAAAATAAAAATCACTCCCAAAAACAAATAAAACCTGGGTGAGAAATCTTTGAAATGGAATTTGGTGAATAATTCATGTTTACTTTTGCGGACTTCTTTGAGCCCGAAGATGATCACAAAAATAGCAAAAATGGCAGGAATTCCTGCCAAAAGCATAATGAATCGGTAATTACCGGGAAAGAAAGATAACAGTCCGAAAGCAATAAGCGGACCGACGATGGCGCCGCTGTTGTCCATGGCTTTTTGCAGACCGAAGCTTTTTCCGGTTTCACCGTTTGTCACCGAACCTGCAATCAGGCTGTCGCGCGGAGCAGTTCGGATCCCTTTGCCAACTCTCTCGGTAAAACGAATGATAAGTACGTGCAAAGGACTAAGCACAAAAGCATAAAGCGGGAGAACCAATGCAGACAGACCATATCCAATCAGCATAAACGGTTTGTTTTTCCCGATTTTATCGCTCCAGAAACCTGATATTACTTTAAAAACCGAAGCAGTACTTTCGGCAATACCCTCTATCAGTGCCAGGCTGGTTTTCGAAGCGCCCAGAGACATCAGGAACATGGGCATGATGGAATAAATAGTCTTGACTGAGCAATCCGATAAAAAACTGATGATCCCTGTATTTATGGTGTTCCGGCTGAACCCGAAAATTTTACGTTCCGCAGTTATGTTGTCTGTTTGATGTATCCTGTTTGTCTTTTTCATTTTGAATATCTGAAAGAATCGATTCACTTTCAAAATATATTGAAATAACGCTTTGATCTGCCAAAACGATATTTGACTTGTTCAGATTTGTCACATTGATGCAATGGCCATAATTGTTACTCATTTGTTTTTTACAAATCTTTATAAATGTGTATCACAAAACGGAACAAATATAGTTTGATTGTTCTAAATATCAGCTTTGTCTAACTACATATTTGACGGATAATCTAAATTTGAGAGATAATCTTTCAATCTTTCACGCGCTTGGAAATGGTTCAATTTTCCTGTACTTTTGCCAAAATATTATCGAGTCAGCTATATGAATATACGGGAACGAGTGTCTTTATCTCTTATCCTCCTTTTTTCCATTTCGTTTCTTTTCGGACAAGAAACGAAAAAATCACGGCCCACAGTAGGTGTCGTGCTCAGTGGCGGTGGCGCCAAAGGTTTTGCACACATTGGCGCGTTGAAAGTATTGGAAGAAGCAGGCATACCCATCGATTATATTGCAGGAACCAGTATGGGCGCCATCGTGGGAGGGCTTTATGCCATTGGATATGATGCGCATTCATTAGACTCGCTGGTTAAAGAGCAGAACTGGAGGCTTCTGTTAAGCGACGATGTCAACCGGGAAAACCTCCCCTCTTCCCTCAAAGAAAATCGGGAAGGATATATTCTCTCTCTTCCGTACGAGTTAAAAATAAAAGAGGGGAAGGGAAAAGTGCAATTACCTCCTGGTATGATCAGCGGACAGAATATCTATGGCTTATTCCAGAACCTTACGATCGGATACCAGGACACCCTGGATTTTAATCATCTGCCCATTCCGTTTGCATGTGTAGCCGCTGATTCTCGTTCCGGAAAAGAGGTTGTCTTCAGGGAGGGCATCCTGTCAGAAGCGATGCGTGCCAGCATGGCTATTCCCGGTATGTTTTCTCCTGTTGAAAAAGACAGTATGCTGCTGATTGATGGAGGAATTATCAATAATTTTCCGGTAGATGTTGTGCGGGAAATGGGAGCGGATATTGTGATTGGTGTTATTTTTCCCCCCGATAATAAGAGTATCGAAAAGAACCGCGGTACCGTGATCGAAGTAATTGAACAACTCGGTCTTTTTATAGGGGAGGAAAAACGAAAAATGAACATAGCCGACACGGATATTCTGATCACCCCCGATCTTCATCCGTACAATATGATGGATTTTGAGAATTCGGCCATCGACTCCATTATACAACGGGGTGAGCAGGCAGCCCGGGAGAAATGGGAAGAATTGACGGCATTGAAAGAAACATTGTCAATAACGGATTCCGTTCATCTCCCGGAAAAAATTGAAAATCCTTACATCACAATAGATTCGCTGGAAATCAGGAATATCCGTTTTGAGGGGCTTGAAAGGATAGAAGAAGCCGATATGAAGATGAGATTGGATCTGAAAAATAATAAAATCACCCGAAAGGATTTGGAAACCTTCACTTCCCGTATTTTTGCAAGCGGGCTGTTTACGAAGGTTTTTTACCGTTTGGAAGGTGAATCACCTTTCGACCTGATATTCACGGTACAGGAAAAGGACTTCAGAACGTTGGATATCGGTATACGCTTCGATACCAATGACATGGCTGCCATTCTGGCGCATACTCCCATCTGGGTCAACGCACCGTTGGATTCCCGTTTGGATGCTACAATACGCTTAAGCCGCAATCCCTATTTGATCCTCAATTACTCCATCAACAGTGGTGTCTTTTACAAGGGTGGTATTTCCGGAAAAATTAGTCGAAACGAACTCAAAATCTATCACAGGGGAAAATCCCTGTATAACCTCGATTTTTTACGAAGTTCCCTGAATTTCAATTTTTCAGAATTCTACCTGCACAATATAAAGTTGCATGTGGGAGCAGAGATCGATCACTTTTATTTTATGACCAGGTTCCTGGCCAATGCCGAAGAAGAAAGCGTTGATTTTAAACTGAAAAACAATGTGTATGTGAATTACTTTTTTAACGGAATATACGATAACCTGGATAAAAGTAATTTTCCAACCTCAGGACAGTATTTTTCATTCAAATATGCGCTGCATACCGATAATTTTTACCAAATGAACGGGAAAGCTCCTCTTAATATATTGGATATGAGGTTTCTGAAACCCATCAGATTATCCGATAAACTCTATATCACGCCCGAATTGTCGGTAAGAACCATCTTCAATGCGAATGACAGCATCCCGCTGATGTACGACAATTTCGCAGGAGGGCAATATAACGGCCACTATGTCCCTCAGCAAATAGCTTTACAGGGCACACGGGGTATGGAGCTGCTTAAAAATACGGTTGGAGTGGCCCAGACCAATGTTCGTTATCATTTTACCCCCACCCGCGGCATATATGCCAACCTGAACTTTACCATGCATCATGATGAATTGCTGAAACTTCATGAGGGGCAATCATTTTTCGGCGGAAGCATCGGATATTTCTATAACTCTATTATTGGGCCCATAGCTTTTGAGTTGGGGTATTCGAGCCTCTCCCGTTTTTTGTATCCCTTCATTAGTGCCGGGTATTATTTTTAAGGAGAGATTCGCAGGTCTTAAGTATGGATAAATATTATCATAATTACCGTTTCAGGGTTGTATTCCTCATAACCTGCACAGTTATCCTATTACTTTGCATTGTCCGAAAGGTCTTCAGTTAAAAGCCAAAGGTATTCGATGGGGATGGGGACATCTCCTTGAAGGGAATGTGCAATAGGGGTTAATTTGTGAGACCATATGCACGTGGGCTGTAAAGTTTGTTAAAAACGAGAAAACTGATTTGCGTTTTCGGGTTTTCTGGACTATTTTTGTGCGTTCTTTAATGGGGTTATCAATGGAATTGAGAGACAAAATCATAGAAAAGGCAGGGAATTTTTTTATCCGGGATGGGATCAAGAATAGTTCGATGGATGAGATTGCTGCATCAATGGGCATCTCCAAACGAACCATCTATGAAACTTTCCGGGATAAGGAGGATCTGCTGATCTCGTTCCTGAAAAAAACGTGGGCCGATCGCTATGCCTACCTCTGTGATGAGTACAATGTGATTGAGGTGTTCCTCAAAATCATTGAAGCGCAACAGAACCTGCCGGTGGTGAATGTGAAGTTCTTCGAGGATATTAATAAGTACTATCCATGCGCAGCAAAACTGATACAGGAGGAGGTAAACCAAAACAATGCGTTTCTGCGTGATTTCCTCCGCAAAGGTATCGAACAGGGATATATTCGCAGTAACCTGAATGTGGAGGTGGCTGCATTTCTATTGGAAGATAGTACCTATACCTACATCCGAGCCTCTTACCTGGAGCAGCTCCCCTTCTCATTCCGGGAGCTGTTCTTCACGATGATGATCAACTTCATCAGGGGAATTTCGACAGAGAAGGGGATCCGGATCATTGACGAATATCTGGCCAATCAGGAAAAGAAAACAGAAAACTAAATAAAAATGAAAAGCGTAAAAACGAATAAAAAAAGATCAATCCGAATGCTGTCGGTTGCACTCTTGATGGCTGTTGCCGGTATCTCCGGCCTCCTTGCCCAGTCGGCTGACACCCTCTCCATTGACTTAGAGACGGCACTGGAGATCGCACTGAGCGAAAATCCCAGGGTGAAGATAGCCGACATGGAGATCACCAAGAAAGAGTATGCCAATAAATCGGCCTATGGTGCACTGCTGCCTCAGATCGATCTGATCGGGCAGTACCAGCGTGCCATTAAGCGGCAGACAGTATATTTCGACGAAGGCTTCGGCTTTGGAGGTGACGTCGATCCCTCTCAATATACCCCTGAAGAGCTGCAGGTGCTGCAGGTATTGAATAAGGTGATGATGCCCGATCCGGAAACATCGGGTGACGGTATCCAGATGGGACGTTTCAACGTCTGGTCAGGCGGAATGAACGTGAGCATGCCGCTGGTGATGCCCTCCCTTTGGAAGAACATCCAGATGAGCGAGGTGGATATCCGCCTGGCCATGGAGCAGGCGCGTTCCTCCCGCATCGACCTGGTGAATCAGGTGAAAAAGGCATTTTACAGTCTCCTGCTGGCACAGGACAGCTATTTGATGTTTCGCAAGACCTACGAGACCGACTCGCTCAACCTGGAGAACATCCGTAACCGCTTCAACCAGGGGGTGGTGGCCGAGTATGACGTGATCACCGCCGATGTGCGGCTCAAGAGTCTTATCCCGAGTATCCTGCAGTCGGAGAACATGATGAAGATTGCCGATCTGCAGCTCAAGATGCTGATGGGGATGGATAGCGAGGTACCGCTCAAGGTGAAGGGTTCGCTGGAGAATTATCACGCATCAATGTTCGATGTGATTATCCCTGCCGACACGTCGTTGATCAACAACAGCGACATCCGTCAGTTCGAGCTGCAGTCGGAACAGGTACAGAATGCCTACGAGATGCAAAAGCTGCAATTCGCCCCTTCGCTGGTGACCAGTTTCAACTGGAGCTATACGAGCCAGAATAACGACTTCAAATTCCGTGACTACCGCTGGGATCCCTATTCGATGCTCGGTTTCACCCTGCGGATACCTCTCTTTAGCGGAGGACAGCGTTACCACGGCGTGAAGCAGGCTGAGCTGCAGCTCTTCCAGATGGAGGAGCAGCGCAAGGAACTGGAAAGGGGGCTCAAGCTCTCCATCCGCAACAACTACAACCTGATCAACAAAAACATTGAGCAGGTGGTGGCTGCCGAGTCGTCGGTGGCACAAGCCCGCAAGGGACAGGAGATCACCCTGAAGCGGTACGAGACGGGCATGGGTACTATCCTCGATGTGAACGCTGCGGCGCTGGCGGTAATCAATGCCGAGCTGCAGTACCGCAATGCCATCTACGATTACCTGTCGGCCAAGGCAGACCTGGAGAAGGTGCTGGGTTATGACATCAACCCACTACAGACGAATGAATGAACAAACAAAACATATAACAGATAATCAGATGAAAAAGTACAGCTTAATACATTTTGTTCCTCTTCTGGCAGTAGCATTGCTTGCCTCCTGTGCCGGACAAGGGACTTCGGAAGGAGCCGAAAGTGAGTCATCACGGAAGAAGAATGTACGGGTGGAGATCGTGCAGATGGTGCCGGTGGACCAGATTTCAACCTTCACGGCATCAGTGGAAGCCGATCAGGTGAACAACATAGCCCCCGCCACGGGAGGGCGTATCCGGGCGATTTTTGTCGACGTGGGCTCCACGGTTCGCCGCGGGCAGGCTGTCGCAACCATGGATGATGCCAGATTCGCACAGCAGGGGACACAGGTGGCTACCTTGCGGAGAGACTTTGAGCGTTATGAGGAGTTGTTTGCCGTGGGCGGCATCTCCAGGCAGCAGCTCGACCAGGCACGTACCCAGCTGGAGGTGGCTGAGTCGGCGATGAAGAATCTGGGGGAGAACACCACCCTGGTAAGCCCCATCAGTGGCGTGGTGACTGCCCGCAACTATGATCCGGGCGATGTGGCAATGCAGCTGCCGATCCTCACCATCGAGAACATCAATCCGGTGAAAGTGATGGTGAACGTGTCGGAGTCCTTTTACAGCCGTGTGGTGAAGGACATGCCGGTGGAGGTGACTGTAGACGCCCTCAGGGAAGAGACCTTCCAGGGTAAGGTGTCACTGATCTATCCTACCATCGACCCGGTGTCGCACACCTTCACCGTAGAGATCACGGTGCCCAACAGCCAACAGCGTCTTCGTCCCGGTATGTTTGCCCGGGTGAAGATGAACTTCGGCACATTTGATCGTCCATTGCTCTCCGATAAGGCTGTCCTGAAACAGGTTGGCTCCAACGATCGTTATGTCTTCATGGAAAAGGATGGTAAGGCGTTTTATACGGTGGTGGAGCTGGGGGTCAGAATCAACGACAAGTATGAAATCCTCTCCGGACTGAAAGAGGGTTCCAGGGTGATCGTGGAGGGCAACAACGGTCTGATAGACGGAACCGAAGTGGAAGTGGTTCAGTAAAGGGTATGTACAGTAAAAAACAAATGAACAGATGAAACCATATGAAACCGCGGTGAAAAACCCCGTGGGAACAGCATTGATATTTATCGGTGTCGTGTTGATCGGGATAATGTTTTACCTGCAGCTGCCGATCGATCTCTTTCCCAATATCGACGTGAACATCGTCTCTGTAATGACCTCCTACTCGGGTGCGGGCGCCGAGGATGTGGAGGCAAACGTCACCCGCCCGCTGGAGAATGTGCTCAACACGACCGAGAATCTGGATGAGATTACCTCCCAGTCGAAGGACGGTATGTCGATCATCATGCTGGAATTTGAATTCGGCACCGACATGGACGAAGTGATGAACGACGTGCGGGATAAGGTGAGCATGATTGCCGGCTTCCTGCCGGATGGGACCGAAGATCCGATGATCCTGAAATTCAGCACTGATATGATTCCGGTGATGGTGCTCTCAGCCACTGCCGAGGAGAGTGCCGGCGCTCTCTATAAGATTCTCGATGATCAGGTGGCCAACCCGCTGAACCGTATCGCGGGTGTCGGTACCGTCTCCATCTCCGGGGCACCCCAACGTGAAGTGCAGGTGAACGTGGTGCCGCAGAAGCTGGAGGCCTACAACCTATCGCTCGAGCAGATCGCACGGGTGATTTCCACGGAAAACGTGAATGTGCCGGCCGGTGACTTCGACATTGGATCGCAGACTTATATGCTGCGTCTGGAGGGTGAGTTCAAGGACAGCCGAGAGTTGAACGACATCATCGTGGGCAACAGTCAGGGCAAGCCCATTTACCTGCGTGATGTGGCTTTTGTCAGCGACACGCTCGAGTCGCGTGTGCAGGAGAGCTACACTAATGGCGTGCGGAGTGCATCCATCATCGTGCAGAAGCAGACAGGAGCCAATACCGTATCGATTGCCAACGCAGTGAAGGAGCAGCTTCCGGAGATAGAGAAGAACCTGCCTCCTGATATCAGGCTGGAGACGGTGATGGACTCCTCGGAGCAGGTGAAGGTCTCCATCAACAGCTTGCTGGAGACCATCCTGCTGGCGCTGATCATTGTGGGGCTGGTCGTACTCTTCTTCCTGGGACGGTGGCGTGCCACCATCATCGTGTTGGTGACGATCCCCATCTCGCTGATCGGTTCTTTTATCTACCTCTACCTGACCGGAAATACGATCAATATCATCTCGCTCTCGGCGCTCTCCATCACCATCGGGATGGTGGTGGACGATGCCATTGTGGTGCTGGAGAATATCACCAGCCATATTGAGCGGGGCAGCCACCCGCGTCAGGCAGCTGTTTACGGTACCGAGGAGGTCTCCCTGTCAGTGACCGCCTCCACGCTGACCATCATCGCCGTCTTTTTGCCGATGACCATGATAAGCGGTTTTGCCGGTGTGATGTTCAATCAGCTTGGGTGGATGGTGACCATCATCATCTCGCTCTCGTTGATCATCGCCATGACACTCACCCCCATGATGGCTGCCAAAATGTTGCGAGGCAACAAAGAGATGAAGGTGAGCCGATTTGATCGCTGGTACAACAAGCGGGTGCTGCCGCTGCTCAACCGGTTGGATTATCTCTACTCCCGCCTGGTGAACAGGGTGGTTCGCCGGCGCAGGTTCACCATCTTCACAATCGTGATCATCTTCGTGGTGAGTGTGGTAATCAGTGCCGTAACGTTGAGGACGGAGTTTATGCCGCAATCGGACAACGACAATATCTCGCTGACAGTGGAGATGCCCACAGGCACACGCATGGAGGTAGCACGCGAGACAGGACACCGCATCGCGCAGATGATGGAAACGAAATATCCGGAGATTGAGATTATCTCCTTCAGAGTAGGTGTTGCCAGTGAGGACAACGCCTTTGCGGCAATGCAGGACAACGCATCCAACATTATGACCTACACTGTTCGGCTGACCGAAGCCAAGAACCGCAAGAAGAGCATCTATGATGTCTCCGAAGATATACGTCAGGATCTGGCGGCCATGCCGGAGTTAGGACGTTTTCAGGTGGAACCCGGCGGTGGCATGGCTTCCGGCATGGTCGGCGGCAACAACGTGGAACTGCAGATCTTCGGCTACGACCTGTCCGTGACCGACAGGGTGGCCGGTGAAATAAAAGCAAAATTGGAAGAGGTGAAGGGTCTCAGGGACATTGCCATTTCCCGAAAAGATTATCGTATGGAGTACCAGATACAGTTCGACCGGGAGAAGCTGGCTCTGAACGGGCTGAATATGAGCACTGCAGCAAGTGCCATCCGCAACAGGATCAATGGCCTCGTCATGTCGCGGTACCGTGAGGAGGGTGAGGAGTATGACATTAGGGTGCGCTACGATGAGCAATACCGCGAGTCGATCGAAGATATCGAGAATATCATGATCTACAACCCGATGGGTATCGGTGTCCGCGTTCGTGACCTGGGAACGGTGGTAGAGGCATCTACCCTTCCGCAGATCGACCGGCAGGACCGCCAGCGCATCGTCACCGTGACCGGCACCATCTATGGCCGTGTTCTGAGTGATGTGGTGGCAGATGTGGATATCCTGCTGGCCGGGTATGAGGTTCCATCAGGCGTGCAGATCGAAGTCGGTGGAGCGATCGAGGATCAGCAGGATACCTTTTCCGACCTGGGACTGTTGCTGCTGATAGTCTCACTGTTGGTGTACATTGTGCTGGCATCGCAGTTCGAGTCGCTCACCTATCCCTTTATGATCATCCTGACTGTTCCCTTCGCCTTCACCGGATCGATCCTGTTGCTGTCACTCACCGGTGAACCGTTTGGCATCATGGGCTTCATAGGTCTGATCATGCTGGTGGGTATGGTGGTGAAGAACGCCATCGTGCTGATCGACTACATCAACCTGAACCGGGAACGGGGAATGTCGATCATCACCGCCGTCGTGCACGGGGGACGCTCCCGTCTGCGGCCGGTGTTGATGACCACGCTCACCACCATCCTGGGAATGGTGCCGCTGGCCATCGGTACGGGACAGGGATCGGAGATATGGCAGTCGCTCGGTATCTCCATCATTGGCGGTATGACCTTCTCCACGATCATCACCCTCGTGCTGATCCCGGCACTTTACTCCATGATGGCCGGTTACGGCGTGCACAGGAGACGCAGGAAGCATCGCAAGGTGCTGGTGAACAATCAAGTAAATGGATAAACAAACAACCCAAAAGATATGAAAGCAGTGATGATTATGCTGGACCAGGCTCACTACGATATAATCGTGGAAAAACTGGAAAAACTCAGCATACGTGGTTTCACCTCCTGGAAAGAGGTGTACGGCAAGGGCAGCAACGACGGCATTCCCCACTACGGGAGCCATGCCTGGCCTTCGGTAAACAATGCCATCCTCACGGTGGTGGCGGACGAAAAGGTGGAGGGGCTGCTGGCTTACCTCAGGGAGCTGGACAGCGAATCGGCCAACCTCGGTTTGAGGGCGTTTGTCTGGAATATAGAGGCGGAAATGTGATTCAATTTTAAACGATAGATTTCCCGGGGCGTCGTGAAAGATTAAAAAATAGTTATTATCTCATAGTGAATGTAATATGGGAATCATCAGAAGCATCCTCGATACTGACCTGTACAAGTTTACCACCAGTTATGCTTATTCAAAGCTGTTTCCGCGTGCCTTCGGCGAGTTTGAGTTCGTGGACCGAAGCAACGGCGACTACCCGGAAGGATTCGACCGTCTGGTGAGAAGAGAATTGGACGGGATGGCAGGGCTGGCTCTCACCGGAGAGGAAGAAAATTTTGTGAGAAAGCAGATGCCTTATCTTCCTCCCATCTATATCGATTTTCTGAAAGGATTCCGTTTCGACCCTTCTGAGGTGGATGTGCGGATGGAAGGACGTAAGCTGCATATCAGGGCCACAGGGTTGCTCTACCGTGTCACGCTGTGGGAGACACCTATCCTGGCGACCGTCTCCGAACTGTTCTTTCGGGAGACCGGACAGTACCCCGACCTGAAATATATGGAGGAGGCTGCTATCAATAAAGCGGATAAAATGAAGGAGCACGGCATCACCTTCTCCCTGTTCGGGATGCGCCGCCGCTTCAGTTTCGACGTGGAGGACCGGGTGACAGCCCTGCTGAAGCAGCATGCCGGTGCCAGCCTGTTCGGCACCAGCAATGTATACATGGCTTTTCGGCACAATGTCAGCGTGTCGGGCACTCATCCGCATGAATGGGTGCAGTTCCATGCCTCGATCTATGGTTACAAGATGGCCAATTATATGTCGATGGAGGACTGGATCAACGTATTTGACGGCGACCTGGGGACGGTACTGACCGACACCTATACCACGGATGTGTTCCTGCGCAACTTCAGCAAGAAGCATGCAGCACTGTTCACCAGCCTGCGGCACGACAGCGGTGATCCGCTGGTGTTCGCGGATAAGGTAATCAAACGCTATGAAGAGCTGCGCGTGAACCCCAAACTGAAGTATCTCGTCTTCTCCGACAGCCTGAACGCGGAGAAAGCCATCAAAATAAAAGAGTACTGTGGCGACCGTATCGGGGCCACTTTCGGAATTGGCACCAACCTTACTGCCGATGTGGGGAACGATATCAAAGGAATGAATATTGTGATGAAACTTTTTCGGTGTAAAATGACTGCCAAAGAGCCGTGGCAGGAGTGTGTGAAGCTGTCGGATGTGGAGGGAAAGCATACCGGCAGTGAGAAAGAGATCCGCCTGGCACAGGAGACACTGGGGTTATAGGACAGCGGTTTATTTCAGCATAATTCTGTGATGACCCTGTGAAAATCACTTCAAATCCCGGTTGAGTTGAGGGCGACAAATCGTCAGCGCAACGAGTCGGGTCAATACCTCGTTTATAAGGTAACCCTGTACTCACTTTTGTTGCCGGCGCCGTCAACAGCAGTAAAAATAAGTTCCCTCGATTCGCTTTCGGGCAGCCGTGATTCATCCATGCGGCAGGTGTATACCGATGATTTGGCATCGTGAGTGAAGAGGACGAACCGGCCGTTGATCTCCCCCCTGAAAGCGGCGATACCGCTTTTATCATCCCTGAGCCGGATACGGATTTGTCGCCGGCTTGCCCACTTCCCCGCTTCCAGCGGTGTGATCACCGGTGCAATGGTGTCGGCCGTGATGGCGTACCTGTTCCCCAACTCCCTGATGCTTACTGTCAGTCCCCCATGCTTGTATTCTCCCCCTATCCAGCTCCCGGTGCCCTTGTCGCTGATGCTTACGATGCCGTAACGGTTCTTCTCCGTCAGCTTATCACTGTTCAACCTGATCCACATCTGTGCATGCTGATGCAGCGGTACGGGCTTATTGTTCACCCGATGCACATCGGAATAGTAGGCAGGGTCTTTTGTGACGGCATGCGAATAGCAGATATCGGTATACAGGTTGCCGCCGGGGATAGAGAGTGAAAAGCCCATACCGATGTAGCTGTTGTTGAAATTCCAGGCCATATATTGTTCACACGGCTGCTGAGCGGGGATAGGCTGCTTTTTTCCCATCACCGTGAAGGAGTAGGTGAGCCTGTTGCCATAGTGGTCCTCCAGCTGGTAACGAAAACGATAGTCTCTTTCCTCGGTGATGTCGATGTATCCATTATTCACTGCTTCATAGAGAGAGAGGCTGTTTCCCGGCTCGATGAACGATTTCATAAAGAAAGATCGTCTCTCCTTCCACTCTTCAAAGTCGATGAAGGAGTTGAGCATGCGTGTCTTCGCCAGTGGAAAGCGATCCATCGAACTGCTGAAAACCGGTTCGTCGTCGACGAACAACCGGATCTGTTTCACGCCATAGATATTGGGCTGTCCGTTCATCTTATCGTAAGCTTTCACACCAACACCGATGCGTCCCCAGGCGGTGATGACTCTTCCCGTACCCAGCGGGTTCCCCGATTTGTCCTTGCTGACAGGTAGTCGGAGGGGATTGCTGCTGACGTTCACTACCCCTTTACCGTCTACGGGATAAAAGGCGATACCCCGCAGGTCGGGCTTCTGCGTATCGGGTACGCGGGCCAGATGAGCCAGTGCATCCAGCGGGTCCTGTGTGGGAGTATCCCGTATCTCGAAGTGGAGATGCGGCCCTCCCGAGCTGCCTGTATTGCCGCTTAAAGCGATCTGCTCTCCTTTTTTTACCGGTAACAGATCCTTCTCCGGATGCAGATTCACGCTGAAGCTCTCCAGCTCATACTGTTTTTCCCGCACATAGGCGGCGATCTTGGCGGAGAAGCTGTCAAGATGTCCGTAGACACTGGTATGCCCTGTTGCAGGATGATCGATGTATAATGCCAGCCCGTAGCCTCCGGGGGAGACACTGATGCGTGACACATACCCTTCTTCGATGGCTACGATCGGTTTGTTGATCACCTGTTGGGTTTTGAAGTCTATCCCCGAGTGAAAGTGGTTGCTTCTGAGTTCACCGAAGTTGCCGCTGAGAGCGGGGGTGATGGTGACGGGATTGCTGTATTGCTGTGAATAAGTGAGAAGCGGCGTGGTTGCAAATAATAGGAATAATACGTTTTGGAATATACTTTTCATCAGGTGAATCTATTCGAAGAAGAGCCAAAAGCGATATCAACGATATCCTTTGCCACCTCTTTTTTTGTTTTTAACTCAAACGACAGCTTCATACCGCTGCGGGAGAGCATCGTTACCTTGTTGGTGTCATGGCCGAAGCCGGCACCTTTGTCTTGCAGGGAATTGAGGACGATATAATCGAAATTTTTCTTCTCCAGCTTTTTTATCGCATGGGACTCTTCGTCGTTGGTCTCCAGAGCAAAGCCGATAATTTTTTGGCCGGGCTTTTTCATTTTTCCCAGTGTGGCCGCGATATCGGGGTTGGGGGTCAGTGTAAGGGTAATTTGCTCCTGTTCATTGCGTTTGATCTTCTCTGCCACAGTCTGTTGTGGCCTGTAGTCGGCCACTGCCGCCGACAGGATAGCCGCATCCATTCCGGGGAAGGCTTTCACGGCGATATCGAACATCTCCCGGGCCGATTCCACATCTACCCTCCGGATGTTGGGGTGGGAGGCCGATAAGGCGGTGGGGCCGGTGATCAGCAGCACCTCCGCACCACGGGATGCACATTCCACCGCCAGGGCGAAACCCATCTTGCCGGAAGAGAAGTTACCGATGAAACGTACCGGGTCGATACGCTCATAGGTAGGGCCGGCCGTGATCAGGATATTTTGATGAGTGAGGTCGTTTGGTGTAGCAAAGAACTGTTCCAGCACTGCCACAATATTCTCCGGTTCCTCCATCCTCCCCTTACCTTCCAGGTGGCTTGCCAGCTCTCCCTCTGCAGGATCGATGAGTTGGACACCGTCTTTTCTGAGGATCTCAATATTGCGCTGTGTGGAGATATGGCGGTACATGTCCAGGTCCATCGCGGGTGCTACGAACACCGGCGCCTTCATGGAGAGGTATGTGGTGATCAGCATGTTGTCGGCGATGCCATGGGCCATCTTACCGATGGTGGAGGCGGTGGCGGGGGCTACGATCATCAGGTCGGCCCACAACCCCAGATCCACGTGGCTGTGCCAGGTGCCGTCACCTGCCGCGAAGAACTCGCTGATGACAGGCTTGCCCGTCAGGGCAGAGAGCGTGATCGGCGTGATGAACTCCTTGCCGGCGGGAGTGATCACAATCTGCACCTCGGCCCCCTTTTTGATCAGCAGCCGGGTGAGGGTGGCCGATTTATAGGCGGCAATACTGCCGGTGATGCCCAGCACAATATGTTTACCTGCTAGTGACATATCAACTATTTTAATGAACACAAATATAAACGATTTTTCTGAAACCGACTAATGGAATACCACAACCGGCGTACAGATCTTCCGGCAAACAATACAAACAGCACCGTTCTCGGGTATTTTCTCACACGGAAAAGCGCCTATGCGATGCGAAACCGATGATTCGATTTACCGGTCACAACCGGCGTTCCCCGTGTCTGTAATTGCTGGAATCTATTGCTGGAGAGACTTGCGGATAAAAAAAAGAAGCCGGGCGCGTGATACGTAAACCTGCCCGTATTGTTAAATAATATTAAAATATAGAATTATTTTGGTACTATGTATTGCATAATACTTTGCTTAAAGTATCTTTGCATCGTAAATAGCAGGAACAACATATGAATATAGAAAATACACAGAGTCAAATGCGAAAGGGAGTACTCGAGTACTGCATTCTTTCCATCATCAAACGAGGGGAGGCCTATCCGGGCGATATCATCGACGAGATGAAGAGCGCAGGGCTGCAACTGCTGGAAGGAACGCTCTATCCGTTGCTGAACCGGTTAAAGAATGCGGGGATCCTTACTTACCAGTGGGTGGAGAGTAATTCGGGGCCACCCCGGAAATATTTCAGACTGACCGACCGTGGATTTGAGTTTTACACCCTTTTAGAGACAACATGGAACGAACTGGCTACAGGAGTTGAGACCGTAGCGCGGAAGACGAATGAGATAAAATAATTGTATGAAAAAAGTAATCAACATTAACTTTCAGGGACAGGTAATAGCCATTGAAGAGACAGCCTACGAGATTCTGAAACAGTATATTGAGAGTCTCAAGCGCTATTTCTCGCGTGAGGAGGATGGTGATGAGATTGTCAATGACATCGAATGCCGTATTGCCGAATTGTTCGGCAACAGGCTGAAGCATGGGATCAGCTGTATCACCGATGAAGATGTGGAATCTATCATCACCAGTATCGGCAAGCCCGAGGATTTTGACACCGATTATGAAGCGTCGACGGAGACAGCGTCGGAGCGGCAGCAGGCAGCAACGGCAGGCGGCAGCGATGAAACGACGCAACCGAAGACAGAGGAGCATCGTTCGCTCTACAGGAATGCGAACGACCGCATCATTGGCGGTGTATGCAGCGGCCTGGCGCACTATTTCAGGACAGATCCCGTATGGCTGCGGATCATCTTCGTGTTACTCTTCGGATTTCTTTTCTGGGTATACATCGTGTTATGGATCGTGCTAAAGCCGAAAGCGCTCGAGACAAACGTGACCAAGCGGCTCTACCGCAATCCCAACGACCGTTTTCTGGCAGGTATCTGCGGTGGTATGGCTGCCTACTTCAAGATTGATTCCTGGATTCCGCGCGTGCTGTTTCTACTCCCGCTGCTGCTGAATTTGATGGGTATGATCTCCTTCTTCCCGCTGAACCATCTGTTCGGTGACGTTCA
Source organism: uncultured Proteiniphilum sp. (assembly GCA_927407015.1). Lineage (GTDB taxonomy): Bacteria > Bacteroidota > Bacteroidia > Bacteroidales > Dysgonomonadaceae > Proteiniphilum. The sequence goes on along the minus strand of CAKMJT010000021.1, from coordinate 56,956 downwards.
TTTCAGCTGGAATATCAATATGAGCATGCTGGTGGTGTATGTGGTCCTCTGGATCATCATACCCGAGGCAAAAACGGTGAAGCAGAAGCTGGAGATGATGGGTGAGGAGGAGTATATCCGCTCCATACGTGAAAGAGTAAACGACAATGTAGCCAGTGCCAAAAGCCGTACCGAGAGCCAGGGATCGGTCGCTGGGCCGACTTCGGCCGCGGGTCAGAGCCTGGCAGTGAACGCCGTCTCTTATGCTGCCATGGATACGCACAGCAAAGAGGAATGGGTGTCCATGGAAGGGACAACGATGGATACGATGGATACGATGCCGCCGGAGCCGCCCGCAGCCCCGTCGCGTGTCACCACCCCGCCCTCGTCGGAGCGGCCGGGATGTGTGAACGGGTTGATCATCCTGCTGAAGATTATCTTCTTCTCCATCGTCAGTATATTTGCCCTCGTGCTGGTGGGTCTCTTTATCGGATTCATGGTTGCCGGTGCACAGCTGATGCCATTGAAGTCGTTGTTCATCGACCCGGGCCAGGAGACACAGCTGCTGATCGCCTCCCTGGTGCTGATCATCCTGATCCCTGTGGTGACAATCGTTATATGGATTATCCGCCGTGTGATGAAAGCGAAATCACGTCCGGTGATCGGGGTCGTCGCCACCGTCCTGTGGTTTGTAGGCTTTGCCTTGGCAGGTGTACTCGCCACCAGCGTAGCCGAGAAATACAAGGTGGAGAGTTCCGGTGAAAAGACGATAACGCTGGCACCGGTGACATCCAGGAAAATGTATGTGGAGATGGAGCCGTATAACGAGGATTATGCAGAATTCAAAGCCGGCTTCGGGATAGGGATGGATATCGATGAACTGCCTTATACAACCGTCAATGAAGATTCACTGCTCTTCAGGGATATCCATCTGCAGATACGGCAGAGCGACGATTCGCTCTTCCACGTGCGGACGATTGCCGCATCCCGCGGCAAGGACCTGCGCAGTGCCAAAGCAACTATCGGACAATTCAGCTACCCTGTGGTACAACGAGACTCAGTGCTGGTATTGCCGGAGTTTCTGTCCGTACCGGTAAGCCAGGGCTTCCGTGAACAGAGTATCACCGTGGAGATCTCCGTCCCGGCAGGGAAAACGGTGGAGGTCAACGATGCGCTGAGCGACTATAAGAACAATCAGCCGCCCTCCGTGGTGCGGAAAAGGATCAGGAGATATTCCCGCACCTACACGCCCGGCGATGTGACAACGCCCGGTGAGGACAGCGAACACACCGCCACATCCGATTCCATATAAACTACTTTTTATTCTATTCTATATAACTTTCATTGTGATTCTGGGGGCTATCCGTGAAGGATGGCTCTCTTTTTGGTTCTGACCCAAAATTTGCAGAATTAATTTGAATTATTCCTGAGATAGGTTATCTTTGCCTTTAATGCGGACCTAAAAAAACATACCATTTTGTTTTTATACATTTATTTATGATTTTTGAAAATATGAATCGTTGCAAAACAGTAATTTATCTGCTGTTTTTTGTCATCTCATTGAAGATCTCTGGTCAGAATGATTTGCAATCCGGTTTGTATTTTTCTTCTCATGAGGTCATCCAGGACAAACGTACTTCTTTTAATCTGACACCCCGTGATTTTTTTAAATTCTCTGATCATTTTTCGATTGAATTTGAGGCTAACTTCAGGGAAGGAGATGGTTTTTACGGTTATATTTTCAGGTTGGTGGGAGATGATGCCACCAATATTGATTTGGTATCGAACCTTGCATCCACCTCATCCAATTTTTGGCTGGTTTACAAAGAGCAGACGCTTCTTTCCTTTAAATGGGAGCAGTTACCGGGAGTTGGATATGATCAATGGGTAAAAATAAGGCTTGATGTAGATATACCCAATTCCCGTGTCTCTTTATCTATTAATGAAGTGAAGCAGGAGGCTACATTTCCTTCATCTATCAATACGCACCTGTTTAAAGTTGTTTTTGGTGCCCTTTATCTGCAACATTTTGTGAGTGTGGATGTATGCCCCATGTCATTGAGAAATGTACGATTATTCAACGATGGTGAGCTTTGCAGATACTGGAGATTGTCAGAACATTTCAACGATAAAGCATATGATGATTTGAAAAATGCTGAAGCCTGGGTCTCCAATCCCATCTGGATTATCGACCGGCATGTGAAATGGAAAAAAGTCATGGACCTGGAGATGGAGAACATCAAAGGGAGTACTCATGATTTACTGAACAGGCGAATTTTTTTCCTGAACGATAAAGAGCTATATTGTGTCAATATGGACACCTTTACGGTTGATACTATACCTTATCTGGAAGGAAAACCTTACGAGGATAACTACGCCAGGCAAATTATTTATAATGAATATTTCAATCAGTTGTGGTCTTATGATTTTGATACAGAAAGAATTAATATTTTTAATTTTGATACACATACATGGTCTGAAAATTCAAATAAAACGATTGAGTCATTGTATGCTCATCAGAATCGGTTTATTTCTCCTGTCGACAGTTCTTTGATTACAATATCGGGATATGGACATTATACCTATTCAAGTAATGTCCATCATTACAACCGGGAGTCAAACTTCTGGGAAACAATCGACAGAAGAGATCAGATCGGCCCCCGTTATCTAAGTGGATCAACAATCATTAATAAAGAGAAAGCATTGGTATTTGGCGGCTATGGCAGTCAAACCGGTCACCAGGAATTGTCTCCGAAATTTTATTACGACCTTTTTTATTTTGATTTGAATGAGTATACTTTTGAGAAGATTTGGACGCTTCCTACCCCCGAAACACCCTTTGTGCCCATTGAGACATTGGTATATGATGAAGAGTCGAATTGTTTTTACACTTTGATATATAACAATATGTATCACAATACCCATCTTCGGTTAGCCCAATTCAACATAGATGATGGGGAATTTATTGTATTTAATGATTCTATTCCCTATAATTTCCTGGATGTTGAATCGTGGGCTACCCTTTTTCTGGATGAACAGAGATCCGAACTATATACCTATATTACAACCGGATCTAAAATTGAGATATTTTCAATTGCATATCCTCCTAAATTAGAACAGGACGTACTACGGAAAACAGGAAAAAATAAATATTCTTTGGTTGTATATTGGGTAATTTTAGTTTTAATACTCTTAGCTGGATTCGTGTATATTTTAATGAAAAAGAAACGAAGGAGAGATAAACTGGTTTATGAATTTCCTGTTTTTTCGAGCTATTCGGAACTGATTCAACCCATGGAACAGAATAAACCGGCATCCATCTATTTGTTGGGTAACTTTAAAATTATTGACAGCAAAGGAAATGACATTACTGGTGATTTTGCACCTACGACATTTCAATTGTTTCTGTTGTTGCTGATGAACACCATCAAAAATGGTAAAGGAACAACCTCCCAGGAGTTAAAGAATATCTTGTGGTTTGATAAGGATGATAACAGTGCCCGAAATAACCGAAATGTATATATCAATAAATTGAGAGTAATTCTTAAGTCGTTTGACGAAATCAAAATAATCAATGATGATGGTTGTCAAACGATTCAGGGTCTTGAACATATTTTTTGTGATTATGTCAAAGTGCAGAGTCTGATGAATCTGTTGAAAAATAATTCTAATTTCAAGAAAAATATTATAATGGAATTAGCAGATCTGGCACTGACCGGTAAACTTTTGCCATATGCACAATTTGAGTGGCTTGAATCATACCAAACTGAATTCACCAATACGCTTATCGAGACATTGCTTCAATACAAGGAACATGAAGAGGTTAAGAAAGATTTAATTCTATTGTTAAAAATGGCGGATGTTATTTTATTACACGATAACATTGATGAAGATGCCATCTCGCTTAAATGTTACGCCTTATTTCACATGGGACACAAGAAACAGGCATTAGATGCCTTTAACAAATTCTCCACAGATTACGAAACCTTACTCGCTGAAAAAACTTATTTGATTTTCGATGATTTGATCAAATTACGCTGAGTTAATATTTTATGTTGAAAAATTGGGTCAGATTTATTTTCACTAATCCCAAGTATTGCTGAATTTTCTTCACGAAAAATTGAGGAAATTATCTAAAAGTCTATATCACAATATTATACGTTGATAGAGGCCTTTTTCGTTTATTTCGGCTTGGTTATTCAATCATAAGCTTAATCTAATATTTTAATCAATTTATTAAGGATAATTGTTTCTTTATTCTTTAAAATAATAAAAGTTATAAAAATAATGTTGGTATTAATCGAAATTTTAATTACTCTTTTAAGCGTGTGTAACTTTCTTTGTGATTCAAACTAGCACAAGTTATCTTTTATCATAATTCTTTAAAAATACCAATAATTGAATAAATCTTTTAGTTCTTAATTCGCACTAACAATTTTATTAATCTAAAAAAATGAGACAATGAAATGAAAAGAAAAATTTTAAATCTATCAAGAGGAATTATGTACATCTTGTTTTGTACAATTTCTTTATCTGCCTTTGCTCAAAACATTCAGGTTACTGGAAAAGTAACGGACAACACAGGAGAAGCTATCATTGGAGCCAATGTAACCCAAAAGGGGACAACAATCGGGACGGCAACAGATATTGATGGCAATTTTTCCCTGAATATACCGGGGAATGCAACTCTTGTAGTTTCCTTTCTGGGGTACATTCCTCAAGAAATAAATGTAAACAACAGAGCAAACATCAACGTCACATTGTTAGAAGATGTGCAGGCTCTGGAAGAGGTAGTTGTTACAGGGTATGGAACACAAAGAAAAGCAACGTTAACCGGCTCGATTTCATCGGTGAACAGCGAAGAATTGACGATCACGAAGAATGAGAACGTGGTGAACATGTTGAGTGGTAAAATGCCAGGATTGCGTATCACACAAAGGACATCACAACCAGGGCAATACAACACGGTGATTGATGTCCGTGGTTTTGGCGAACCGTTGTTTGTAATTGATGGTGTAGCACGCAGTAAAGACGATTTTGCACGCATGGATCCGGAAGAAATTGAATCCATATCTTTGTTAAAAGATGCATCGGCAGCAATTTACGGTATTCGAGCAGCCAACGGAGTCATGCTAATTACAACAAAGAGTGGTACTTCACAAAATGGGAAGGTAGATATCAGCTACTCGGGAAATATTACCATGCAAGAAATGATTTTTATCCCCGGAGGCTATACTGTTCATGAATGGAAAACACTGAGGAATGAACAAAATTACAGGGACTTCAACAATATGTATTTCTCTCGCAAGTCGCCGATACATTCCGACGAAGAAATGGTTGAAGCGCTCAATGCAAGTGAATATAATTGGCAGGATCGCGTCTTTAACAAACTAACTCCTCAGACTCAGCACAATATGAGTATTAATGGAGGTACAGAAACACTGCGTTACTTCTTCAGTTTGGGTTATTTGAAACAAGATGGTGCATATGCCAGTGGCTCATTATGGGCAGACAGGTACAATTTACGTTCGAACATCGACGCGAAAATCACCGACCGTCTAAGCATGAGAGTTTCTTTAGGAGGAGTCATAGGAGCCGTACATGAACCAGCCGCTGGTCTGTGGGACAATTATAAAGTGGCTTTTCTTGCCATTCCAGGCACTCCGTTCTATGCCAATGATAATCCTGAATTTCTCAATGGGTACACGCCATGGAACAATGAGTTCACAAACCTGATAGGGAAAATGGATGAAAAGTATACAGGATACACCCACAGAAAAGACCGCAGAATGAATGGATCCTTGTCACTCAACTACGATATACCCGGAGTAAAAGGCTTGTCGGCATCTGCATTTTATGACTATTCTGTCAATGCACCGGATACAAAAACATACAAACAAATGTATAGTACCTATAAATATGTAGAGGAATCCGATTCATATGTATTGGCGAAACTGGAAAATGGTCCAACCAATACTGCCACACGTTCCGCAAGCTATTCTACCGGAACCACTATGCAATTGGCTTTGGCTTATAAAAATACTTTTGGAGATCACAATGTCGACGGGAAGATCATTTATGAAGAAAATTATTCGGAATGGGATAACTTCAGTGCTTCTCGTATATTGAGACTGAACGCAGAGGACCTTTTTGCTGGTGAGACCAGTGGGCAAACCGGGTCGGGCGGTACACCTGGTGATCGTTCACAAAGTGCATACATTGGAAGGGTGAACTACGATTACGTCGGAAAATATATGCTCAGCCTTATTGGCCGTTATGAAGGAAATTCACGCTGGGCTGCCGAAAAGCGTTGGGGATTCTTCCCATCAGTAGCGGCTGCATGGCGTGTAAGCGAAGAAAATTTCATCAAGAATAATTTTGATTTTATCTCCAACCTGAAGTTAAGGGTATCACACGGTAAATTAGGAGATGAAGCAAATGCCGGCAATTATCCGGAAGTTTTTGTGGGATACCAAACCCATGGTGATTTTGGATGGATTTACTCCAAGGGCGTGGGATCACAGGGGCTGCGCGCTACCGCTATTCCAAATCTGCAGAAGACATGGATAGAGATCACTTCTCAAAACGTGGCATTGGATTTTGGCTTCCTGGGAAACAAAATAAGTGGAACTTTTGATCTGTTCAGACGCGATCGCGATGGTTTAATGGCTACCAATACAGCGGTTATTCCCGGTACTGTTGGTGCAGTTTTACCGCAAGTAAACATGAATAGTGACCGCTATTATGGATGGGAATTTGAGTTGATCTATCGCAGTCGGATCGAAGATTTTAATTATTCTATCTCAGGACAGATTTCATCTACACGAAGGAAGTGGTTGTATCTGCAAGAGTCCCCAGCCAGTAACTCGTATGATCAATGGCGGAACCGGTACAATGGGAGATTTCCGAGTGACGATTTCTGGTGGTCAAATGAATCAAAAGGAATGTTTACAAGCATGGAAGAAATCCGCAACTATACAACATATCCCATCGGTCAGGCCACTTTGCCCGGCGACTGGTATCTGACTGACTGGAATGGCGACGGCATTGTGGATGGAGGTGATAATCGCCCGATGGCTACCAGAGGATTGCCTTATTTCAATTACGGGTTTACATTGGCTGCAAATTATAAAGGTTTTGATCTCGCTGCCAATTTCCAAGGTGCTCACAAAGTTTATACCCAATTATCGGAAGTCTTTACAGAAGCGTTGCCTTTTGGTGGACAAAACAGTTTGAACTGGTTCCTGGACAGATGGCACCCGATAGACCCGAATGCCGATTTTTGGCATCCGGATACCGAATGGATTTCGGGGTACTATCCCCTTACAGGCGGCGGCTCTCGTAGAGATAATTCAAATGGAATTATGGATGCTTCTTATGTTCGTATGAAAACGCTGGAGCTGGGATACTCCATACCCAAATCCTTGTTGACCAAGGCGAAAATTAAGGATATCCGGATTTATCTGAATGGATATAACCTGTTGACTTTCTCAAAATTGGATAAGGATATTGACCCGGAACGCCCAAGCTCGACGGAAAGAGCAGGGGGCTCTGAAGGTGGCGCAGCAGGAATGTATGTATATCCCAACAATAAAACTTATACAGTTGGAGTAAGTTTTAAATTCTAAATAACTGAACAATATGAAAATAAAAAAAATTATCATTGTATTCATAGCCTTTTGTTGTGGTTTCTATTCGTGTGCAGATTTAGATTTGGAACCTAAAGGACAGTTTACAGAGGCTGAATTTTTCGGTACGGAGGCAGGCGTACAAACCTATTTTGCAGGTTTATACGGATGGTTACCCATTGAGGATTTTCATTATCAACAGAATAACGGTTATCGCCCCGGTGATGCATGGGGTACATGGGAGTCTCCGAAACAACAACAGGCAACCATGTCGGCCGAGTATGTGGGAGATCCCCAGGTGAATAACAACGGCAACGATTACTGGCGATATGATCGTATACGCGATGTGAACATGTTTATCAATAACTTTGAGAAATATAAACATCTCTATACGGAGAAAAAATTTAATGAACTATTGGGCGAAGCTCGTTTTCTGCGCGCATTCATTTTTTCGGGTATGGTGAAACGTTACGGTGGAATACCCATCATCAGTGAAGTACAGGACCCCATGGCGGATGTAGAGACTTTGCGGGTGAAACGTGACACCGAATATGACTGTTATAAGTTCATTTACGAAGATTTGAAGTTTGCGTCAGAGAATATGACCGAAAAGGCAGATAAATATCGTGGTACCAAATGGACCGCTCTTGCCTTGCAGTCGCGTCTGATGCTATATGCAGCAACGATTGCAAAATATACCCAGTATGTGCCTTTTGCAGGTGAGGAAGCTTATGAGAAAGGATTAGCAGGAATTGATGCCAGCAAGGCCAATGAGTTTTTCCAATATTCATACGATGCCAGCAAAGAGCTAATCGAGTCCGGTCCCTACCAATTATACAATGAGTATACCGATTTGGCAGTAAATTTCCATGAGATGCTTTTGGACACCGAGTCAAAGGAAACGATCTTTTTCAAGAATTATCTCCACCACGACATATTTAATCGCAATGCTTACCTGATTGGACACAACTGGGATGCCTTGATGCTTCCGAATCCCAGTATGTCAAATTTTGTGGGTGCGCAGGCTTATCCTTCCCTCACAACCATGCAGTCATTTGAAGGCTTTCCGGATCTTGTTGCAGAAGATGGAACCCCGAAGCGTTGGGACAGCCCTGCTGATATCAAAAACGGTATGGAACCCCGTATGCGCGGTAGCATGTTTTTTAATGGGGATGTATTTCAGGATGTATCATTTGAAATTCGTCGCGGTTTGTACAAAACTTTCCAGTGGGAAGCAGACGTTGTAATAGATGGGCTGAACAACGAGTCTCCGCACAATACGAATGGTAATCGTTTACTGAGTAATGATTATAACACGAAGTATACGCTTACCGCCCAGGAAGCTGCCAATATTCATAACATCACGGTAAAGGAAGAAGGGGGCACTTATTACATCAATGTGATTGGTGCACACGGAACAAGAACTTCTACCGGCAGAGAGAACAATTGCCTCACGGGTGCATATGTACAAAAATATATCAACCCAAAAATGGAGAAAGGTAAAATTATTGAACATGCCAGTTTCCAGCCTTGGGTAGCATTCCGCTTAGGCGAAGTTTATCTGAATCATGCAGAAGCCGCTTATGAATTAGGTCACAAGGACGAAGCCAATACCTATATTCGTAAAATCAGGGAAAGAGCAGGTTGCACCAACCTTGATATTTCAAATGATCCTGCCGACCTGATAGCCTGGGATTATGAAAAAACAACCACGGTTTACCCCATCGACAGCGAATTACAGTTTATCCGGGATGAGCGATATCGTGAATTATGGGGTGAAAATCACCGCTGGTGGGATTTGCGGCGCTGGAGAGTGGCTGACAAAGTTCTAGAACAGTTTAGACCCCGAATTCTTTCCTGTTATTACGTGCTGGATGAAGATAAATATATTTATCTGGATGAGCGTGAAATGGGTAATCGAACTTGGACTGCTAATAGAATCTGTTATTATCAGTCAATACCTTCGGGCGAAATCAATAAAAACCCGAACCTCTTACCCCAAAATCCATTCCGTTAATGTATCATTAATAAATTTAGAGAATTCATGAAAAAAATACTATTTTTAATGGGAGTGATACTGTTTAGTTTCTCCTCTTGTTTTGAATTAGATAATTGGGAAGAACCCAATTGCGTCTGGAAGGGAACAGTAATGGATTCATATACGAATGAACCGCTGCTTTCGTCCCAGAACGACTGGCAAATTCGTATTTGGGAAAGATCCTGGACTGGACTAGAAGGTGGCGCATCTAACTTTCAGGATTTGCGGATAAAGCAGGATGGAACATATCAAAACACTAAGCTTTTCGCCGGAACTTACGATATGCTTCCCTACAATGGTCCTTTCTGGCCCATGGACACGATCAAGAATCTGGAATTGAAAAAAGCGCTGGAGCATAACTTCACGGTTACTCCCTATATACAGATCGTGGATTACAAGGCTGAATTGATTTCGAATGATGCGAAGTATTACGTGAAGATGTCTTTTAAGGTAAAAGCTCCGCTATTGGAGAAAGATGGGAAAATACTCCCCCGGCTCTACGAATTGAGACCCTTTCTGAGTCTCACGCCTTATTGCGGCAACGGTGCGGACAGCAGCATCGGTATACCCGAGTACAATGATTACGTCAGGATTCGGCCTGCCAATAACAATGATAATAGTTGGGCGACTTTAATCAGTAAAGGTCCGGGTAACAATACAACTCCTGAATATCAGTTTGCTCTGATGCAAGTTAAAAATGGATACACCTACTATGTACGTGCAGGAGCAGCTGTTGACGACACCTATCGCAAGCATGTTTATTCACCGATAGTTAAAATTGAGGTTCCAAATAATTAAATTCTAAAAGTGAAAAGCTGAACATATAATCACCTTGAATCAGTCTCTTTAATGAATAAGAAATTGATTTAAGGTGATTATTGTAAATACAGTTGTGCTTATGCGATCTTGTCAGGCAACAAAAATGATCGAATTAATTTATAATTAAATCACATGAATAAAGCATTATTTTGTATTATCCTTTTTTCTCTGTTTTCTTTTGCGCCGGTTTTATCACAAGAAAAGGGAATTGTTGCCGTATCAGCCTCAGTCAATGCCAATCAGTCGGTCTTGACGTTGGATGGTAATCCTTCTACCGGTTGGGTGCTTTCTTCAGATCATGTGAAAGACAATCATTTTTTGATGTTTACATTGCAAACGCCGAGTGATGTAAAAGGATTGGTAATTGATTCGAAAGGTATTTCAAACAGAGAATTGAGGGATCTGGTTGATATTTTTGTCACCTATGATCCAATGAATCTTGGCGATGCCATTGATTACACTGTAAAAGGAAATAATCGGTTTACAATAAATTTTTCTCCTAAATACGGTGTCCATGTAAGAATATCATTCAAAAGTGGAATTGTGAACAAAAGCATATCTATCAATGAGATAGATGTTGTTTTTGAAGAAAAGAATAACGTCGTGGAAGAAAAGGTTGAACAACCTTGGAGAGATTCGCAACTTCCAGTAGAAAAGCGAGTTGAGTTGTTGTTGGCCGCCATGACTCCAGCAGATAAAATGGAATTGCTCAGGGAAGGTTGGGGAATACCTGGTATACCCCGTTTGGGAATTCCTTTTTTAAATAAAGTAGAAGCGATCCATGGGTACTCCTATGGAAGCGGTGCGACCATATTTCCCCAATCCATAGCCATGGGTGCAACATGGAACAAAGAGCTGGTTGAAAAAGTAGCCATGATTATTGGAGATGAAACAGTCAGTGCCCATACATTACAAGCGTGGTCACCTGTTCTGGACGTTGCCCAAGATGCTCGCTGGGGACGGTGTGAAGAGACCTATGGAGAAGATCCTGTACTTGTTTCTCAAATAGGAGGAGCCTGGATCAAAGGTTACCAGTCCAAAGGGTTGTTGACTACACCAAAACACTTTGGAATGCATGGAGCACCTCTTGGAGGAAGGGATTCACATGATATCGGCTTATCGGAAAGAGAGGCTCGTGAGGTTCATCTGGTTCCATTTCGCCACGTGGTGAAGCACTACGATTGCCAGTCGATTATGATGGCTTATTCCGACTATTTGGGCGTTCCCATTGCCAAAAGCGAGGAGCTGCTTCATGGCATTTTACGGGAAGAGTGGGGATTCGATGGTTATATAGTCAGCGATTGTGGCGCTCTGGGTAACCTCACCAGCAGAAAGCATTATACCGCAAAAGATGTTGTCGAAGCAGCCAATCAAGCCTTAGCGGCAGGTATTGCCACCAACTGTGGGGATACCTACAATAACAGGGAGGTGATCGAAGCCGCAAAAAAGGGAGAATTAAATAGGGAAAACCTCGACAACGTTTGTCGAAGTTTGCTGCGTGTGATATATAGAAATGGACTCTTCGAGCATAATCCCTCTAAACCTTTGGATTGGGATCTGATATATCCGGGATGGAATAGTCCCGAGCATAAGGACGTAGCACGCGAAGCAGCACGACAGGCTGTCGTGTTGCTTGAAAATAAAAACAATATCCTGCCACTGTCAAAGTCGATCAATACCATCGCGGTAATCGGCCCCGGCGCCGATGATCTGCAGCCGGGAGATTACACACAACAACTGCAACCCGGTCAGCTGAAGTCTGTTTTGACAGGTATCAAAACTGCTGTGGGGCCCAATACGAAAGTTCTCTATGAGAAAGGTTGCGAGTTTTTTAGTCAGGAAAGATATGATATTGATAAGGTATTGGCTGTAGTCGACAGGTCAGACGTCGTTGTCATTGTGTTGGGTGATTGTTCCACGAGTGAGAATATCGAGGGATTGGTAAAGACCTCAGGCGAGAATCATGACTTGGCGACGCTTGACTTGCCGGGATACCAGCAAAAGATGCTGGAGGACGTTTGCAAAACGGGAAAACCGATAATATTGGTCTTACAGGCCGGTCGACCCTATAATCTTTCCCATGCAGCCGAAAATTGTCAAGCCATTCTAGTGAACTGGCTCCCGGGACAGGAGGGTGGGCATGCTACAGCCGATGTCCTCTTCGGAGATTATAACCCGGCGGGACGTCTGCCCATGACCTTTCCACGTCACGTGGGACAATTACCCCTTTATTATAATTTTAAAACATCGGGTCGCAGGTACGAATATGCTGATATGGAATATTACCCGCTTTATCCGTTCGGATATGGATTGAGCTATACACAGTTCAGCTATACCGATTTGAAAACCGAAGTACAATCGGACGGGAACGTGCTTGTAAAAGTAAAGGTATCCAATACGGGTGAGCGGAAAGGAGACGAAGTGGTTCAACTGTACATGACCGACATGTATGCAAGTGTGAAAACGCGGGTAATGGAGTTGAAAGATTTCGAAAGAATAACGTTAGCACCCCGGGAAACCAGGGAAGTGATATTTAAACTGTCCCCTTACGATCTCTCTTTACTGAATGACAAAATGGATCGTGTTGTTGAACCGGGTGAATTCAAAATCATGGTGGGCGGAAAAAGCCCTTCTTATAAAGCTGCCGACAGGATCAAACACAGTGTGGGCTTTCAGCAAGCATCAGAGGGACTGAATGGAATAATCGAGTATCCCTTCTCATTTTCTGCTGATTTTGATATCCTGTACACGGGTATGGAGGAGAATCTCGTGAACCACGAGAAAAACGTGTTTGTGACGGTTAAAAATAAAGGAAACTTAACCGATACGGGTAAAATATATCTCTATATGAACGATAGCCGGGCGGATGAGGTGCATCATTTTGAACTGGATCCGGGACAAGAAACGAAAATCAATTTTGACATTGAAAAGGATTCAGAAATACAAAATCTGACATTCGTTACAAAATATAAGAAGTTAACGATTGATGAGGATAAATAACGTCATGAGGTATGAAAACTTTTTACAGTCTTACGATACTACACATCTTGTTTCTCTTATTTGCCTGTAATAGCGGAGAAAAAGAAATTGCGGATCTGGTGAAGCCGCCGGAACCTCCTCCGGTGATGGGTGAGATTTTCAATAAACCTGATTTCAGTCCACATCAAAAGGGTGAACCCTTCGATTCTTACCGTGGACTGGTTATGGCGGGATATCAGGGCTGGTTTTGTGCACCGGGCGGCAACTGTTCACACAGCAAACACAAAAATACCGAATGGTATCATTACAGGGAGAGTGAGATGTTTGCACCGGGAGTGCGCAGAAACAGCATCGATATGTGGCCCGATATGAGGGAGTATGAGGTGAAATATACGCCCGGCAATTTTATCCTTCCCAATGGACAAAAAGCACAGGTCTACAGTAATTACGATAAATCCACCGTGTTGCTCCATTTCAAATGGATGAAAGAATATGGTATTGATGGGGCTTTTGTACAACGTTTTGTGGGTGAAGTCATAGACAATCTCGATGGCAAAGATCATTTCGATACGGTGCTGCGGCATGCCATGGAAGCTTCAAATACACATCAGCGCGCCATTTGTGTCATGTATGATCTGGGTGGATTTACTCCGGAACGACTGGGTAAAACACTGGCGGATGCACAGGCAATCATGAATGCGTATCAATTAAAAGACCGGACAAAACAGAAATTTTATCTTTATCAGAATGGGAAACCACTTATCACCCTGTGGGGGGTCGGCTTTAACGATGGACGGCCTTTCTCACTTACAGATGTAGAGTCTCTTGTCGGTGGATTAAAAAAATTGGGTTACAGCATCATGCTGGGGGTACCTACTTATTGGCGTGAAAGAAGAAACGATGCGTTATCCGATCCCAAACTACATGAAGTGATCAAATCGGCGGATGTAATCATGCCCTGGTTTGTCGGTCGATACGGGATGGGCAATTTCCCCGATTTTCGCAAGTTAATAGAAAACGATATCCAGTGGTGTAAAACCAACAAGGTGGAGTACGCACCACTTTGTTTCCCCGGCTCATCCGATTTGAATATGCACCCGCATCATGTCACCAGAAACGACCGGTACAAAGGGCAGTTTTTATGGGATCAAATGTACCACAGCATCAAATCGGGAGCACAGATGCTGTATATGGCCATGTTCGATGAAATAGACGAAGGCACCGCACTTTACAAGGTATTGAATCAGAAAGACGTACCGGGAAATGTGCCCGACAATCCCTATTACGTGACCTATCGGGGAGGTAGCTACAGCATCGGATCGAATCGGATAATCGACCTGCCCGGCGAAAAGGATTGGTGCAAACTTGTTCCCGACGAACTGAATATTTCCTTCCTAGGGATTGAAGATGACTTGCCCACCGATCATTATCTATGGCTTACCGGACAAGGCCGGAAGATGTTGAGGGGTGAAATTCCCTTGCGTCAGTCACTCCCGATCAGAAAATGAATTGAAAAATAAAACCAGATAAAATAATTAGAAACAAATCGTTATGAGAAGATTTTTATTATCCGCAGCTGTGGTAGTTTTTACATTGTCCGGCTGTCAAGCGCAAAAAGAGAACGCGAGTCCCGTTGTTCTGGGGTCCAATCCGTTTATTACCCATATTTACACTGCCGATCCCTCCGCCCGTGTCTGGGAAGACGGACGGTTGTATGTGTATCCTTCGCATGATATCGATCCTCCCCGGGGTTGTGACTTGATGGACAAGTACCATGTTTTTTCGACAAACGATATGGTGAATTGGACGGATCACGGTCAAATTGCGGATGCAGCAGACGTTCCCTGGGGTAAAAAACCTTCTCTTGCGGGAGGTGCTACATTTATGTGGGCACCCGATTGTGTGTACAGGAACGGGAAATATTATTTTTATTTCCCCCATCCCAGCGACGATCCCTGGAACGACAATTGGAAGATCGGATTCGCCGTGAGTGACAAGCCCGCATCCGATTTTGTAGTCCTAGATCATTGGCTCGAAGGGTTGGGAGATGATACCTTTGCCATGATCGATCCGAACCTCTTCATCGATGACGACGGGCAGACTTATTTTTATTATGGCGGCGGAGGAAGATGTGCCGGAGCCAGAATGCACGACAACATGACTCAATTGGCTGAACCTTCGACTTTCATGGAAGGTCTGAAAGATTTCCACGAAGCCACTTGGGTCTTTAAAAGAAATGGAACCTATTTTCTTACTTATTCCGATAATCATACCGAAAATGGAAAGGGTGCAAACCGGATGGTATATGCAACAAGCAATCAACCACTGGGTCCCTGGACCTATCAGGGCGAATTTTTGGCACCCACGAGCAGTGACACCAGCCACGGGTCGGTGGTGGAATACAAGGGTCAATGGTATGTGTTCTATCACAGCAGTGATATTTCTGGACGCGGCAACCTTCGTTCTATCTGTGTGGATAAGTTGTATTTTAATGAAGACGGAACCATTCAAATGGTGCAACAAACGAGATGACTCTTTGGGGGTTCCATACACCATCACAAAAAAATAAATAATCCTATGAATAAAAGAAAGTATGTATTCGTCACCTGGTTTCTCTTTCTCGTTCTGCATGCCTCACTGGCTCAGACGGAAATGAGAAGTACCATCGCAACGGCCTATTCAACAAAAGATTGGGTGGTGTCCGACTATGTAGTAACCGAGCCGATGTTTGGAGCGAAAGCTGAACCCGGTTTCGACAACAGAGCTGCTTTTCAGGCTGCCATCGACGCCGCATATCATGATGGCGGTGGTGTGGTGTACATCCCGGCGGGGAATTATGAATTTCACACTACCCGAATCGCTACAAGCAGGGTCAGAGTACGCGAGGGGGGGGCAGAATCGATTAAAGATTTCAATTATGAATATGTGCTGCAACTTCCTCCAGGGGTGCAGATTCGCGGCGATTGGGCAAACCCGGAACTGCATGGGGGAAAGGTGCTCGGAACGATCCTGGAAGTATACACCGGAAAAGATTCGCCCAATCACAACGGAACGGTGGAAAGTTGGTGGAACGATCCGCAGGCAAATAACGTGCTCCACACGACCTATACCAGCATAGCCGACAGATTCATCGACATGCGGGAAGGTACAGGCGTAACCAACCTTTCAATCTGGTATCCGGAACAGGATATAAAGGATGTGAGACCTTATCCGTGGTCGCTGTATCAGGCCACAGGTAACAGTGCAACGGTCGAAAATGTTACGCTGGTGAATGCTTACAACGGTTTTTATTCCGCACCAAGCGAGTTGCATTATGTGCTGAACAGTTACATGACGGCATTGAATACGGGGCTGGAGGTGCATGTATGCACAGACATAGGCCGTATCGAAAACGTGAAGATCAATCCTGCCTACTGGGCAAATTCGGGACTACCGGGGGCGCCTTCACTCAAGGAGGTAACTGCCTTTACAAAAGCACACGGTACGGGATTTCAGATGCATCGTTCCGACTGGGAGTATGTATCCTATCTGAATATATCCGGATACAAGACAGGCATGTGGATCGGAAGAGAGCCCGGATTTGCGAATGCCCCCAATGCACAGTTCTATGGAATACATATTGAGAATTGTGGAGTTGGCCTCTATGTACAGGATGTCAATCCCTACGGATTGCTCTTTTCAAACTCTGTATTGGGTGCAGACAAGAATGGACAGGCCGTATATTTCTACGAACTCTTCAGTTCTTCAGTGCAATTCAATGGGGTTGATTTCCATGGTTCTGTCGTCAGTGATGGTGGAGGAGGTGTCATATCTTTTGAAAATTGCACATTCGCAGACTACAAAGATTACGCACTTAAAATAAATAACGGAAATGTGTTGCTCAGTCAGACGGAATTTTCGAAACCTGGCAACCATGTCTACCTGACCGAAGAGGTGGATACATTAAAATCGATCAATTCAGGGTATCATAGTAAGTTAATGGTGAAAAAACAAGGTCAGCGGGCGTACGTGGAGTCCGTTGCCGATGATCAATATCTGTTCGACCCGATACCAAAAAATATCAAGACCGATATTGGCAAACACCCCAAACCGGTATCGAACAAGTTACTGCGGGTCGACTTGACGAAAGCGGCTGGTCTTAACGGCGACGAGCCGACGATAGACATTTCTGCAGCATTGCAAACCGCACTCAACAGGATGAAAGTCGCAGGTGGTGGCACCGTTTTCATGCCTGCCGGAAGATACCTGGTAGACAAACCAGTCACCATTCCTTCGGGAGTGGAATTAAGGGGTACCTGGGATGTACAACACCATACACAAAGCGGAGGTACAGCAATATTCACAAATTATGTGGGAGGTGAAGCCGGGGAAAAGGGCACCTCACTCATACAGCTTGAAGCAAACGCAGGCATACGCGGAATGAATATTGTACAGCTCAACATAGCCAGTGATGGGTTTGATGTGGGCAATCCGAGGAAAACTCCCTTCCTGATTCAGGGACGGGGTGAGAATGTGTATATTGTCAATGTAACAATTCCAGTTGGTGATAAAGGTATTGATCTCGCATCATACAATACCAGTGGACATTATGTGGATTATTTCGCCGGCGTACTGGCCAGGGCAGGCATCTGGGTAGGTGGCGGTGCAGAGGGCGGATTCATCAGGAACATACAGTTTAATCCGCATTATGGAACAAGACTTCCCCGTGAAGGACAGGGATATCCCCGGGTTGCCTTGGGCAGGTTCATCCAGGCAAATTGCAGTGCTTTTAAATTTGCCGATGTGAAGCAGCAGACCATCTTCAACAATTTCGTATACGGATCGGTCTATGGCATTCACTTTTTGAAAGATGCGATCACCGGTAAATACCCGGGAGAGATGACGATGGTAGGTCATGGATCCGACGGTTGTACCTATGCCTTATTTGTAGAAGATGCAGATGAAAATAGCAAAATCGTGGCCATCAACTCCGAACTGGTGAACACCCGCATTCAGGGCCAACCTGTCAGATCTTACGTCCTGATGGGAGATGGGACAAATACCGGTAAAGTTCATCCCGAAGCACAACTGATACTTTACAACAGCGCTTTCTGGGGTAGTCCTACCGTAGGTGCCATCATCAATAACGGAACCGTACGTTTCCAGCAAGCCAATTTCCAGCGCACGGGAACACCGGGTGTAGATGTCAGGGGGGGAAGTGCACACGTCTATTCCTCCTATTTCGCACAACCCTTTGCGGGAGATCCGGCGGGAGACAATGTGTACGTTCGGCTTCAGTCGACGGGCCGATCCATTGAGCTCACAAACAACTATTACAAGTCCGGCGTGAGAATCAATAACGAAGGGGCGAAGGATATCCTTGGATCAGATATCACTGCCAGATAAATAGGGTAATAACAAAAGTTGCATGAATTAAAATCTTCACGATGGATGTCTCTATATCGAAAATAATTTACGGTCTCTTGTTCTTCCTTGTTTCTCTTCCACATGTCCAGGGGCAGGTTTTATTTCAAAGAGATTTCTCACCTGCTGAGGGACTGGTAAACAGGTATGAAAAAGATTTTCGCGACGAGATCTGTCTAAACGGCTACTGGGATGTGCAGATCATTCATTTGCCTGCCGGCTGGAAGAGCGGAAGCGGTGTTCCTCCCACACTCCCCGGGGCTGTCGATACAGCATGGGAGAAAACCAGAATCAAGATCCCGTCGCCCATAAATGTGAATAACTGGGGTGGCGGTCAGGATGTAGGAGAAGGCACTCGTTCCCCCTATGCCCCGAGCTCGGTATATTATCCCAGTTATCCCAAACATTGGGTGAATGCGCGCATGGCCTGGTTACGCAAAAGCATGACAATACCCACGGAATGGGAGTCGAAGCAGGTCTTCCTTCATTTCGAAGCAGTGGCCGGTGAATGTGTCGTGTATGTGAATGGCAAGGAAGTCTATACCCATTTCGATTCCTATCTGCCTTTTGAAGTGGATATTACCGGATACATCCAGCCGGGTGAAAAAGCAGAAGTGCTGTTGGGACTGAGACACAGTAAATTATTTGACAAACGTCATCCACTTTATGACAAGTTCGGAGCGGTTTACCCTCCCGGCTCCAACACCGACGACCTGATTGGAATATGGCAGGATGTTTATCTGTTTGGTCTGCCGGCAGTAAGGATATCCGATGTTTTTGTGAAACCATGGGTCGACCGCAACGAGTTGGATCTGGAAGTACGCATCACGAACAGTTCTAAGAAAAAACGGGGGATAAGTCTGGAAGGGGATATTCGCAAATGGATCAACAACAACTCATCGAAAGAGCCCTTGTTCGCTCCCGAAATTTCTTGGGAGTTGGAACATGCATCCGCATTGAAGGTAAACGCACAAAAGATTGAATTGAAACCGGGTGAAACAAAAACGGTTTACCTGTCGACAAGCGTTGACAACAAGCTGGACACCTGGTCACCCGATTCTCCCAATTTATACACCCTTTTGTTAGACATAAAGAGTGGTAAACAAACGGTTGACCGCAAAGCGACCCGGTTCGGATGGCGACAATTTAAAATTGTAGGGGATGAATTTCATCTGAATGGAAGCAAAATAAAATGCTTTGGAGATATCCAGCACCCTTTTGGTCCCTATGTCTGCTCCCGCCGTTTTGCCTGGGCATGGTATACCATGATCAAAGACTTTGGTGGAAATGCTGTCCGTCCCCATGCACAGCCCTGGCCCCGAGTTTATTATGACCTGGCTGATGAAATGGGACTGATGGTCCTCGACGAAACTGCGTTATTTGGAAGTTCCATACGCCTTAACCTGGAAGAAGAGATCACCTGGCAGCGCTCAAGAGAACACTTTCGCCAGTTAATTTTGCGTGACAGAAACCACCCATCCGTCATCGGATGGAGCGCCGGAAATGAGATGTTCGCGATCGCGTTGCTGAACAAACCGGAGAAATCAGTTTCTGATGTATGGGATGACAAGATGGTGGCCATGACACTTACGGCAAAAGAGATTGATCCAACCCGGGACTTTATTACCTTGGATGGCGACCGGGATATGAATGGACGTCTCCCCGTGTGGAGCAAACATTTTGGACATGGCCTGAATCTACAGGATTTACCGGAAGGTCTGAATAAGCCCCTGATCGTGGGCGAATCGGGTGCTACTTATTACGGTAAGCCCACACAGTTGTATTCTTTTGCAGGTGACAAGGCTTATGCATCGTACCATGGACGAAGCGAAGCCTTGGCTGTCGATTTATACCAGAATGTCACCAAAATGGCGCGTCCCTGCCTGGCTTATTTCTCACCTTCCGAAGTCTGCTGGTTTGGGATTGAGCATCTGGGTCTCGGTTACTACGATTACTCCCGCTTGCCGGATATGCGTGATGGCATCTTCGCAGGTAAAATGTATAAGGAAGGGAAGCCGGGTTATCAGTTTGAAAGAATTCCTCCCTATGTAACCACCTTCAACCCGGGGATCGATCCGGGAAAGCCCCTCTACAAGCCGTTGCCGATGTTCGAAGCACTGAAAGCCGCAATAGCCGGAGAACCATCGCCCTGGGACAGCTATACCGAATATAAATACACCGAAAAGCCCGCAGTTCATGCGGATAAATATAGGAGTTCTCTTTTTTTAGGCGATGAAAACGGATTGTTACACCGTCAATTGGAGAAAATAGGAGTCAACTTTTCGGGAAAACCGTCCCGTCTGCTTATTGTGGACGCACATACCTACCAGGGAGGGCAGGAGAAGCTGATAGAGGAGGTAAAAAGAGAAGGTGGAGCCATCCTGTTGATGCTTCGCAACCAGGATATCAGCCCGGCAATCGGGAGGCTGTTGCCCGAACGCATGGAACTCACCAAGAGAGAAGCTACCGCGTTGGAAAGCAACAAACAAAGTGCATGGGGCCAACATTTCGATCTGCCTGCTCTCTATTTCAGTGAGATAAAAGGGGATAAACAAATTTTGAAATGTGGTCTCGCGGGAGATCTTACCACAAAAGGAGAAGTCATTCTGACCGCCTCAAGAACAGACTGGTCCCTGTTCAATGACAACCCTGAAAATAGAAAATGTGCACAGGTTGTTCTCTACGAGCAACTGCAGAAGCCCGAAGGAGCAGCCTTGGTATCCCTGAATGACGGCAATGCATCAATTATCGTATCGGCACTGGATTATACCCTCAGCACGAAGGAAACATTTGCTTTCTGGAGAAAGTTATTTCCGGTGATGGGGGTTAAATTAAATACGGTATCAGAATGGATGAAAGAGGAAAGTAAAAAGGAACATGATCTGTTAATGGATGGACCTGTCAACGGTTCGTTGTCGCAAAGTGTATCTTTCCCCGAAGACACACAAAAACGGGGATATTATAACAGATCCTACAAGCGTTACGAAGCAGAATCAGAAAAATGTTTCACAACCGGATTATTCCTATCACCCACTTCCGATCAATCTGAATTACAGAGCGAAGCCTCGAATTCCACGGCAACCCAGCTGATAGAGAAAGGCTCTTATATTCAGTGGAAGAACGAAGAGGCTGCTGATGGACTCGTCATTCGCTTTTCTATTCCCGATGGCGCGCATGGAGAAGGGACTAAAGGAGAAATTGCCCTGTACGTCGATGACAAGTTTGTTGCAAACATCACCCTCGATTCCTATTGGGCTTGGCAACATGCTTTAAAGACAGGTCAAACCTATCCCGATAACCTCCCCGCAGTGAACAAATTTGCCCGCATGCGGTTCGACGATTTGCGGATTAAGCTAGACAAGAAAATACCCAAAGGAGCCACCTTTAAATTGGTCAAGGTTGACAATAATAAAATTCCCTACACAATCGATTTCGTTGAGCTCGAAGCTGTTCCCTTGCCAGTTACATACGAATCGATTCCCGATCAGAATAAAGTGAGTTACCACTTGTCGGACGGTCCCTTGGATCAGTTTATTGCCAACAACGAAGGAAAAACTATTTATATACCTGCCGGGAAGTACGAAGTTTTTGAGAGAATTTTCATTCATAAACCCAACACCAGAATTTTCGGTGCCGGTATGTGGCATACCGAAATCTATTTTGCTTCTCCTGCAGATAATGTGCTGACCTATGCAAAAAGAGGTATTCAAACGAATCAGGATAACATCCTGCTGGATGGATTGTACATAACCACGGCCAACGACCGGCGCTATTTTGTCATGCCTGATGGACAGAATGGAGGGGTTGGAAAAGGACTTATGGGGTCGTTTGGCTCCAATTCTACCATCAGAAACGTGTGGATAGAGCATTTTGAATGTGGAGGATGGATCACTGATACCAATCACCTCACTGTACAACATTGTCGCTTTCGAAATCAGTATGCCGATGGAATCAATTTAGCAACTGGTAGTAAAAATTCAGTCGTTGAATTTTGTAGTTTCCGCAACAATGGCGACGACGATATGGCATCATGGTCAAGTGGTAAAATTATGTGCGAGAATATTACCTACCGCTTCTGCACAGCAGAGAACAATTGGAGAGCTTCTAGCGTCGGCTTTTTTGGCGGCAAAGGACA
The DNA here is from genome assembly GCA_927407015.1 of uncultured Proteiniphilum sp. Lineage (GTDB taxonomy): Bacteria > Bacteroidota > Bacteroidia > Bacteroidales > Dysgonomonadaceae > Proteiniphilum. The sequence continues at coordinate 33,975 of CAKMJT010000021.1, read as the reverse complement.
CAAAGCATTAAATCTACTCATCACAGATGGTATGGAAGCAGCTCTGCGAGCAACAACGGACTTCCCTGGTCAGCCTTTCAGTGAGGAAGACACACATCTTTACGAGAACATCTCTATCTACAATTGTGGAGCACAAGATGGCCCCCTGGGTTACAAAGGTGATATTATCAGCGGAAAAACAGCAGGGGCCATACATCTTACCAGTTATGGTCATTATGATTTGTTGAATGTACAATTTTCAAATATTGATATTTATCATTCAAGATCCGATGCAATCTATCTTGATTCAGGAAAGGATAAAATGATGAAAAATATTCGATTTAAAAATATTTACATCAAAGGTACCGGAAGGTATGGCATCTCTTTCAACAATGCTGTAGGTGAAGCATCGTACTGTAACATGTTATTTGAAAATGTGGGAGACGACAACTTTGGAGTGATGACCGAGGAATTTAATTTTACGAAAGATAAGGCATGCTCCACAAGGTAACTTTGGGAGTTATACCAAACTAATCCGTTATATATGACAAAAGCTTCATTTATTTTCCTATTAACCGGATTTTTAATCGCTCTATTAAGTGCATCCGTATTTATTTGTATAATAAAGAAACTCGTGATCATGCTATGAATGCAAAAAAAATGATACTGTTGAATGTACTGATAACATTCAATTTTCTGTACCCCATACAGGCAAGTCAACCTGACTATACCCGTTATGTTGATCCATACATCGGCTCCGGAGGACATGGACATGTGTTTGTTGGAGCAAGTGTTCCTTACGGTGCTGTCCAGGTTGGTCCTTCCAATTTTTACAAAGGCTGGGATTGGTGTTCCGGCTATAACTACCAGGATAGTGTGATCATCGGGTTTCCACAACTGCATCTGAGCGGTACAGGAATCGGTGATCTGGGCGATGTGCTCCTCATGCCTTATGTGGGAGAGATTAAATTGGATAAAGGAAAGGAAACCGAACGATACAGCGGGTATGCTTCCAAGTTTTCTCATAAGAATGAAGCAGTACAACCAGGGTATTACCGTGTAAAACTTGAAGATTATAATATTGATGTTGAGCTGACTGCCACAGAACGTGTCGGGTTCCATAAATACACCTTTCCCGAAGGAGAAAATGCACGTGTGATCGTGGATCTCAAAGACGGAATCAACGATAAATCGGTCGATACCTATATCGAATTAACCGATAAATATACCATCAAAGGGTACCGCTCATCGGAAGGTTGGGCAAAAAAACAACAACTGTTCTTTGCGATAAAATCGTCTGTCCCGATCAATCATTTTTCTGTTTACGAAGACACAACGCCGCTCAAAGGCAAAAAAGCAAAAGGGAAATCGTCGAACGGATTGATCAGTTTTGAAAAATCACCGGGAACCCTGTTGCTGAAGGTCGGAATCTCGCCTGTGAGTTCGGATAATGCACTCAAGAATATCCAATCGGAAATTCCAGAATGGAATTTTGAAGAAATAACCCGACAAGCCGACGAGAAATGGGAAAAAGAACTGTCGAAGATTGTGGTGGAAACAAAAAATGAAGCTGACAAGCGAATTTTTTATACAGCTCTGTATCACTCCATGATGCATCCTTCCTTGTTTAACGACTACAATGGAGCATATCGGGGAGCAGATTGGAAAACCCATAAGAACCCGGGATACGATAATTATACCATCTTTTCTTTGTGGGATACCTATCGGGCCGCACATCCTTTGTATACACTGATCGATCAGAAAAGGACCGCCGATTTTGTAAACAGTATGCTGGACATATTCGATCAGACAGGCATGCTGCCTATTTGGCACCTAAGAGGATATGAAACCGGGACAATGGTGGGAATCAGCAGCTTTGAAATTATTGCCGAAGCATATATGAAAGGTATCAAAGGATTCGATCCCGAACGGGCGTTTACGGCACTCAAAGCTTCTGCAATGAGCGATATACGTGGTTTGAATTACGACCGTGACCTGAAAGCAATTCCTTCCGATGTCATGAGAGGAAGTCCTGTATCTACTGCTCTTGAATACGCAATCGGTACTGGAAGTATTGCCCGGATGGCAAAGAAAATGGGAAAAACAGAAGATGCTGTCTATTTCCAGAAGAGGTCGGAAAACTACAAGCTTTATTTTGATCCGGAAGTGGGCTTTTTCCGTGGGAAGATGGCAGATGGTAGCTGGAATCCCATTTTTCACCCCATTAAGTCAAAAAGACCCTGGGCGACTGATTATGCCGAAGGAAACCCGTGGCAGTACTTGTGGCTTGTACCGCATGACGTAGAAGGTTTGACAGAACTGTTGGGAGGAGAGAAAGCTTTTATAGACCGGCTCGATCAATTCTTTGCGCTCACCGTAGATAACGATTCCGATGTATTGGTGGATTTAACGGGCAGTATCGGCCAGTATGCCCATGGAAACGAACCCAGCCATCACATTACTTATCTTTATGCTTATGTCGGACAACAATGGAAAACAGCCCGTCTTACTCGCTATATCATGAGCGAGTTTTATCACGATCAACCCGATGGACTCATCGGAAATGAAGATTGTGGCCAAATGTCGGCGTGGTATATCCTTTCATCTCTAGGTTTTTATCCTGTCTTTACTGCTTCCGGAGAATATGTACTTGGGAGTCCTTTATTCGACAAGGCAACAGTCAACCTTGAAAACGGAAAAAGCTTGACTGTGGATGCCATTGGTAATTCGACTGAAAATATCTATATTCAAAGTGTTGAACTAAACGGAAAGAAACGCGATTCCAGTTTTATTTCTCATGAAGAGATCATGCAGGGTGGTATCCTGAAAATTAAAATGGGCAATAAACCAAATTATGATTTTGGTAGTTGATAATTCAGAAGTTTGATCATGGACGCCGATGGGGCTACTCAAAAAAGTATCACACGATGGAGAAATTGAGATTTTATGCATTTACGATGAGATTAAGTTTGGTAATATGGTTATGCATATTGTCCGCAGTGTGTTTTGCCAACCCCCATTCTTACCATTTCGACGCATCGGGTATCGCACGAACGGTACTGGAAAACTACCTGAAAAGATCGGTTACCATGACCGAATTCCTGGAAGTTAACCCTTACACGAATGATGGCCCCTATCTTTACAAAGAAGACGATGTCAGACTAATAAAAAATACGGGTACAAAATTTATAGGTAGAGCCATTTACCGGTGGGGAAGGGAAGAGGTCCTGATCGCTCCCGAATATCTGGAGGGAGCCAGAAAGCTCGCCGAAGAAGTACACTCATTTGACTCGGATGTTATTTTACAGGCTTGTCTTTTTGAAATAGTTACACGGAATGTGGAAAATATTCCGATTCCTTCCTGGGCATTCGAGAATATGGGAATGCCCGCCGAAAACCGACATTTCAGGTATGACCTGATGCTGAATCCCGATGGAAAGTTGGTGAACCATTGGCATGAAGGTTCCAGTGTGCCCGACATCTCGCGACAGGAAACCCAGTTGTGGTTTATTTTTCTAGCAGGTACCTATTTTGATATCGGATGCGAAGCGCTTCACCTCGGACAAACTGCCCTGATAGGTATGGCTGATCCCAAGTTGCAGCATTGGCATTCGTTCATAAATAAACTGCGGAGTTTTGCGAAAACAGCCACTCGTCGAGGATGGGTATTGCTGGATGCCCATGTCCCATTTGGAGGAATGGTCGTTGATGGAGTGAGTTTGTTGGATTTCAATTCTTTTCCATTGCGGATAAAAGAAATACCAGACAAACCTCTGCAGGCCTTGTTGGAGGTGGGTTATTTGGATGGCTTGTATCTCAAAAGCAAAGGCGGAAAAACACCAAGTGGTTGGAATTGCCAGTCACTGCCCTATCTGGTTGAATTCGATAACTTTGGTTGTAGCCGCACACCGGGAGAGTCAACCATCGAAAGTCATTTCGTTTGGGGCTACGACGAAATTACCTGGTTCTACCTGCAAGATGAAGCATACCGGCAAGCTTGGTTGAGGTATGCATATAATTGGGTCAAAGATAATGATCCAAATGGTTACTTACAAATGCCCGTAAGTCGTTTGGTCAGCCTTTGCGAAGGAAAAGGACGCGGGAAATACCGCGCAAATAACAAATCTGCAGATAATCCGGATGGGTTGAATGTGGAAGAAACTATCAAGGAATTGTGGAATAATCATTAACAAACATATAAATGACAATCATGAAAGACTCATGTTCTTTTAAGCGAAAAAGCACAATTCATTTTACCTGTGCATTACTTGCAGGTCTCTTTTTGATGTATCCGATGCTTTCCAAAGCACAAGGTAAATCAGCCGGACCACACCCAAGCCCTTTTATCCGGCATATGTACACCGCCGATCCGTCTGCAAGGGTATGGGCAGATGGTCGTCTGTATGTGTATGCCTCACACGATATAGCTCCTCCCAGAGGGTGCGACCTGATGGATCAGTATCATGTTTTTTCAACCGATGACATGGTGAACTGGAAAGATCACGGAGAAATCCTTCAAGCTAGCCAAGTACCCTGGGGAAAGCCACTCTCCAACAATGCAAAGTTCATGTGGGCTCCCGATTGTGTCTATAAAGATGGGAAATATTATTTCTACTTCCCCCATCCCGATAAAGATCCTTGGGGCAAGAACTGGAAGATCGGTATTGCAGTGAGTGACAAACCTGCTTCCGATTTTGTTGTGCTGGATAGCTGGCTGAAAGGACTTCCGGAGAATGGTGAGATCGATCCCAATATTTTTGTGGATGACGATGGCCAGGCCTACTTTTACTATGGAGGTGGAGGTAGATGCTTCGGTGCCAAACTGAAGGACAACATGACAGAGTTGGATGGTGAACTGCAGCAGATGGAAGGACTGTATGATTTTCACGAAGCTACATGGGTGCACAAGAGAAATGGTATATACTATCTTTCCTATTCCGACAATCATGACGAAGGAAATGACAAGGAGGGCGTGAAAGGTGACAACCGGATGCGCTACGCCACCAGCAATCATCCCCTGGGTCCCTGGAAACATCAGGGGGTCTATATGGATCCTACCGACAGTTATACAAACCATGGTTCCATTGTGGAGTACAAGGGGCAATGGTATGCCTTCTATCATAACAGCATGCTGTCTAGAGTGAATGGCGAACCCAACGATTGGTTGCGATCCATCTGCTTCGATAAGCTCTATTACAATCCCGACGGGACAATCCAAAAAGTAGTACAGACTTCCTGCTTGGCTGCCAGCGAGCGAAACGTACCCATCAACGCCAGGTGGTTCGACCGTGCCGAATTTACCGGCAAAGCGGACAAACCGGCCAACACCAAAAATGTACTGTGGTACCGCAAGTCGGCGAATGTTTGGGAGGAAGCACTTCCCTTAGGCAACGGTCGCTTGGGAGCCATGGTTTTCGGAGGAGTCGCGGACGAACGCATTCAATTGAATGAAAATACCTTGTGGGACGGCTACCCACTCGATCCCAACAACCCGGCCGGACGCGAGGCTTTGCCCGAAGTACAACGTCTGCTGTTCGGCGATAAAAATAACGAAGCCGTCAAATTGGCCGAGACCACGATGATGGGCAACCCGAAGGGCGTTAAATCATACCAGTCCCTGGGAGAGCTGTGGTTTGATACCCCCGAACTGAATGCGCATGATTACGTGAGAACCCTGGATCTCTCGACGGCCGTTTCAACCGTGCACTATCGTTCGAACGGGGTGAATTACAAGCGCGAATATTTTGCCTCGGCACCCGATAACGTGATTGTCGTGCAGATTACAGCCGACAAAAAGAGCAGCATCAACCTTTCCATGGCCCTTAAAAGAGCACAGGACGCGAAAACCGGGAAACTGGAAAATGACGGACTGCTGCTCAGCGGACAGATTGCAAGGAAGGACAGAAATGGGAACCAACGTGGAATAAGCTTTGCTGCTCAGGTGAAGGCCATTACCGACGGAGGAGATGTAGCTGTGGTAGAAAGTGCAGAACAAGGATACCTGCTGAAGGTGAACGATGCCAATACCCTCACGCTCTATATTACCGGAGCTACCAATTACCCCGGCATGGGCAACCTCGCCAGAGGAATGACCGACTTATCGGGAGACCCCTTGAAAAAATGTGCCGAAACAATCGCAAAAGCGACTTCTCAAACGTACGACAAGATTAAATCGACCCACATCGCCGATCATCAGCACTATTTTGGACGGGTGGACCTTGATCTGGAGTCGGTATCGGAAGAGGTAGATGCGTTGCCCACCAATGAGCGGTTAAGGAGGGCACGGCAAAAAGGAGAACCCGACCTGGGACTGGTCTCCACCTATTTCCAGTTCGGTCGTTACCTGCTCATCGGCTCTTCCCGGCCCGGAGGGATGCCCGCCAACCTGCAGGGACTCTGGGCGTGGCAGATGAATGCCCCCTGGAACGCCGATTTTCATACAAACATCAATTTCCAGATGAACTACTGGCCGTCCGACCTCACCAACCTGCCGGAAATGCACCTGCCCCTGTTCGATCTGATGGATATGCTGGTCACACCAGGGGAGCGGAGTGCCGAAGTCATCTACGGAGCACGCGGATGGGTGGTGCATCACCTGACCGATGCCTGGGGATTTACTGCTCCCGCCGATGGCCCACAGGGAATATGGCCCATGGGAGCCGCATGGTTGGCACAACACCCCTGGGAACACTATTGCTTCACTGGTGACAAGGAGTTTCTCGCTCAACGTGCCTGGCCCCTCATGAAAGGAGCTGCTCGCTTTATCATGGACTTCTTGGTGGAGGCACCGGCCGGCACAGCGTACGCCGGGAAACTGGTAACCAATCCTTCCTATTCTCCCGAAAATGCATTTATCCTGCCCAATGGCGAACATTCGGTGTTCACCTATGGAGCAACCATGGACCTGGAGATCATCCACAACCTGCTGACAAACTGTATCGAGGCAGCTACCATCTTGAAAGTGGATGCCGATTTCAGAAAAGAGTGCGAAACAACCCTGAAAAGGATTCCCGGCATCCGTATCAGCGATAAGACCGGTCGCATCCTGGAATGGGCCGAAGATTACGAGGAAGCAGAACCGCACCACAGACATACTTCCCACTTGTTTGGTTTACACCCTGGAAACCAGATCACACAGGTGGGAACTCCCGAATTGGCTGAAGCTGCCCGCAAAACCTTGGTCGCCCGTGGCGATGATGGAACAGGTTGGGGATTGGCCTGGAAGATCAATATGTGGAACCGCCTTCACGATGGTGATCATGCCTTCAAACTCCTCTCCGTACTGCTGTCAGAGAAAACACTCCCCAACCTGTTCGACGACCATCCGCCCTTCCAGATCGACGGGAACTTCGGAGCCACAGCAGCGATTGCCGAGATGTTCCTTCAAAGCCAGTTGAAAATGAAAAACGGAAGTTTTGAGATACACTTGCTCCCGTCCCTCCCCTCGACAATGGCGAAAAGTGGATCGGTAAAAGGGTTGAAAGCCAGAGGTGGATTCACTGTGGACCTCTCCTGGACAGAGGGTGCGGTAACCGAAGCACAAGTGCATTCCCAATTGGGAGGCAAATTGTATCTCCGGGCTGGAAACATCAAAAAAACATACAACACAAAGCAGGGAGAGACAATTAATGTCGACGCTCAACTGAAAAGAATCAATAAATCGAAATAACTAACTGAATTCTCTCATGTAATTATTTACCTAAATGAAAATGAGTTTAGCAGTAAACAGATTACAATCGAGAATAGAACAACGAATTAAATGAATAAGAGACTTATGCTTTTCGTGCTTATATTGGGAATGGCAATGCCGCTTATCCAGGCACAGGAGGAGATGCCCTTCAGAAACGAAAATTTACCCACACACGATCGGGTGATGGACCTGTTGTCCCACCTGACCATAGAAGAAAAAATTAGTCTGCTCTATGCCACCTCTCCCGGGATACCCCGACTGCAGATTCCCAAATACTATCACGGGAACGAAGCTCTCCATGGAGTGGTACGCCCGGGTCGCTTTACGGTCTTTCCCCAGGCCATTGGCCTTGCCAGCATGTGGAACCCCGAACTGCACCAAAAAGTGGCAACAGCGATCTCCGATGAAGCCCGTGCACGGTGGAACGAGCTTGAACAGGGCCGCTTGCAGACTGCCCGTTTTACGGACCTGCTGACCTTCTGGTCGCCCACCATCAACATGGCTAGAGATCCTCGCTGGGGGCGCACCCCCGAGACATACGGCGAAGATCCCTATCTGTCTGGGGTACTTGGCACGGCGTTCGTAAAAGGACTTCAGGGAGACGATGACCGATACCTGAAGATTGTTGCCACACCCAAGCATTTCGCTGCGAACAACGAGGAACACAATCGCTTCACCGCCAACCCCCAGATATCGGAACGGCAACTGCGGGAGTACTATCTCCCGGCATTCGAGATGAGTGTGAAGGATGGTAAGGCAGCCTCAATCATGTCGGCATATAACGCCCTAAACGATGTGCCTTGTACGGCTAATCCCTGGTTGCTCACCAAAGTGCTGCGACACGACTGGGGATTCAACGGTTACGTGGTATCCGATTGCGGTGGACCCAGTCTGTTGGTTTCTGCCATGAAGTACGTCAAGACAAAAGAAGCCGCCGCCACATTGTCCATCAAGGCTGGCCTCGATCTGGAGTGTGGAGACGATGTTTACATGGCACCCCTGCTCAACGCTTACAGGCAATACATGGTTACGCAAGCCGATATCGATACGGCGACCTATCGTGTGTTGCGTGCCCGCATGAAACTTGGATTCTTCGATGATCCCGATCACAACCCCTATAGCAAGATCCCGGTAACCGTGATCGGCTCGAAAAAACACAAAGCGCTGGCGCTGGAAGCTGCCCGTCAGAGCATCGTGCTATTGAAAAACAGTCACAACACCCTTCCCATCGATACGAGGAAGGTGAAATCTATCGCCGTGGTAGGAATTAATGCAGCCAATGCGGAGTTTGGCGATTACAGCGGAACGCCTGCCAACGAGCCCATATCCGTTCTTCAGGGTATCCGAAACCTGGTAGGCGACATAGTCAGGATCGTGCATGCCCCCTGGAAATCGGCCAAAGACGGCATGGAGCTTATTCAAGGAGCGAGTTTCCCCAACGGATTGAAAGCCGAGTATTTCGACAACATGAAGTTGGAAGGAGATCCCGTGGTACGTACCGAAGAGTGGATTAACTTTGAACCGGCCAACCAGGCACCAGACCCTTTCCTACCCGCATCCCCGCTTTCTATCCGATGGACCGGCACATTGCGACCTCCTGTCTCAGGGAACTACACATTCTGCTTAAGCTATGACGATGGAGCCAGGCTGAGTATCGACGGCAAGCTGCTGATTGATAAGTGGAGGGGTGCCTCTATATCCAAGGATACGGTGGATATTTATCTTGAAGCCGGAAAAGATTATGAATTGAAAGCCGAATATTATGACGACCGCGACTATGCCCTGGCACGATTGCAGTGGCGGGTGCCGCAAGTAGGGATGAAAGAAAGGATTGAATTGTACGGCGAAGCCGGAAATGCAGCCAGAGAGTGCGACATGGTCGTTGCCGTGCTAGGGATCAATAAAACCATCGAACGGGAAGGCAAAGACCGGGAAGACATCTTCCTGCCCGAAGACCAACGCGAGTTCATCGAAGAACTCTACAAGATCAACCCTAATACGGTGGTGGTACTTGTCGCCGGAAGTTCGCTTGCCATCAACTGGATGCAAGAACATCTCCCCGCGGTGGTGAATGCGTGGTACCCCGGAGAGCAGGGTGGTACGGCCGTAGCAGAAGTGCTTTTTGGACGCTATAACCCAGGCGGTAGATTGCCGCTGACCTATTATAACTCGCTCGAAGAATTACCTCCCTTTGGAGATTACGATGTGACCAAGGGACGTACGTATCAGTATTTCACAGGGAAACCCCTTTATCCTTTCGGGTATGGCTTAAGTTATACCACGTTCCGATACGGCAAGCCGGAGATCAAAGACTTGGGCAATGAATTGCTCTTGTCGTTCGATGTGAAAAACACAGGGAAGTACGATGGGGACGAAGTCTCCCAAGTATACGTAAAATTGCCTGATGTGGGAGTCGTCACCCCCAACAAGGAGTTGAAAGGGTTTGCACGTACCACTATTCGAAAAGGAGATAACAAACGTGTCGAGATCAAGGTCCGGAAAGACCTGTTGCGTTATTGGGACGAAAAGACGAGTAGCTTTGTGACCCCCCAGGGCACCTATACCTTCATGATCGGCTCCTCATCCGAAGATATTCGTCTGACCAAAGAATTTGTGTTACAGCAGGAGTCTACTGTTCTTTAAATCAAGTATATAATTATATAGTTATGTAGTTATGAAGAATAAAATAATACTTTTGTTTAGTTTGCTGGCCATTACTTTTAGTGGTGAATTGGTGGCAAATCCAGGCAAGTTAATAGCTGGTTCGGCAAAGATAAATATAACTCCTCCTAATCCCAAATATCCAGTACATGACTCTCTCCATGCCAGAAGTTTAATTATTGAATCCAATAATCAACGAATAGCTTTTATTACGTTGGATTTGTTGGATTTTAGTAATGCCTCTTTATCGGAGCAACTAAAAAAACAGTTCGATTTAATAGAGGTCTACTTCTGCCAACAACATACACATTCCGCAGAAAACGCACCGAAGGAATGGTTGGAGAAACAGATCATCTCTGTGATGGAAGAGGCAGCCAAAAACATGTTTGAGACAAAAATATCAGGTGGTTACCGCAATTTTCCTCAATTAAGTTTTAACCGATTGATCATGCGTTACGATGGGCGAGCCCGGGAGTCGTGGTTAGGTGATGACCACTACAGGGCCGTTAATCCAGAACGAATACCTCATGGTCCTGTAGATCCTGCTGTAGGTGTAATCAAACTGGAAGACCTGGAAGGAAACCCGAGAGTAATTATCATGAATTATGCCTGCCATCCAGATGTGGCATGGAATAATTTTGAAATTACGGCCGATTATGTAGGGTATGCCACCAAGTATACCGAGGAAGCGTTTAACAACACGGTAAATTGCCTGTTTATCCAAGGAGGAGCTGGAAACCAGGCACCTCTCTCCAAAGATGGAGGAAGAACAGGTCCCGATGATCCCCGTCCTTCCAACTACGACTTGATTGATCGCATGGGAAAGCTCCTCTCTATCGAAACCGTGAAACTCGCCAAGGAACTGTATCCCAATCCACATGATATTCCCAGTATCAAATTGAAAACTGACTCGCTTTCTTTTACAGGGAGACATGATAAGAAGATTCATTTAAAAGTTCACTTCTCAGTGATAGCAATCAACGACAGGTATATTATCGCCACAGTGCCTGGGGAGCCGTTTATCAAATTTCAGATTGACTGGAAAAGAGAGATGCAAACGCAGGGTGTGCCATTCCTATTTGGGTACACATGGAATGCCGGTGACTGGCCTGTTTATATCCCGGATATCCGCTCCGCTGCGTATGGGGGATATGGTGCTGATCATGGACCAGATTTGATAGAAGTGGGTGCAGGAGAAAAAATCATGAATAAACAATTGGAGAATTACTACCATATGATGGGAATATTCCAATAAAATGAAAAACGAAATAAAATGAAAACAAGAATTACACTATTTTTTATCGCCACACTGCTGTGCGTATCAAGCATTTTTGCAGGAAATAAGCATGCTGCAGCAACAAAGTATCCCTCCTATAAAGGCCTTGTGATGGCCGGTTACCAAGGTTGGTTCCGTCTGCCGGCCGATGGGGTGATGTACCCCGATGAGAAACAAGTCCGCATCGACATGTGGCCCGATGTAAGTGAATACAAACAGACCTATCCCACCGGTTTGAAACACGCCGATGGCAGCACAGCACGCTTTTTTAATTCAGCCGATAAAAGCACTATCGACACTCATTTCAGCTGGATGCAGGAATATGGTGTGGACGGAGTGTTCATGCAACGTTTTTTCAGCGCTGCAAGACCAAATGCCCGAAAAGGACACGGTACCGATGTGCTAACCCACGCCTTTGAGGCCGCATCGAAGTACGACCGTGCCATCGCCATCATGTACGATCTATCAGGCTTACGCAGTATTGGAGAAGATTGTTCTATCCTCATCGAAGATTGGAAATTTCTGGTTGACTCGCTGAAAGTGACAAATCAGAAAGGGAACAAAACATATCTCCATCATAACGGCAAGCCATTGGTAACCATTTGGGGAGTGGGTTTCCCCGATCGTCCCTACAATATCCGCAATATTGGCCTTGAACGTTTTATCGATTTCCTGAAAAACGACCCGGTATACGGGGGCTGTAGTGTAATGCTGGGTGTACCTACTTTCTGGAGAGACCTGAATGCCGACTGTCTTCCCGACCCATACCTTCATGAACTTATCCGGAGTGTCGATATTGTCCTCCCCTGGATGGTGCAACGGTTTACCCCTTTGATTCACAATGATATGGACCGCTATCGCGATGTGATTGTAAACGACATCAAATGGTGCAAAGAAAATAATATCGATTACGTACCTTGTGTAACACCCGGATTCAGCTGGCACAACCTGAGCCGGTATGAGTTCCCCGACGACATCAAACCTTCGGGTTCCATACCCCGTCAAGGAGGACGCTTCTACTGGCAGCAGCTATCAACGGCCATTCGTTCGGGAGCTCAAATGATTTACGTGGCCATGTTCGATGAAGTAAACGAAGGTACAGCCATTTTTAAAGTCAGCGACAACCCACCCGTGAGCGAGCATGCCAAGTTTGTGGATCTCGATGGCAAGTCTTCAGATCATTACTTGTGGCTTACTGGTGAAGCAGCTCGGATGCTCCGCTGCGAGAAGCCATTGTCCTTTAAAATGCCCGAAAGAAACTAACTCTATTTATCAATAAACAATTAACGACTATGAAACGACGTAACTTTTTATCCAATTCAGCCATCCTGGGTGCATCACTTCCCTTGGGTATTGTCTCACCCGCTCTAATTACATCCTGCTCCACCGGAGAGAAAAAGACATCCGGCAAAAAATATACCCCTGAAGAACTGGGCATGTTTTCCTTTGTGGAGATAGCTCCCGATGGAGAGCCGTTAAAGGCAGCGCTCATCGGCTGCGGAGATCGGGGTACCGGTGCTGCTTCCCAATTTCTGGAGTCCGGACCGAATGTATCAATCATTGCATTGGCCGATCTGTTTCCCGACAGAATGGGATTTTGCCGGAAAGTCCTCTCTGAAAATTTCGACAACCACGTAGCAGACAACAATTGCTTTTTTGGATTTGATGCCTATCAAAAGATCATGGAAATACCGGACATCGATGTGGTCCTCTTGTGTACGCCAACTCATTTCAGGGCGGAACAATTCAAAGCTGCGGTTGAGGCTGGCAAACATGTCTTTATGGAGAAACCTTGCGCGGTAGATCCTACAGGCATTCGCACGGTCATTGCTGCATCGAAGGTGGCTACGGGGAAAGGATTGACTGTGGTGACCGGTAACCAACGCAGGCATCGCCGCGACTATTGGGAAGCATATATTGAAATAAAAAACGGAATTATCGGAGACATTGTTTCCACCACTTCACATTGGGATCAGGGAGCCTGGTGGAACAAAGCCAAGCGTCCTGAATGGAGCGACATGGAGTATTGCATTCGCAACTGGTTTAATATAAAATGGCTGAGCGGGGATCACATTCTCGATCAGGGAATCCACAATATCGACGTAGTCACCTGGTTTATGGGCGACAAGCCACTAAAAGCAGTCGGTTTCGGAGGACGCGCACGCAGACTGACCGGAGATATATTCGATTTCTTCAGTGTGGATTATTATTACAACAATAATAAACGAGGCTTACACACCGCCCGTCAGATAGATGGATGCGATGGCAATGTATCGGAACAGATTCTGGGCACAAAAGGAATGGCACAGCTGAACGACCGGGGAGAGATAAAGATCCTCGATTGGAACGGTAACATTTTGTGGGAATACGACTATGAAAACAAACCCGTAAAGAATCCCTACAACCAGGAACATATCCATTTTGTGGAATCGATCCGTTTAAATAAGAAAATCAACCAGGCCGAAGATCTGGCTTATTCCAACATGGTCGCCATATTGGGTAGAGAAGCCGCCTATACAGGCAAAGAAATCAGCTGGGATGAGATCATGGCATCCACGCTCCGTTACGGACCGGAATCCTATGAGATGGGACCTTTGTCAGATTATCAGGAAGGGGTGATACCCGTGCCAGGAAAAGACCCCAAAGCGCCCATATAAGAAACGGTTGTTTTGTGCACTATACCCAAAAACAACGGTCGAAATGGTACAACAAACAATAATAAAGAGTGCATAGCTATGTCAAAAAGGAAATCTATTAATTGTTTTATCGCAATCTTGTCTTTCCTGATGCTTGGCTGTACCAAATCAGAAGTTCGCCACAACACTAGCAATGTTGTGGCGAATCCGATGAACTTGAATTATCGGTTTCAGTTTGATGAGCCGTCAAGGAGGGAAGCTGCCGATCCGGTTATCGTCTTGTTTAAAGGCAAATATTATCTTTTTGCCTCTAAATCGGGCGGATATTGGAGTTCGGAGGACCTGTGCGAATGGACCTACATTCCTTGTAAATCCATTGGCAACATCGAAGAGTATGCCCCGGCAGTAATTGCCCTTGATGATGAATTATACTACATGGGTTCCGGTCATCCAAGGATCTTTAAAACCGCTGATCCCGATACAGACAATTGGGAAGCAATTGATACAAAATTTCGTTATCCATTGGTCGGTTCCATAGACCCCGCTTTTTTTCAAGACGACGATGGGCGGGTCTACCTTTATTGGGGTTGTTCAGATAAAGATCCCATCATTGGAGTGGAAGTGGATCCCAAAGACGGTTTCAACGTGATCGGTGAAGCATCTGTACTGATTGAACACCATTCCGATACGTACGGTTGGGAGGTCTCCGGAAACAACAACGACAACGAAAGGGATGGGTGGAACGAAGGTCCCTGTCTCATCAAGTACAAGGGGAGATATTACCTGCACTATGCGGCACCGGGCACCGAATTCCGAGTCTATGGTGACGGAACTTATGTGGCCGACAAACCACTTGGTCCATACACCTACGAAGAAAACAGTCCTTTTTCCTTCAAACCGGGAGGTTTCATCGGGGGAGCCGGCCATGGGCACACTTTTCAGGATAAATATGGTAATAACTGGCATGTAGCCACCATGCGTATTTCTGTACGACATATGTTTGAGCGGCGACTAGGTCTGTTTCCTGTCTATTTTTCAGACGACAATAGCCTCCATGCCCACACAGTATTTACCGATTATCCCTTCCAAATACCCCAGGAGAAAATCGATCTGGAGACACACGATCTTTCCATGAACTGGAACCTGCTTTCCTATCGGAAGAAAGTGCTTGCTTCGTCCTCATTAAGCGATCATGAAGCTGAATTAGGCAATGACGAGCAAGTAGAAACATGGTGGGCATCACAGACCGGTAATAAAGGGGAGTGGTGGCAGGTAGATTTGGGTGAAGCAATGACCGTTCATGCCCTGCAGGTCAACTTTGCAGACCAGGATTTTGACATCAAAGCACCCGATTCATTTTTCAATTACCAGTATCTGATCGAATATTCGAATGATGGCGATCAGTGGAAAGTGCTGACCGACCAGTCGAAAAATGAAAACGACAGATCCCATGAGTTGTTTGTTTTTGATGGAGGCATAGAAATGCAATTCCTTCGCATCACCAATACGAAAGAGATGGAAGGAAAATTTTCTATCTACGACTTCCGAGTTTTCGGAAAGGGAAACAACGAACTACCCAAGGAGGTGTCTAAATTCGAAGTCTTGCGAGACAGCGACCGACGAAAAATCACATTTCACTGGGAGGTTCAGGATAATACCACTGGATACATCCTACGTTGGGGGATAAAAAGAGATCAACTGAATAATGCCGTCATGGTCTTTGAAAACCAATTCGAAGGTCGTTTTTTCAATCGTGATTCAAAATATTATTTTTCAATTGATGCATTCAATGAAAGAGGAATCACCAAAGGAAGCGACATTATAGAAAGAATGTAAAAAATTAGCAACTAGATAGAATGAAACATTTGTCATTTTTGAGAAAATCAAACATCATTTATTCCATTACGGCAATCTGCATCGCCATGTGGCTGCTGTCGTGTACGTCCGTAAAAATCCAAACATCCAAGGATCCAGTCGATTACGTGAATCCCTATATGGGAAACATCAGTCATTTGCTGGTGCCTACCTTCCCCACCATTCACCTGCCCAACAGCATGCTACGCGTGTATCCCGAGCGACGTGATTTTACAGGCGACGTGCTGGAAGGACTCCCCATCGTGGTCACCAGTCACCGGGGAAGCTCGGCATTCAACCTGAGTCCATTTTACGAAAGTAAGAAAGGGTTAAGGCCCGTCGTTGCCTACAGTTACGACAAAGAAAAGATCACTCCCTATTCCTACTCGGTATACCTCGATGAGGAGGGTATCTCAGTGGAGTACGGCCTCTCTCATCAATCTGCTATCTACGAACTTTCTTTCGAAAAAGAGGAAGCAGTCAAGGTGGCACTTAATTCCAGAATGGGAGAGCTTACCTGGGATGGAACAGCCTTCTCAGGATTTCAAATGATAGAGAACAACACAAAAGTTTATCTCTATCTACTCCCCGAGCAAATGCCGGAGAACGTATCACTGTTGGAGAAAGGAGCACTGGTGAGCAATACTACTGCCAACGGAAGGAATGCCTGTCTCATTATGAGCTACCCCAAAGGCACCAAAAATCTCACCTTGCGCTACGGAATCTCGTTCATCGACGCCACGCAGGCAAAAAAGAACATGGAACGGGAATTGACTTATAATGACCTGGCCTTTCTCCTTAAAACAGGACGTACGATATGGAATGATGCGTTGAATAAGATCCAGATATCGGGCGGCATGGAAGAAGACAATACAGTCTTTTATACCTCGCTGTATCGTACTTATGAGCGACCAGTATGCATTTCAGAAGATGGACGTTATTACAGCGCTTTTGACGGAACAGTTCACGAAGATGGAGGACGCCCGTTTTATACCGACGACTGGATTTGGGACTCATACAGAGCACACCATCCGCTGCGTATTCTCATTGATCCGGAAAGAGAACAGGATATCCTGAATTCTTTTGTGTTGATGGCCGAGCAGATGGAACATTTCTGGATGCCTACCTTCCCCGAAATCACTGGCGACAGTCGCCGCATGAACTCCAATCACGGTGTTGCCTCGGTATTAGATGCCAATCGCAAGGGTCTCACCAATTTCGATTTGGAAAAGGCATACCTTGCCGCTAAAGGAGCGATCATGGAGAAGACCTTGGCACCCTGGTCGGGTAAGCCTGCAGGAGAGTTAGATCATTTTTACAAGGAGCATGGATACATACCCGCTTTGCGAGATGGAGAGGAAGAAACCATTCCAGAAGTGCATGGTTTCGAGCGCCGGCAGCCTGTCGCTGTGACGCTGGGTACCTCCTACGATCAGTGGTGCTTGGCACAGCTGGCGAAGGATCTTGGACTGTCCGAAGATCATGCATACTTTACAGAGGCATCCTTTAACTATCGCAATCTCTACAACAAGGAGACCGGATTTTTCCACCCCAAGGATAAAAAAGGAGAATTCATCCAGCCCTTCGACTATCGCTATTCGGGAGGCATGGGTGCACGCGGTTATTATGGAGAAAACAACGGATGGATTTATCGTTGGGATGTACAACACAATATACCCGACTTGATCGACCTGATGGGTGGTAAAGAGGCGTTTGTCCACAATCTCGACGAAATGTTTGCCACTCCTCTTGGAAAGGGTAAGCCTGAATTTTACAGTCAGATACCCGACCATACCGGCAATGTGGGACAATTCTCTATGGCCAATGAGCCCTCCCTGCACATCCCTTATTTGTATAATTATGCCGGCGAACCTTGGAAGACCCAGAAACGAATCAGAACCCTCATCCACCAGTGGTTTCGTGACGACCTGATGGGCGTTCCGGGCGATGAAGATGGAGGGGGCATGTCTTCTTTCATCGTCTTCTCGCAGATGGGCTTTTATCCTGTCACCCCGGGAAGTCCCGAGTACAGCATTGGCAGTCCGTTCTTCGATAACGCCCGGATTGAATTAGGTAATGGGAAGATTTTTGAAATTGAAGCGATCAACAATATCCCCGAAAATAAATATATCCAGTCGGCCACATTGAACGGCAAACCCCTGGACAAACCCTTCATCCACCACGATGAAATCATGAAAGGTGGAAAACTAGTGTTTGAAATGGGTGACAAGGCCAACCGGAACTGGGGAATATAAGACAAGGATTATGAAACGAAGTTTGATCTGTTTTTTTGTCTTATTGACTGTTTCAACAGCCATTGCGCAAGAGCAGAGCTTTTTGGTCTTGGGAGATATCCATTACGACCGGATGGAGGATCACGAGATGACTTGGCTCTCGGAGAAACCCGATGATCTGAGGCAGGTAAAAGAATACACCCAGATCTCGAAAGAGATCTGGCCTGTATTCAGCAGCCACCTGCGTCAGCGCGCACTGCAGCATGATCCCGCAGTGAAAGCAGTGGTGCAGCTGGGTGATCTTTCGGAAGGACTGGCCGGAAATGAGAAAATGGCAGATCAAATGGCACGTGCGGCCGTTGCAGCCGTGGAAGCGGTGAACATGCCCGTACCTTGGTTACTCATCAAAGGCAACCACGACATCACCGGTCCGGGTGCCGTGGAAGCTTTTGACAATCATTATATTTCGCAGATCAAAAAGCAATTAAAAAGAAACGACATCACTTCATCCGGCTATGCCCATCAAACTGGGGATAACCTGTTTGTCGCCTTCGACCCATGGGATAAAAGCGATGATGTGCTGGATCAACTGGACAAGAATCTCTCATCCTCCGATGCCCAATTCAAGTTTGTAATGGTCCACATGCCTGTCATCCCCATCAACGAGCGTTGCTGGTATGTTTACAGAGACGAACCCCAGAAGAGAGAACGGCTGCTTGAGATCATTGCCAAAAACAGGGCTGTGGTTTTAACCGCACACCTGCATCTCTATGCTGTTGTGCGCAGGGAGACAGATCAGGGATCAATTGTGCAGATAACTTTCAATAGTGTGATAAGAGACCTGGAGAAGAAAACTGCAGATAAAGTATATACAACGTTCGGTTGGAATCTGGCCACCGATCATCCCGAATGGGAACCAGCCACATTGGCGAAGCGGATTCGTCTGCTGGATGAAGAAAGCAGGTATGTCACTTTTTTCAAGCAACAGGACCTTCCGGGTTATGGATTGATTACAACAAATCCCAACACGGAAGAGATGTTTCTGGAATACTATGCCGGGGTGAACAAAACCTCTTATGAAAGGATCTGTATCTCGGATCTCATGAAACGACTATGAAACAAAAAATTATTCAGTTGAAAAACTTTCCGAAGCGACTGTTCCTTCTTGTTTGTATTGGAATACTCTTTTTGAATTCCTATGCCCAGCAAGATTCCTTCTTGATTGTTCAGATTTCAGACCCTCAATTTGGCTTCTTCACAAACAATGCCGACTTTGAAAAAGAGACAGAGCTCTATGCGGAGGCAGTCCGACAGATAAATCAGATCAAGCCCGATTTTGTGGTTATCACAGGTGATTTTGTGAATAACAGCAAGGATACCTTGCAAATAAATGAATTTAAAAGGATCACGGCATGCATCGATAAGCGCATACCTGTGTATCTGAGTCCCGGGAACCACGATCTGTCAAACAATCCGTCAAAACAGGATTTTGAATGGTATTACTCAATGTATGGGAAAGGGGCCGACCGTTTTTCTTTTCGCCATAAAAATGCCCACTTCATTGGTTTCAATTCGGTCATCATCAAATCAGATGAGAGTCGAATAGAGGAAAGAAAGCAATTCAAATGGCTGAAAAAAGAATTAAAGAAGGCAAACTCGTCCGATCCCATTCTTCTGTTTACCCATTATCCCTTTTTTATGGAGAACTTCAGTGAGAAAGAGACCTACAGCAACCAACAAATGCCGAAGCGCATCCAATATTTTGAATTGTTTGAAAAGTATGGCGTCGATGCCATCTTTGCCGGACATCTGCATAACAATGCCGAAGCATCACACAATCAGATCCTGGTGATCACGACAAATGCTGCCGGGAAGCCATTGGGGAATGCTCAACCCGGTTATCGGCTCATAAAAATTACCAATAGACAAATCGAACACAGTTATATACCCATTTTATAAACGAACCCATTCCACATGAAAAAGTACCATAAAAGTTTGTTCCTCATCCTTGCGCTGTGCATAACCACTTCGCTGGCTGCTGCTGACAAGCTCATTTATCCCTTTGTTTTTGCTCCTTCTGATGGATTCTTCAGCAAGGTAGAGAAGGAAATCAGAAAAGAGATCTGTTTGAACGGACGTTGGGATTTTCAGGCCTTGCCCTTGCCCGAAGGTTACCGGCAAGGAGGAGGAGTAGCCCCTACACTGCCACTGCCCTATCAAAACAACTGGGAGGAGACGAAGATAAAAATACCCTCTCCCTGGAACATCAATTCGTTCGCAAATAGGAACCTCGAAGGTCCCGATCACCGCAATTATCCCTCGTACCCCGAAAATTGGAACGATGTGAAGATGGCCTGGATGCGCCGCACCGTACAGATACCTGCCGACTGGGACGGATATCAGATCGGCCTGCATTTTGAGGCAGTGGCAGGATTTGCCGAAGTCTACGTCGACGACCACAAAGTTGCCGAAAACTTCGATCTGTTTCTTCCTTTCGATGCCGACATCACACAGTATGCAAAAGCAGGACAACAGATTGAAGTATTAGTCGGAGTCCGTAGCCAGTCGCTATTTGAAGACAACAGTACCAAAGGAAGACGCATTGTGCCCGCCGGTTCCATGTGGGGCTATCATGTAGCGGGCATCTGGCAGGATGTCTTCCTCACAGCCGTACCATCCGTACATATTCGGAATGTGTATGTGAAACCGTTGGTTTCTCAATCTGTTTTGGAAGCCGAAATCGAGATTGAGAACACCTCAGCTCGCGATGTGCAAACAACACTCGCAGGAGATGTCAGGAGATGGATTAACAGGGCAGGCAAGGATGTACATACCGCACCGGTACCCGATTGGACATTGGCCGATTCACCGGCACTCCTGCTGACCAAACAAAAAATAAGCATCCCCTCAAAAGGAACGCATCGCCTGGTTGTTCAAATCCCGGTGAAAGCGGGCGAATTGGACTACTGGACTCCCGAGCATCCCAATTTGTATGGATTGACCCTGACGCTGGGCGACAAGGATACGAAAAGCGATATCAAGTACGAACGTTTTGGCTGGCGCGAATGGACCATTTCCGGCACAACACAGCTATTGAACGGAAAACCCATTGAACTGCGAAGCGATTCTTGGCATTTTATGGGCGTACCGCAAATGACCCGTCGTTATGCATGGGCCTGGTTTACGGCATTGAAAGATGCCAACGCCAACGCTGTTCGTCCCCACGCACAAATATACCCGCGCTTCTACCTCGATATGGCAGACGAAATGGGTATTTGTGTATTGGCAGAAACAGCCATCTGGGCCAGCGATGGCGGTCCGAAGATGGACTCACCCATCTTTTGGGAGAACTGCAAATCGCACATCCGTCGCATGGTCCTGCGTGACCGCAACCACGCCAGTGTTTTCGGCTGGAGTGTGAGTAACGAAAACAAGCCGGTTATTCTGCATGTTTTCAATAAACCCGAATGGATGGGAATGCAAAAGCAGGCATGGCAAGATTGGCGCGATATTGTACGTGAAAATGATCCCACTCGTCCTTGGATTTCCAGCGATGGCGAAGACGATGGCGATGGCATTCTTCCGGTTACGGTAGGACATTATGGCGATCAAAACTCCATGAAGCATTGGATAGAGATTGGCAAGCCTTGGGGCATCGGTGAGCACAGTATGGCCTATTACGGTACGCCGCTACAGGTATCCAAGTACAACGGTGAACGGGCATTCGAATCTCAGCTGGGCCGCATGGAAGGATTAGCCTACGAATGCTATGATCTGATAGCCCAACAGCGCAATCAAGGTGCTTCGTATGTGTCGGTATTTAACTTGGCATGGTATGGCCTTCAGCCGCTGCCATTCGGCAAGCAGGATATTACCACGGCACCCGAGCTGACCGATGGCATTCACTTTACGGAATATATAGAAGGCATGCCGGGTATACAACCCGAAAGAATGGGGGCCTACAGCTCTACATTCAATCCCGGCTACGATCCTACTCTTCCGCTCTATCGCACTTGGCCCATGTTCGATGCCATCAAGGCGGCTAATGCCCCCGGTGGACCCGCTTGGAGTCCTTGGTCGGTGATGCCGCAAAAGCAGGAAGCTCAAAACATCGAGGTAGAAAAGAAATACGACAATGTTCTGTTTGTTGGCAGCGCCGACTCGTCCGTCAAGAAATTATTTGAAGGCAATGGTGTGCTCTTCCAGGAGAAGTTCGATCCCAAGAAAAGTATCATTGTCATTGTAGATGGTGCAGTATTTCCATCGGAAAAAGAGGTAAAGCAGATGAAAGATCTGACCAGTCGGGGAGCCGACCTGTGGTTGTGGTGTCCCACACCCGAAACCATCGAAGCCTACAACCAAGTGTTGCCGGCAAAGCTGACTCTCGACGAACGAAAAGCATCCTCCTTTTTACCGGCGAAGAGATCATGGACAAAATGGTTACTCAATTCCGATTTCTACTTTTGTGAGATTCAGCGCGAAGAGGTGACTGATTACGAATTGAGTTCCGATTTTGTAGACGAAGGTATTGTACTGCTGGAGGCCTGCAACACCAATTGGAGAGCATGGAACCAGCGACCCGAAGAGTTGAAAACAGCCGCACTCCTTCGCAGTGAAAATGAAGCGAAAGGTGCCTCAGCCGTGCTGGTTAAACACCAAAATAAAAATGCCGCATTTTTTGTCAGTACGTTATCCCATTTTATTACCTCCTCAAAAGGATACGACACCTTCGGCAAACTGCTTACCGGTGCTGGCATCCCTACCAACGGAAGCAAGATAGCCGAAACACTGATCGGCAAGGACGGAATTCTGCACATCGAAAACCTGCCTCCCGTACGAAGAGGAAATCAAACGCTCTACAGCTTTAAGGTATGGAGTCCCAGAGACCTCGACGACCTGTTGATTGAACCCGACATGCCCAAGTTGGATGTCGTCATACAACCGGCAGAGCAAGGAGAATTGTTCATCAATCGACAGAAAATAGAAGGGACAAATGGACAGTTTCTCACCATACCCCTCAAGCAAGGATGGAACCATGTGAGCATCAGTGTCCGCAATACAAGGGATAACAATGTGTCGATCCGATTCAAGAGCGATAACAAACCCTCATTTATTCAACAGTTAATGACCTCATTCGAATGAAATTCTTTTATTTATTCAGCTTATCGGCACTTTTGCTGACCTTTTCTGTGTCGGCACAAACTCTGCTCTATCAGGACCCCAATTTGCCCGTCGACGTACGGGTGGATGACCTGGTCGGTCGCATGACACTCCAAGAGAAAATCAGTCAGATGATGAATGATGCCCCATCCATCGACCGCCTTGGCATTCCTGCCTACAACTGGTGGAACGAATGCCTCCATGGGGTTGCACGATCGGGTATCGCCACGGTCTTTCCCCAGGCTATCGGTATGGCGGCCACGTTCGATGCCGACGCCATGTTTCGCACGGCAGAAGTGATCTCCGACGAAGCAAGGGCAAAATATCATCAGGCTTTGCGCACCGGCAGCCAGGATCAGTACAACGGACTGACCTTCTGGACACCCAATATCAACATCTTCCGTGACCCTCGGTGGGGCAGGGGACAGGAAACGTATGGGGAGGATCCCTATCTGACTTCCGCTTTGGGTGTAGCGTTTGTAAAAGGACTTCAGGGAGACGGCGAAAAATATTTCAAGACCATTGCCACGGCCAAACACTATGCCGTGCACAGCGTTCCCGAGTACAATCGCCACTCTTTTGATGTCCGTCCATCCCTGCGGGATGTGTGGGACACCTACCTAACGGCATTCGAGAAGCTGATCAAAAACGGTCACGCCTATTCTCTCATGTGCGCCTACAACCGCTATGAAGGAGAACCCTGTTGCGGAAGTGACGAACTGTTGGTCGATATCCTGCGTAACCAGTGGGGATTTGAAGGATACGTGGTATCCGACTGTGGCGCCATCAATAATTTCTACCGCACCCACAAGACATCGCCCGATGCGGCAGCAGCCTCTGCCCAGACTGTGATAGCAGGAACCGACCTTGAGTGTGGTGGCAGCTACAGCACGTTGCTGGAGGCTGTGAAGCGCGGCGAAATCACGGAAGAGGAGATCAATATATCTGTCAAACGACTCTTTACCGCCCGCATGAGGTTGGGTATGTTCGATCCCGATGAGATGGTACCCTACAGTAAGATACCCTTTTCAGTGGTCGCCTCCAAAAAAAGCAGCGAGCAGTCGCTGGAGATGGCGCGGAAGTCCATCGTCCTGTTAAAAAACGAACAGCAGACGTTGCCACTCGACAAGAAGATCAAGACCATTGCCGTGATCGGTCCCAATGCCGACAATCCAACCTGTCTGCTGGCAAACTATAACGGCTCCCCCTCCTACATAGTGACACCGCTCGAAGGAATACGCCGCAAGGTGGGTAAAAACACCCGGATTATCTATCATCAAGGCGTGGGTCTGACCGATGATTCGGTTTCCATTCCCGTGAACAACAAAAATCTGTTGCTGGCTGACGGCAAAGTCGGATTCAAAGCAGAGTATTTTAACAACAGCAATTTTGAAGGAACCCCCGCGTTTGTACAACATGAAAAGGAAATCGATTTCTTTGGTACAGCACAACACCGTATCTTGGCCAATCTAAAGCCCGGTAAGGTCGCTGCACGCTGGATGAGCGTCCTCTCCTCCAAAAAAGATGAAGAAGTTGTATTTGAAATCACCAGCGACGACAGTGCCTTTCGCCTGTTTGTAGATGATAAGCTGGTGATGAACCGCTTTTCAAATCAGGAGGCACGTGTAGAATACTGTCGAGTACCGGTTAAAGCAGGCCAGAAGCGCACGTTGCGTTTTGAGTTTGCGCAGGAGAACGAAGGTGGAGGTGTGAGCCTCACCACGGTAGAGCGCCGGAAAAGCGACCTCGATGCGCTAGCCGCTTCCGTGAAGTCGGCCGATGCCATCGTATTCGTTGGAGATATTTCCCCTTCTCTCGAGGGCGAGGAGATGCCGGTACATGTGCCCGGCTTCAACAAGGGCGATCGCACCTCGATTGCCCTTCCCCACGTGCAGACCGAAGCCCTGCAAGCGTTGCAGGCCACGGGTAAGCCGGTGATTTTCGTGATGCTTACCGGGAGTGCGTTGGCGATTCAATGGGAAGACGATCATCTCCCCGCCATTGTCAATGCTTGGTATGGCGGGCAGGATGCAGGTACCGCCCTGGCCGATGTGCTCTTCGGTGATTACAATCCCTCGGGGCGGTTGCCGGTCACCTTTTATGCATCTGACAACGATCTCCCTCCTTATGAGGATTACAGCATGAAAGAAAGGACCTACCGCTATTTTACCGGCAAACCACTGTATCCTTTCGGTCACGGGTTGAGCTATACCGACTTTACCTATTCCGATCTTCGGGCTCCCGGGACTACGGTCGCGGGTGACTCCGTGAACGTGTCGGTGTCGGTCACCAATACCGGCAGTCGCCTCGGCGAAGAAGTGGTGCAGCTCTACGTCTCCCTCTCCAATCAGCAGGTTCACGTGCCGCTACGCTCGTTGCAGGGCGTACAGCGCATCAAGCTCGATCCCGGGGAATCGCGCAAAGTCGACTTCACGCTCGCGCCCGAACAGTTTTCCGCAATCGATGCGTTGATGCAGCGCTGTGTGGTGCCCGACAAGATCACCGTGGGTATAGGCGGGCAGCAGCCTTCCGACGTGACCCTGAAAGCCGGAAAAGCTGTTCAGAAGGAGCTGATGCTGACAGGCAAAAAATGGATCGTTCCCTAATCATCCTATCATTCATAAACCATTCCGATTCTCAACGAACAATATTTGCTAAAAACCGTTATAATAAATCAAATGAAATTAAGTGGAGCTGAACAATTAGCTATTTTTATCTGTACTGCCGGTAAAACGATCTGTGAGAAATCAAAATGCCTGCTTCAAAGTGATAATCCTGTATTGGGCTATGTCTTTGATGTCTTGGGCAATGTCATTACCGAAGCTGCAGCCGCAAAATTGCATGCGTGCCTACAGGATGACATCGGATTAAATGGGGAACTGTTGACCAACCGTTATTGTCCGGGTACCAGCCAATGGTCGCTGACTGACCAGCGGAAACTTTTCTCATTTTTCCCCGACAATTTCTGCGGCGTTTCACTCAAGCCCACCTTTTTGATGAATCCAGTAAAAATCGGTGAGCGGAGTGATCGGGATAGGGAAAAATGTGAAATACCGGGCAAGTGTCTGCACACTCTGTGCCAACAATGATTGCATCTATCGAAAAATGTAGAATAATCGATCCTTAATAACGATTCAAAGGCAGATATTACCGCATAAATTCTTGTTATCACCTATTGATGATTTTAAATAAATTAGCATATCTTTGAGTTTTAAATAAAATTTATCATGAAAAAAACTTTTTTTTTGTTGTTGAGCATATCTATGTTAATCACTTCATGCAAGTATTCTAAAGGTGACGTAGTTGTTTACAGTGCTCCTGATGGTGAAGCGCTAAACGAAAAATACAACGTTGCCGTTAACGGCATGAATGTTCCTGTCTACAATACCAGAATATGTACAGAAGACATACAGGGCCGCCACCGGGCAGGGATTGTTGCCCAAGCAGATTCAGCTTACGATATTGCTGGTTTTGCCTCATTCGACCTGAAAAAAGGTCCCGCAAAAGTCAGTATAACTGTAAACGAATTAATTGCATCAGCCAAAATCCTGCCCACCTCCTTCGGTACAATTCCGACAATCAAGGGAAAGACACTCACCTTCGAAGCAGACAAACCCCAACACATCACGGTTGAGATCAATGGTGACCATATACGTTCGCTGCACCTCTTTGTGAATCCGGAAGAGAAAGATATCCCCGATCCGAAAGATCCGAATGTTATTTATTTTGGCCCAGGAATCCACGAAATCACCTCGGTTCCTGTGGGCGACAATCAAACCGTTTATATTGCCGGCGGGGCTATCGTGAGAGGTGTCCTGGAAGAAAATCAGACATCGCGTGGGAAAGCCTCTTTCGTGCTGAGAGGTAAAAACATTACTTTTCGCGGCAGGGGGATATTCGACCAAGGAGCCATATCGCGCGTAACGGGCCGCCAATCGATGAATGTTACCGTCGATGGATTTTATCTGGAGGGAGTCATATTATGTAATTCAAGCCTATGGACTGTTTCTTTACGCGATTGCAATGATGTACATATAGACAACATAAAATTATTCGGCCACCGTGCCAATGCCGACGGTATAGACATTACCTCATCTATCGACGTATTGGTGGAGAACTGTTTCTTACGGACATGGGACGATCTTATCGTGGTTAAAACCTTGAGAGGCGTCACTCAGGATGCCCGTCATATCCATGTGAGAAAATGTGTGCTCTTTAACGAGATTGCGCATGCGTTAAGTATCGGGGCAGAACTCACACGTGACGTGGAAGATGTCTTGTTTGAAGATTGCGATATCATCGGCGATCACGGCCGTGAGTGGACGTTGCGTGTTTATCACACCGATGCGGCAACCGTAAAGAATGTGCGTTTCGAAAATATCCGAATTGAGGAATCTGTTCAATTTGCATCATTGTGGATCAATTCGGCTGTTTGGACCTCAGATACCGCGCGTGGTCATATAGAAGATGTAGTGTTCAGGAACATTACCGTTAACAATAATGGGTATCAGCTCCACCGGGATTTCGAATTTCTGGGTTATGACAAGGATCATGCAATCAAAAACGTGTTAATAGATAATGTCGTGATCAATGGCAGGAAAATCACCCGGGAAGATATCAAGATTAATCCAAGGATAGGTAGCAGGGAAGCTAAAGAGGGCATTGCAATGAACGAATTTGTTTATAATGTGAACGTGAAATAAATAGCCTCCCTTTTATTCCAATTATCTGTACGGGAAATGCATTACCCTGCCCTACTCCGATAAGTTTAAACATTTATCCATTCTCACAGCAATTGAATTTCTGTGCGTGGTTGCGTATAAATAAGCAAACCCTATTATTAACATGAAAATATTTATTATTGTAATCCTCACATTACATGGAGTAATGGGTTTTTCGCAAGGGTTGAAAAATAAAATGTTTTCACTCGGTGGTTATGACTTGTCAAAATCATTATCCGGTGACAGAGGCGAGGTGGGCACATTTAAAAACAAGTTTCTTTGGACCGGTACTAACCAGGCTTTTGTTCCTAATTTCATCATGCTTGATGCATTGACCCGCAATTTGATTCCCCGTGAACCCGGACAATTTCAAGAGTACGATTACCGTTTTATAAACGAAGAAAATATCGATGGATTCATTGATGAATTTATGCACGGTCATGGATTCAACGGAATTCATTTACCTGTATTCGGACAATGGTTTCACATTGGAGACAATGTTGTGACCGAAAAGGACTTCATCCCCGATCTTCGAACCTTTGACAAACTTGCAATGATCATTGAGAAAGTATACCGGGCAGGTGGATCAACATACCTTTGGGTTTGGGGAGACCATCAACGAAGATGGACCTCCAAAAGCACCAAAGACGGAATCATGGGCAAACAGGAGCAGGCCGTAATGGATATGATCGCTGAAAAACTGGGGCCTTTAAAGGGCTGGTTTATGGGTTATGGATTTGATTTATGGGAGTGGGTTACCGAAGAGAATTTAAAAAAATGGCATGCTTATATGTGGGGTAAACCCGGATGGAATCACCTGCTTGGAGCCCGCTCAGGTAGACTTGGAACATTTTCAAAGGGCCACATGGGTGCTCCAATTTCAGACAAAACCCTGAACCAGATTTATGAAGGATTGGATTTGTCAGATTATGAGTTATTCCGCCCAGGGTATGATGATCTTGTTAAAATGATAAACACAAGGCCAACGAAACCTTCTTTGTCGGGTGACAGGTACAGGGTGAGAAATAATCCTCCCAGCCCCTACATTTGGAAGGACTATACCGAAGAGATGACCAGGCAAAGTTTGTGGCATCACACCATGGCGGGAGG
Source organism: uncultured Proteiniphilum sp. (assembly GCA_927407015.1). Lineage (GTDB taxonomy): Bacteria > Bacteroidota > Bacteroidia > Bacteroidales > Dysgonomonadaceae > Proteiniphilum. The sequence continues at coordinate 4,654 of CAKMJT010000021.1, read as the reverse complement.
CATTGGTGCCATTTGGGGGAACCTGGATTCAACGTGCGTTTATTCCAACAAAGATGAACTCAAATGCTTCTCAGTATTCTGGAACGACAACAACCGTTTCAGGAAAGATATGGAAATTAAGAATGACATCACCAACGGCTATTGCCTGAGAGATTCAGATAATTTATACGTTTTCTACAAGGAAGATACAAATAATATCGAGTACCGTTTTTCAGGCAAGGCAAAAAAAGTGATCGCTGTCGATACCAAAAGGAGGTATCAAGAAATCCACCTCGGCACGAAAAAACCCGGATATCATGTATTCAACGCTCCTTACGTGTCTGATTGGACAATTGCAGTCGAGAATTAAGTGATTTAAGTTTCGTAAGCTTTTATGTTTGGCACAAACGCCCGACTTCCGCTGTTTTTGCGGAAATTGAATAATAAATTTACAATTAAAGCATTTTATGGATGCATTTTCTAATAAAATAAACTTTCTTGCCGGCACTTTAACATTGACGATGCTGGGATGGCAGGCAAGAGCATCCAGCCCAAAGCGTCCAAACATTCTCATCGTTATAGCCGATGACATGTCCTATCCTCACACAGGAACATACGGATCTCCCTGGGTAAATACACCCGCCTTCGATCGAGTTGCTTCCGGGGGAATATTATTCACCAATGCCTATACTTCAAATGCCAAATCCGCACCCGCAAGGGCAAGTATCCTTACCGGCCGATATTCCTGGCAGTTGGAGGAAGCTGCCAACCATATTGGATTTTGGCCAGAAGATAAGTTCCCCACATTTATTGAAACACTCGCCAGTAATGGTTATTCTGCCGCTTACACAGGAAAAGGCTGGGAGCCCGGTGATCCCGGACAACGTAAGTTAACCGGATCCCTCTATAACAATAAAAAATTGATCCCCCCGACAAAATATATTTCAAATATAGACTATGCCGGTAATTTTGGTGATTTCTTAAAAGATATTCCCTCATCAAAACCCTGGGTTTTTTGGTATGGAAGTCACGAACCGCATCGAGCTTACGAATATGGAACAGGAGTCACAATAGGTAAAAAAGATATCGGAGAAATAGATAAAGTCCCGGGGTTCTGGCCAGACAACGAGATTGTCAGGAATGACATGCTGGATTATGCCTTCGAGATAGCACATTTTGATTCTCATTTAAAACGAATGATAGAAATGCTCGAAGAGAGGGGGGAACTAAATAACACCCTTATCATCATTACAGCCGACAATGGAATGCCCTTCCCGCGCAGCAAAGGGTTGCAGTATGAATGTTCAAATCATGTGCCTTTGGCGATAATGTGGCCCGAAGGTATTACAAATCCCGGAAGAGTTTTTGATACGTATATTAACTTTGTTGATTTTGCTCCGACTTTCCTGGAAATTGCAGGCATCAAAAAGCACGAGATGCAAACATCAGGTAAAGAGATGACCGATATATTTGCAAATAGCCCCGACAAGGACCGGTCATACACTTTATTGGGTCAGGAAAGACACGATTACGGAAGGCCATTGAATCAAGGCTACCCCATACGCTCTATCATCGAAAATGGATATTTGTATATTCATAATTTTAAACCCGGTCTTTGGCCTGCCGGAAATCCCGAAACAGGCTATCTCAATACAGATGGATCCCCCACAAAATCAGAAATTCTCCGCTTGCGCAGGGATGGGCGCGACACTCATTTTTGGGAAATGTCTTTTGGCAAACATCCTGAGGAAGAACTCTACCACATCTCTACTGATCCGGAATGCCTTATAAATTTAGCCGAAAATTCGGATTTTAATGAGTTGAAAAAAAAGATGAAAGAAAAACTTTTCACCGATTTACGAAAATTCAAAGACCCTCGCTTATTGGGATATGGCGATGTTTTCGACCAATATCCTTTCATGGATAAAAACAGCCATAACTTCTATGAACGGTTCATGAACGGAGAAATCAAAAATTATCAGACAAAGTGGGTCAACTCCGATGATTATGAAAAGGAAATAATAGAATAAAGAATCTGACGAGCACCTATTCCATCCTTTTCTCCAAACACTCTGTAATTGAAACTGTTGCCTGATTGCGCATTATTTAGGAAATCAAAAACATCGATAAAATGAAACGCATCATTCTTTTATTTGTAGAACTTTTTTTGACAGCGTCCATTTCTTTCTCAGTTGGCACAAAACAAAACTCCTGGAAGAATGTTGCTTTGAACGACTTGTTTATGTCTGGTAAAATCACCGCCGGTGAAGAACTTGAGCCATTCAAAAATGTCGGGAATATTCCGTCAAACTGGATCATTATTGAACGAAGCGACCTTGGGATAATACTCGAAAAAACAGAAGATGATAATTTAGGAAAAGGGCTACGGTTGCTCTCTCTGGTCGACAAGCATACAAATACAATTCTCTCTGCCAAAGAATCAATCCCGATATTTTCGGTGGAACTTCTGGATAAAATGAATGGAAGAATTGTCACTATTCATTCCGAGGGAGGATGGCAAAGAATCGATTACGACAAGGAGTCGGAACTGTTTATGTTTATGGGCGCAGATCTGCCGGAAGGGAATAAACTGTGTATCAATCTACAGACATCGAGCGATCCATCAGGAAAAAATGAGGAGGGAAAGCGAGGCATTAACTGGCATTGGGCTGCCAGGCAGGGTGGTGACCGATATGAATTCCGGAAACTCAAGTGTCCACAAATTTCATTACGAAACCTTGGCCCAACCATGAACGTATTTTATCCGTATGCGTCGGGAGTTGTGACGGAAGATCCTTGCGGAAAGATATTTCGCTGGAGTGGGAACTACCCGAGCGGATGGACAAGCTCGATGCAATGGACCGCAATCTACGATGAATCCCAAAAAACCGGTTTGTATGTGGCCATGCATGATCCGGATGGCTCTGTCAAGGATATGCATCTTACTGCTGATTCAACCGGCAATTCCCTGATGATTCAATTCGAACATTTTTTGGCTTTGGACGGAACAACAACAGCTGCTGAACACGACGGCGGTGTTTGGCGGACCTTCAAAGGAGACTAGTTTGACGCTGCAATTATTTATCGCCATTGGACGCGAAACTTTTCCAATTGGTATCCCAAAAAGATTATGGGTGAAAATGGACGTTTGGACACGCCACAATGGTTTAAAGAGCTCTGTGTCTGGGCAATTTCTTCCCAATCCATCGAAAAAATGCCGGAAACGATGAGAAAATTCACAGACTCGCTCGGAATAACTACGGCACTACATTGGTATAACTGGCATCAAATCCCTTTCGACAACGATTATCCCCACTATTTTCCTGCAAAAGAGGGATTCAGGGAAGCGGTTGCGGAAATCCAAAAAAACGGGGATTGTTACGTGATGCCATATATAAATGGCCGCTTGTGGGATACGCGGGATAAGGGAGTTGATGATTTTCAATTCACATCGCTTGCCCTGCAGGCAACAACAAAGAAAGAAAATGGAAAGCCATATGTCGAAAAATACGGAAGCAAAGAACCTGACGGCTCAGAGGTTGAACTAGCAGTAATGTGTCCATCAACAGACGTCTGGAAGAAAAAATTGGAAGAGAACATCTCCCTTTTAACAAACGATTGTGGCGTTGCCGGTGTATATGTTGACCAGGTTGGAGCAGCCAAACCGGTATTATGTTTTGATAAATCACACGGACACCCTCTCGCTGGCGGGTATTGGTGGAATAGTGAATATTGGAAAATGTTTGAGGGAATCCGTGAAAAAATGCCCCGGGAAACAGTGTTGACAACAGAATGCAACGCTGAAACATTTGTAAATGTATACGACGGATTTTTGACTTGGCACTTTCAGTATCAAAACCAGGTCCCAGCTTTTGCGGCCGTATATGGAGGATCGTTGCAAATGTTCGGGAGATCTTTTCAGATTGAATCACGCCATACACTCGCAAATAGGATGAAGATGGCACAACAACTTGTGTTCGGTGAGCAGATCGGTTGGATTGATCCAAGAATTGTTGACGATCCCCGCCAGTTTCCATTTTTCCGGAAAATCGTAAATACCCGTTATCAATTCCGTGACTATTTCTATAAAGGCGAGATGATTCGTCCTCCAAAATTATTGGATAACATCTCGGAAATTTCTGCAGACTGGCAGTGGCAGGGGGAACAAATCATCACAATGGGCGCAGTGCTGTCGGGAGCCTGGAGAAAAACCGATGAAAAGGACAATACGGTTTCTGCGGTATATTTTTTCGTAAATGTTTCAGACAAACCCATAACAAGTCAAGTATCTGTCCAATTCGACGAAATAGGACTTAAAACAACCGCGAACCCATTTGAAAAGCCCGTGATTTTTGAACCAGGCATTCCTATGGCTATTGAACTGTTTTCATTGAAATGACCTATCCAGAAATGTCTGTGTAGCGTGCACGGTAACCATATCAAAAAGATACACGATGCCATTGAATTTGTGCCCTTATCGCATGTTAATGAATAAATAATATATTATAAATCAGTATGAAAACAAAAATTATTTTATTAAAGACTACAGAATACATAATCAAAAAGATGAACTTTATGAAAAAATGCAGAGAATGAACGGTCACTATAACTTTCTTGTCCAGCAGCTGAGAGAAATGAGACTTGTACCTGCTTGATAAACTCACCTTTTCTCCTA
>CAKMJT010000020.1 GCA_927407015.1 uncultured Proteiniphilum sp. | reverse complement strand
ACGACACGATAGAGCATTTGAAAACGATAAAGCAAATAAAGTTCACACCCAATGAATTCGTAATTTCAGAAATTAACAAATCTACAAAAATACTCCTCAAGCAAATGAAAATATCTATTACCTAAAAAATTAGGGTTTGGGTTTAAAAGAACCGGTAACGATTGTCTTCCACGCCCAGTTTATCTTTCAACACTTCCACCGACTGCATCTGCAGACGATAAGCATTGTTGTTCAACATCGCATTTTTCTGCGCTTTTGCGTCATACGTCTCCGTTCCCTGGGTGCGGTTGACCACTTTGGTGACATATACACCCATGTTGCCTTTCATCGGTCCGACAACTGTGTTCAGCGGAGCAAAGGCGGAGACGGCATTCAGCACAGGCTCAAATCCCAGCCCGGTGATGTTCTGTGTGTTGAAATTGACAAAACGAAGGGTGTCAGCGGTGCTATTCATTGCCGCAGCGTACGCATCGATTGCTGTCAGGTTGCGGGCTTTCAGATCAGCGATGATCTTCTCCGCTTTTTTATCGTTCACCAGTCGCATGCGGATGCCCGAGGAGACCTCCGTTAACGGTGATATGCCTGCAGGTATTACCTGTTCAACCTTGGCGATGACACGCAGGTTGGTGAGGTCGAACTTCTTCACGGCACCCATTGATTTCTCATTCGCCGCCCAGGTGATGATCTGGCGGGATCCCGGTATCTGAGCCAGTTGATTATCGTTGGCAGAAACCGTGATATTGGGCATCACCATATATCCTTTTTCCGATGCCAGTTCATTGAACCTGGACTCTATATCGGGTGCAGAAACAAGCTGATTCAGCTCATTGTCGATGTTATTCGATGTCTTCTCGCTGGCTACAACCGGCATATCAATGATGGCCAGCTTGTATTTATTCACCGGAACTGTCCTTTCTTCTACCTGAAGTATCAGTTGCTGGCCGGGTACAGTCAGCCTGACCGGTACGCCCACGGGTGCAGTAAAAGCTGTCTTCGCCACCTCTGATCCGAAGGATACAAGATCGATCTCCCTGGCCCAGCCCACATCACCGCCATTCGAGTTGGGGTTAAGGCTGTTGGCCACTTCGGCAAACAACTGTCCGCCCTGCAGTGCTCCGTAGATACTATCCACGAAATGGGTGACGATGGAATCCTGACCGACCATCGATGCATCGGGAATAGCCATCATGCGTAAACGAACGGAATCAGGGGCTGTGGTTTTGTCGATCAGCCGGAGGATCTGGAACGAGTCACCTTCGCGGGTCGGCCCGTACATATCATTGATTACTGCCGAACGGGCAAATTCAACCTGTGAAGGGGTAAGCATGGTTTCGCTCAGGAAAGCATCCCGATAGGGTATCTGGGAATAATCGGCCACCACCGTCGCCAGATTGGCGGCATTCTGTAACTCAGTAAACGCTACCCTTGACTCGGCTTCTACCTCAGCAAAATCCTCATCGTTGGGTACTATCTCCTTGGTGAAGTAGGACAATTTCACCAGCGGTGCTTCCAGCCTGAACGATTTCCTGTGTTTATCGTAAAATGCCTTTATCTCACTATCGGTTACCGCTACCGTAGAGTCGGGTATGGTGAAATAGTTCTGCATGGCATACACTATATCGGCATTTTGTTGTGATAGATCGAACGCTGTTTTCGCTTCTACGTCGTTAGTGATAACGGCATTGGATAAAAGAGAGACATATTTTTCTTCCAGACGCTGTGTCCTTACCATCTCCTCAATGAACAGCCACAATGATTTGTACTGATCGACCATTGCCTGTTCCTGCGGATTGGGATTGGGTGTGTTGATGGTATTGAGGAACTCGACCAGGGCATTACGGCTGAATGTACCGGTTTGCGGATCGAGGAAAAAAGGCAGTTGCTGTAAAACAGGAGAAATGGATTCTCCATGCACCAGATCATTGATTTCTGCCCTGGTCACGCTGAGTCCCAGCTTCTTTGTCTGGTTGTCGAGCAGGCGTTGACGGACCATCTGCTGATATACCGCCTCCCGTATTTGGGACGAAATGTTTTCATCGAGGGAGGATTGACCGCTGACCATTTTCTGGAATTCTTCGAATTCGGTAATCTTATCGGCATATTGTTTTGTTGAAATCACTTCACCGTTCACCACAAATGCCTTGTCGCGTACTTTCCCGAACAGCGTGGATCCCGAAGTAAACAAGTCTCCTAAAACAAAGGCCAATAACGCAACACCAATCACGATGACCAGGAGCGTACCCTTATCCCTAATCTTTTGTAAAGTAGCCATTTAACTATCTTTTAGTTCTGTATAAACGTTAAAAAAAAATTGATTCAAATAAGGCCACGAAGTTAGTAAAAATAAAGCAGATAAAGATATTTTTTTCAGGAAAATGTCTCATTCCCCCGCTCACTGCCGGTAATTAATCGTACAACCTCTATTTTGCGTGCCGTCACTTTCAGTATTTTAAAGGTATATTTTCCGATGATCACCGTTTCGTAGGTCTTGGGAAAGCGTTGTGTGTGATGGAGCAGATAACCGGCCACCGTGGAGTACTCATCCGACGCAGGGATATCCAGGCCGTACATCTCGTTGAGATAATCTATCTCCACACGGCCTGACAGCACAAATTCGTTCTCACCCTGCTGCTTCACGAATTTCGATTCCACATCGTATTCATCTTCTATCTCGCCGAAAATCTCTTCCACCAGATCTTCCATCGTCACAATACCCGATGTTCCTCCAAATTCATCCACCACCACGGCGATGCTTTTCCGCTGTTGCATCAGATCGCTCATCAGCCGGTTGGCATGCATGCTCTCGGGCACAAACGAAATGGAGGCTACGTTGTTGGTCCAGTCCTGCGGGTTGTTGAATATTTCCCATATATGGATGTAGCCGATAATATTATCGATATCATCTTTAAACACAAGTATTCTCGACATACCTGTTTCAATAAACTTGTCTTTCAGCGTATTCAGGTCGGTATCCACTCTCACCGCCACGATATCGGCACGGGGTACCATGCAGTCTCTTATTTTCATGGCAGAGAAATCAAGCGCTTTGCGGAAGATTTTGACTTCTGAATCGACATCTCTCTCCTTCGACATATCATCGATACTTTTTTTCACGTATGTATCGAAATCTACCTTGTTGAATTTGTGTTGATACGATTCAGGGGAGCGAATACCAAACATCCGCAGCATCGCTTTCGGGACTGCTACAAACACCCTGGCGACAGGATAAAGCAGTATGTAGAAGATAAAGGCGGGCAAAACAAACAGGTTCACCCAGAAATGGGCATTTTTTTTGAAGAGGGTACGTGGTATGAATTCTTCCGAGAACAGCACGATGACGGTCGCTACAACAATAAAGAGCAGTATACACAGCCAATCATTCTCTGTACGTTGAGACAGGTAATGATGCACAAGAAGAAGCGTGCAATAGACCAGAGAGACGAAAACAATCACCTTGCCCACACCGAGGGTAGCCAGAAACTGACGCGGATGACCGTAGATACTGTTCAGCATGTAACTGTACCCTCCCGTGTTTTTTTTCCTGACAGCATAGCGCAGTTTGTCGGAAGAGACAAACGCCACCTCCATGCCTGAAAAGAAAACAGACAGAATGAGCCATACAATCCACCAAGCCAGTGCTACAGACAGTGACATCTCTTTATGTTTTATTTTCTCTCATGCAGTGGTTCCACATCCCCGGTCTCTGCTGGCGGCAGAATTTCCGGTGAAAGAGAATCAGACTGCAGTGTATCTGCCGGCGTACCTTCCGAGAATGGCAGTTTTCCATCATGAGGCCTGAAGATATGATAATCGGTCATGGACTGATTCGATTCGAACCCATACCCTTTTATCTCCGTGATACCCCGTTTAATCTCTATATATTTATCTGAATAGACTCTCTGGTTACGTTGGTCCCAGAAAAGCTCATCGCTGTCGAATTCCTCACCCTGCATGTTCTCCACATGCACATTTTGTTTCAGCTTCCACAGGTCTTTCTCGCTGTAATACCAGGCCGTATCGGCCTTCACGGTCGCCTCGATACTGAAATCGGGTGTAAACCTCTCCAGGTAGATCCCTTCCGGGAAATACCAGTATGGATCCTTGGCCTTGTCGAAGACCTCCCACACATCGGCAACGAGCTTGTAACGGGTGATGCCTGAATCGGAGATAAGTGTGGTTACCGTGTCGGTGATCATGGAAGGAACCACCTCGGGATCGTACGCAAAAGCGACAAGATTTTCGTTTTCGTCTTTACAGGAGAGAAAAAAAAGCGACATAACAACCACTGTCAGAAGAGTTGTTATTCGCCTTTTATATTGCCTGATGTGTTGTATTTTCAACACGGTTTGTGTATCATTGAAATTATCTTAACCGAACAGTGGTAGATTCACCTATCCAGCCCGGAATGAACACCGATTCACCGGCTTTGATACCCATCATGAAGGCTGTCTCTGTATCCATAAATGCGGCAGAATATCTGTTGATAAGGCTGTTGGCTTTACCTGCCACACCCGGGTCAACCGATCGTGCTCTCTGCAGCTTGTCCACGGCAGCACAGTATACCAAACCGGCTTTCTCCGGCTCGGAGAAGATGCTATTGGCAGAACTGGCATACAACTGTGCAATCAGTATCAGGGCTTCGCCGTTATTGGGATTGTATTCCAACGCATCGTAAGCAGCCTGTCTTGCCCGGGCAAAATTGCGCTGATTGGAGAATATTCCGGCCAGCTGCATCATGTAGTCAGACGCCTTACTCTTGTCTGTCTCCATTTTTGCTGCTTCACTGTAATATTTCATAGCCGTATCGTAATCCTTGTCTCTCAGGCTCTTGTTGGCCAATCCAATGGCTGCCCCTGCGGAGGGTTCCAGTTTATACAGATTCTCCGATGCCGTAAAATAGAGGTCTGATTCTGTACATCCTACCGATCCCAGTGCATTGAGCACTTCGTTCAGGAATTCCTTATTGGCTTTATTCGGTTCCAGTTTATCGGCATAGTACTCGGTCAGTGTCTTGCAATCACCGGCACCACTGTTCACAAATCCTTTCACAATGCCATCCTTCACCATTCCCAGATAATCGGCATTGGTCTGATCACCCGCAGCCTTGGCCTTCGCGATGGCCTGGTCTACATAACCGACAACATTGAAATAGTCTTTGATATACTGATCTTTTTTCGAATTATCGCTCAGGTACTGACTTAATGAGGCCACCATGAAATAAGAGTAGGCATCGAGGGGTGTCAGATCACCTTTCATTTCATTGACTGCTTCACCTAACCATTTGTATAATACGCCCTGATCGGTTTTTTCACCCATCAGCTCCATGTAGTCATAGGCTTTATAGGCGAGGATAGTACCTTTCGCATCATCATCACCGTAATATTTGAGGCGTGTATCATAGATATCCATGATCCGGTCGAGGTATTCCTTTTTCTTTGCCTCATTGGTTTCAGTGGCGTAGAGAGCCTTGAAAATACGCGGGCCGTAGATGTAGATGTTCTTACTCGACGCCGGGCAATTCTCATAGACGGATGTCCATGGCTTCAACGCATCGGCAAATGCCTCTGCTTTGGCAGATGTTTGCATGAGACTTAAATTAAGACGACAGTCAATACTATCCTGACCGTGTCCAAAAGGGGCCTTCACAGGATCATACCCTGCTTTTTGGGCGCTGACAGCAACTATCATTACGATAGCCACGAATCCAGATAATAATAATTTTTTCATATTGCTTGATGTTTTAAGTTGTTTTCTCTGTTTGTTTGAGGATTGGACAAAATGTTAAAACAATAGTTTAATCATCTACTCTTTTTTTCATCTCTACCTGTGCCGGCAGTCACTAATTAAACTGTCGCTTAAAGAACCAAAACTCATTGACATTCATGTTGACTGAGATCTTGAACATATCCTGGCTGATCATAAAATCCCTGTCGGGTTGCTGTCTGGAATAGCCAAATCCGATATTCAGCATAGAGACGTGTCCCGTCATATAATCGTGAAATGGTAATCCTACCCCCACATTCACCCCGTACTCGCGGAAGCTTCCCATACCCTCAGCAGCACCGGTTTCGGGATTGGTCACACTGAAGTTGGTGTATGAGTTTGCATAGGAAAGACCCCCTCTGAAACGGATACGCCTGAAGAAGTTCTGGCTTACCGGATCAGATACATATTCAATTCCCGTATTCAGGCGATAGACATTGTTGAACCGGTTATCGTCCGTTAGGTCGTCGAGCAGTTCGGGATACTTCATCGCCTTCCACAGCTGGTAGGTCCCATCCACACCGACAAGGATATGCCCTGTTTTGTAAGTCATCCCCAGTCCGAAGGTATGGGGTAACTGAAAATCGGCTCCCTGCAATGTATCTGTTTTCAATACCTGAGAAGGTGCCAGCCATGGATTCTGATAGGGATCTCCCGTATAGAGCATCTCCGTAGGATTCACATCGGCCCGGGCATTCAGCTTCGGTGAATACACAGCGCCGATGGTGACGGAACGTGTCTTATCAAGCGGATAGGTAAACTGAAGGCCGAAATCATACTTCAGCTCCCGGATCGTATACATATGCCGGGTTTCACCCACCAGTGCCGAGGTGGTCACGGGAGTAACCACGCTGCTTCGGGTGAAGTTGCCAAACAGATAGGACAGATTTGCCCCTATCGATAGATGATTTATCGGTTCCCACGCCAATCCTCCGTAAATCTGGCTTAACCCGCCCGTTCCTCTGTAGGTCTCAATATACTGTATGTTGGAGAGCGAACGTGCACCGCCGAAATCGTATCCCATCTTTGAATAGGGAAGCAGACCGATACTGGCTCCTACATGACGGATTACAGGAAACTGCATGGCCACATAATCGAGATTGCCATTGTAGAAATCCCGTTGGTTGATCCCGTCATTCATACGGGCAAGATGTCCGGAGACACCTACATCGAAAATGAAGGTGAGTGAATCGAGTGCCGAATAGGAAGCCGGATTGCCGGGATTCACCTGTTGACTGCGGCGCAAGCCATAACTGATACCGCCCATCGCCTCGGAAGCACCCAGGGAGGGTGTGGATAGCAGCCCATACCCATATCTGCTGTAGGGTGAATTAGAGCCCACTTGTTGTGCGAAAATTACAATCGTAATCGTAAGAAAAGCGATCAACAAAAAGAAACGTTTTTTCCTAATATTCATCTGTTTCGGTATATAACCAGCTCTAAGCCGCCTTTTGTCCTAAATTAATTTGAGATTGCAAAGATGACATATTTTTGCGATGCCACCAACAAAACCCCCTACACATCTTGTTAAAAAGATTAAAGTTTAATGTTTGTAAACTTTTCATTCAGACTCATCTGCCTTTAATCTCTCCCACTTCCCACTGTTTTTATATCCATTATAAGAAACGGTTTCCTGCAGGGGTTTGCGTTTCTTCTGCCGCAACGGCTGCACACTGTAACCGATGGCAATATCCAGCCACACTCTTTTTGAGTCAGGGATAGCCAACAGTTCCCGTATGCTGGATTCGTTAAACCATCCGAGGATACAGGAACCCAGTCCTTCGGCATGCGCCGCCAGTACGATATGTGCGGCAATCACACCCAAGTCCATCTGGGCATAATCCTTTTGCTTCACCCACCCCCCGATACCGGAAGTAAGATTCACCTTCTCCTCCACCAGGACTATATGTACGGGTGCCTGTTTTGTGAAATGGTTCATACCCAATGTGCGGGATGAAGTGGCATCGGCCACCTTGTTCTTCAGTACAGGATCGTCCACCACGATGAGATGCCATGGCTGGGCATTGCAGGCAGATGGAGCCAGCCGGGCAGCCTCCACGATCCGGTTGATTTTTTCTTTTTCCACCATACGGTCGGGATCGAAGGCCCGGTCGCTCTGGCGTGTGGATACCAATTCAAGAAAATTCATATCATGTGTTTAATGCGGCTATCCGACTGATATATTTCCCGATAATATCGAACTCCAGATTCACTACTGTACCCTTTTGTATCTGGTGGAAGTTGGTATACGCATGCGTATAAGGAATGATGGCAACCTTAAAACTGTTCTCCGTAGGTTCAACCACTGTCAGACTGACACCGTTCACCGTCACAGAGCCTTTGTCCACCGTTAAATATCCTTTTTTGGCCATCTCCCGGTCAAACTCATACGCGAAGGTGTAGTACCAGCTGCCATCAGCCTCAGTCACCTCACTGCAGACGGCAGTCTGGTCGACATGTCCCTGCACGATGTGTCCGTCCAGCCGGCCGTTCATGGGTATACTGCGTTCCAGATTCACCTTACTGCCGATCTCCAGCTGCCCGAGATTGGATTTTACCAGCGTTTCACGGATAGCCGTCACCGTATAGGTATCCTCTCTGATAGAAACTACGGTAAGGCACACGCCGTTATGTGAAACGCTCTGGTCTATCTTCAGCTCACCGGTAAACGAACACCGGAGGGTAAGGTGGAGGTTCCCCTTATCTCTTTCAAGTGCCACTACGGTTGCCGCCTCTTCTACGATTCCTGAAAACATAAGTATGATGTGATGATGTGATAATTATGATGTATTGTTACCAGATGGAAGCCCGTTTCTCCTTAGGCAGATACATCGGATCGGACGGTTGAATGGAAAATACTTCATACCATGCATCGATATGAGGCAGTGCCCCGTCAACACGCCATTTCCCCAGCGAGTGGGGATCTATTTTTGTCAACCGGAGGATCTCCGCGTCACGCACATTCCCTGCCCAGAGGTTGGCATAACTCAGGAAAAAACGCTGCGCCGGGGTGAACCCACTTGTCAGCACACCCGTCTTCTCCTGGTCTGTTTTCAAAAAGGCATGGTAAGAGACCTGCAGGCCGCCGTGATCGGCAATGTTCTCTCCGAGGGTGAATACCCCGTTGGCACGCACGGTGTCGAGCACGGCTATATTGTTGAAATAATCAACCAGCACCCGCGATCTCTCATCAAAGCGTTTTGCATCTTCCGCTGTCCACCAGTCGTTAAGATTTCCCTCTTTATCGAACTTGCGTCCCTGATCATCGAAACCGTGAGTCATCTCGTGACCGATCACCACTCCTATACCGCCGTAATTGATCGCATCATCTCCGTTCATATAAAAGAACGGGGGCTGCAGGATCCCTGCGGGGAAGCAGATCTCATTGGAAGAGGGATTGTAGTATGCGTTGACCGTCTGGGGGGACATATACCATTTTGCTTTGTCTACCGGTTTTCCCAGTTCATCGATCATCTCGGCATATTCAAAGGCTGAGGCACGAACCATATTCTCCCAATAGGAATCCTCTTTGATTTCGAGGGTGCTGTAATCCTTCCACTTGTCAGGGTAACCGATCTTTACGATAAAGGTGCCGAGTTTCTCCTGCGCCTTCTTCCGGGTCTCATCGCTCATCCATTCGAGCTGATTGATGCGTTCGCCCAGTGCCGTCTGCAGGTTATCCACCAGCCTGAGCATCCGCTCCTTTGCCTCGGGAGGAAAATACCTGGCAACGTATAGCTGTCCCGTCGCTTCTCCCAGGGCACTGTTCACGGCATCGATGCTCCTTCTCCAGCGGGGACGCAGTTCCTTGCTTCCGCTCAGTGTCTTTCCATAGAACTCGAAATTGGCATCGACAAAATCATCGCTCAGATAACTGGCTGCCGAATTGATCACTACCCAGCTCAGGTAGTCCTGCAATATGGCCATCGGCTCACTGTCGATGATCAATATAGCAGCTTTCACCGGTTCGATCTGTGATACATTCAGGCTGTCGATACCGGTGGCTCCCAGTGCTTCGAAATAATCGGCCCACCCAAACGGAGCAACCTGCGTATCAAGATCTTCCACCAGCATCTTATGATAATTCAGTTCCGGCTGACGACGTATCTCTTTGGTGACATGTGCCTGTGCCAGCGCTGTCTCTGTTTGCATCACGTTGGCGGCAGCCCTTTTTGCATCGCCCACAGGGTAACCGGCATTTTGGAATTGTGTCTCCACAAGCCGGATATAAGCATCACGAAGCATCTTTGAGTGATCATCCTGCAATAGATAATAATCACGGTCGCCCATACCGATCCCTGACTGGTAGAGATGCGCGATGTTCATCGAACTGTTTTTATCATCGGGCCCCACAGAGAATCCGAAAAAGGGATTTGAGGCATAACGGCTTATTTGCGCCATCAGACGGATGATATCTTTCTTCTCTTTCGCTGCGGCAATCATCTCCAGTTGGGGACGAAGGGGAGCGGCACCATCGCTGTTCAGCTTCACGCTGTCGATAGCCATTCTGTAAAGATCACCCACTTTCTGTGCATTCGACCCGACTGGGTTTTCCTGTTTCACGAGCACTTCGATCAGTGACTGTATCTGCACCTGGTTCTCTTCACGCAGCTTATCGAAAGAACCGTACCTTGCGTATTCATCGGGGATGGGGTTGGCTTTTTGCCAGCCTCCGGTGGCATACTGGTAGAAACTCGCCCCGGGGAGGGCGGTTGTATCGAGATTGGCAGGATCGAGACGATCCTGCGATTGTGTGGTTTTTTGCTCTGTGCAACTGGATGTAATCATTACGGATAAAACAAGGGTTGAAAGTATGGTTCGTCTCATCATCAAACAGGATTAAAAAAAATGGGATGTACAAATGTACAAAAAAATCTCCGAAATAGTTTTGAATCAGTTAAACTTGTCCAGCTCCCCTTTAATGAGCTGTTGTGTTTTCTCGCTAACCGGCACCAGGGGCAGACGGAGCCTGTTCTCCACCATCCCCTTTAAATGAAGCAGACACTTTACGCCTGCAGGATTACCCTCCACAAAGATCAGATGAAAAAGAGTGTTGAAATCTTCTTCCATCTTTCTGCGGGCATGCACGGCATCGCCCTCCAGCGCATTCCTCACGAGCCATGCCATCTCCGCGGGGAAGGCATTTCCGAATACAGAGATCACCCCTATTCCACCCATTTCAATCACGGCAGTGGTTACGGCATCATCACCCGAGATCACCCGGAAACCCTCCGGTGCGCCATCGATAATGGCTTTGATCTGATCCAGATTACCCGATGCTTCTTTTACGGCAATGATATTACTGCAGTGTCGTGAGATGCGCAGCGTTGTTTCGGCTGTCATGTTCACGCCGGTCCTTCCGGGTACATTATACAGGATAACGGGTAATGGTGAGGCTTGCGAGAGGGCACAATAATGCTGGAAAAGACCTTCCTGGGTAGGTTTGTTGTAATAGGGCGTCACCGACAGAACTGCACTGACTCCGGTGAAATCGGTCGTCCGAAGCTCTTCCGACAGTGCTGCCGTATTGTTGCCTCCCACACCCATTACCACAGGTATCCGGCCATTGATCTTATCCACAATAAACCGCACGACCTCTGCTTTCTCCTGCCTGGAAAGTGTGGGTGTTTCTGCCGTGGTACCCAATGCAACGATATAATCTGTCCCATTTTCCAATTGGTAATCCAGCAATCGCGAGAGTGCTTCAAAATCTATGGAACCATCTTCCCTGAATGGAGTGATCAATGCTACTCCCAACCCTTTGAAATTGACTTTTGTCATGAAATGATTGTTTTTTCCTGCAGTTTATTTTCTGAAAGCACATTTTTGGAATAAAAAGCTTCCGAAACACAAAGGTACATATTTTTCAAAAACAGATCACTATCACCGGAAAAAAACGAAATTACACCCTCCTCTCCCATCATTGCTGCATCCATCCAACTGAAGAAAAAATGAGGATAAAGAGGAATTCGTATTCCGTCAATAAAATCGACGGGAAATAGTGTTTTTTCAATTGAAATGGTGCAGGCAGGCAACGCAGTTGACAGAATAATTGTGTATCTTTGTTTCTGTAATCTAATTGCTTTGTTCTTATGCAATTCAGGCCTGAAACATACCGCCTTCCTGATGTACCGATGCAGCCGTTTATCGATACGGAGGAGATTTGGGATTATTTAAATCACACGCAATCCACACCGGAAAAAGTCAGGTTGATCATTAAAAAATCACTTGCCAAAAACCGGCTCAATCTCACAGAGACTGCCACTCTCATCAATGCGACCGACAAAGAATCAGTACAACTCATCAAAGAGGGGGCCAGAGAGCTGAAAAAGAGGATCTATGGAAACAGGATTGTCCTGTTTGCCCCGTTGTACGTAGGCAACAAATGTTCCAATAACTGCACCTATTGCGGATTCAGGGCTTCAAACACCGAACAGGTACGCAAAACACTCACCGACGACGAGCTCGTGAAAGAGATTGAAGCGTTGGAGGATAACGGCCAGAAACGGCTGATACTCGTCTACGGAGAGCATGCGCAGTATAGTCCCGAATTTATTGCCGGTACCGTAAGGACAGCCTATCGTGTGAAAAAAGGCAACGGGGAGATCCGTCGTGTCAATATCAACGCGGCACCCTTGGAGATCGAAGGTTTCCGCATTGTAAAAGAGGCCGGCATTGGCACCTTTCAGATATTCCAGGAGACCTACCACCGCGAAGCGTATCAAACATACCACCTGCGAGGAAAAAAGGCAGACTTCAATTACCGGTTAACATCGCTCGACAGGGCACAGGAGGCAGGCATCGATGACGTGGGTATCGGTGCGTTGATAGGCCTGTACGACTGGCGCTTCGAGGTGATGGGGCTGGTGCGCCACACCAACCACCTGGAGGCTTGTTATAACGTGGGGCCGCATACTATCTCGTTCCCCAGGATCAAGGATGCGTCGATGCTGCAGATGGGCGACCGCTATTTTGCTTCCGACGAAGATTTCTCCCGCCTTGTTGCCATTCTCCGGTTGGCTGTCCCCTATACCGGCATGATCCTCACCGCCCGTGAACCGGCCGCCCTGCGCAATGAGCTCATACAATACGGTGTGTCACAGATTGACGGCGGCACCAGGATAGAGCTTGGCAGCTACAGGGAGACAGAGAAGATTCACGACCTGAACAAAGGCCAGTTCCGCATCAACGATGACCGCTCACTGAACGAGATCATTGATGAACTCCTGGCACAGGATATGCTGCCGTCATTCTGCACCGCCTGCTACCGTCTCGGTAGAACCGGCGAGCACTTCATGGAATTCTCGGTACCGGGATTCATCAAACGGTTCTGCACCCCGAATGCAATGCTCACCCTCGCGGAATATCTGGTCGACTATGCACCACCGCAGACAGCCGAACGGGGATGGTCGGTCATTGAAGCCAATATGGTGACTCTCACCGACAAGATGCGCTCAGCCGTTCGCGAGAGAATAGAAAAAATTCACCAGGGTGAAAGGGATCTTTATTTTTAGCCATAAGCGGTAAGCGATAAGCTCATCTGGCTATACAAATATATAATGTATATTGAACGTAAAACACCGGACTTAAACAATACCTATGAGCAGTAATCCGCTACATATCGGTATCTTCGGCCGGAGAAACACCGGGAAAAGTTCGCTGATCAACATGCTCACCGGACAGGAGATCTCCATTGTCTCGCATCTGCCGGGGACAACGACAGACCCGGTCAGGAAGTCGGTGGAGATATTTGGTATTGGCCCGGCTATACTGATCGATACGGCAGGGATAGATGACCTGGGTGAGATCGGTTCCAAAAGGATTAAAAAGTCACAGGAGGTGATCAGCAGGGTGGATTGCGCCATACTCGTGATCGCCGGGAATCAGTTCGGCGACTACGAAGTGAGACTCATCCACCAGTTTGAAGTAGAAGAGGTTCCCTATCTCATCATCCACAATAAAAACGATATCCATAAAATAGCTTCCATCACCCGGACAACCATCAGGGAGCACACCCATGCCGGGATTATCGATGTGAGTACCTTTCACCCTGCGAATAAGGATATCATTATCAGTGCACTGAAGCGTATTGTTCCGGAGACAGTCTATCAGCAGAGATCACTGATGGGCGATCTGATTCAACCGAAGGATATCGTGCTGCTGATCACGCCCGTTGACAGTGAAGCACCGGAGGGACGGCTGATCCTGCCACAGAATCAGGCTATCCGCGATGCACTCGATCACGATTGCATCACGGTGGTGGTGAAGCAGACGGAACTTGCCGATTTCCTGGCGCTGGGTATCACCCCTGCACTGGCAATCACCGACAGTCAGGTATTCGGTTACGTTGCCGCGATACTCCCTGAAAATATCCCGCTCACCAGCTTTAGTATTCTCTTTGCTCGACTGAAAGGTGATTTTGCAGCATACAGGAAAGGGACAAGACAGATTGACCTGCTGAAGGATGGAGATCACATCCTGATACTGGAGAGCTGCACGCATCAGACCAGCTGCGATGATATAGGAAGGGTGAAGATTCCGGGACTGCTGGAGAAGTTCACCGGTAAAAAGCTCCGCTTTACGTTTGTGACGGGCCTCTCCGAACTGCCGGAAGATAAAAGTGAGTTTGCCCTCATCATTCAGTGCGGCGGCTGCATGGTGACGCGTAAGCAGCTGACCAGCAGGATGAAGCTTTTTACCAAAGATGACATACCGGTGACCAACTACGGTATGGCACTGGCCTGGATGAATGGTGTCTTTGAAAGGGCTACGAAGGTCTTCGGCTCAACGATCACCCTGTAAAACGAAAAGAACAGATGACGACGCGAACCCAATGGAACAACCTGTCGAAAGAGGAGATTATGCATCTTCTCTCTGCCACGGGTGAGGAGGAGAAGCAGCTGTTCGGACGGTCGGCAGAAATAAAACTTCGGCAGGTGGGCAACAAGGTATATCTGCGCGGGCTGATCGAACTATCCAACATCTGCGGGAAAGATTGTTACTATTGCGGCATCCGTTGTTCCAACAGGAAGGCAAACAGATACATCCTTACGCACGATGAGGTGATGCAGGCCGTGCAAAGCGCCTACAGGCAAGGATTTGGCTCCGTGGCCATTCAGTCGGGAGAAGTTTCCTCCACGACATTTGTTGCATATGTGGATACGATCGTCAGGGATATCAAAAAGATGACCAATGGGGAGGCAGGCATCACCCTGTCCTGCGGGGAACAGACGGAAGAGACCTACCGACGGTGGTTTGAAAGCGGTGCGGAGCGCTATCTGCTCCGTATAGAGACCTCATCCGGAAAACTCTACCGAAAGCTGCATCCGGACGATGAGAGGCACAGCTATACTAAAAGAAGGAATGCACTGGATGCACTCCGCAAGACAGGATACCAGACAGGCACCGGCGTCATGATCGGACTGCCTTTTCAGACTGTAGAGGATCTGGCGGACGACCTGCTGTTTATGCAGCAGTTCGATATCGATATGTGTGGCATGGGTCCTTACATAGAACATGCACATACCCCGCTCTTTGCTTACCACGACCAGCTTCTGCCACTCACGGAACGGCTCCGGCTGGCACTCCGGATGATCTCTCTGCTGCGCATCCTGATGCCCGATATCAATATTGCCGCCACCACGGCACTGCAGGCCATTTCTCAAGATGGACGCGAGCAGGCAATCACAGTCGGCGCCAACGTGCTGATGCCCAACATTACGCCGGAGAAGTACCGGAAAGATTACTTTCTTTATGAGAACAAGCCTCTCTCTGCCCGTAGCGACGAAGAGGAACTGCACTATCTCGGTCAGCGGTTAAAGGCGATAGGGCATGAAATAGGTTACTTCCTCCGGGGTAATTCACTGCACTACAGGAGTACCGCTAAAACATTATAAGCAGAACTCACCGGACTATGACATTTTCTGTCTGCAGGACCGCTAATCCCTGCCCTTTAGGCCACGGTTATTTTCTGTATCTCCATGAAATGAACCGTTGACGCTTTGTAAATTCATTGTTTCATGGGTTCTCTCCCAATATGATACCTGTTTCAAAACCCCTCTCCTGATAATGTGTATGCAACAGATGGTGCGACCTTTCCCCCAGGGGTTCTTGCAGGAAATCTTCGTAAATCCTTTTAATTTCAGGATTCTCGTGTGATTTCCGGATCATTTTATGCGCATCTTCCTGGTAAATGGAGGCTGCACGTCTTTCACGTATCTCCTCGTTGGTGGGGATAGGCTGGCCGCCGCCGCCCAGACAACCCCCCGGACAAGTCATCACCTCGATAAAGGTATAGGGAGAGGTGCCCTTTTTTATCTGATCGAGCAGCAGGCCAGCATTCTTCAAGGTATTGGCTACAGCTACCTTCAGGATGGTTCCATTCAAGTCGATGTCGGCTTCCCTGATTCCCCGGAGCCCCCGCACCGCATTGAAATCGATTGTGTCCGGCTTTTTCCCGGTATAAAGTTCATAGGCTGTCCTCAGTGCCGCCTCCATCACCCCGCCGGTAGTGCCAAATATCACGGCTGCACCGGTGGATTCTCCCAGCGGGTTGTCGAACGCCTCTTCCGGAAGCCGGGTGAACTCAATCCCCGCTTCGCGGAACATCCGCGCCAGCTCACGGGTTGTGAGGGCATAATCCACATCATAAAAACGCTCCTCCTCCGTGAGGTTCAACCGCTCTTTCCAGTAAAGATAAGCCCCGTCCATCTCCGGCCGCCGCGCTTCGTATTTCTTGGCGGTACAGGGCATGACTGAGACCACAACGATATCCCGCGGATCAATGCCCGTTTTTTCGGCATAGTAAGTCTTGGCCACCGCACCGAACATCTGCTGTGGTGATTTGCAGGTGGAGAGATGTCCCAGCTGTTCCGGATAGAAATGTTCGATAAACTTGACCCATCCCGGTGAGCAGGAGGTGATCATCGGCAACGTGCCGCCGGTTTGAATACGCCGGAGCAGTTCGTTCGCTTCTTCCACAATGGTGAGGTCCGCCGCAAAATTGGTATCGAACACCTTTGTGAAGCCGAGACGTCTCAGGCCGGCGACCATCTGTCCTGTCACCAGGCTGCCGTAGGGCATCCCCATTGCCTCACCAATACCCACGCGGACAGCAGGTGCCGTTTGTACCAGCACCACCTTGCCCGGCTGTTGTAACAACGCCCTGACTTCAGCCACGCAACTCTTCTCGGTGATGGCACCCGTGGGACAAACCAGTGCACACTGGCCGCAATTGGTGCAGGCCACATGCCCCAGCCCGGCATCGAGAAAGGTAGCGATCCTGGTTTTCAGTCCCCTTCCCGAGAAATCGATGGCTTTCACGTTCTGGACGTCGCTGCAGACAGCGACACAGCGTCCGCAGAGGATGCATTTCTCCGGGTCACGCACCAGCGAGAGTGACGACTCATCCTTCGTATACTGTTCTCTGCGCGTCCGTACAAACCGTCTCTCATTGATACCGAGGGTAAAGGTCAGCAGCTGCAGTTCACAATTCCCGTTGCGGTCACAGATCAGACAATCCTGCGGGTGGTTGGCCAGTAACAGCTCCACATTCACTTTCCTGGTCTCCATGGCCCGCGGGCTGTTGGTCATAATTTCCATCCCCTCCGTCACCCCGGTGATACAGGATCGCAACAGCGACCGCGCCCCTTTCACCTCTACCACGCAGACACCGCAGGAGGCATTTTGGGAGACATCCTTCAGATAGCACAGCGAAGGGACATGGATACCGGCCAGACGACAAGCCTCCATGATGGTTATTCCCTCTGCCACCTCAACAAGCTGATTATTTATCTTTACTTTCATCGTATTACAGATTCTGACCGGTTAGCATTTCACATCACATCTCAAACATCGCTGTACTTCGTCCCGGGCCTGTTCACCGGTAAATCCGAAAGAGATCTCATTGAAATTGTTCACTCTGTCTCTTACGGAGAGCCTTCTGGCAACATTCTTCCTGGCTGGCTCCGGACTCACCGGCACCTCATCACCATAGTCAAACTCCCGCGACAGGAGGTGGAAGCGATCTTCCTTCATCAGCGCCATGTCGATCGCGGCTGCTGCCTTCTTGGCTGTCCCCATCGCCTCTGCAGCGGTGGAGGGACCACTCACGGCATCGCCTCCGGCATAGATCTGCGGGTCGGACGTACGGAATGTCATCACATCCGCCACAATCCGGCCATCCTTCTCCAGGGCAAGGGTCTCTGCCAGATCAACCGAATCTACCCGCTCACCGATAGCCAGTATCACGGCATCGCAGGGGATATCCTCAAATTGTCCCGTGGCTTCCGGCTTATTCCTTCCGCTGCGGTCAATACCTCCCGGCATCATCATTTCGATGCGCAGCGCCTGCACCTGTCCAGAATCACCGGTTACAATTTCGGTTGGGGCTGAGAGGAAACGATACTTTATTTTCTCCTCTTCCGACTCCGCGATCTCTACTGCGTTGGCAGGCATATCCACTTTGCCGCGACGGTACACGATCGTCACCTCCCTGCCCAGGCGTAACAGACTGCGAGCCGCATCGACAGCCACGTTGCCGGCACCGACAATGGCAACGCGCCGGCCCGGTGAGAGTGTTTGATTCTGCGCGATCTCCTTTAATATTTCCGTTCCCGCGAAGACCCCTCTCGCCCCTTCACCAGGGATATGCAAACTGACATCCTTCCAGGCTCCGATTGCCATATATATAGCGTCAAACTCCTTCTTCAGGACTGCCAGTGACAGATTATCCCCCAGTCGCCGGTTCATCCTGAAATGCACACCCAGCATCTCCACCACCCTGATCTCCTTTTGCAGTATCTCCTTTGGCAGACGGTACTGGGGGATGCCATAGCGGAGCACTCCTCCTGCCTCGGGGAAGGCGTCGTAGAGCGTCACCTCGTGCCCCAGACGTACCAGGTAGAAGGCAGCCGTCAGTCCGGCGGGACCGGCACCGACGATGGCGATTCGTTTCCCCGTGGGTGGAAGTTTTTCTTTGACCAACTTCTGGTAAATCTTGTTCTCATTCCCCAGTTGATAGATTGTGTCAGCCAGATAACGATGGATCTCTCCCTGAGAAACAGACTGATCCAGCATCTCACGCCGGCAGCGCATCTGGCAATGGAAGTGGCAGATCCTGCCCAGCGTACCGGGCAACGGATTATCGCGCAGCGTGAGCTCAAAGGCATCCTCCCATCGTTCCTCCTTGATCAGCTCGATATATCCCGGGATATTCATATGCAACGGGCAGCTGTTTTCACACAGGGCCATGAAGAGCGATTCGCAGGTCCCCGCATGGCATCTTTTCTCTCTGATATGTTCCTCATACTCATGCCTGAAGTAATTCAGCGTGGTGGTGATGGGATTGGGGCTGGTTTGCCCGAGGGCACACAGCGATGAGTCTTTCATCACCCTGCCCAGCAGTTGCAGTAGCGCCAGGTCGGCGGGGACACCCTCCCCTTTGGTGATGCGCGAAAGGATGGCGAGCGCCTGTGCCGACCCTTCACGGCACGGGCTACATTTCCCGCACGACTCTCCGGCGTTGAATTCGAGGAAGTAACGCGCCACATCCACCATGCAGTTGTCCTGATCCATCACCACCATACCGCCGGAGCCCATGATGGCGCCGATGCTGTTCAGTGACTCATAGTCAACCGGTGTGGAAAAATATTCCAACGGGATGCATCCTCCCGACGGGCCGCCGGTCTGCACCGCCTTCACACGCCGGGCAGTACCCGTCCCTTCGCCAATACTGAAGACAAACTGCTCCAGTTTTGACCCGAGGGGTAACTCCACCAGACCCGTATTCTTCACCTTACCCACCAGAGAGAACACTTTTGTGCCCGGACTCTTCTCCGTGCCGATGGACCTGAACCATGCACTCCCCTTCTCGATGATGAGAGGTACATTGCACCACGTCTCCACGTTGTTGATATTGGTTGGCTTACCATACAGTCCTCTGCTTGCAGGATACGGTGGTCGCGGCAACGGTCGGCCTGCCTTTCCTTCAATAGAAGCGATCAGCGCCGTCTCCTCGCCGCAGACAAAAGCTCCTGCACCCTCCACAATATCGATGGTAAAGCTGAACCCTGATTCCAGTATATTGCGGCCTAACAGGCCCATCTCCTCAGCCTGCTCAATGGCTCTCCTGAGCCGTTTCACCGCAAGCGGGTATTCTGCCCTCACATAGGCAATCCCTTTGCCGGCACCCATGGCATAGGCACCGATCAGCATCCCCTCGATGATCATGTGCGGGTCACTCTCAATCTCATTGCGGTTCATATAGGCACCCGGGTCACCCTCATCGGCATTGCAGATGATGTACTTCTCGTCGGACACCTCTTTTTGCATAATTGCCCACTTCACTCCCGTTGGAAAACCGGCGCCACCACGGCCGCGGAGCTTCGATTCCGTCACCTCGCGGATCACCGCTGCAGGATCAAAAGCAGAGACAACCTTCGCAAAGGCATTATACCCCCCCACGGCAATATAATCGAGTATCTCCTCCGGATCAATCAGGCCGGCATGGCGTAACACCACCTTCTTCTGACCCTTAAAAAACGGGATCTCGTCCCAAGGAGGAATATCTTCATATCCCCTGCCAAACGTCATTTTTGCGGTAAGGAAATCCCACTCGTCTATCCTGCATAAAAGCTTATCCCTATGTATTACACCTTTTTCGAGGCTTTCAACAAATGAGTATGCATCCTTTTCGTTCATTTTACTATAGACCAGCATCGGCCGGCCCGGCTGATAGAGCATCACCACCGGTTCCCTGGCACAAAAGCCGAAACAACCGGTCTGTTTGAGCAGACATTTGACACCTGTCTCCGTAAGTTGCCTCTGTAGCTGTTGATAAACCGCAGCGGAACCATTGCCTATGCCGCAGGTTCCCATGCCCACCAGTATCATCGGTAGTGCAGGAAGAATCCTCTCCCGATGCAGTTCTTCTACCATTTTAATATCAGACGGTTGCATACGATATCTCTTTTTTGGTTTCTTCCCCTCTCACCCTGTGCAGCATGGTCTGTAATTTCCGGGAGTTTACATTACTGTGAATCACTCCATCCACCTCTACCACAGGCGATTGGGCGCACTGCCCGAAACAGGCTACCGTTCTGATGGTAAACAGATTGTCGGGAGTGGTGTAGGAGGAATCCGTATCATTGTCATCCCTGTGTATACCGAGATTAGCCGCTATATCATCCAGCAGCGCTTTCGAGCCTTTGGTATGACAGGCTGTACCCCTGCAGACAACGATGGCATGTTTGCCCTGGGGTTTTAAATTAAAGTAGGAGTAAAAAGTGGCTACACTGTATACCTGCGTATAGGGGATTTTCAGCTTTCCGGCAATTTCCGCCAGTGTTTCGCCGGGAAGATACTTGAACTGATTTTGCTCTTGCACTTCTTCCAGGGTTGTAAGCAACATGCCGGGTTTCCCCCTGTGCCTTGCAATGATTTCATCGATGATATTGCCCGATACAGTATCCTTGGTTCGTGTTTCCATAAAAGTATATTTAGTTAATCACAATTAAACTATCATGCAACCCGCAAATGATCACCATCTTGTGTGCAAATGATGTTCATGAACGAATCGTTTGGCAAATATAAACAACCCTGTTGAATTAAAGAAATTTTTCTTTAATTATTTTCAAAATAATATCAACCTGTTTGACAAGGATGATTCAACAGGAAAATATGCTTGTTAGCGAAAAATTTCGTACTTTTGCAGAAATTTCTGCTATCGGCCACAGAAAGCGGTTTACATAGTTTGAATCGTTTGCACGCTTTGGCATTCATCAGCCGGCCAATGCTCTTTTATCTTTACGCAAACATTCCGTAGACCCTGATGTAAAATGATAAAATAATTTTATGAGTAATGTAGAATTGAGTGAACAGGAGATCATACGCCGGCAAAGCCTCGATGAATTGAGAAAGCTGGGTATAGAACCTTACCCTGCGGCGCTGTATGACGTGAATGCCTGGTCCACCGATATAAAAAGCGAATTCAAAGATGACGATGAACGTCGTTTGGTAACAATTGCAGGCCGTATCATGAGTCGCCGCATCATGGGAAAAGCATCGTTCATTGAACTGATGGATTCCAAAGGGCGGATACAGGTCTATATTACCCGTGACGACATCTGCCCCGGAGAAAACAAGGATATCTATAACACTGTATTCAAAAAGCTGATGGATATCGGCGACTTCGTGGGAATAACAGGTTTTGTCTTCCGCACACAGACAGGAGAGATCTCCGTACATGCAGAAACACTCACCCTGTTGTCGAAATCGCTGAAGCCGCTGCCGGTGGTAAAGGTAAAAGACGGCGTATCATACGATAAGTTCACCGACCCCGAATTACGATACCGCCAGCGTTATGTCGACCTGTTGGTCAATGACGATGTCAGGGATATCTTTGTGAAACGTACCCGTATTTTCGATGCCATGCGGGAGTTCTTCAATCAGTACGGCTATCTCGAGATGGATACCCCCGTCTTGCAGAGCATTCCCGGCGGTGCTGCCGCCCGGCCGTTCATCACACACATGAACGCACTCGATATCGACCTTTATCTCCGCATTGCCAATGAGCTCTACCTGAAACGACTGATTGTCGGCGGATTTGAGGGTGTGTACGAATTCTCCCGTAATTTCCGCAACGAGGGGATGGACCGCACCCATAATCCCGAATTTACGGTCATGGAGATCTATGTGGCCTACAAGGATTACAAATGGATGATGGCGTTTACCGAGCAGATGCTGGAGCATATCTCCCTGAAAGTGCTGGGCACCACCAGAGTAAAGGTAGGTGACCACGAACTTGATTTCAAGGCACCCTATAAGCGCGTCACCATGACCGAAGCCATCCGGGAGCATACCGGCATCGACATCAGCGGGATGGATGAAAATCAGCTTCGTGATGTCTGCAGGGAGTTGGGTGTAGAGCAGGATGACACGATGGGAAAGGGAAAGCTCATCGACGAGATTTTCGGAGAGAAGGCAGAGGGAAAATATATCCAGCCTACTTTCATCATCGATTACCCCATTGAGATGTCTCCCCTATGCAAACGCCACCGGGATAACCCCGAACTGACGGAACGGTTTGAGCTGATAGTCAACGGCAAAGAGCTGGCCAATGCTTACTCTGAGCTGAACGATCCTGTGGATCAGCGCGAACGGTTCGAGGAACAACTCCGCCTGTCGGAAAAAGGGGATGATGAGGCAATGTTCATCGACCAGGATTTTCTTCGTGCACTTGAATATGGCATGCCGCCCACATCGGGTATGGGCATAGGAATGGACAGGCTTGCCATGCTACTCACAGGACAGACTACCATCCAGGAGGTGCTGCTCTTCCCCATGATGCGACCGGAGAAAACAGTCAGGAAAGATTCGCCATCCCTGTATACTGAAATAGGTATTCCCGAAGAATGGGTCGCCCAGCTGCAAAAAGCAGGTTACCTGCAGGTGAAGAGTCTGACGGAAGCGAATCCCAACAAACTGCACCAGGAGATCTGTGGTTTGAATAAAAAGTTCAGGCTTGATTTGAACAATCCTACACCTGAAGAGGTTAAAACATGGATAGCCAATGCTTCTAAATTGTAACTGTCTGACGTGCTGAAATAAAACATATCATGGATTCAATCGGAAAAATCTGTATCCTGGGAGGCGGAACATGGGGCACGGCACTGGCTAAAATAGTGTTGATGAACCAAAAGCATATGAACTGGTTCATCCGCCGCGACGATCAGATAGAGGGATTTTATAAGCTGGGGCACAACCCCAGCTACCTGACCAATGTCAAGTTTAATCTCGCTCAAATCACCTTCTACTCCAACATTGAGAAAGCTATCAAAGAATCGGATACCATCATCATCGCCATTCCCTCCCCCTATGTGAAACAATATTTTCGCCGCATATGGAACAGTACGTTCCGCGGTAAATTCATGGTCTCCGCATTGAAAGGGATCATCCCGAACGACAATATGGTGATGAGCGAATTTCTGGCTTCCAACTTTAAAATTCCGTTTGAGGATATCGGTGTTCTTTCCGGGCCGTGCCACGCCGAAGAAGTGGCACTGGAAAGATTGTCGTTTCTCACGGTAGCCAGTAAAGACGAGAAAAAAGCAAATCTTCTGGCCGAAGCCATCCATTCAAGGATATTGAAGACACGCATCTCGAACGACGTGGTCGGCATTGAACTGGCTGCCGTACTGAAAAACATCTACGCCATTGCGGCCGGTATTTGTCAGGGGCTGCTTTATGGCGACAACTTTCAGGCGGTGCTGATGAGCAACTGCGCTAAAGAGATGTCACACTTCCTCAACGGGGTGGTACCCATTGAACGCAACATCAGCGAGCAGCATTACCTGGGTGACATGCTGGTGACCGGTTATTCGCAGTTCAGCCGCAACAGGACACTGGGAGCCATGATAGGGAAAGGCTATTCGGTGAAGTCGGCACAGCTGGAGATGGAGATGATTGCCGAAGGATACTACGGGGCAAAATGTATATACGAGCTGAACGATCGTTTCAAGGTCGACATGCCCATCGCACGGACCATCTACGAGATCCTCTACGAGAAACTTGCGCCACAGACGGCCATCAAAAGGCTGATCGATTTTTTCTGATGCGACATGCTCGTCGGCGCTGCCTATCAGCATCGAACTGATTCAACAAAAGAAGATCTTCGCTTACAGTGAACAATGCATCAAACAGACTAAATATAGAGTAACAATGGATAGTATTCAACTGAACATCAAACAGGTTTCCGATTTTCTTTCAGAAGAGGATATTCTGAAACAATCGGCTCAGGCAACAGCCTGCAATCAGGCGCTTCACGACGGTTCCCGCGCAGGGAACGATTTCCTGGGATGGGTCACTCTCCCTTCTTCCATCACGGAGGAGGTGCTCAGAGAGATTGAAGATGCGGCAGCTGTGCTGCGTACCCGGTGTGAGGCAGTAGTGGTAGTGGGTATCGGCGGCAGCTATCTGGGGGCGCGTGCAGTGATCGATGCCCTCTCCGATTCTTTCGACTGGCTGCAGGATAAAGAAGCACGAAAAAATCCGGTCATCGTATATGCCGGAAACAATATCAGCGAGGACTACCTTCATGAACTGTCCGGCTACCTCAGGAATAAAGAGTTTGGGATCATCAATATCTCCAAATCAGGCACAACAACCGAACCGGCTCTTGCTTTCCGCCTGCTGAAAGATCAGCTGGAGAACAAGGTAGGTAAAGAGGAAGCCAGAAAACGCATCGCTGCCATCACCGACGCCTCCAGAGGCGCTCTCCGTTCACTGGCCACCACCGAGGGATACAAAACATTCGTCATCCCCGATAACGTAGGCGGACGTTACTCTGTCCTCACGCCCGTGGGACTGCTGCCTATTGCCGTAGCAGGCATCAATATCCGCAAACTCGTAGGTGGTGCCGTGGAGATAGAGAAAGCCACCGGCCCCTCTGCCTCGTTCGACTACAATCTGCCGGCCATCTACGCAGTGATTCGCAACGAGCTATACAAACAGGGTAAGAAGATCGAGATCCTGGTGAATTACCATCCCAAGCTTCATTTTCTGGCTGAATGGTGGAAACAGCTGTACGGCGAGAGCGAAGGAAAGGAAAACGGGGGCATCTTCCCGGCAGCCGTTGATTTCACGACCGACCTTCACTCCATGGGACAGTGGATACAGGAGGGGGAACGCACCATCTTCGAGACGGTCATCTCCATCCGGGAGCCGAACAGGAAAGTAGAGATTCCGCATGACGACAGAGATCTCGATGGCCTCAACTTCCTCGAAGGGAAAAGGGTGGATGAGGTGAACAAGATGGCAGAACTGGGTACCCGTATCGCTCATGTGGACGGGGGTGTACCTAATCTGCTGATCGTGCTGCCCAAATTGAACGAGCAGTTTGTGGGCCAGCTCATCTATTTCTTCGAGAAAGCCTGCGGCATCAGCGGTTATCTGCTTGACATCAACCCGTTCGACCAACCCGGGGTGGAGGCATACAAGAAGAATATGTTCGCACTGCTGGAGAAACCGGGCTATGAGGAAGCTACGAGAGTGATCAAGTCAAGACTGTAATATAGCTGAATATTTCCTGACCGCTTGGCTGCACAAAAGCAGCCCCGCGGTCTTTTTATGACATCGGATGATTGAATTACTAAAAGCGTATCTGCAGCAACATCACTACAGCAGATTCGACCTGAAAGCGGTTATTTTCGATATGGACGGGGTGCTGTACGACTCCATGCCGGCACATGATAAGTCG
>CAKMJT010000019.1 GCA_927407015.1 uncultured Proteiniphilum sp. | reverse complement strand
TTGTAGACGTAGTTCACGGTATTGCCGTTGGTGAACTGCAATCCGTCGGGCAAATTTAATGAATTGTATTGAATGTCAACGATTTTTTTTGTTGTAATCTTTCTT
This sequence comes from uncultured Proteiniphilum sp., assembly GCA_927407015.1. Classification (GTDB taxonomy): domain Bacteria; phylum Bacteroidota; class Bacteroidia; order Bacteroidales; family Dysgonomonadaceae; genus Proteiniphilum. The sequence continues at coordinate 25,676 of CAKMJT010000019.1, read as the reverse complement.
CAGGTTGCCGTTCTTGTCGTAGATGTACTCGGTGGTTACATTGGCGCCGTCGGTGAACTGGAAGGCGCCGTAGTAGGTGACTGCGGCCGTGGCCGCATCGGTGACCTTTGCCAGTTGATTGCCTGAGTAAGTATAGGTGAGGTTGTCGATCATCCCGTAGCCGCTGTCGTGCTTGCCCTGGCGTTGCAGGGAGAGGATATTTCCCATCTTATCGTAATTGCTTACTGCTTCGTTGTAGCGGTTGATATTGGCGGTCAGCGAGGTTCCCTCACCATAAGCGGCATTGGTCAGGCGGCTCAGCCCGTCATACGTAAACTGATAGCCCCGCTCCGTTGTCTCCGTTCCGGCTTTCCACTTCATGGCACCGATATTGCCGTTGAACCTCGGGATGGAAGGCGTTACACTGTTCACCGTTGTATGGTAAGCCAGCGTCTGGTTGAACCTTGATCCCTGAATCTGTGTCAGCCAGCTTCGCACATTGTAATGGTAGGTGGATGTCTCCGTGCCCAGTTTCTTTGTCAGCATCCGTCCAATTTCATCATAGGTGTATTGTGAAAGGGTAACCGCTGCTGCGCTGTTTAGTTTGTGGGTGACGGAGAGCAGCCGCTCGGCATGGTCGTAGGCATAGGTATAGACTTCGGTTTGGGTGGTCTTTCCCGGGGCCGAATGCACGTGTTGCCGCTGTGTTACCTTGCCGGTAAAGGTGTAGGCGAAGTATTCGTCTTCGTATCCCCCCAAATGATTTGAGGTGTGGGTTTGCACAATCCTGCCCCGGTCATCGTAATAGATGGCCGACAAGATATATTTAGCGGGATCAACCAATTGATAGGTTCGTGTTCCCGTCAGCAGACCTTTGGCGCTGTTATACTGCGTTCCATATCCCGTTGGCGGTACAACATAATTGAGTGGGGACAAGCCTGTCGTGAACGTGTAATTGTCGAAATAGTTTACCGTCAACAGATCCACTGCAGGCAATGTAAGATTGACATTATATCCTGCCAATGATCCGCTGCCGGTATAATCCGTTTTCACTACCAGATTATCCAGTGCCGGAATGGTTGCCGATTTCCATATACCGGTAGCGGTTTGCCGTCCGAACAGATCATAGAATAAAAAAGTCCACTGGTTGTTAGATAGTTGGTTTCCATCCTGCCTGAAAATAAGCCGGTCCGCTTTGTCATATTTCATTACGATGGGATCACACCCGGGTATTTTTTTCCTGATGCAGCGGTTATAGACATCGTACTTGTAGATGTAGGCATAATTTTTAAGTGTTGCATTGTCATCGTTCCAGATAGCGGTAGCAGATAAGGCATCGGCGGCGGCGGGGGGCAATACGTAGCAAAGGTTGCCGTAATCATCGTATACAAAATAAGTATCATGGGTCGTGGATCCTTTCATGACCCGAATTAAAACGGCCTGCTCCAACTTATCGGTGAAAGTATAAGATATCCCTTCATCCTCATCGGTGGTTCGGGTGACAAACAGCTCGCCTGTAGCGTAGGTACCGGTTCTTTGTAACGTGGTGTTTGAAGCCACTGTATACAGCCCGCAGGAAAGAGTATCGCTGGCCGTATTGGTGAGATGCTTGGTTTCAACCGCCTTTCCGGAAGTATGCCATGTCGATCCGGGCCCGTATTGCTCCAATATTCGATTCAGGGGGGATTCCTCATATACGGTCTTGCTGTAGGCACTGGCATCTGAATAAAAAGTAGAAGAAGCTGATTTCAATGATACAGCATCTATATATGAACCCGTTCCACCTACAGCTGCCGGTAACCAACTGTTCGACGGTCGCCCCGCGACGTCATATTCCTGCAGGCTTACCAGGTCTTTCCGGGTGGGACTTGCCGTCTTTAGCACTGTTTGTTCTTGTCGCCCCAGGCCGTCGTAGTAATCGATTTTATCCGAATACACGCTCCCTGCATCGTTCATCATGACACGGGTACGGATGTAATTCCTGTCATTGCTTTGTGCATGGATTTGCATCGTAGCGTAACATATGAAAAGCAAAAGTACCATCGTATGGCCGACCATTCTGTGACAATGTATCATATCGGAACGCAGTTTATGGTTTGTAATGATATTCATACTGTTCAATCATTTTTCCATGGGAATCTTTCACGTGTTGAAGACGACCGAATGAGTCGTATTCGTAATAGATGGTAACACCGTGTGAATCTGTTTCTGAAGTCATTCCCACGAATGGTTTATAGGTATATGTGGTTACCTGAGAATTCAAACAAACTGCAGATGTTGGAAATGTAAGAGGAGAGTAGTTTGATCTCATGGCATTGGATAAAACATCATAACTCATGTTTTTTGCCATCACAATGGGATATCTGTTTACAACATCCCAGTAGAAAGAAATGGGAACGTTATCTTTCCCTGTTATTTCAATGAGGCGTGTTTTTTGGTTATATTTATAGGTAAAGAGATCATTTAATGCTCCGGAAGGGAGATATTCAGATTCTTTTGTATGCACAATATGATTATATATATCTTTCTCATATAATTTTTTTCTTCCACCAATAAGCTTATCGGTTTGACCGACTCTTACGATATACTTTTTTGTGTCAATAGGATAAGCAAGCATGTTCTTATTGGCCATTTCAATAAAAATTCCTGTATTCATATCACTTGGATAAAGAATCCTTGTTTTCAAAATGTCTCCTGCACTGTTCGTCTTTTTTATTTCCGTAGGCTGAATATGATGTATGTTATTGTACAGGTATTCAGTAGATGTAGTAGCATATGCTGAAGAAGTGGAATAATTTTTGATGATTGTCTTGTCCAGCATAATCCAGTCAGATGTATATTCATAGTTGACCGGATCAAAGATCATCGTTTGATCGATACTTCCCAGCGCATGGGATAATGCATCGGGTCCGGTGAATTCGTAATTCTGGGACATGGCAAATCCCTTGATGCTGTATGAAATCCGCTCATCCTGATGATACATGTTTTGAATCTCTCTCACTAATTCATAACCGGCTGAAGTTCTTTTGTAATCTTTTTGGTTTATCAATCTGCCCCTTAGATGACTTTGATTAATTATTGGGATATCGCTATTGTAAAATCGGTCGGTTCCTTTGGAAAATTGATAGAGCGTATAGCCATTTGCGTTATTTTGTGAATAATCCAGTATTGATTCTTTGACATATTCGTACATGTAATTATTGGCTTCCATCCCACTGTGTTGATTGGAGTAAACAAGATCCTTATTAATTGTATATAAGAGTATATCATTGTCTACAGCTCCTTCGTCAAAGAGCGTTGTTTTTTTATAATAAGTGATGGGTTTATCGTGAGTCAACATTCCGCTCGGTTTTCCGGCAGGGTCAGTATATTCATATTTTGTATGTGTCAGCAAATCCCCATCTGTATCATAGTTTTTCAGCTCCCTGATCCTGATCCCTGCAAATGGATATGAGGTATTCGCATCTTTGGTTGGATCATAGCTGTTATATGAAAATCGGAGAGATCCTTCCACATTACTGCAATTGGTCTTGATGGTAAAAGTGTAATCCTCATTTGCCATTAATCGGAGATATATAGTGTGTGAGGTTGTATTGGTAGATAAATTAGTAATGATTTCTCCGTTGAGACTTATTTCCCCTCTGTCTTTTCTTTTGTGAATGGGATCCAGCAAATCCTTTTTACGTAAATAATATTCAATAATCACTGTTTGATCTATAAGAGAGCGAACGGTCATAGATTTTGAATAGAATGAGGGTGAATCATTATAGCAAAGAATGTCGCTTGTAGGACTAAAGAAAAGGGTTGCATCTTTCTTTATATACGGAATGGTGTGTGAACTGTTGTGATTAATCTTATTCCCTTCCCAGATAAATTCAGTTTTACCCTTCGTCGGATATATGATACTTTTAATAGTGCCATATTGAGCATAATATTCGTCCGGATTTTTATTTGCAGACCCAAAAGTATAGGAGGAGAAATTGGTGAGTGGAATCGGCGAGTTATTACTTTTTCCGTTATAAAATCCCCAATAATCCGATGCATAACTCTTCTTTGAAGGAAGGGACTTGTCTCCGTAGTAGGTGAACTTTGCGATTAACTGTCGTTCGCTTGATTGTAATGAAGGTAACTCTACCAAAGAATCAAGGCATAATCTTTTATAATCGTAATCTCCTGTCGGGTTAAAATAGGAATAATAAAATTTGATCACTTTAACCGGGTTATAGGATGCTCCTTCTTTTTTTTCAATCAGGATATAATCCAGTTTCTTTAATACTCCTGTACTTATGGGATCTAAATCGGATCTTTCACTTAATTGAAAGGCTATTCGTCCTCCTGAAAAATGAATATATTGCGGTTTAATGGAGGAGACTTTCTGAATCGACATCTGTTCACATCTTAAAGGTAAAGTTTCAATCGTTGTTCCTATTGGAGAAGGAGTTGGGGAAGGTACTCCTAAAACCAAGGGAGTTGAAGTTGTCGTTATCAACCCTTCAACAAAAGACTGCAGAATAGATGTATAAACGCCATCCGGTTGATACGTATAACTGATGGTATCAGTCCTGTTTGGGGAGATGATTTTGTCAATATAATAAGCTGATTCGTACATTTTTACCGGCATTAATTTCCTGGTTATATTGGTATTCTCTGATCCCAGAAACTCGTAAGTTGTTCCATCAGGAACAGTTATTTTTGTTAATGATCCTCTTAGTGCGTTATATGAAACGGGTCTTATTTCTGAATCCTGCAAAAAGAATGTACCCGTGTATTCCCCAAAATTATAGTGATATAAATCGGGTTTGAAAGACAATTCCGGTGTTCTCGCTTTGTTGAGTTCGTCATAATCAATTACATTATTTGTTGTATTGTAATTGGCACGCATTTGAGCAAGAAGATAGGATGCGTCTGGGAGGGGTGATGTTTCTTCATGGTCCGGGTATCCATTCAATGTTCTTGAAATGACCCCGCCAAAATTCAAATTCCAGCCCAAACCGACCCATGTAGCCTCTTCCGTTACTTTGATGCCACCGCCATGATAGGTTAATTCAATTGATTGATTTAAATCACCGGTTTTTATTTCTAACAAGGGGATCTTAATAGGAATTAAACCATTCGAATAATCTACAGGGAACACACCGTATAGGCCTAAAGAAGCTGTTGTAGGCTCAACTGGTGTTGCAAGTTCCAACAAATTTTTGTCATAATTTTCCTGACATAAGAGGGGATAGTATACACCTGTAAGAAGAATAAGCGTATAAAAGCCAATTTTAGTCATAACTCATCTTTTAATTATTTTCTCACTATACCTTTTCCCGTTTACCTGGATACTCAAGATGTATTGTCCGCGAAGGAGTCGTCCCATGTCGATCAGGTCGCCGTAAGCTCCGCTTCTGAGCTGATGAGGCCGCTTCATGTATAATAAAGATCCTGCAATATTGTACAGTGCGTAGGATACAGTGGCATCCCCGGAGATGTAAAATTCAAAAGTCAGCTGGCTTTCTACCGGATTGGGATAGACATTACAGGCAAATTCAATCTCATCCGGAAGCTGATCCTTCTTTTGATTTATCTCGCTGTTATTGTCGTATCCGGGGTCGTTGTTGTTGCCATTTCCCGTGGCGATAAGATCGGATTTGCGGAGCTCATCCTGTACCTTTTTATTGGTGCTGTCCGATGTTACGTAGAGATGTTTCACGGGAGGATAAAAGAATGCCGTGGTAAAATAGGAGGTTTTGTTTTGATCACGGTATTTACCGGTGCGGACCGTCTCAAATACCGGATAACGATATCCTGCCGCATACCAGCGATGGGTGTCAACCATCAGTACTGCACTGTCGCTCTCCAGTTGTTTTCGGATCACTTCAGCAGCTGTTCCGGGATTTGGCTTATCTATGGTTGATTTTGCCAGACTGTCAGCCGTCAATGGAAGGATCTTTTCCGATACAAGTTGAATGGTTCGGATACGGATCACATGCTTCAAAGTATCACGGTTGGGGAGGATCAGCACGCCGCTGGCATCAACCAGTGATCGGGATAATCCATATGCATCTACATCCAGTTTATCGCAGTAGATACCCTTGCCACTGAAATATCCCTCAATCTTATCCCCGAATTTCATCGGGAAATGGAGAATTATTTCCGGTATGTCGTATCTGACTCTCGTCGTAGGATTCTCGTAACCGAGGAGCAGTAACGAATCATTTTGCAACTCATAGAAATAGCGCGTCCTGTGTTCCGTTCCGGAAATTTCCGTTGTGGTGTCGGAGACCTCTGCGTAGACAATGGTATACTTTTCATCCACCGGTTTCAGTTTCCCGAAATTCCAGAAAACGTTTTCACCCATTTTGCCGGGATTTTTGTATTCAACCTGTTGCTTGACAATGGTATCGTTGGCACGAAACATATTAGCCTCTGTATCCAACTTTCCCTGAGCGTACATCAAATAGCATGAGCCACTCAAATAGATGAGAAGAAAAAGAAATGTTTTCATGTAGATAATTACGCGATTGTTCTTATTGTATCCTGACTACAATGATAGAAAATCGGTTAAATATATGCAAATTTAATTAATTAATTTTTTGCGTTAAAAATACCATTGCGAACGGACATAAGGGTAATAATTCATGAAACCCGCTTCCGGCAAGAGGTTTAAAGTATAGATTATTATAGTTAAATAAAGTTAACGAATGTCTGTTTTTCTACTCTTTTGTATCATTCCCGGTTTTTCATTGGTTCATTTGGATTTCATATATATTGTCTGGATTTATGAGAAGTGTCAACCATATTATTACTGTAGATGATCAATGATTGATTTTCAATTGATACTTAATATAGTATCAAAGATGCGTTAAACAATTACCCATATTTTTGCATAACGTCGGGGAATTAGGATAAATTCATGTAAATTTGTGATTCAATCAAATCGGAAAGTCGTGGAAAAAAAATACAAGGCAGACAACGGACTCGGTAATATCTTCTGGGGCATGGCGGCAGTGATGTTGCTGGCACTTTTCCTGTACCGTTTCACCCGGGGTGGGGAGGTATGGAGTATTCTGATATACTTTACCTTCACCCTGCTTTTTATGCTAACCACGACCATCAGGGAGTATGCCGTGACGCAGCTTAATTTTCTGGAGATACGCATGGTATTGAGATTGTTGAGCAAGAACAGAAGGATAGCCATAGGCGATATGGTTGCCCTGAAGAAGATCAGGAAGAACCAGCTGCGTATCGATAAGGTGCGCGGTTTTGAGATACTGAGGGTGAGTGAATCGGATATCGACGCCCTGATCGCTGAACTGAAAGAACGCAATCCGCGGATCATCGTCGCGGGGGAGAACGATGAACAGCAAAAACCCTGAGATTTTTACGCATAAACATAACAGCGCTATAACGACACAGGACCACACTCAGGTAAGGCGGTAATATACTGTTGAAGGTTTCTGTTGCCCTGTGTCAGAAGATCTCTTCCCGGGGATATTTATCCTCTACCTTGCTGAAGAGGTAGGAGGCGATGGCTCCGACGATGAAAAGAACCACGCAGAAGAGCAGCGCACCGCCGAAGCTTAACCCGGTGACCGCCAGCTGGTCGGCGGTGAATGCCGGAAAGACCACCGTGGGGAAGATCGCCAGGGAGGAGCCGATGACCATGCCCAGGATGAAGTGGTACATGCCGGAATAGTATCTACGGAAGAGCCACGATGCCAGCTTGGAGAAGAGAAGGACACAGATGACAAAGCCGACGATCAGCGGGATGATGACAGCGAAGTCAAAATCCTTGATGCCGGTGGCCATCTTGTCGTACAGCCCGAAATAGATGAGGAAGTTGGAGGGGCTCATCCCCGGGACAATCAGTCCCAGTCCCATCAGCAGTCCCGATGCGAGCCAGACAAGGATATTGGGTGTTACCTCGGTGAGCTGTTGTCCGCCGACGAGCATCAGGAAGAAGATGGCCATCGTGGACAGGATGAGGATCCAACCATCGGCCGACTTCCTGCCCTGTTTTCCGGCTGTCCTGTAGAGAGAGGGGAACGTGCCGGCCACAAAGCCCACGAAGAGGCAGACAAACTGAGCGGCATACCTGCCGAACGCTTTCTCCACCACCACCGAGAAGAGCACGATTCCGATGGCGGCACCGATGGCCACGGGAAGGAAATAGAGCAGGTTCTTCGTGAAGTTGTGCCGCAGGTTGGCGAGGAAGCGTATCAGCTTGTCATAGATGCCGAAGATCACGGCCAGCACACCTCCCGACAGGCCGGGGAGAATAAAACCGATGCCCACGAGTGTTCCTTTGATGAGTCGGATGAACCAGTCTGCCATCGGACTGATCTTATTTTGTTCCCTTGTTTCTTCCACTGCTTGTTTCGTTTTGTTGTTTTTATTGAGAGGGGCAAAGATACAATTTTATACCGCAAAATAAGACTCCAGCTCTTTCAGCGTGTTCTCGCTGGTACGTATATCATTCACCATCAGCCCCTTCTCGAGCACCACGATGCGGTCGCACACCTCGGTCACATGATTGAGGTCGTGGCTGGAGATCAGCATGGTCATTTGCCGCGTGGTCTTGAGCTCGTTGAGCATCCGCTTCAATCGTATCTGCGAGGTAGGGTCGAGCGCGGTAAACGGCTCGTCGAGAACCAGTATCTGCGGGTCACTGATCAGCGCGGCGGCAATACCTGTCTTCTTCTGGTTCCCCTTGGAGAGGTCGCGGATCAGCTTGCCCGATCCCAGTATCTCCCCGTTAAAGAAATCTTTCATCGACTCCAGGAAAGTGTTCATATCGCCTTCCGATTTACGGTATACCCGGGCCGTGAAAGCGAAATACTCCTCGGGTGTGAGGAAATCAATCAGAAAACTCTCGTCGAGGAATGATCCGACCTTCGCTTTCCACGCATCGCGGCGGGCCACTTTTTCGCCGTCGATCTGTACTTCCCCCGAGGAAGCCTCGATCAGGTCGAGGATCAACCGGAAGAAGGTGGTCTTGCCGGCACCGTTGTTGCCCACCAGGCCGAAGCTCTCGCCGTTGCGTATCTGTATGGATAGGATGTTGAGGACGGTTATGCCGCCATAGATTTTCTTCAGGTTGGCGGCGTTGATGATCCCTTCGGTCTGTACGGCTGACTGTGGCACCGGGGGAGGCGTATCGGTAAGGGTGACTGAACTGTCGATGTATTCTTGCATATGCTTGATTTTTATCTGTTTGGATGATTACGGATGGTTGAATTCTGTTGGGTACTCACTCTTTCTTGCGGAAGCCAGTGCAGAGGGCATATTTCCTGCGCAGGAACTGTTTCTCGATCACGCTCAGGAGTGAGTCCCTGAACAGGATACCGGCCAGTCCCATGAGGGCGATGATGATCAGCGCGATATAGGTGGCGGAAAAAAGTGCAAAAAGTGAGATCAGCGAGATAGGGATCACCAGCAGGGGAATCATCACGAGGAAGTTTTTATAACTCACCCCCTGCATATTCATCGAGGAGCCCCTGGAGAGCTCCAGCCGCTTGGTGTTCAGCGTCGCCGCGAAAAGATAGACGTAGATGTTGACGCCGGCATTATATACGAACGCCACCAGGTGATAGAGGATGATCTGCCTGCCAAACAGGAAGTAGGGGGTGGTGGCGATAAAAGAGACGATGCAGAGTGCCAGCATCAGGGTATAGTTGGCCCGGATATAGGTGTGGGTGTCGATATCGCGGGTCATCAGAAAATCGAAGTGGGCACCATCCCAGTTGATGATCCACTGTCCGAACAACAGCATCCCCGTCCCTGTGACAAAGATGGCCACGAACAGCAACCATCCGGGAATCTCGTTATACATCGGGTTGGGATAGAAGATCAACCCGTAGAGTAGGAAGAAGAAGGCTGTGTAGAGGGTGCTCTTTGTCCGCTTGTGACGGAGCACCAGCTTGATCTCGAGAGAGATGAGCTCTCCTATCTTTCCGAAGCGCTCCATAAAGGTGAACCGCTGGGCTCCGGCCTCTCTCTTTTTGCTTTTTTTCTCGAATGATTCGGGATAGTAGTTGCGGGCAAAAAAGAGCCTGTTGAGCAAAAAAGCCAGCAGGCCAAGCAACCACACGACGATCCATACGACGGGTGTGACGGTCAGCAAACTGAAAAGATCCTGTGATAGTTGAAACAGGGAGAAGATCCTGAAATACTCCAGCGCTGCCAGTCCGCCACCGATGGCCAGCAGCGTGACGGTTCCGAGAAGGATATTGCTGAATTGTCGTTTCAGCAGCGGAGCCATCAGGGTGTTGAACCAGATGAGGCCGAGGATGATGAGGATAAAACGGAAAGCCCCTGCTGTGCCGTATGCAGGATGAATGCCCGTGATGGCAAAGGGAATAACCAGGCAGAGGACGATGTAGTTCAGCGGGTTGAGCAGCGGTTTCAACACCAGGTAGGAGACCAGGGCAGACCTTTTGACCGGCAACACCTGGTAGCTCTCCAGGTTCAGCCTGCTCAGCGGCTGCATCACATAGCGTATCAACAGCAGGGCGATCAGGGCATAGATCATGCTGCCGGTGAAGATAGCGGCAGGATCGGCCTGAGGGGCTATCTCCTGCAGTATCTTCGGCAGCATAAGCCCTACCAGGATGAAGACTGCCAAAAAATAAAGCGCTGTCAGTCCGACGAAGATATTCACCACCAGGTTCTTGTAATAACCCGGCGAGCGGACTGTCTGCAGCCAGTAGTGTCTGAAGAGTGTTTGATACATGGAGTCAGTTTGAAAGGTTCATTTTTTTCCGAAGAGCGCTCCCAGCAGGCTGCGGGTAAGGGTCCTGCCCAGCTGATTGCTGATTTGCCGTGTGGTGCTGCGTCCCACCTGCGTGAGGATGTCACCCAGGATACCCTGGTCAGCCTTGCGTTGCCGTGCTGCGGCACGCTTCGCCCTCTCAGCCTCCAGGGCTGCTTTCTGTTCCTCTTTCTGCAGACGGATACGTTCTTTCTCCTCCGCGGCCTGTTTGCGCTCTTCCTCGAGCAGCTCATGCTTTTGCGACAGGATCTCGTAGGCCGACTCGCGGTCCACCAGCTTCTCGTAGACGCCATAGATCAGCGAGCCACGCATCAGCTGGTCTCTTTCACCCGCGGTGAGGGGGCCTATCTGTCCCTGCGGCGGCAGGATGTTGGCGCGCTCCACCATCTGGGGCGCTCCCTTCTCGTTGAGGAACGATATCAGCGCCTCACCCGTATTGAGTTGGGTGATGGCTTCGCCCGTGTCGAACATCGGGTTGGCACGGAAGGTGTTGGCAGCCACCTTCACCGCTTTCTGATCGTTGGGGGTATAGGCACGCAGGGCATGCTGTACGCGGTTGCCGAGCTGTCCGAGGATGCTCTCGGGTATGTCTACCGGGTTCTGCGTGCAGAAGTAGACACCCACCCCCTTGGAGCGGATGAGGCGGACAATCTGTTCCACCTTCTCCAGCAGGGAGGAGGGCATGTCGTTGAAGAGCAGATGAGCCTCATCGAAGAAGAAGACCAGCTTCGGTTTATCCATATCGCCCACCTCGGGAAGGGTCTCATAGAGGTCGTCCAGCAGCCACAGCAGGAAGGTGGTGTATACACGGGGTGAGTTCATCAGCTTGTCGGCGGCGAGAATGTTGATCACTCCCTTGCCCTGTTCCGTCTGGATGAAGTCGGTGATCTCCAGCTCCGGCTCCCCGAAGAACCTGTCGGCACCCTCGCTCTCCAGCCGCATCAATCCCCGTTGGATGGCGCCGATGCTGGCAGGTGAGATATTGCCGTATTGGGTGATGAATTGTGTCCGGTTGTCACCAATATATTGCAGCATCTTCTGCAGGTCTTTCAGGTCGATCAGCAGCAGGTTGTTGTCGTCGGCAATACGGAAGGCCATCGTCAGGATTGCACCCTGTGTCTCGTTCAGGTCCAGCAGCCGCTCCAGCAGCAGCGGTCCCATGGAGGTGACGGTGGTACGCACCGGGTGTCCCTGTTCGCCGAACACATCCCAGAAACGCACCGGGAAAGCTTTATATTCAAATCCTTTATCCTGTAGCTTATAGCCATCCACCCGTTTGGTAACGCTCTCCTTGTTTCCCCCTGTTTTTGCCACACCGGAGAGGTCGCCCTTCATATCGGCGGCGAAGACGGGCACGCCCATCTCGCTGAATGTCTCGGAGAGTGTCTGCAGGGTGACTGTTTTTCCGGTTCCCGTGGCGCCGGTGATGAGGCCGTGGCGGTTTGCCATTCTGGGTATCAGGCATACTTCCGCTTCATCATTGATGGCTATAAAAGCGCGTTTGCTGTTGTCGAACATAATGGTGAAAGAGTTGGTTTGTATATCGGGCAAAGTTACACAATAATTTTTAATTGAAAGAGGAGCATCCATGACCTGTTAATTTTTTTGACAAACAAAAATTATCGTTTATCTTTACATTTGTTAAACAGGTAAAAGTCTTCTCCGGAGAAGATAAAATCTCCTTCATGGCAGGCAGATGCCAAATGCGGGTTATAAATGAATCATAAAAAAATAATCACCTATGCAACACAGATCTTTTTCTCTTATTACCCTCTTTTTGATGTCACTCCCCTTAATTGGCCAGCAGACAAAAGAGATCTCGCACTACCTGTTCCCGGAGTTTGCATCCGGAACGGTGCTGATGAAAGATGGCAGGAGGAATCCTGCATTGCTCAACTTTAATGCCGCCACCGAGGAGATGGTGTTTAACCAGAACGGACAGGTGCTGGCATTGGCTGAGCCTACCCTGAGCCAGACGGACACTGTGATCATTGGCAGCAGGAAATTCGTCCTTCACCGCAATCAATTTGTAGAGGTACTGCACGGGGACGGATATAAACTGTTTGCCCAGTACAAGTGCAGGGTGATTCCTCCGGGGAAGCCGGCTGCCTATGGCGGAACATCGCAGACATCATCCTCTGACAGTTATTCCAGCTGGGCGAGTGGAGGCAGGGTGTATGAATTGAAGCTTCCCGAGGACTTTCAGGTAAAACCCTACACGGTCTACTGGCTCGATAACGGGTCGGGATGGGAAGAAGTCAAGTCGTTGAGACAATTGAAAAACTTATATAAAAAAAGTAAGGACCAGTACAATCAATATACCGCCGGCAACGAGGTTGATTTTGAAGACCAGGCGGCCGTGGCACAGCTGGTTCATTTTCTGGAGACAACAAATGAATAATAAAATATAGCATCATGAAACAGTTCAACATTCTCTTTTTTGCACTGCTGATGACGGCAGGTGTATCGGCACAACAGACTTATAACCCTTCGCAGGAGAACCTCCGGAACAGGGAGGCGTTTCAGGATATGAAGTTTGGTGTTTTTATCCACTGGGGCATCTACAGCATGATGGCCGACGGTGAGTGGATCATGAACAACAAGAATATCCATCACAGTGAGTATGCCATGCTGGCCAATGGCTTTTACCCTTCGAAGTTCAGCGCTGCCAGGTGGGTGTCTGATGTGAAAGCCGCGGGAGCGAAGTACATCTGCATCACCTCACGCCATCACGACGGCTTCTCCATGTTCGGCACGAAGCAGTCACCCTACAACATCGTGGATGCTACACCCTTCAAGCGGGATATCCTGAAGGAGCTGGCCGATGAATGCCACAGGCAGGGGGTGAGGCTGCATTTCTACTATTCACTGCTCGACTGGGCCAGGGACGATTACCATCCGCTGGGCAGAACGGGTAGGGGAGTAGGGCGCACCGTACAGGGCAGCTGGGAGACCTATCACCGTTTTATGCTCGGTCAGCTTACGGAGCTGCTGACCGGCTACGGTGAGATCGGAGCCATCTGGTTCGACGGCAAATGGGATCAGCCGGATGATTTCGACTGGCGCCTGAAGGAGATATACGACCATATCCACAGTATCCAGCCCGGCTGCCTGGTCATCAACAATCATCATATAGCACCTCTGGAGGGTGAGGACGGGCAGACCTTCGAGAAAGACCTGCCGGGACAGAACCAGTCGGGTTATTCCGGCACGGCAACCATCGGCCGGCTGCCGCTGGAGACCTGCGAGACCATGAATCATTCGTGGGGTTACAATATCACCGACAAGAACTATAAATCGGAGAAAGAGCTGATCCATTATCTGGTGAAGGCAGCAGGGAACAATGCCAACCTGCTGATGAACGTGGGGCCGCGGCCTGACGGTACGTTCCCCGATATCGCAGTGCAGCGTTACAACGCGATGGGCGAGTGGCTCAGGACATACGGCGAGACTATCTACGGTACCCGCGGCGGTTTTATCAGGCCGCGCGACTGGGGGGTGACCACACAAAAAGGGAACCGCCTCTTCGTGCATATCCTGAACCTGAAGGACGATGTCCTTTATCTGCCCATGCAGGGTAAGAAGGTGAGTTCAGCCAGACAGTTCATCGGTAAGAAACCGGTGAAAGCAGTAGCAGTGGACGGGGGTGTCGTGTTGCAGCTCGGACAGATACCGGAGGAAACCGACTTCGTTGTCGAGCTGGAAGTGAACTAGTCAGAGGTTGATGCAGAGGACGAAAGCAAGCGCCACCAGCAATCCTGCGAGGGAGGTGCGTTTCAGATAGGGGTCGAGTTCCTGTCCGCTTTTGTATCTGATGTCAGTCAGGATCCTGAACGGCAGGAGGTAGGCCAGGAGATAAGCATACCGGTACCAGGGTGAGGGTTCATACAGGATGGTGAATCCGGCAAAACAGAGGAATGAGGTGAGTGTCATCAGGGCATGATACACCCTGGCGTGGCGTAATCCCAGCTTCACGGCGATGGTGATCTTACCCGACGCCCTGTCGTTGTCTATATCCCTCATATTGTTGATGTTGAGGATCATGGTGCTGATGAGGCCCAGACCTATGGCCGGCAGCACCGGCTTGAACCCGAAGGTGTGGGTATGCAGGAACCAGGTGCCGATCACGGGTACCGGACCGAAGAAGATAAAGGCGAAAAAATCACCCCAGCCCCGGTAGCCGTAGGCATGCTTTCCCATCGTGTAGAAGAGCGCTGCCACGATGCTGACACCACCCGTGAGTATCAGGATGAGGGCGGACGGCCAGTCGATCATCCCTGCGATGTTGAACACCAGGGTCAATCCCGTCGTCAGGCAAATGACCACGAAGACGGCGATGCCTCTTTTCATCTCCCGGGGAGTGATCCTGCCGCTTTGCACGGCGCGGGCGGGTCCCTGACGCCTTCCGGTGATGTCGGCACCCTTCTGAAAGTCGCCCAGGTCGTTGGACAGATTAGCCAGTATCTGGATGGATACGGCCAGCAGAAAGGTAAGGATAAGCGTGGTGAGGCTGAATCGGCCATCCTGCCAGGCCAGCCCGCTACCCAGGATGACCGTAGCGACTGCCAGGAAGAGTGTCCGCAGACGAAATGCCGAAATCCAATGCTTCAATCTTGCCATTTTTTTCTCTTTTCACTGCTTACTATTCAGGAACGAAGTTGACTGTCCCTGTTTCCCTGTTCCGGTCCGCAGTTCATCGTTCTTTTGCCCTTTATCCCTTATCACTTTACGCTATTAATTTATAATTCTTAATTTTTCAGTATGCTCTGGCAAAGATCACCCTTTGTGCCGACGGCTTCCCTGTCACCATACAGCTGCCGGGTGTCTTGTCACCCTCGAGGGGGATGCAGCGTATAGTGGCCTTGGTCTCCTCCTTGATGCGTGCTTCCGTTTCGGCGGTGCCGTCCCAGTGACAGAGCAGGAACCCTCCTTTTTCGATCTCATCCCTGAACTCCTCGTAGGTGTTCACCTCGCGTGTTTGCTGCGTGCGCATGTCGGCAGCCTTGCGGTATATGTTCTCCTGTATCTCATCCAGCAGCGCCTTGATATGGTTTTCGATGCCGTCGCACGACAGCGTCTCTTTCGTCAGCGTGTCGCGGCGGGCCACCTCGATGGTGTTGTTCTCCAGGTCGCGTCCTCCCATGGCCAGGCGGACGGGGACACCCTTGAGCTCATACTCCGAGAACTTCCATCCCGGTTTCTTGTTGTCCGAATTGTCGTACTTCACGCTGATGCCCAGATTCTTCAGGCTTGCCGTGATACCGGCCACCTTTTCGTTGATCTGCTGCAGCTGTTCGGCATTCTTGTATATCGGCACAATCACCACCTGATAGGGAGCAAGTTTCGGCGGCAGCACCAGTCCGTTGTCGTCGGAGTGGGACATGATGAGCGCGCCGATCAACCGGGTAGAGACTCCCCATGAGGTGGCCCATACATAATCGCGTTTCCCGTTCTGATCAGAAAACTGTACATCGAATGCCTTCGCAAAATTCTGTCCGAGGAAGTGTGAGGTGCCCGACTGCAGTGCTTTGCCGTCCTGCATCAGTGCTTCGATGGTGTAGGTGTTCAGTGCGCCGGCAAAGCGTTCCGACTCCGATTTCAACCCTTTCACCACCGGCATGGCCATGTAGTTCTCTGCAAACTCAGCATATATGTTGATCATCCTTTCAGACTCTTCCACAGCCTCCTCCTGCGTGGCGTGAGCCGTATGGCCTTCCTGCCAGAGGAACTCGGACGTGCGGAGGAACAGACGGGTACGCATCTCCCAGCGTACCACGTTGGCCCACTGGTTGATGAGCAGCGGAAGATCACGATAGGACTGGATCCAGTTTTTATAGGTGCTCCAGATGATGGTCTCGGAGGTGGGGCGTACCACCAGCTCTTCTTCCAGCTTTGCTTCGGGATCGACAATCAGGCCGCCGCCGTTGGGATCGTTCTTCAGCCGGTAATGGGTCACCACGGCGCACTCCTTTGCAAAACCCTCCACATGATCGGCTTCCCGGCTTAAGTAGGATTTGGGGATGAACAACGGGAAATAGGCATTGACGTGACCTGATTCCTTGAACATATCGTCGAGCTGACGCTGCATTTTTTCCCAGATAGCGTAGCCGTACGGTTTGATCACCATACAGCCGCGTACGGCCGAGTTTTCCGCCAGCTCGGCCTTGATTACCACATCGAGATACCACTGTGAATAATCCTTACTACGGGGAGTAAGTTCCTTCAATTCTTTTGCCATGATCGTGTGAATTCTGTTTTTTGTTTGCGGGTGCAAAGATAAAAATTATTTAGCAATTAAGAATCAGGAATCAGGAATTAAGAATTAAGCGTTGAGAAGTAGGATGTGGAACCTTACTTCCGTCGCGTACTGCCGGGAGTGATTCCGCTGTTTTGCCGGACATTACCCCGTTTATAGGATAAATAGACTCCCGGGAGGCCGATAAGGAAAAAGATGATATATCCCAGGCGCATGGCGCGCAGGAACTGTGGATCGGGTACCGCCTCCACCGACAGGTCCCCAAAATGGAGGGTGAAGAGCAGGGTGACAATGCTCATGCTGATGATCTGCCCGAAGACGCGCATGGAGGCAGCGAGGCCGGAGGCCTGTCCGTAGCTGCTCCGCTCCACGGAGCTCATGATGGTGTTCATGTTGGGTGAGGAGAAGAGGGCGAAGCCCAGGCCCACCCACACCAGGATGGCGATGATCACCCACAGCGGTGTCACGGGGGTCAGGAAAGCCAGCATGCCCAGGCCGGCAGTACACATAGCCATGCCTGTGGTGGCAAAGTAGCGGGGTTCTATTCTGTCGGATAGCTTGCCCACCATGGGCGAGAAGAGGGCCATCATCAGCGGCTGCGCGATGATCACAGCGCCGGCGTCGCGGGGAGAGAGCCCCTGTATCTTTTGCAGGTAGAGGCTGAGGAAGAAGATGATGACGAAGGTGGCCGTATAGTTGATCAGTGCCGAGAGGCTGGAGTAGGTGAAGAGCCTGTTGCGGGTAAAGAGTGTGGTCTCGAACAGGGGGTGTGCCCTGCGTTCCTCGATTTTCCAGAAGAGGAAGAGCAGTATCAGGGCACCGCTCATCAGGGCCCATCCGGCAGCAGAGGGGATGAGGGTGGAGCCGTAGACCAGCGCCAGGAGGCCTGTCATAAACAGTATTGTCCCTGTCCGGTCGTACTTCCTGGATGAGGGTCTCCGTTGCTTGTCTTCTTTCATATAGAGCAGGGTGAGAAGGGTGGTGAGTATCCCCAGAATAGTGGAGATCAGGAAGAGAGAGCGCCACCCGGCGTAGAGGGTGAGGATGCCGCCCAGCAGGGGACCCAGCGCGAGGCCGGCATAGACAGATGCCACCGAGATGCCCAGCACCTGTCCTCTTTTCTCTGCAGGGAAGGTGGAGACGAGGATGGCCTGTCCCGTGGTGCTGGTGAAGGCCGCGCCGATACCCTGCAGGAAACGGGCGGCGATGAGCCAGTAGCCCCCGGGTGCCAGGTAACAGAAGAGTGAGGAGAGCGTGAAGAGGAACAGCCCCAGCTTGAAGAGGCGGCTGCTCCCGCTGCGGTCGCCCCAGGCTCCTGCAGGCAGCATGAAGAGGGCCGTCCCCAGCAGAAAGGCGGTGATGATCCAGCTCAGCTCAATGGCAGTGAGGGAGAGGTTCTTCTCGATGGAGGGCAGGGCGATGTTCACTGCCGACACGAGGAAGGTACCCAGGAAGGAGGTGGCAGAGACCACTAGCAGGGTGGAGAGCTCTCTGCCTTTTTTGTTTCGTTTGAATTGATGCATCATTTGGTAGTTTGAAAGGGTCGGCGTAATGTTAATTGGTCTCCCTGATATGCTTTATCGTGACGGGTGTCTGGTCCGCCGCTTTCAGCAGAGAAGAGGTGATGACAATGGTTTCAGGGCATCAGGAGACACAGCAGTACAGTTATTTTTCATATCATCGTATTGAATGGATTTATGCAGAGAATATATATGGCGGTGCAAATATAACAATTAGTTACGGAAAGGACAAAATGAACACCGACCGGAATAGTCGTTTCTTTTTGGGTCCGGAATCGGTTCTTTTCGCAGAAAATAGTAAATTTGCAATTCAATGAAGCCGCTAAACGAACAACAATGACAGCTATTCCTCTCACCGACCGTCCCGAGTTTCTCCCTCTCTACCGCAGGCTCTACACTTTCCTGAGGCAGGACTGGGACATGCAGCGGACAGCGCGTCTGAAAGAGATGATGCTGCAGTCGCTGCTCAGGGCGGATGATGAAAGCGATGCTTTAGGCGTGCTCCTCCCGGCGATGAAAACGGCGCTGATCACGATCGACGAGATCGGGCTGAAGCAGCCGACCGTTTGTGCCGTGCTGCTTTTCCGACCGGTGGTGAACAACGAGTATGCACTGGAGGAGATAAGGCAGCTGTTCGGTAATGAGGTGGAGGTGATCCTGAGAGGATTGCTTAAGATACGCCAGTTCAGCGATAAGCGGTCAGCCGTGGAATCGGAGAACTACATGAAGCTGCTGCTCTCTATTGCCGAGGATATCAGGGTCGTTTTCATCATGATAGCCCGCCAGCTGCAGCTGATGCGCGAGGCAAAGACTGCCGGCAGCCCGCAAAGGCTGGACCTGTCGGTCGGGTCCACCTATCTTTATGCGCCGCTGGCACACCGGCTTGGCCTCTACACCATCAAATCGGAACTTGAAGATCTCTCCCTGAAATATACCGACCGGGAAACATACGATTTCATCGCCCGTAAACTGAATGAGTCCAAGAAGTCACGCGACAAATATATCCGGGAGTTCATTGAACCGGTCAAAGAGCGATTGGATAAGACAGGGCTGAGATATGACATTAAAGGACGCACCAAGTCGATTCACTCCATCCATAATAAGCTGAAGAAGCAAAAGATTGAGTTCGAGAGCATCTATGACCTGTTCGCCATCCGCGTGATACTGGATGCGCCGGCCGATCAGGAGAAAGCGCAATGCTGGCATGTCTATTCCATCATCACGGACATGTACCAGCCTAATCCCAAGCGATTGAAGGACTGGCTCTCCATCCCCAAGAGCAACGGCTACGAATCGCTCCACATCACCGTGATGGGGCCCGGTGGCAAGTGGGTGGAGGTGCAGATACGCTCCAAACGGATGGATGAGATCGCGGAACGCGGCCTCGCGGCCCACTGGAAGTACAAGGGTATCAAGGAGGAGTCTACGCTCGACAGCTGGCTGAGCTCATTGCGCGAATCACTCGATGACAGTGAGACCAACCTGAGCCAGAAGCTGACTGATTTCAGGCTCGACCTGTACGACGAAGAGATCTTCGTCTTCACACCCAGGGGAGACCTCTATAAGCTGCCCCGGGGGGCCACGGTGCTTGATTTTGCTTTTGCCATCCACTCAAAGCTGGGAGCCACCTGCATGTCGGGCAGGGTGAACGGCAGAAACGTACCCATCAAGCATCCCCTGAAGAGCGGCGATCAGGTGGAGATCAACACATCCACACACCAGACACCCAAGCAGGACTGGCTCAACTTCGTGGTGACCTCCAAGGCACGGACGAAAATACGGCAGCTCCTGAAAGAGGAGGCCGGCAAGCAGGTGGATATCGCCAAGGAGACGCTGTCGCGGCGGATGAAGAACCGCAAGATTGAGGTGGATGATGCGCACCTGATGCAGCTGATCAAAAAGCTCAGGTACAAGACTGTCACCGATTTCTATGCCGATATCGCATCGGAGAAGATGGATGTGAACTGGGTGATTGACCGCTATCTGGAGCTGGAAAACAGGGAGAACGAGGGCAGGGAGACGCATCAGCTGCTGAGTGCCGAGAATTTCACCCTTAAGACACCTCCGCAGGAGTTCAGGAGCTCCGATGAACTGGTGATCGACCAGAACCTGACGGGTATCGATTACCGGCTGGCCAAATGCTGCAACCCTATCTTCGGGGACGATATTTTCGGCTTTGTCTCCACGCAGGGTATCAAGATACACCGTGTCAGCTGCCCCAATGCCCAGGACCTCTTCTCCCGGTTCGGCTACCGTGTGTTAAAGGCGCGCTGGTCGGGGACGACAGGGTCATCGAGCTATACAATCGTATTGAGGGTGATAGGCAACGACCAGATCAACATCGTGGCCAACCTGATATCCATCATCTCGAAGGAAGAGGGGGTGCAGATGCGTTCCATATCCATCGATTCCAACGACGGATTGTTCCAGGGCAATATCTCGGTGACACTGGCCAACACCTCGATGCTGGAGCAGCTGATCAGGAAGCTGAAAGCGGTAAAGGGGGTTAAATCGGTCACCCGGCTGAATTAAACAGTCCTGGCTGTCTGGCTGGGCCGGAAGAGCAAACACTTCGGAAGGTTACTCCCGCGAAAGGGGGATCCCGGGTTATTCCGTGGCGGGAGGTGTCTCGAGTGAAGGGAGCAGCTGCTGTACATATTCCCGCTGGTAATCCTGGGGACGCAGGATCTCATCGTTGTATTTCACGAGATCGATATCGATGATCACTTTTCCCAGATATTTATCTTTGGGTGAACGACCTACCGCTCTCTCGGTCTGTTTGATCTTTTCAATGATCCCTTCCGGTAACAGTTCGGTCTCCACCTTGGCAAGAACATTCCTGAAAAGAAAGGAATACTTCTCGTCATCGGGTTCTGTCAGGATTGGCTGACTGAAAACAATGCCGGGAAAGAGACGGGTAAGCATCCGTTTTGCTTTATCGATATTGGTCTTTGCGAATGTGTTGGATCCTATGCTAAGTAAAATTGTGCTCATACTGATAAATTGAATTACAAATATACACATTTTTGATTAAAACGCCGGCAGAAAAGCAAAATCTATTATCTTTGTTGTATTATACCTGTTAAAAATGAAAAATTTATATGCCGCGTTCATGCTGCTTATGCTGATCAGTTCCATCGGTCTGCGTGCGCAGGATGACAAGCCGGTGATCTATCGTATCAACATCAAGGAGAATATAGGCAGCCATACCTGGGTATACCTTCAGAACGGACTGCATGAGGCAGCTATAAGAGATGCCCGTGCCGTCATCCTGCATATGAATACCTATGGTGGCGGTGTGCTTGAGGCGGACTCCATGCGTACGGCCATACTCAACTACCCCCTTCCTGTTTACGTGTTTATCGATAACAATGCCGCGTCGGCCGGAGCGCTGATCTCTATCGCCTGCGACAGCATATTTATGCGCAACAGCGGTTCCATCGGTGCGGCAACAGTGGTGGATGGCGCCAGCGGCGCAGCAGCGCCCGACAAGTATCAGTCCTACATGCGGGGGACGATGCGCGCCACAGCAGAGAGCCATGGCAAGGTGGTGACGGTACAGGAAGGTGATACCGTGATGAAATGGCGGCGCGACCCGTTGATTGCAGAGGCCATGGTGGACGAGAGAATCGTTATACCCGGTTATGCCGACTCCACGCAGATACTCACCCTGACGGCAAGCCAGGCGATGGAGCTTGGCTACTGCGACGGCATGGCAGAGAGCATCCACGAGGTGATCGTCACTTATCTGGGGCTGAGTGACTATACGCTGGAGACCTACAATCCCTCTTTTTACGATAAGATAAAGGGCTTTCTCACCAATGGAGTGGTGCAGGCATTCCTGATCATGTTTATCATCGGTGGCATCTATTTCGAGTTGCAATCACCGGGTATCGGCTTCCCCACTGCGGCAGCCATCACGGCCGCCATCCTTTACTTTGCGCCGTTGTACCTCACGGGCTATGCCCAGAACTGGGAAGTGCTTCTCTTCGTGCTGGGGCTCATATTCATTGTCTTTGAGATATTTGTCATCCCCGGTTTCGGTGTGCCCGGCATTCTGGGTATTGTTCTCATCTTTTCTGCGCTGGTGCTTGCACTGGTGGGTAACATACGGTTCAACTTCGAAGGATTACCGCCTGATGAGCTCTTCCGTGCCGTGATGACCGTCCTGGGAGGGATGGGCATGGGTGTGGTCCTCATCATCTACCTGTCGAGCCGGATAGGTAAGCCGGGCTTCCTGAATTATGCTGCACTGCATGCTGACCAGGAAGGATTCGTTTCCGTTTCGATGGAGCCGCTGACCATGGTGGGCCGAACGGGTGTGGCTGCTACCGTGCTGCGTCCGTCAGGGCGGGTAATTATCGACGGGGAATATTACGATGCCATCTCCTTGAAAGGATTCATCGAGAAAGGCGATGAGGTGGTGGTGAAACGTTTTGAGAATTTCCAGCTATACGTGGTTAGAAATAAGAAATAAGAAATAAGAAATAAGAAACAGATAGCTTATAACTTAAAGCTGACCACAAAGAACAGACAATAGACATGAAGACAGCAGCAATGATACCTGCCCGGTTCGCTTCGACGCGTTTTCCCGGTAAACCGCTGGCCATGATGGATGGTAAACCGATGATCCGGCGGGTATATGAACAGGTGAGGAAAGTATTGGAAGATGTGTACGTGGCGACCGATGATGTGCGCATCTTCGATGTAGTTGCAGGTTTCGGCGGCAAGGCCGTGATGACGTCTGCACATCACCGCAGCGGCACCGACCGTTGCCGCGAGGCGGTGGAGAGGATCGGCAAACCGTTCGATGTGATCCTGAACATACAGGGGGATGAACCTTTTATTCATCCCTCACAGATCACATTGCTGACGGACTGTTTTACCTCGGCCGATACAGAGCTGGCGACACTGGTGAAGCCGTTTACCGAAGACGATGACAGGGACGCATTGTTCAATCCCTCCTCACCCAAGGTGGTGGTGAACAAAAAGGGAGAAGCCATCTATTTCAGTCGCTCGGTGATTCCCTTTATCCGTGATGTGCCCCACAGCGAGTGGCTCGGAAGACATCGCTTTTACAAGCATATCGGCATCTACGGTTACCGTACCGATATCCTGCAACAGATTACGCAGCTTCCGCCTTCGGACCTGGAGAAAGCGGAATCACTCGAGCAGCTGCGATGGATAGAGAACGGGTATCGCATAAAAGTGGCTGTGACGGAGCATGAAACCATCGGTATCGATACGCCGGAGGATATGCAGAGAGCACTGGCGTTTCTGAGGAAGCAACCCTGAACCGGCTACACCACAGTGGGTGACATAAAACAGGGTGAATGCCCCGGGGTAATGAATGAATCTTGTCTCAGATAGATAACAACACGAAAGAGGGTGAATCATATTATGGTTCACCCTCTTTCGTGTGCCGGGTCATACATCACGGTGCGTTAATTATAGGCAGCAAGCTCTGTTTCCGAATAAGCAGCTTTCTTCGCGAAGAAGAAAACAACGAAGGGCACGATCAATAAAAGAATTGCCCACAGGATATTACTCACAACGGATCCTTTTTTCATGTTGTTCACAAAAATGTAACCCAACAACCCATCAATAACCAAAATCAACCCGATGATTAAGTTAGAATTGGCGGTTGTGCCCATAAAAAAAGGTATTACCAGAACGGCAACGCCGATGAGCATTACTATCACGCCGGAGTATTTTGCTAAATCTTTCATGTGTGTATAATAATTATATTTTTTTGATTACGTACCGCAAATAAACACAAAATTAAACAAACAAGGAAATATTTTGAGATAAAAATTGAACCCGGAGCCAAAAAAAGAAAATTCGAAATGAAAAACAGCTCTTTTTATATCACGACGCTATCTAAAAATTTATAATTTTGCACATTGTTCATGTAAAGACTGAAAAATAGTGAAAAATATTCTTTGTTTTATCTATCAATGGATTGTTTTTATGCCGCTGTTTATCCTGATGACCTTTCTCACGGCGCTGGTTGTGATGTGTATGGCACCCATTTTCGGGAACAAGTTCTGGGGTTACTACCCCCCGAAGTGGTGGTCGCGCTTCACTTGCTGGTTGGCGTTATGCCGGGTGAAAACGAGGGGGCATGCCCATCTCGATGCCCGTCAGTCGTATGTTTTCGTGGCCAATCATCAGGGTGCCTTCGACATCTTTCTGGTCTATGGGTTTTTAAATCAGAATGTGAAATGGATTCAGAAAAAGAGTCTGCGGAGAATACCCCTGGTGGGATTTGCCTCAGAGAAAGCCGGCCATGTTTTTGTGGATAACAAAAGCATCATATCGCGCCGCATTACCATTGAAAAAGCCAAAGCGCAAATTACGGACGGCGTATCCATGGTTATCTTCCCTGAGGGAGCACGATCGCTGACCGGTAAAATGGGACCCTTCAAGCGGGGAGCATTTCACATTGCCTGCGACCTGAAACTACCCATTGTCCCTCTCACCATCAATGGCTCGTATGATGTGTTAAAAAGGAACACCCGCCATCTTAAGCCGGGCAGGATGGAACTTGTTATCCATGAGCCGATCCCTACCGACGGTCTTACTGAGGAAGAGATACCGGCACTGATCAGCCGGACGAAGGAGATCATTCATTCCGCCTTGTGGGAAAAATATACATAGGAACCGGAGATGCAAAAAAATCAGGAGATCCGTCAGGGATGTATGTGGCGCAATACCCCTGCATGAACCTGTTTTGAAAGAACTTGTCTGTCACATTCGGGTGTTGCCATAAAGCATGTTGGTGAAATGAGTGGCGGTAAAAAACAGGCTCAGCGAATCAATCGATGCGTACGAAAATACCGGTGGTAGTAAAAAGTTTGTCATATAAACGATATAAACGATATATAAAAAAGGAATGGTTGTCTCACGACAACCAATCTTCATTGTTAACATTAAATACTAAATAAATTTAAAAACGGGATTTTTCTTGTCTGATCGTTTGGAAAAATGCAAAGGACAACGTACATTTGCTACGTGTTTTTCATGGTATTAGATTTAAGGTTAACGATGAAGATTGGTTGTCGTGAGACAACCATTCCTTTTTTATATATCGTTTATATCGTTTATATGACAAACTTTTTACTACCACCGGTATTTTCGTACGCATCGATTGATTCGCTGAGCC
>CAKMJT010000018.1 GCA_927407015.1 uncultured Proteiniphilum sp. | reverse complement strand
GGGTTTGGGATTAAAATTATCTACACGGGCAGGGCCCTGAAAGAGAGCAGTGAGTATGCCGAAACGGGGAAGGTATTCCACCTGCAGATACAGGTTCGCCGATGCATACTTGATGAGTGTCACATCACCTTTCTCAGTATGGCGAATGGTGGTCCATTGTTCAATCACATCTTCCTTTTCCCAGTCTGGATAATTTGTTGTTGTTTTCATATATTCCCTAATTAGGTAATACAAAGTAACGATAAAAAAACCGTATAAACAAATATTTATACGGATTTTTTCAATTTTCTATTACCTATTTTTTTAGGGTTTGGGCTTAAATTCCTTTAATCACCAGCAGCGGTGTATCGGAATGGAATAACATTCTTCGTGCTATACCCGGATTGAACATTCTCGCGAAAATATTACGCCGGGAACTCGACAGGGAGATCATATCAATTTTATTTTCATTCACAAACTTTTCGAGAGTCTCCTCTAAACTTTCATTCTGATCGATCAGTTTATACTCCGTCTGTAATTGAGGATACAGCTCTGAAAAGCGCTTTTGAATGCCCGATAGTTTTATTTCGTTCCACACATCACCTTTCTTCGCGATATGTGCGAGATAGACCTTCACCGGATGGGTCTTCAGAAACTTCATCATGATATCGAACGCTTTGAATTCACGCTCCTGGAAATTAGTGAGAAAGACAATTGTTCTCATATCAGACAGTTCTCTCACCTTTGCCCCTTCAGGAATAGCAAAAACAGGCGTTTTGCAGCCATCCATCACCTCGGCGGTCACGCTCCCTATCAGATCGAGCTCCTTGGCATTCTTTCCTCTGGTTCCCATCACGATGGCTGTTGGCTTCCTCTTCTTGGAATAGGAGATAATCTCTTCTTCAGGAAGCCCTTCCACGAGGACTGTCCGGTAATCAACTTTGGGTAATGCACCGGCAGCAATCTCGGCCTCAATTTTCTTTACCAGGCTCTCCATCTCTCTTTCTGTCTTGTTCTTTATATCCTGATAAAAATCTTTATCGGTTGTCTGCAGCGTGAAGGAATCGCCGAAGGGAACCGTTGCCGGATAAAAAGGAGTGAAAAAGGCATGCAACAGTTTTACACTACAGTCTACATCGCGTGCCAAACGAAAACCAAATTCACAGGCTGAGAGAGAATAATCGGAAAAATCTACGGGTACGAGCACCTCATGAATCGTTTCTGTTTGTTCTTCACTCCCGGCTGGTGAGGTGAAATCTACCTTTTCAATAATACGAAGAGCCCGGGGAAGATCACTCTCGTTAATTCGCACGCGGACATTTCCCGGAATAACAGGCTCAATCATCTTTATGCCATGGATGACTGCCGGTATACCCTCCGACTCAAGGATCGTTTTTAAAATATGCGCTTTCTCATAGGTATGAATAGCCACGGTGACCATTTTCTCATCATGTGCATCGCGCTTCCTGTGATCTTTTTCCATACTATTTACTTTTTTGTACATCCATGGGTTATCAACGGACGGATGTCATGGTTAATTCAGGGAAAAACCCAATATTGGCATTGTTGCAAACAATCATTGGGTTTTGGGATATCACTCAACTTATTCCTTCTCAACCGAATCGGGTTCGGGGTAATCTTCAAGACCTAATATTTTCAGTGCTTTATCAAAAATAGTGGTATCGTCAAGAACAACAATACCACCATTTGGACCGGGTTCAATATGTATACCTACACTCTTTCCCTCCTTGTAATTGTATCCACCAAAATAATTTCTCACGGTTTCGGGTTTCATATCCAGTTCCGCTGCTATCTGGTGGATACTACCATCGGGGAGTTTGTCTTTCAGCTCTCTTAACTCGTTAAAAGTGATTGTTCTTGCCATGGCTTTTTATTTTTAATGTTGATAATACATTCAAGACTTCATTTATGCCCTAAACTTACGCAAAAAAACAGATATTCCAAACTATTTCCACGAAATCTTTACGAAAATGTTTCGTTTATACGTTTATAACACCCTTCAGTGAGGTAAAGTTGATAAAAAAGGACTAAAGATTATCAACAGCAAGAGGTAAACGATGATGAAATAGGCGAACAGGTTTCCGTGTATTTGACTGTATATGTGCGCCTTATGGGATGGAAGCGAATGAAAAAGTCTGCTTCGCAATCTGATCATTATCCCATAAAGGAGTAAGGCCAGAAGGGTCCCTACCATCATTCCTGCCACAATATCCGAGACAAAATGCACGCCAAGATAAATACGCGAATAGCTGTTGAGCGTGGCCCAGGAGAGTGCGCAAAGCGTTACCCACCGATGGCGGAAAACGAGCGAAAGAAAGACGGCCAGGCCGTAACTGTTGGTGGCATGGCCTGAGATAAAACCGTATCGTCCACCCCGGTAACCGTTCACGATATCGACGAGATCCTTAAAATCGGGGTGATGCGTTGGGCGAAACCGTTCAAAAAAAGGTTTGAAGAGCGATGAAGAGACCTGATCGCTGCATACAAAGACAAGGATAAAGAAAACCGTCACCAGCAACGCTTCCCTGCGGGGAGTTTTATAGAAAAAAAGAAAAAGGATGAACAGAAAAAGTGGTATCCATACCAGCAGACTGCTAATAGTCCACATCACCTGATCCAGAAAGATTGAATCACTGCCATTCAAGGCAAAGAAGAGGTCTCTTTCCAGCAGAAGAATGCGTTCGACTGCTTCCTTCATATGATTTCCACATTCTGTTTACTTGTCCAGCCAACACTGCCGTTGGCAATTTCTATTTCGCACCAGTTACCGTCGTAGCTTCTGATTTTCACTTTCGTTCCTTCATGCAGTTCGAAAAGGGCATTGCTGTTCTCATCGGGTGACGCATTCACCCGTGCAGCGCCAACCATCACAACGGCCGTATCTCTCCGGACTCTTTCCCTTTTCTGACTAAAAGAAAAGATATTTGCCCCAATGATGCAGACAAACAATACCAGCCCTGCATAAAAGGCTGTTTTTCTTGCCCACAGCCGGCGTACAAAAAGAAAGACAGCCACACAGGCAAGGAATAAAACAAAGAGCCCGATGCCCAGCTTGGCCCATGCATCAGAGCTGAGCATATTTCTGACGGCAGTGAACCAATTGGTCAGAAACAGGCTTCCTGCGGTATCAATCCGATCCTCCGTCCTATTTCTGGCAAAACGAAGATTATGCCGTATATCACCATCTCCCGGATCCAGCAGGAGTGCTTTCTCGTAATTCAATACAGCTCTTCCCAGCTGGTTGTCTCTGAAATAGGCATTTCCCAGATTGTAATAGATCTGTGCAGATTCCCTGTCTTCACCGATAGCCCGTGTAACCAGCTCCTCATACAGCAAAATACTCTTCTGGTAATCCTGCGCTCTGTATGCCTGGGAGGCTGCTTCTGGTGTTGCCTCCAAAGCGGATTCATAGACTTCGGCAACCTGTCCGGTATTCTTCTCCTGAAGCGTATCGCTTCTTTCCTGCCCGAATCCTTCCATAAAAGGAAGAAGCATCAGTAGCATGAGAAGGATCATATTTTTAAATGGTCTCATAGCAGTTATTTTTTCTTTAGTCTGTTTTCCATTTCTCCGATGGCCTCCATCGTCTCCTTATAAAGACGATCCATTTGCACGTCACTTTCTGAAGGCGCGTAACGGGCGAATTCACAGCTGTCCAGAATCTGAATGAACCTAGCGGCAAGCTCATCATTGATGCCGTACCCCGATAATTCCAATTCAATATTGTTCTTGGAGAGCTGGGCTACCGGAATGGAGAGCTTGTCGCTGAAATAACCCCACAGGGCACGCAGAATCTCATCGTAAAAATGTTCCTTGTTATGCTCCTTCAGGTATTTCTCCGCCATTTTGAGTCGCCTGATGGCTATTTTATTGGCTTTCCTGTTGCGCATCAGGGCTATATTCGCATTTTCACTGGCTTGTTTTCTGTTGATCATATAATATACAATCAGCATCAGAAAAGGGATCAGATACCACAGCCAGTAACCGGGTGAACCCACAAAGAAGTTACTCCTGGAGAGCCATGACGGCTCTCCTGTTTTCAGGAACCGGATGTCTTGCTCCACCTTCACATCCTGACGGGTTACATAGTTGTTAGTTGTTGCACCGGCAGGGTCTCCTTTGGCAATCTTCAGCTTGTATTCAGGTGTGGTGATCGTCTTGTAACTGCTGGTATTCAGATCGAAATAGGTAAATGCCACGGATGGAATGGTGTAATCACCTTCATACCGCGGGATGACCATGTATTCTATTCTCCGGATTCCTGTCAACCCGTTGGTGGTTACATTGAAGGAGTTATCGACGGTGGGATCATACACCTCGAAATTATCGGGAAACTGAACTTCAGGATTACGGATCAGCTTCAGGTTACCGGTTCCCGATATTTCCAGCTTCAGGGTGAGCGCCTCATTTGCTCTCGATTCGGTGGCACTGAGAGAGGGTTTCAACGTAAAGGTACCCACCGCGTTTGCATAGCTTGCCGGTTTATTTGCCGGGAGAGGCTTCACATTCACGGTCAGGGGGTTTGTCTTCAGCTCTTTCTTTACATCGACCATCACCTCCTGCTCTCCGAAGAAGGTAGAGACGCTCCTCCCCGACGGCACGGAGAAGACCATCTCCAGACTTCCGCCGGGGATGGTCATCTGTCCTGAACGTTGCGGGAAAAGCAACGTCTTGCGCAGGTCGGCAGTATAATAGTTTTTCCCGTTGTAACGCTCCATCTGCAGTTGCTGGTTCACGGGGAGATCGACCTCTTCCACCATGAATCCTTCAAATTCAGGAAACTGAATCTTCCCGAAATTGACAATATTCAGCGTGGTGTACAGGCGGAAAGTGACTGTAAACCCTTCCTGTTCAAAGACACTGTTTTTGGAAACGATTGCCCGGATAAAGGCATCGCGTGAAGTGACCGTAGCATTTCCCGAACCAGAGGAGCTCCCGGTACTTGGCTGACTACCGGCTGCCGGCGACTGTGCCGATGCTGACTCATCGGGAGGCAGCACCTTTATTTGTAATGTGTTGGATTTGTAATTGCTGCCATCCACCGTGATCGATGCTGCAGGGATAGTAAAGGTACCTGTTTTCTTCGCCATCATGATGTAGGTATAGGTTACGGAACTCTCCGAGGTCGTCCTACCGTTGACCGTACGCTGGCTGTAACTGGTGGACGTGCTTGGCCCGAAAAGTAGTTCAAACTCGGGCATACTGGGTAGGCGCAGATCTTTTCCTTCCTTGTTCAGCACATAACTTAACCTGAATTGCTCACCCTCCACTACCGATGCCGGTGCAGACGCCTTAAAGGTCACCTGTGCATCCGTCACGGCTGCGTTGCCCGTCAGCAACACAACCAGGAGGAGAAAGATGTTGTGTATGTTCTGTCTCTGTTTCATATACTGCCCGATCGTTACCAGTTTTTGTTGTTTCTTTTGTTTTCTTCTGCCTGCTGCTCTCTCTCCTTCGCTCTTATCTGCTGTACTTTTTCCTGTGTCTGCTGCTCATCCTGCTCAATGGCCTGCAGCATCTGACGGGCATTGTCCCGTGACATCTGCTCGGGCTGATCCGGCTGCTCGGCACGCTGTTCCTGATCCTGTGGATTTTGCTGCTGCTGATCCTGTTGCTGGTTCTGCTGCTGGTCCTGTTCTCCCTCTCCCTGGTCGGGCTGCTGATCCTGCTGCTGATCCTGTATCATCTTCTGTGCCACTGCCAGGTTGTAACGGGTCTCATTATCCTGCGGATTCAGACGCAATGCCATCTTATAAGCCTCCATTGATTTCTGCAGATCCTTCTTCTGCAGCATCGCGTTGCCGATATTGTGCCATCCGGCTGCTGCTTCCGTCGGATTCTCCTGTTCCAGTGAAATAAAATGGTTGAAATGCTCCAACGATTTATCCCATTCCTTTTGCTTGTACAGCGTGTTGCCGAGGTTAAAAGTTGCCTCTTTGGAAGAAGGATTCGCTTTCACCGCGTTCTCGAAGAACGTGTAAGCTTCGGAAAATTTTTGCTGTTGATACTCTTTGTTTCCCTTGCGTATATTTTTTCGTACCTCCTTCTGTGCTGAGACGGATAAAGGAAGCATCCCCATCAACAGGGCAAATAAGAGATTGTGTACAAAAGATCTGTTCATTTGAATAACCTCACATTTCTGAATAACCGATTTTTCTTGTCATAAATAAGTATCTCTATGAATAGGATCACCAGCAGGATCCAGGCCATCAGGGGAAATTTCTCATCATACTCTGAGTAGGAGAGACTGGTGGATTTGCCGGTTTCCAGCTCATCGAGCTGCGCCTCAAGGGCACGGATCGCCGAGTTTGAGTTGTCGGCATGCACATAGAGCCCTTCACCGCTCCTGGCTATCTCCGTGTTCATCTGTTCGTTCAGGCGGGAGACCACCACGTTTCCCTCGTTATCGGCCATAAAATTACTGCCATTCTCGGTTGAGGGTACCGGTGAACCATCGGGAGAGCCAATACCCACCACATTGATCATCACTCCCTCTTTAGCCGCTTCCGCAGCTACCGTGGTCGCATTCCCCTCATGATCCTCGCCATCGGTGATAATCACCATTGCCTTACTGCTCTCCTCATCACTCGAGAACGAGCTCATACCCAGGCTGATTGCCTGTCCTATCGCCGTCCCCTGAACAGGGACAAGGCTGGGATCAATGGTATTGAGGAATATCTTTGCCGACTGGGTGTCGGAGGTGAGCGGCATCTGTACATAAGCTTCTCCGGCAAAGACGATCAGTGCCACCTTATCGTTCTTCCTCACGTCTATCAGCCTTGAGAGGATCTGTTTGGCGCGTGTCAGCCTGTCGGGTGAGACATCCCTTGCCAGCATCGAATTGGAGACATCGATGGCTATGACCAGCTCGATCCCCTCTTTCTCCACGGTCTCCACCTTGGTGCCAAATTGAGGACGGGCAATCATCAGGATACCCACACACAAAGCCACAAAGATGAGCCAGAACTTCAGGTAGGATCGTTTCAGTGATAGCTCGGGCATCATCATCTTGAGCGTGGAAAGGATTCCCATCTTTTGTACATCCTTTCGTTTTCTGATGTTCAGATAGATATAGATTGCCACAAGCAGCGGCATGGTAAAAAATAACCACAAATATTCCGGATTTCCGAATCTAAACATTTTTATCGTTTATCTAATTCTCTTTCAAGTAATCGTCTCTCGTAAACTGACTATATGTCTGTAACAGACATCTCTCTTACGGGATATTCCGCAGCCAGCTCCTCCTCAGTAACAACTCCAGCAGGATGAGGCCCAGTGCCAGCAGCGCAAAGGGAAGAAACATCTCGTGGCGGCGCGTCACATTCTGCACGCTGATGAGGTATTTCTCCATCTCATCAATCTCCCCATAGACCTGGCGAAGTCCTTCGGTATCCTGCGCACGAAAGTACTGCCCTCCCGTCATGGCCGCTATTTCGGTGAGTGTTTTCTCGTCAATATCCACCGGCATGTTCTGCATTCTGATGCCGTAGGGTGTATTCACCGGTGTGGGCGCCATACCCTTGGTCCCCACACCCACCGTGTAGACTCGTATTCCGTAGGACCGGGCCAGATCGGCAGCGGTGAGCGGAGCAATCTGTCCGCGGTTGTTCGTGCCATCCGTCAGCAGAATGACCACCCGTGACTCCGAATCACTGTTTTTCAATCTGTTCACAGAGGTGGCCAGCCCCAGTCCTATCGCCGTTCCGTCTTCTATTGCACCGAAATTGATCTCATTCAGCAGGTTGAGCAGAACGCTATGATCGGTCGTTAGCGGACACTGCGTAAAGCTCTCCCCGGCAAATATCACCAGTCCAATGTTATCGTTCCTGCGGTCGGTGATAAACTCAGCCGCTACTTTCTTCGCGGCCTGCAGACGGTCGGGCTGCAGATCCTGCGCCAGCATCGAGCCGGAGACGTCGAGGGCCATCACGATGTCAATACCCTGTGATTCTGTTTCTTCCCAGCTGCTAACCGACTGAGGACGGGCTATCACGATAATGATAAGACCCAGGGAGATCAATCGCAATGCAAACGGCAGGTGACGCATGGTGACCCTGAAATCGGGCTTCATCGCTCTGAACGCGTACGTCGATGCCAGCTTGAAGGAAGCCTGCGTCTTCGACAAGCGTACCACATACCACACGATGAGGGGTATCAGCAGCAGCAACAAATAAAGATATTCAGGATGTAAAAATTCCATGCTTATTGACGCTTATCAACCTCGCTCTCCGAAGTTTCATTCATTACTTTTTTTTCGTTTTTATCAACCTCAGTGACCGGATCAGGCTCTCTGGTCTGGTTCACAAAGAAATAAGCATTCACCATGCTCAGGTCGTTTTCATCGGAATAGGGTTTGTATTTGGCGAATTTCACCAGATCGGCGGTGGAGAGGATCTGTTTCAGATTGTCGAATACTGAATCCACATCCGACACTTTTCTTATTTCATTCAGGATCTCACCCGAAGTCATCTCCATCGCATTGATCCCTTCCCGTTCAAAGATGTAGGAGCGGAGAATATCAGTCAGCTTGCTGTAAAACTCTTTCTCTCTCCCCTGTTGCCATATCTTCTCCACCTTCAGCTTGTCCAGTTCCATGATGGCACGCACATGTGCCGGCAATACCACCGGTGGAATGAAGAAATAACCCTTTTTCTTTTTCTTCAGCACCAGATAGATGACCACACCCGTCAAGGCAAGTATCAACATGATTCCCAGCACAATCCAAAGGAGCCACAAATAATCGGTCCATACAAAAGGAGCCTTTCGGACTGATTTAATGTCGTTGAGCTGAAGCTGGATGAAATCGATGGAATCAGTCTCCCCTTTGTTGATCTTCTCCAGATAGCTCAGCGTTGAGTCGGATAGCTGGGGTGAAGTGACTTTCAATCCGAAAGAGTTGGAGAGGATGGTGTCCGTCCCATCGAATACAGGAATATGGGGAATGTGATAGAGTGTGGAATCGAATGAGGTGACCACATACTTGAAATTGAGCGTCATCACATTATTCTCGATGGTGGTATCGGGTGGCAGCATGGTAATCACTTCAATACCGGGAATAATCTCTTTCTCGTACACCGGGAACTGAATGATTTTATCTTTCGGGGTAATCACCTTCAGGTTGATCAGTGCCTGTTCACCGATCATAATCTCTGTGGGTTGTACGGTGGCCTGCACCGATGCCCTCTGTGCGGGAAGCGGTGCCACCAGCATGATTGCATAAGCTGCCAGCACGGCTCTCAGCAATAATAAGGTATGTGGTCTGTTCTTTGTCAAAGTTACCTTTTTTGTTGAAATAGTTGTAGCAACGACTTCACATAATCACTCTCGGTAGAAACCGATACACTGTCCACGCCACTCAGACGGAATGCGTTGTTCATCGTTGTCTGGAGGTTATTCCACCACTTAGTGTACTCGTTCCTCACTTTCCGCGAAGAGGTATTGATCCATCGTTCCTCTCCTGTTTCCGGATCCCTCACTTTCATTAAGCCTATCGGGCAGAGTTCAGTACTTAGGCTGTCGTATACCTGAATAGCGACCACATCATGCTTGCGATTGGCTATTTGCAACGCTTTCTTGTATTCGTCGGGATCAATGAAGTCTGATATCAGGAATGCCGTACAGCGTTTCTTGATGGCATTGGTCATATAGCGAAGCACCATATTCAGTTCCGTCCCGCTGCTCTCGGATTTGAAACCGAGAATCTCACGGATGATAAACAGGATATGCTTTCTTCCCTTTTTCGGGGGAATGAATTTCTCAATTTTGTCGGTGAAGAATATAACCCCAATCTTATCGTTGTTTTGCATCGCTGAAAAAGCCAGCGTCGCGGCGATCTCAGCCACCATATCTCGCTTTAGCACGCTTCTTGAACCGAAGCCCAGACTCTCCGACAGGTCGATCATCAGCATCACGGTGAGCTCGCGTTCCTCTTCAAATATCTTTACAAAAGGACGGTTATAGCGCGCCGTCACATTCCAGTCGATATCGCGCATATCGTCACCGTACTGGTACTCGCGAACCTCAGAGAAAGCCATACCCCGTCCTTTGAACGCAGAGTGATATTCTCCCGCAAAGATATTCCGCGACAGGCCACGCGCTTTTATTTCGATGTGTCGTACTTTCTTTAACAGTTCGGTTGTTTCCATTGATTCCCAATCGCTTTATAAGGGCAATTCATGTATATTTACAGGAGGAACATTTCACAGAAGGATACGGAGAGGTTTAAGGCACTTCAACCTTATTCAGGATCTGGCTGATGATCTCTTCTGAGGTCATGTTGTTGGCTTCAGCCTCGTAAGTGAGACCAATACGATGACGAAGCACATCATGACAGACGGCACGGATATCTTCGGGGATCACGTAACCGCGGCGTTTGATAAAGGCAAAAGCTCTTGCTGCCAGTGCAAGGTTGATAGAGGCTCGGGGTGATGCCCCGAAACCGATCATATCCTTTAAATCGGCCATGCCATACTGGTCAGGAAAACGGGTGGCAAACACAATGTCTACAATATATTTGCCGATCTTCTCATCGATATATACCTCCCGCACTACTTTGCGTGCGTCCAGTATCTCCTGCGTGGAAATGACGGCATGGTCAATCGTCACCGGTTCAAAAATATTCTGGTTGATAATCAGTTTCTCCTCTTCCCTGGTGGGATAAGAAATCACCACCTTCAGCATGAACCGGTCGACCTGTGCTTCGGGTAGCGGATAGGTACCCTCCTGCTCGATGGGATTCTGTGTTGCCATGACAAGGAAAGGATTGGGCAGGAGATAGGTCTGCTCACCAATGGTTACCTGGCGCTCCTGCATTGCCTCAAGCAAGGCACTCTGTACTTTGGCGGGAGCTCGGTTAATCTCATCCGCCAGCACAAAGTTGGCGAAGACAGGTCCGTGTTTCACCTGGAACTCTTCCTTACGCTGACTGTAAATCATGGTGCCGATCAGGTCGGCGGGTAACAGGTCGGGGGTGAACTGGATACGGCTGTAGTCGGCATCGATAAGTTGTGCCAGCGTTTTGATTGCCAGCGTTTTTGCCAGCCCCGGCACACCTTCCAGCAAAATATGTCCGTCGGATAGCAATCCGATAAGTAGTGACTCCACCAGGTGTTTCTGTCCTACGATCACTTTGTTCATACCTGTCACCAGTGTTTGAACGAAAGTGCTTTTTTGTTCAATTCTCTCGTTTAACTCTTTAATATCGACTACTTGGCTCATATTAACTGTCTGTTAAAATTGGATTCTTTTTTACGAAGTACAAAAATAGAAATGTTAAATCGGTTTACCGTGGAATCGCCGTTAAAAATGTTTAAGCCAGCAGACTCCTGTTTATTTGAACTGTCCGTGGTTTACACATAAATATCCATTTCGAAAAGTTGCTGAAAATGATATTTCATCCTTCGGGATACTTCCAGGAAATCGACTTTTCTACCGAGTTCTTTCTCCATGGAGGTGACACCCCGGTCGGTAAATCCGCATGGATTGATATAATTGAAATACGACAGATCGCTGTTCACATTCATTGCCAGGCCGTGCATGGTGACAAAACGGCTGGCTCTCACCCCGATAGCACAGATCTTGCGGGCTTTCGCCGGAAGAGCCGTGTCTATCCATACACCCATGGCTTTTTCATCCTTCTCACCGTGAATACCGTATTCTTTGAGCGTCTCAATGACCACATCCTCCAGCAGGGAGATGTATTTCTTGATTCCAATATGAAATGCCTCCAGATCGATGATCGGATAAACCACCAGCTGTCCGGGGCCGTGGTAAGTGATATCCCCTCCGCGGTCAATCTCATGCAGGTCAATATGCCTGCTTTCACAAACACTCCTGGCAATCAGCAGATTCCGCCTGTCTCCGCTTTTCCCGAGCGTGTAGACATGTTCATGCTCGCAGAAGAGGAGGTATTGCTTTTTCTCCTCCTTCTTCTCCAACTTCTCGCGGATGACCGATTCGAACAACTTCTCCTGATAATCCCAGGCCTCTTTATAACGGATACGTCCCAGATCTTCAAAAACAACTTTCCGTCTCATTGGGTTCTATACATGTTTTTCAGCGTGATATGAAGAACGCACCAGCGGGCCGCTTTCCACGAAACGGAAACCTTTCTCCAAGCCGATGATCCGGTACTTTTCAAACTGTTCCGGTGTGACGTATTCCTTCACTGTCAGATGTTTTCTGGTAGGCTGAAGATACTGACCGATGGTGAGTATCCTGCAACCCACCCCGATCAGGTCGTCCATCGTCCGGAGAATCTCTTCCTCCGTTTCACCCAGTCCCACCATCAGTCCCGACTTGGCTTTGACCTTGCCGCTCAGTGCTATGGTCTGTAATGTTTTGAGGCTGACATCATATTTAGCCCTGCTACGCACCTTGGGTGTCAGGCGTCGTACGGTTTCCATGTTGTGCGATACGATATTGGGACCGGAATCAATCACTTTGAGAATGAGATCCTCCTGCCCGTTGAAATCGGGAATCAGCGTCTCTATGGTTACCAGGGGGTTTCTTTCCTTGACCCTCCTTACAGTCCGGGCCCATAGCTCAGCGCCACCGTCGTCCAGGTCATCCCTGTCCACACTGGTCAGCACCACATGGCGCAGATTCATCTGCTCAATGGTATCGGCCAGCCGTTCCGGCTCGTCCCAGTCAACCGCCAGCGGACTCCCTGTTTTCGTGGCACAGAAGCGGCACGAGCGGGTGCATATCTCACCCAGGATCATAAAGGTGGCGGTGCCTCTACCCCAGCATTCAGCCAAATTGGGGCATTTACCACTCACACAGATCGTATGTAGTTTTTTGTTTGCGATAATTTCTCTCACATCCAGGTACTGCTTTCCCTGGGGCAATGAAATCTTGAGCCATTCCGGCTTTCTCTGCATCAATTCTGGTTTACTATCCATAATGAATCTAAATAAGTTGTTAAGATGCCAATCCGGCAGCATCATCAGATACTGTATACCATGGGCATAACAAATGGGTGATTGAATAAAATGTCTAAACAGTGCAAAAATACGATTTTCTTCGGGTAATAACGAATTATCACCCATTGATTCTATTTCTTTTCTTCCTAACTATTTTTAATCCGTTCCCCTTCTGTTTGTAACTGCAAATACTCTATCTTTGCCGTTAAAACGTTAACAGAGCAATAAAATTTGGATTTCCAGCTATTACATACCGACCCGCGATCGAATGCCAGAGCAGGGATCATCACCACCGACCATGGTCAGGTGGAGACACCGGTTTTTATGCCGGTGGGAACCGTGGGCAGCGTAAAAGCTGTGCATATAAGCGAATTAAAAGAGGATATTGGTGCAGGGATGATTCTGGGCAACACCTATCATCTGTATCTCCGGCCGGGGCTCGATATATTGCAACAAGGCGGCGGCCTCCACAAATTCAACAGCTGGGACAGGCCTATACTAACCGATAGTGGTGGCTTTCAGGTGTTCTCACTCACAGAGAACAGGAAGCTCACGGAGGAAGGTGCCCTGTTTCAGTCGCACATCGACGGATCAAAGCATTTTTTCACCCCCGAAAAGGTGATGGATATTCAACGCATCATTGGTGCGGATATCATGATGGCTTTCGATGAGTGCACTCCCGGTGATGCCGATTATACCTACGCGAAAGAATCGCTCGATCTCACCGAACGGTGGCTCGACCGGTGTGTTGCCCGTGTGCGGGAGACGGAATGCCCTTATGGCTACCGCCAGGCGTTGTTCCCCATCGTACAGGGGTGTGTCTATCCCGATCTGCGCCGCCGTGCAGCGGAGAATGTGGCGGCGAAAGGTGCGGACGGCAATGCTATCGGCGGCCTGGCAGTAGGTGAACCAACCGGGAAGATGTATGAGATGGTGGAGCTGGTAAACGAGATACTACCGAAGGACAAACCCCGTTATCTGATGGGTGTGGGCAAACCCGAAAATATTCTCGAAGCCATTGAACGGGGTGTGGATATGTTCGACTGCATCATGCCCACCCGCAACGGGCGCAACGGTCAGATCTTCACCAAGCAGGGCATTATGAACATGCGCAACGAACGGTGGAAGGATGATTTTTCGCCCATCGAAAAGGAGGGTGAATCTTTTGTGGACAGGCTCTACAGCAAGGCTTACCTGCGCCACCTCATCAACGTAAACGAGATACTGGGATTGCAAATCGCATCCATCCATAACCTGGCCTTCTACGTATGGCTGGCAAAGGAAGCAAGAAGACATATCATTGCAGGTGATTTTTCTGCATGGAAACCGATGATGATTGAAAATGTAACAAGAAGGTTATGAAGACTGGCAACGATTTTCTAAAGCTGAAGCGTCTGGACTGGTACATTATCAGGAAGTTCCTGGGCACCTACATTTTCATGATCGCCCTGATTATCTCCATCGCGGTGGTTTTCGACATCAATGAGAAGATCGATAAGTTCATGACGAACAATGCTTCTTTGCATGACATCATCTTCGACTATTATCTCAACTTCATTCCTTACTATACCAACCTGTTCAGTCCTCTTTTCGTGTTCCTCGCCGTGATCTTTTTCACCTCCAAGATGGCAAACAATTCTGAAATCATTGCCATCCTCTCCAACAGCATCAGCTTCAAACGGATGATGAAACCCTATATGGTGGCGGCGATGGTGATTGCTGTCTTCACCTTCATCTTCGGAAGCTATCTGATACCCCCCGCCAATGCCACACGCATTGAGTTTGAGAATACCTATGTGGATCCGAGGAAGAAGAAAGTGGGAGACCGCGATATTCAGTTTAAGGTAGGGCCGGGAACCATCGTCTACTTCGGCAACTTTGACATGAACAGCAATACGGGCTACAATTTCTCCATCGATTATTTCGACAGCCTGCAACTGGTATCGCGCCTTACGGCACAGTCCATCCGCTACGACTCAGCTTACCGGTGGACCATCAATACTTACCAGATACGTGATTTCGACGGACTGAAAGAGACCATCACCCAGGGGTCATCCGTTGACACGACCCTGCATATTGTGCCCAACGATTTCATCATCGCCAAAACCGATCATCAGATGATGACGTCGCCCCAGCTGCGTCATTATGTGAAAAGTCAAAAAGAGAGAGGTATGGGTAATATCCAGTCGTTCCAGATAGAGTACCACTCCCGGATTGCATCAGTATTTTCGGCATTCATCCTCACGATCATCGGGGCATCACTTTCGGCACGAAAAGTGAAAGGTGGTATGGGATTGAACATCGGCATGGGCCTGGTGCTGAGCATGGCCTATATTCTTTTCATGACCG
The DNA here is from genome assembly GCA_927407015.1 of uncultured Proteiniphilum sp. Lineage (GTDB taxonomy): Bacteria > Bacteroidota > Bacteroidia > Bacteroidales > Dysgonomonadaceae > Proteiniphilum. Next base: position 11,764 of record CAKMJT010000018.1, on the reverse strand, counting down.
TCAGCTCTACTTTCGCCGTCAAGGGAGGGATGAGTCCGTTCATTGCAGCATGGATCCCCAACATCATATTCATCATTATCGCTTTTTACCTGTACAAGAGAGCTCCGAATTAGTGGTCAGTTTTCAGCTATCAGCGGTCAGCGGTCGACCAAAAACCAAAAACTATACACCAAAAGTAACAGCCTATGACAGGAAAAGCAATAAAAAATATCCCGACAATGAAACAGAAGAAGAGCAGGATACTGTTATTCATCCTTTGTTCAGCAACGGTAATGCTACAAGCCCAGACAAAATACCCGGTCATCGTCATTGAGACCAACTACGGCACCATGAAAGCGATGCTGTATGACGATACCCCCGTGCATAACGATCATTACCTGAAACTGATCAGACAGGGTTACTTCAACGGAACGCTTTTTCACCGTGTGGTGAAAAACTTCGTGATTCAGGGAGGGGCGCAGGATTCGCGCAATGCTCCCGCCGGTGCACAGATTGGTGGCGGCAGAACCGATATGGAGCTGATGCCGGAGTTCCGTGAAAACCGGTTTCACAAGAAAGGGGCACTCGCAGCGCCCCGTAAAGCGAACAATGAGAATCCGCGGAAAAAGTCGGATGCCTCCCAGTTTTATATCGTCCACGGGAGGGTATATACCCGGGGACGGCTCGACAGCACGGAGATGAGCGTGAATGTGCCCATTCGGAACGGGTTGATCAGGACACACTATGTTCCCCACAAGGAAGAACTGGCGCGGTTGAAGCAGAGCGATCCCAGAGGCTTTAACAACCTGCTGGATTCACTGCTGGGTGTGGTGGACTCGCTCTATTCCGTGGCACCCGGCAGGTTTTTCTTTCCTGAAGGATTAAAGGATGCTTATACCACGCTTGGTGGTGCGCATCACCTGGATGGGGAGTACACCGTTTTCGGGGAGATCACCGAGGGCCTGGATGTGATCGATAAAATAGCGGCCCTGGTTGTAGATGGCAATAGTCGTCCGCAGAAAGATGCAAAGATCGTTCGTATGTACACGGAGCCGTAAGCCTGCAACAGCTACTGGCCTCTCTCACTCTTTCAACAGGTTGAAAATGATCTCCGGAGAAAGGTAGAGAGGCAGTGCTACCGGATATTCTCCCTGACTTCTGTCAGGAACGCTTTCATCTTTGCTGAATCTTTGGCACCAATAATATCAAGCAGCTCCCTCAGTTTCCTGCGTATCTGCTCTACCTGTTCCGAGGTGTAAGGATTGAAGAGGATCTCGGTAAGCAGGAAATCATCCTCCGAGAGCAATCCCTGTGCAATGTTCATATGTTTTTTGAAAGTCGTTCCCGGCGCTTCCTGATGCTTCATCACAGCTGCAAACACCAGCGTGGAGGCAAAAGGGATGGATAGTGAGTAGGCAATGGTTTCGTCATGCTCCTGAAAGGTATACTCGAAGACGTTCAGCTTGAGACCCTGATAGAGGTCTCTGAAAAAGACCTTCCCCGGGTTTGACGATTCCGAAATGATAATGGCGCTTTGCGTACTCAGGTCACTCAGGCTTGCAAAGGTAGGGCCAAACATTGGGTGAGTGGAAACATAGGGACGGGTACGTTCCCTGTAAAACTCCTCCAGTCCGGTTTTCACAGAGGCGATATCACTAAGGATACAAGTCTCTGGCAGATAGGGTAGCACGTTTTCGAAGGCGGGAATGGTATACTTCAATGTGGCCGCGTTGATGACCAGCTCAGGGGCAAACTCCTTCACTTCTGCCAGATCGGTCATCCGCTGTGTGTTATAGATAAAGCGCAGTTTTTTGGGATCAGTATCCAATACCGCCACCTCGTGATCGAAACTGAGCACATCGGCAAAGAAGGACCCCATCTTACCGGCTCCAAGAATCAGTATTTTCATACGATAAAATTTTATTCTTTTACATTAAGGTCGTATGGAACTCGCGATTATCATGTTCTTTTGTGTAATGATTGTTGACTACGTCGATTACTTCGTAATTCATGCTCGTTTCATATGCATTGTGCTTTTAGTGATGATCCGGCTGGATTTTCGCTTTCTCCATCACCACCATCTGCTGACGGACCGACTCGGAGTGGATAGCTTCCAGCACCTGTTTCACGAAATCACCCGCCATCTCCATCCGCTCACCCTGGTAGGCACGGTCAGTCAAAATCTCATCGTATCGTTTTGTTTGCAGGATGGGCATACTGTGCTCCAGCTTGTACTGTCCTATCTCCCGCGACACACGCATACGTTTGGCAAGCAGCTGCAGCAGCTCATTATCCAGATCATCGATCTGATCACGCAATACCGACAGGTCTTCGGTCGTCTGCACCGTATCACGAATCACGATGGTATCAAGGATCTCTTTGAGGGCGGCAGGGGTTATTTGCTGTGCCTTGTCACTCCATGCATCATCGGGCGAACAGTGCGACTCAATGATCAGTCCAGAATAATTGAGATCCATGGCCTGCTGACTCAGTTTGAATATCAGGTTACGGTCACCGCCGATGTGGCTAGGATCACAGATCATGGGCAGTGTAGGGTAGCGCCGTTTCAATTCGATGGGTATATGCCATTGAGGCAGGTTACGATAAATCGTTTTATCGGTGGTGCTGAACCCTCTGTGAATCACTCCCAGTCGCTTTATTCCAGCGTTGTACAACCGTTCCAGTGCGCCAATCCACAGTTCCAGGTCCGGATTCACCGGGTTCTTGATTAATACGGGGATGTCCACACCCTTCAGGGTGTCGGCGATCTCTTGGACTGCAAACGGGTTAGCAGTTGTACGGGCGCCTATCCACAGTATATCAACACCATATTTCAACGCCTCATAGACATGTTTTTCGGTGGCTACTTCGGTGGCCATATACATACCTGTCTCCTTTTCAGCCTGCATCATCCATTTGAGAGCAGGGCTGCCTACACCTTCAAAGCCACCCGGTTTGGTCCTGGGTTTCCACACGCCTGCACGGTAGATCTTCACACCGGCAGCTGCCAGTTGTTTTGCAGTGGTCATCACCTGCTCTTCTGTCTCGGCGCTGCATGGTCCGGCGATCACCAGCGGCCTTTTTGCATCTATGCCCGGTAATAAAATTGATTCGAATTCCATATTTATCGTTTTATATTGTATCATTTCTGAGGGTCAGCCATCAGCAGGTCATTGAAAACAGACGGTTAAAAAGCTTCCCAACTCCCAAATCTCAACGCTTTACAAACTCTTCAATCCGCTGATAAGCCTCCTGCAACTTCTCCACCGAAGAACCCAGTGAGATACGGAGAAAACGTTCTCCATTGCTGCCGAAGATGAAGCCCGGCGTGATGAAAACCTTTGCCTTGCAGAGAAGATCGTTCGCAATCGCTTCGCTTCCCGCTGCCGTATCATTCAGTTTGCCCCATACAAACAATCCCACCTGTTGTTTGTCGTAGTCACAATCCAGCAGATCCATGATCTTTTCTGCCCAGATGCGTCTTTCGGCATAGATCCTGTTCATTTCGGCATGCCATTCGGCACTGTTAGACAGAGCGGCCACAGTAGCCAACTGCATCGGTTTGAACTGGCCGCTGTCGATATTGCTCTTCGCCTTCAGCACCCATTTGACAAATTGCGGATTGGATGCCAGCATACCCATACGCCACCCCGACATATTGTGCGATTTGCTCAATGAATTCAGTTCAATACAAATATCTTTGGCTCCCGGCAGAGACAGTATACTCATGGGCTTATCGTTCAGGATGTAGCTGTAGGGATTATCGTGACAAATGATGATATGGTGTCTCTTTCCAAAAGCAATCAGCCGCTCAAACAGTTCCACCGTTGCATTGGCACCGGTAGGCATGTTGGGATAGTTGATCCACATCAGCTTCACGCGTGAGAGATCCATCTTCTCCATTGACTCAAAATCGGGGTACCACCCTTCATGCTCCAGTAAATCATACTCAATAACATTGGCTCTCAGCAGATTGGATACAGATGTATAGGTAGGATAACCCGGATTGGGCACCAACACGCCATCACCGATATTCAGGAAGGTCATCGAAATGTGCAGGATACCCTCTTTCGATCCAATCAGCGGCAACACCTCATCCTGTGCCAGTTCTACCTGGTAGATCCTTTGATACCAGTCCGCATAGGCCTTCCGCAGTTCAGGGATGCCGGTGTAGGGCTGGTAGGCATGGACATCAGGACGCCGGGCAGTCTCACAGAGCGTGTCGATGGTTTCCGGTGAAGGCATACGGTCGGGAGCGCCCACCGCCAGACTGATCACGTTCTTTCCTTCGGCATTCATACGGGCCACTTCAGCCAGTTTAACGGAAAAATAGTATTCCGAAATCGATTTAATATGTTCGGCAGGTTCGATATGCATTATTTTTATTTTTATTTATTCGTCGGAACCGTTTTTCTCTTCCCTGTACTCACCCAGCACTTTCAGTCCGCTGATCAGGGGCTTAATCGCATCGACCGATTGTCTGTAACGGTTGTAATCATCAAACGTGAGATCGATGTAGAACTGGTACTCCCACTCTCTCCCAATGATGGGGAGGGACTGGATTCGGGTGAGGTTGATACCATAGAATGATAATACGGATAGTACCCTCGACAGCGTTCCTTCGTTGTGCGGCAGCACGAAAACCATGGATGATTTATTGATATGATTCTCTTTCTGCACTTCGCGCAGCATCTCTTCTCTGGCAAGAATAAAAAAACGGGTGAAGTTTCTTTTGTTGGTCTCGATGCCCCGGACCAGCACCTCCAGGCCATACATCTCTGCTGCAAGCGTGCTGCAGATAGCGGCTATCCCTGACATCTGACTGTCTCGGATCTCTTTTGCGGCAAGGGCCGTGTCGTCGTGTTCCACCACCCTGATACCCGGGAGTGTATCGAGAAAATCCTCACACTGCATCAGCGCCATGGGGTGCGACATCACCTCTTTGATATCCGGTAACGATTGCCCGGGAAGTGCTGCCAGTGAATGTGTGATACGCAGCTTGTGCTCACCGGCTATCTGCAGATGATTCATTTTCAGCAAATCGTGGTTTTGCAACAGACTCCCTGCAATGGTATTTTCAATGGCCATGACACCCACGAGCATAGGATCTTTTTCAGCCTCGGCAAAGATGTCCCGAAATGTATTACATGGAACAATTTCCAGTTCCTCACCCTTGAAATAATCACGTGCGGCAATTTCGTGATAGGCTCCCGGTCCTCCCTGTATCGCTACTCTTTTCATTCGATAATTTTTATTCAAAAAAAAATCCCATCGTGTGATCGACAGGATTTTATTTATCTGATATGACTTTTTAACTTCTTCTCATTTTGCATATAAAATCCTGCCTTTACCTGCTAAAGTAAAAGTAAAACCAGAAAGAAAATGCAAAAACTGAATTGTTCACTTTGTTATTCTTTGGTGAATTATGGATGCAAATGTACAACATTTTTCATACATCCAAATAAAAAAGATAAAAAAAATAGCATTAAAATCGTGTATCGGGGAAAACCTTCCGTTTTTATATCTTCCGTCACTATTTATTGTAAAAAGTTTCTATATTTGCACATCAAAAACCGAGAACTTATAGATATAACCCTCAAATACATCGATAATGTTTAAAAATCATCCTCAAGGTTTACTCGCCGCGTCGTTGGCGAACATGGGAGAGCGGTTTGGCTTTTATACCATGATGGCTATCCTCACGCTTTTCTTAATGACCAAGTTCGGCCTCGACGAGACAACCACCGGCGTCATTTACTCTATCTTTTATGCATCGATTTACCTGCTTGCTCTCGTGGGAGGACTTCTGGCTGACAAGACCCGCAACTACAAAGGCATCATTTTAACAGGGCTGCTGCTGATGTCGCTGGGTTACCTGATTATTGCCATCCCTACATCCACTCCCGTTCCTGCAGACAAGTTCGGCATTCTGCTTGCGCTCACCTGCCTGGGGCTGTTTGTGATAGCCTTTGGCAACGGTTTGTTTAAAGGAAACCTACAGGCGCTGGTAGGTCAGATGTATGATGACCCCAGGTATAGCAAGATGCGGGACTCCGGATTCCAGTTGTTCTACATGTTCATCAACGTGGGTGCCATCTTCGCTCCGTTCATTGCCGTGGGTGTAAGAAACTGGTGGGTAGAAAAAAACGGATTCATCTATAATGCCGATCTGCCAGCCCTTGCCCACCAGCATCTGGGCAACACCATCAGCCCGGAAGGGGCATCCCGTCTGCAAAGCCTGGCCTCTGAGGGAGGATTCACCGGCAGCGACCTCACCGCATTCAGCAGTGAATACCTGAACGTGTTCACCACCGGGTTTCACTACGCATTCGCAGTAGCCATTTTCGCCATGTTGATCTCCCTGGTCATTTATTACGTGAATAGGAATAAATTTCCTGATCCGGCCCACGAAAAGAGGGCCGCTGCAGGTGGTGTCGTGGTTGAGGAGATGGATATCAAAGAGGTGAAACAACGCCTGTATGCTCTGTTTGCTGTATTTGCCGTCGTGATCTTCTTCTGGTTCTCCTTCCACCAAAACGGACTTACACTCACCTATTTTGCCAAAGACTATACCGACCTGAGCCAGATTAAGATCAACCTGGGCTTCGCCACCCTGCAGGGTGCCGAAATATTCCAGGCTATCAACCCGTTCTTCGTGGTCTTCCTCACACCCATTATTGTAGGTTTCTTTGGATGGCAGCGTGCCAGAGGGAAAGAACCCTCCACCCCGCGTAAAATAGCCATTGGCATGGGTATCGCGGCGCTGGCCTATGCCGTGATGGCAATCGGCTCGATGGGACTACCCCTGAAGGGTGAAGTGGATGCACTGGGCGGACTTCCCGATGCGGCACGTGTCACACCCTGGCTGCTCATTGGCACTTATTTCATCCTGACGGTGGCAGAGTTGTTCATCAGCCCGCTGGGTATCTCGTTCGTCTCGAAAGTAGCTCCTCCCAGGTATCAGGGAATCATGCAGGGAGCGTGGCTGGGTGCCACCGCTGTGGGAAACAGCCTGCTGTTCATCGGCGCCGTCTTTTATACCAGTTTCTCCATGACAGCGACATGGATGGTTTTCGTGACAGCCTGTCTCATCTCTATGTTCACCATGCTGGCCATGATCAAGTGGCTGGAAAGAGTAGCGAAATAAACGTTTATTCCTTAGCAAGAGAAACCGGCGGGAATCTCCCCCGGTTTTTTTGTGGAAAAAATTAACGGATCAAAAATCCTCTCACATTGATAGATAACATCAGCCGTTGATAACTTCTTCCTATATCCCGGAAAAGCATCCCCATTTTTCAGTATATTTGTCGTACGCAGACCCAAGAAAAGATAAAATAAGAGCATGCATCCATTTGTACATTTACATGTCCATTCACAATATTCATTACTGGACGGTCAGGCAAGCATTCAGCGTTTGGTAGACAAAGCCTCGGGTGAGGGCATGAAAGCCATCGCCCTGACCGATCACGGAGCGATGTACGGAATCAAGGAGTTCCTGAATTATTGCAACAAGAAAAACGCTCCGGTAAGGTCCGAAATCATGAGGCTGCACAGAGAGCTCGAATCGCTCGAGATGAGCGGTGAGGGAACTGTCAAAGCAGAACAGCTCAGAAATCAACTGGCAGAAAAAGAGAAGAAACTCTTTAAACCGATTGTGGGATGTGAATGTTACCTCGCCCGACGTGACCGCTTCTCTCAATCAGAGAAAATTGACGGCAGCGGATGGCATCTTCTCGTGCTGGCAAAAAACCTGACAGGTTACAGAAATCTGATCAAGATCGTTTCCAAGAGCTGGACAGAGGGTTTCTACTATCGTCCGCGCATCGACAAAGAGTTATTGGAACAATACAGTGAAGGGTTAATCGTCTCCTCTGCCTGTCTGGGTGGCGAGATATCCAGGAAAGTGGACAGCGGGCAGATCAACGAGGCCGAAGAGGCCGTGCAATGGTACAAAAGAGTCTTCGGCGATGATTATTACCTGGAGTTGCAGCGCCACAGGACCGACCGTATCGATGCCGATCAAACGACCTATCCCAAACAGGAAAGAGTCAATAAAGAGCTGGTTCGTATTTCCAAAAAATATGATGTGAAGCTGATCGCGACCAACGATGTCCATTTCGTGAACGAGGAGGATGCCGATGCGCACGACCGGCTTATCTGTCTGAGTACGGGTAAGGATTTCGACGATCCGGACCGGATGCACTATACCAAACAGGAGTGGCTGAAGACCACGGAAGAGATGAACCGCATCTTCTCCGACATCCCCGAAGCATTGACCAACACCCTGGAGATTGCCGAAAAGGTGGAGTTTTACTCCGTCGACCACCCGGCGCTGATGCCGTTTTACCCCATCGATCCGGCATTCGGCACGGAAGAATCATATAAACAGAACTATCCGGAAGCGGCACTCATAGAAGAATTCGGGGAAGAGACCTTCCATCGTCTGGGTGATTATGACAAGGTGATCCGTGTGAAACTGGAATCCGATTACCTGACACACCTCACCAGGAAAGGGGCACACAAACGCTACGGGGAAGAACTTTCAGAAGAGATCAAGGAACGTCTTCAATTTGAACTCGACACCATCAAGCACATGGGTTTTCCCGGCTACTTCCTCATTGTGCAGGATTTCATCACTGCTGCCAGGGAGATGGATGTAGCCGTGGGCCCCGGCCGCGGATCAGCGGCAGGGTCGGCTGTGGCTTACTGTCTTGGGATTACCGACATCAACCCGCTGAAATACGATCTGCTGTTCGAACGTTTCCTGAATCCCGACCGCATCTCCATGCCCGATATCGATATTGATTTTGACGATGAAGGCCGCGGGAAGGTGCTCCGCTGGGTGACAGAGAAATATGGCAGCGATAAAGTGGCCCATATCATCACCTACGGAACCATGGCCACCAAATCGGCCATCCGCGATGTGGCCCGCGTGCACAAGCTGCCCCTGTCAGAATCAAACCGGCTTGCCAAGCTAGTTCCCGACAGGATACCGAATGTGAAAAAGGTCAACCTGAAAACGGCGATAGAGCATGTACCCGAACTGCAGGAGGCGGCCAACAGCAGCGATCCGCTAGTCAGGGACACCCTCAGGTATGCGGGGATGCTCGAGGGGAATGTGCGTAACACCGGTGTGCACGCCTGTGGGGTCATTATAGGCCAATCTGATATTTCCGATATCGTCCCCATCAGTACCGCAGAGGATAAGGAAACCAGGGAGAAACTGCTGGTGACCCAATATGAAGGCTCAGTGATTGAAGAGACCGGTCTGATCAAGATGGATTTTCTGGGACTTAAGACGCTCTCCATCATCAAGGATGCGCTGGCCACCATTGCACAAACCCGTGGCATTAAGGTGGATATCAATGCCATCGATATGGACGATGCAGCCACCTACCGGCTCTATTGCAATGGACAAACCACCGGCACCTTTCAGTTTGAGTCGGCAGGCATGCAGAAGTACCTCAAGGAGCTGCAACCCAGCAAGTTTGAAGACCTAATTGCCATGAACGCCCTCTACCGGCCCGGCCCGATGGATTATATTCCCTCCTTCATTGCCCGCAAGCATGGTAGGGAAGAGATCAGCTACGACCTGCCCATCATGGAGAAGTACCTGAGCGAAACCTACGGTATCACGGTCTATCAGGAGCAGGTGATGCTTCTCTCGCGATTGTTGGCCGACTTCACAAGGGGTCAGTCGGACGAATTGCGCAAGGCGATGGGCAAGAAGCTGATCGATAAGATGACGGCACTCAAACAAAAGTTCCTGACGGGAGGAATGAAGAACGGGTATGATGAGAAGATACTGAACAAGATATGGGCCGACTGGGAAAAATTTGCTTCCTACGCCTTCAACAAGTCTCATGCCACCTGCTACTCGTGGATAGCCTACCAGACAGCGTGGCTGAAGGCCAACTATCCGTCTGAATATATGGCTGCCGTGCTCTCCAACAACCTGAACAACATCACGGAGATCACCAAATTCATGGACGAATGCAAGGCAATGGGCATGAATGTGCTCTGTCCGGATGTAAATGAATCATTCCTGAAATTTTCTGTCAACAAAGCGGGTGATTTGCGTTTCGGACTTGCAGCCATCAAAAGTGTAGGACAGGGAGCCGTGATGGATATCATTGAAGAGCGGACCAAAAACGGACCGTTCAGGGATATCTTCGATTTCGTGGAGAGGGTGAATCTCTCATCATGTAACAAAAAAAATATCGAGGCACTGGCACTCTCCGGAGCGTTTGATTCATTGCCGGGCATTCACAGAGAACAATTCTTCGCATTAAACAGTAAAGGGGAGGAGTTTCTGGAGACTCTGGTTCGATACGGGAATAAATATCAGCAGGACAAAGCGACGGCGATGACCTCCCTCTTTGGTGATGATACCTCATTTCAGATCGCCCGTCCCGAGATACCGCAGGCAGCGCGCTGGTCTGACCTGGAGAGGCTGAACAAAGAGCGTGAACTGATTGGCATCTACCTGTCGGCACATCCCCTGGACGATTATGAGTTTATTCTGAAATATGTATGCAATGCCGACACATTGAGACTTCAGGATCTGGACTCCATCAACGGCATGGAGATCACATTCGGAGGTATCATCACAGCAGTACGCGAAGGACAGACCAAAAAAGGATCACCCTACACGATCTTCAAGATTGAAGATTATTCGGGAGGTTATGAGATTGCTCTCTTCAGCGAAGACAGCGTCCATTTCGGCCGCTTCGCCCGGATAGGATTATCGGTATACATAGAAGCAAAAGTGCAACCCAAACGCTATCGCCAGGAGGAGCTGGAAGTGAAGATAACATCCATCAGCCTGCTCTCCGAGATGAAGGATAAGCTGGTTTCGAAGATCACCCTTCAGATCCCTCTTTCCGAGCTGGATGACACGACGGTCGCCGAATTATCGGCTCTGGTGAAAAACAATTCGGGAAATTCATTGTTATATTTCCAGATTATCGGAGAGGAAGCGCACATGAACATCCAGCTTTTTTCACGACCTGCCCGGATTCAGGTGAACAAGCATCTCATCGATTATCTGAGGGATAATTTATTGATAGAATTCAAAATCAATTAATCAAATAACAATAAAAACGGATAATAATGGCGCTACAAATTACAGACACAAACATTGACGAGGTGTTGCAATCAGACAAGCTGGTTGTTATCGACTTCTGGGCAGAATGGTGCGGTCCCTGCAAGATGGTTGGCCCGATCATCGATCAGATCAGCGAGGAATACAAAGACAAGGTGGTGGTTGGTAAACTCGACGTTGACAACAACGATGATACAACATCCCGGTATGGTATCCGCAACATACCCACCGTTCTTTTCATTAAAAACGGAGAGGTGGTGGATAAAGTGGTGGGCGCAGGCTCCAGAAGCCTGTTCACCGATAAAATTGACAAACTGATCTGACAAGTTACATTCAATAGATCCTGTTCATGGTATGGTACCCGGTGAACGAACTTTAAACCCTGGTTAATCGTGAACGATGATAATGAGCCAAAAAAGCATCCCGAATCAGATTTGGGATGCTTTTTTTACGTTTTAATCCCAAACCCTAAAAAAATAGGTAATAGAAAATTGAAAAAATCCGTATAAATATTTGTTTATACGGTTTTTTTTATCGTTACTTTGTATTACCTATTTTTTTAGGGTTTGGGATTAAAACGTAAAAAAAGCATCCCAAATCTGATTCGGGATGCTTTTTTGGCTCATTATCATCGTTCACGATTAACCAGGGTTTAAAGTTCGTTCACCGGGTACCATACCA
>CAKMJT010000017.1 GCA_927407015.1 uncultured Proteiniphilum sp. | reverse complement strand
AGTTTGATACCGCCTTCAAAAATCTCCAATCTCACACAAGGGATGTTCGTTGGTGCGATTGCCGACAATTTCGATGAACGTATCGAGCAAAAGATATTCCATTGCGAAATTGTTGTGGATAATGCAAAGGGTAAGCCCCCGCTTTTCTGTTGGCGTTCCAATATCGCCAGGAATTCTTCTTTGCTTACAGGCTTCATAAAAATTACGTTTGCCGGCAAAGATCAACAAAAAACTCTTGCCCTAAAAGGGGTATTTTATCGGGGGCTTACAGAAATTTATTGTTTTCCTTCAGATTGTTCCACAAAAGTAACCCATTTTCTTGAAATGAACAACCCCGGAGCAATCCCCGGGGTATCAAATGGAGCTGCTGCCCACCATCACTGTAAGCGCTAAAGAACCCCTTTTACTGAAGATACCAGGCGTACATCATTTCTACGCCTTTCTTTATATCGATGGCATGGCGCCAGCCCAGGCTGTGCAGTTTGGTCACATCCGTCAGTTTACGCATCGTGCCGTCCGGTTTTGCAGCATCGAAGGAGATGGCGCCTTTGTAGCCAATAGTTTCCCTGATCAGATATGCCAGATCCCGGATGCTAATCTCCTCGCCCGTGCCGATGTTGATGTGGCAGTTTCGCACTTCCGTGCCGGAACCTTTCAGATCGGCAAAATCCACCCGATCCATGATATAGACGCAGGCATCCGCCATCTCCTCGCTCCAGAGGAACTCGCGCAAAGGCGTACCGGTACCCCAGAGCGACAACTGATTTTCCGTGATGCCATATTTGCGGAGGATATCCACGATCTTATCCAGAGAGTTAGCACCGTTTATATTTTCCACAGGCCGTTTGTTCAGATCCGACCTGATGGAAGGCCAGTCCTGCTCCGCCAGGCATTTGGCGAGGTGCATCTTCCGTACCATGGCCGGCAGCACATGGCTCCGTTCCAGGTCGAAGTTATCATTGGGACCGTAGAGGTTTGTCGGCATCACCGCGATAAAGTTGGTACCATACTGCAGGTTAAAGCTCTCACACATTTTCAGTCCCGCTATCTTGGCGATGGCATAAGGCTCATTCGTATATTCCAGGGGCCCCGTCAATAACGAATCCTCCCGCATCGGCTGGGGCGCCTCTTTGGGGTAGATGCATGTGCTTCCCAGGAAAAGCAGCTTTTTCACGCCGCTGCGCCAGCTCTCGCCAATCACGTTGTTCTGTATCTGCAGGTTGCGATAGATAAAGTCGGCCCTGTAGGTGTTGTTCGCCATAATGCCCCCCACGTGGGCCGCCGCCAGGAACACATATTCCGGTCGCTCCTCCGCGAAGAAGCGGGCCACAGCCGCCTGATCCATCAGGTCCAGCTCCTCGTGTGTGCAGCCCAATAAATGCGTATAACCTTTTTGGATCAGGTTATTCCAAATGGCCGATCCCACCAGTCCCCGGTGTCCGGCCACGTAAATTTTCGAGCTTTTCTCCATTCAGTAAAATATTACATTTTCGCGACCTTCTTCATATCATGCTGCACCATTCGCTTCACCAGTTCCGGGAACGGTGTCCGGGTAGGATTCCACCCCAGCAGGGTTCGTGCTTTTGTGGGATCACCCAGCAGCTGCTCCACTTCGGCAGGACGGAAATATTTGGGATCCACCTCCACCAGCACCTTTCCGGTTGTCGTATCAATTCCCTTCTCGTTTACGCCTTCCCCTTCCCAGCGAAGGGTGATGCCCGCTTCTGCGAAGGCCAGCGTGCAAAACTCCCGCACAGAATGCATCTCACCCGTGGCGATCACAAAATCCTCCGGTTCCGGGTGCTGCAGGATCAGCCACATGCATTCCACATAGTCGGGAGCATAGCCCCAGTCACGTTTCGCATCCAGGTTCCCCAGGTAAAGCTTGTCCTGCACCCCCTGGGTAATCCGCGCTGCCGCGATCGTGATCTTGCGGGTGACGAAGGTCTCACCGCGTCGTTCACTCTCGTGATTAAAGAGAATCCCGTTCACGGCGAACATGTGGTACGACTCCCGGTAGTTCTTCGTGATCCAGTAACCGTAGAGCTTTGCCACGCCATAGGGACTGCGGGGGTAGAAAGGCGTTGTCTCCTTCTGCGGCACCTCCTGCACCAAACCGAACAGCTCCGATGTCGACGCCTGGTAAATACGTGTTTGCTTCTCCAGACCCAGTATCCGCACCGCCTCCAGCAGTCGCAGTGTACCCACTGCATCCGTTTCGGCCGTGTACTCCGGCACGTCGAAGCTCACCTTCACATGGCTTTGTGCGGCGAGGTTGTAAATTTCATCCGGTTGAATCGTCTGGATGACCCGTATCAGCGAACTGGAATCCGTCATGTCCGCGTAATGCAGGTTGACCAGTCGCTTGTGGTGCATATCGCGCACCCACTCATCCAGATAAAGATGTTCAATGCGTCCGGTGTTAAAGGAACTGGAGCGACGCATCAGTCCATGTACCTCATAACCCTTTTCCAGCAGAAACTCTGCCAGATAAGAACCATCCTGACCCGTGATTCCGGTGATCAATGCTTTTTTATTCATGTTAACGTTTTGTTAGGCGCTTAAATATGAGTATATTATAGTTTTTTATCGATATTATTACACTTTTGTCCAGATTTAATCCGACAGCTTATAACTTATTCCCCCAGTGATGCAATTGATATTACGTTCACACCGTCTGGCCGGGTGTAACTCATCCCGCTACCAGTGATAATGTTCAGGGAGGCAGGAGATGCAATTTTTGTCGGATCAATCACCTGCTTTAATTTCAACAAATTGCCTGCAGCCTCATCCAGCATTCCGATACCCAGTTTCACCTCAAACGCAGCCCAATTACCCCCTGCCTGCTGTACGATCGCATCGATCTCCAGTCCGGTTGAATCGCGGTAATGCGATACCCTGGCATCATTAGCGCTTGCGTAGATTTTTAAATCGTGGTAAACGAGCGATTCAAACAGGAAACCGCAATATTTCAAGTCCTTCAACAAGGAGTCCCTAGTCAATCCAAGTGCTGCGATAGCCAGTGAGACATCGCAAAAATGTCGTTTCGGGGACTTTCGCAGCGAGTTGGCCGACCGTATATGCATGTTGAATGCAGGCTGTTCTTCGTAGATCATCAATCTCAACAACGTATCCAGATAATCAATAATAGTTGGACGCGAAAGAGCAGCATCCTCCTTAGCCTTGATATCCTCTGCCAAGGTGGTGTTGTCGACCAGCGTCGCTACATTTCTTGCCATGGAACGAAGCAGCGAACGCACCTTGCCCGGGTCCCTTTTCACGTTTGAGACCCTGCTCATGTCAATATCGGCCAACAGATCCACATATCCGCGATTCAACAAGATCGCCTCATCGAGAGGAACATCCAGCAAGGCAGGCCACCCACCTTTCACCATTCGTTCAATGATCTGTTCAATTGTGAGACCCACATTCAAGAAAGGGACCTCATTTCCGCGCAACAATTGCAAGAGACTCACTTCTCCGGAAGAAAAACCCATCTCCAGCCACGACATCGTCTGCATTTCAACGATGGTAAAACGTCCTGATCCGCTATGCTGCTTAGTCTCTTCGTCCGGATTTGCCGAACCCGTGAGGATAAATTGTCCTTTCTGTTTCCTGTCATCCACCTCATGGCGCACATAATTCCACAATCCAGGTTGTTCCTGCCATTCGTCAAGCAAGCGAGGCGTCTCACCCGACAACAACATTCCCGGGTTAATCTTCATCACAACGGGAACCTGCGGATCACTGTCCACCTGCAGGATGCTTTTTGCGAACCGTTTAGCTGTTTCTGTTTTGCCGCACGCTTTCGGCCCTTTTATCAGCACCGCCCCCGAAGCATTCAGTTTCTGCCTGATTTCTGCTTCTATGATTCTTGGATAATAACGCATGAACTCTTCTTTTACAGACAAAAATACAAAAACCAATCTACTTTACAATTTGATATCATTTTATTTTACAGATTATCATACTCACGCTTTACAAATTACTAAAGAGCTTACCGCTTATCGAAGTGAAATATCGAGCGTTCCCCTAGGTATATCAAAATGCCGCATCCTTCGGTTAATACCCCGATTTCCCTTTCAAGATTACTTGCATTCAGATCGTGCGTAACCTATATGGCCTCTGTAACATCCAAACCCTCTTTGTGGACAAGGTATTTTTGTCTTTTGTTGTAAATTTTTTGAAGAGTCTTTTTCAATCAACATAATTTTAGGAATTCTTTGTCCTAATAATAATTCGTTGATTGCAAGTGCTGGATTAATAATCCAATGCAACATTACTAAATTCTTCCAAGTCCAAATTTTGAATTTTGATTTGTCATATTCCATGCTTTTAATTTTTAACGTTCAATTGTTTTAACATAGAAGTTAATGGCGTATATACAAATGGTTATTACAACAACAGACCCATCCGCAATGCCAAAGCTCTATAGAAAAAGAAAATTGTTCAGAGTAAGGCGATTCCCCATGTATTCAAAAGCCGAAATTGTAGCCAATGCTGAGGCCTGGCGTAAAAAAGTTCTTCTTCAGCACCGCACTGTTTTCCCCGCCGAAACCCATATCGCAATAAACAGCGAAGTCGAAATCCCGGTAAGCATAACCAACCAACGGTGCGAAAGCAAATCCCGTATATCCGCTCGCCCCGAACACAGCGCCTATACGCGGCTCCACAAAGAAACCGTCAGAAATGCCCTGCCCGGTAATACGATAACCTGCCAACACCATGAGGTAATTAAACGAGTCATCTTTGTCATTCATGATACTAGTGATAAGCTTGCCATCGCCATAAGGATTATTGAAACCTTTTACACCCAGAGATATATAATTCTCGGAATTCTTTGCGATAAAGATATCCTGCGTGAGCCAGCTCAGCGTCCCACCCAAACCAAACTTTTCGTCGCGTTCAGAATTCGCCACGATACCGGCGTCACCCGAAATGTGAATATAATTGTTTTTTTGTGCCTGCATGGTTTCCAATGTGGCCATAAAAAACAGCATGATAAAAATGGATTGTTTCATTGTTTGATTATTTTAAGAATTATTTGGCAAATATAGACAGTTAATTTAATAGAACCAAAAAATTTTCACCCGATTATTCCCGTTTGTTACCTCTCAGTTACCGTTAGCATTATCCCAATGCAACATCTAAAAACATCATAACTGCAAAACCAATCATTGCTCCGATTGTAGAAAAATCAGTCTCGTCGCCGGTTTGTGATTCAGGAATTAACTCCTCAACAACGACAAAAATCATTGCACCTGCGGCAAATGAAAGCGCGTAAGGCAATAATGGAGTAATTGTCAATACCAGATAAGCACCAATTACCCCTGCAATTGGTTCAACAATACCCGATAGTTGACCATAATTAAAAGCTTTTAATCTTGAGAAACCCTCCCTGCGAAGTGGAATTGAAACAGCTGCCCCTTCGGGAAAATTCTGCAATCCAATTCCAAAAGCAAGTACGATTGCTCCAGCAAGCATCCCTGCATCCGGATTATTGGCCAAAGCTCCAAAAGCAACTCCAACAGCCAATCCCTCCGGAATATTGTGTAAGGTGATCGCTAATACGAGTAAAATACTTCTCTGCCAAGATGTTTTAATTCCTTCAGCATTATCTATTGATAATCCCATGTGCAGGTGAGGTAAAAGTTTATCAACCAAAAGCAGGAAGACCCCTCCTGATAAAAATCCGATTACTGCAGGAACCCAAGGGAGGGTGCCGTTTTGAGCTGACATTTCAATTGCCGGCTGCAATAAAGACCAGAAACTTGCAGCAATCATCACTCCTGCGGCAAATCCCAACATTGAATTAAGGATCTTTTGGTTTATTCTCTTAAAAAAGAATACCATGGAAGATCCCAATGCTGTAAAAAACCAAGTAAAAATCGTAGCTCCAAGAGCAAGTAAAACAGGATTATAATTAAGTAACCCTTCCATTTTCATAGTTCTATTTAATTATTATTCGCATTCATCGGATATTCCGGAGCATACTGACCCCCCATTCCGAAGCATACTGCCCCCCCCCCCATTCCGGAGCATACAGACCCCCTGGAAAACCAGGTTTAACAGGTATGTTTTAACTGACATTCCGGCGGTTATTGACCCCTCTCTAAAAGAAAATAATATAAATTTTACGGGCGGCGGCATTTTTTATGTGTTTAGATCGAGGTACAACTTTGGGGGAATATTATGTTGTCCGCCGTTACCAATGTTGAGGGTGAGAAAGAACGCCAAAACTGGTACTGACTCACGGATGCACGATATTGGCTGAATCAAAGGCAGGCTTTTATTCTTTGTCTAAATAATCTTCAATTTCTTTCTTTAATTTGGGCAAGTGAGTTGATATTATGCCCCATATAATGACATCGTCAACTTTATCGTAACCGTGTATTACCCAATTTCTTGCATCAACTATTTGTCTTGCGTTCTCAATTCTGATTTCAGGAGCAATTTTCATCAGTTTATTGACTGCCTCTCCAATAATTTCAATTTCTCTTTCAATTCCCCTTCTAAGCAGTTTATTGTTCTGATATTCATAAAAATCTCTTTTCTCTCCAAGAAAGTCATAAATTGATTCAACGGATGTCTTGATGTCAAAAAGGTATTTCTTTACTTCACGCCTCATAGATCAATTGTTTGGATTCATTAATACTTTCAATGAAGTATGGGTTTGAAAGTGTCCTTTCAGTAACGATATCAATCTCTCTTCCAAAGAGTTCTCTTAGTTTATAGTGAAGTGTGAAATAGTTCTGTGTGTATTCATCAATAGTTAGGTTCTCTGAAAACGATATGAGGAAATCGAGATCACTATCCTTCCGAAATTGGTCGGATACAACAGAGCCAAATGCGTAAAGCCTTTTAATGTTAAGTGCTTTACAAATCGCAATCAATTCATTCTTTTGTTTTTCTAATAATTGTTGCATCTCATTTTTCTTTCAAAGATAGATAATTTTCGAATTGTTGCCCATTTTTCGTTAAAGCTTGCCGGTAACTCTGTTATCTGTCAGGCAAAGTTATTCAATAGATTGATATTTCCTGTATTATGGGTAGCTTTTTTTAAACCCGTCGAATTCGACGGGTTTAAAGTTCGGATTATTAAACCACCACCTCCAAAGGAGGTGGATTTGAATCATATCTTCGTTCAGACCAACGGTGTTGACAAAATAGCCTCGAGACCAAAAATGATTGCCCCAATAGGGTTTTTGTTTCAACTGAGGGTAACTCTTGAATATTTTGATGGCAAGTTTGATGGCAAGTTTGCCTTTCAAGACTCCCATCAATTCTGAAACTGAAACTCTAGGAGGAATGGACACCAAAAGGTGAATATGATCCAGTTGAACGTTAAATGTTTACAAACACTAAGTATACTTTATGAGTTCCCTCACCAATTTAAAAACTGTAGTTGAAGACTCTTCTTTTGCGGGACTAATATTTTGTCGTTATAGCTATCTCTGTTCATCCTTCCACCCTGATGATCATCCAAGTGAAGAATTAACCAATACTCAAAAGCTTGGTTTGAATAAGCAACCCCATAATTATAACTTTCAGCTATCTTAATCGCTTGGTTGAAATCATGATCAGGAAACTGATCTTTATCAAAAACACACCAAACCTGATCATACTCTCCTGCGTCAGTAATTTCCTTTGCTCTTTTTACTAATGAAACTGTATTGTAACCTGTTCCCACAGACTTAACGGTTGCGGATGTGACTTTGAATTGATCGAAATAAGTGGGTTCTGTGTTTTCTCCTTCACAGACGATAAGGATGGAAGGTTTTTCAATCAATCCCGGAAAGCCTCTATCCAGTGTAGGTTCTTTGCGTCTCTTTGCTTTAAGACGCTCCTTGTGTCTTTTCCGGGCTGCCGCCTGTTCGATTGTTTTGTTTTTCATTCCCATAAGGCGAAAAGATCTCATTCAGGATATCCATAGAACCAAAATAAGGTACAGCACCATATTTCCCTTTGATATAATTTTTTTCAAAAGCTTCATTTTTACGTACCTCTTCCGACGAAAAATCAGCCAACGAATATAGTTTGGCAGCTCTATACTTATCCTTGTCTGTAAACCAAATCTGATCACGTCTAAATAGTCCCGAATCCAATAGATTTGTATCGTGCGAATTGAAAATCAGCTGGGCATTATTATGATTCATCTCAGTCGAATGAAAAAGGGAGATAATTCTACACAGTAAATTGGGATGCAGTTGTGCATCCAGTTCATCAACGACCAGTACCTGACCATTTTCCAGTACATCCAGGATAGGGCCTAACAGGTTGAAATACTTTTGTGTCCCGGAAGACTCATCCTTATCCAGGGAAAATGGCACATTATGCACAAATTCATTGTCTCTGCCATACTTCCTGTGCGAAAACAATATATCGTTTACACGCTCCATATTGCCTTCTTTAATCTCTGCAATTAACTTGTTTTTCAGACTCAGAGGATAATGTGAAGGAATATTGTCCTCATTCATCAATTCAACTTCAATATCCTGAATACCAAAATCAGCATCTTTCAATAACGTGATAATTTTTTGTTTGTCGGCGGGAGTTTTAGTCCTGTTGATGGTAAATCTCTGCGAAAAATACTCTCTCACGTTAGAGATAACTCTCAAATTTCTAAACCAATTGATCACAGCAATTGCCTGTTCTTCGTTGAATTGAGCAGCCACTGATAAAAGCAAAGCATTTTTCCTTACCAATCCCTGCGTTGCTACCATCTTACCTTTAGAGAAAAGTGACTCATGAAAATCAATTTGATCACCATCCCTGTAGAACAGCTCTACTTCCTTAGTTTTGGGTTTATAATACAACCACTCGGAAATAACTTCCTGTTGTGTAGCTTCGAACCCATAACGGTACAAAACATGATCGAATGAAAAGATAACCTCAAATTCCGATGGTTCATTTTCAGTAGTAACATTCAGTCTGAACGGATCCACTTCGATAGAGTCCCCTTGCTGTCTCCCGCCACTTCTTAGTACAAAGAGACGCATAAAAGCAATGGCGTTAACAAGGGTACTTTTGCCACTTGCATTTGCGCCATACACAATAGCACTTTTGAGGATTCTTTTATTGAACACATCATCCGAGTAAATATTTTCAGCTTCGAGCGTTTTTTTATCGTAATTCGATGCGATAAGGCTCAGCGTGGCTTTGTCCATAAAAGTCTTGTAATTTTTAACCGTAAACTGCCAGAGCATAATTGTAATTTTTAGCAATATAATCGCAAATATACGGTTTATTTTTCACTAAAACTGAAAATAGACAAATTTATCAGCTATTTTTCGCAAATTATTTGTATGTTAAAGCGAGCAAGCCTTCGCACCGTTGGCAAAATAATGTAATCACCCCATATGAACCATTTTCCTTATAAAAAGTCACAATGCCATAGTTTATCACATATGATCTCTGGATTATCTAATAAACAAAACTATTACAAAATTAGTCGGGGAATAAACTCATGTATTCTTTTTACAGGCAATTTACTCCCTTTGGCGGTCGCTTCTGCAATAAAAGCATCACATCGGAATCCAGAATTACTTTTATTGATTTTGCGCTGCCCATGATCAATCACAATCAAGTCAATCATTATTTTGTGTGGGATCCACTCCAATCTTCGATAAGAGTTTAATATAATGACCCTCTGAGATCAATCCCTTGTCGAGAAGTGTTTTAGCCTTTACACCATAATCACCTAACACCAGTCCGTTGTTTCCTGGCAGGTACAACGCGATGTCATACCCGTACTCTCTTGCCGATCGGATTACAGGCATTTCTTTCAATTGAGCAAATCTTTCTTTTGATATTAATCGCAACGTACTTAACCGCACCAAAAGTGCATTTCTCGACACACCAAAGAAATGTTCCAATTTTAACAATGTCGCTACAGACACCTCATTATGCAATAGCTCCTCCTCAGGAATCATTTTCTTTATACCCATTTCCGGCATCAGAAAAAGAGAAGAAAAAAAGTAGGCCTCTTTTTCTTGTTTTGACGAAGAAATACTTCCCGGATTGCAATAATGAACTTCGAATGTCTCCTGCACATAGAGATGGTACAACTCGTGAGCAATTGTAAAGTGCTGTCTTCCTGTCGCATGATTGGCATTGATTAAAATAAATCTATTGTCATTCCTTTTCAGACACATCCCTGAGAAATTCTCTCCCAAAGATTTAAAAAGCGTCAGGATATTTAATTTCAGGAGCAGTTGCTTAACCGGTACAGGGTCGTAAGGTGACAACCCCCATTCAGTTCTCAATTCGGTGGCTTTTATTTCAATGAGCTCTTTCTTCATTGATGTGAAATATGGTTCATTTTCAGGTATGATTTAACTACATCCTTAAAGTTGGCGATATCATCCAGATCTTCTTTCGACAAATTATCTGTTCTGAAAGAACAAATCAATGCATCCTTCACTTTTTCCGGATCATTTTCATAGAAATCGGCTATATCCACGCCGTACAAGTTCGACAACCTGATCAACACAGGGAGAGGCGTTTCCCGTGTTCCGAGTTCATAATTAGCCAGCGCCCCCCTTTCTATGGACAGGAAAGAGGCGACTCTATCCTGCGTAAATCCAGACGCCTCTCTGAAAGCTTTTAAGTTATTCTCTGATTTCATATTTCCCCCGATATTATTAATTTCTAAGATTTATCTACTTCTACATACAAACATTAGCGTTGCAAAGATATAACAATTAATCAAAATAGATTGTTTTTGCAACACCTATTTATGATTACACTGTAAATATTTGAAAGAAGTTTTATTTCGAGACCGAAAAGCGTATGGTTTTTACTCCTACAGTTTGTGAAATTGGTACCAACAAAACCGTTTCACTTACCGCGGCTCTCGATTTCAAATCACGGCCAAGCTGTGCCCCAATATCAATGACTTTATCTTCTTATCTCAAACGGTACTCACACCCCATTATAAATTTTTTCCATGAGTCTGTCCACCGCTTCAAAGGGAGAGTTGATGCTCTGAAATTCGGGAACAATCTCCTTCATCGAATTCACAGTACGCATATCATCATATTTGTAGGACAGGTCAATAAGAGCATCGATTTTGCGACTCACTTCGTCATACTCATATTCACGTACGTCGGCAATCATAATTTTCTCGTGATGAGTAGGCTTCGTATGCTCAGCCGTGTTGAGCAACTCTTCGTAAAGTTTCTCGCCATGACGCAACCCCGTAAATTCAATCTTAATATTTTTTGATCCCGACAGACGAATCATTCTCTTGGCCAGGTCCAAAATCTTCACCGGCTTACCCATATCAAAAATATAAATCTCCCCGTTCTTTCCCGTCGCACCAGCCTCCAGTACCAGCTGACATGCTTCGGGGATCGTCATGAAATAGCGGATGATCTCGGGGTGCGTTACCGTGACCGGTCCTCCGTGTTTTATCTGCTCCCTGAACAAGGGGATCACGGAGCCATTGGAACCCAGTACGTTTCCGAAACGAGTGGTGATGAACTGGGTTGTTTTCTGCCCTGTTTTTTCAATATGTTTAGCCAGCGCCTGCACATAGATCTCACAGATTCTTTTAGAACAACCCATTACATTGGAGGGATTTACCGCTTTATCGGTGGAGATCATCACAAATTTCTGCGCATTGTACTTCACAGCCAGGTCTGCCACAATTTTGGCTCCGAGGATGTTGGTCTGCACCGACTCCGACACATTGTCTTCCATCATGGGTACATGCTTGTACGCTGCGGCATGAAAAATATACTGTGGGCGCCTCCTTGAAAACACCTTTTCCATTCTGGACATATTGCTGATATAGGCCACAACAATCTCGGTGCGTAACTCCCTCCATTTATCCTGCAACTCCAGCCGCATATCATGCAAGGGCGTTTCTGCCTGATCGATAAGGATAATGCTATAGGGATTGAACGAAGCAACCTGTCGAACGATCTCACTCCCGATAGAACCGGCAGCACCAGTCACCAGCACCCGTCGACCCTCAATATTGGCAGCGATTTCCTTCATGTTGATGTGAATCGAATCACGGGGTAAAAGGTCTTCAATTTGGATGTCCTTTAACTGCTCCTTACTCATGATGGTCCCATTCCATTCATTTACAGGAACCGTAGTAAGCAATGAGATATTGTGATCGACAAAATTTGTCAAAAGATCAGAATTCCTGATCTCCTCCATCTTCTGAGGTGACACAATAATCGTATTCACATCCTTGCTTTCCAATGTTCTGAAAAGATGTTCATCGTTGGCATGGATGGCAACGCCCATCAGCTCTTTGCCAATCATATGATTTTCATCAGAAATAAAACCCATCACCCGGTAATTAAATTCGTTGTTACCCTCCAACGCTTTTGCCACACTAATGCCAGCCTGCTCCGTACCATAAATAAACACGTTCTTCGGCTTTCCACTGCTGCCCGTAATCACCTCATAGACCTCCTTCACCAAAATTCTCGAAAATATCATCAAGAACACATTGAGAAAGAAAATCGCAGTAAAAGTGACATTGCTGATATGGGGAGTAACAGTAAAATTATTCAGAAAAACAACAGCAACATAGGTGAGCGTATAACCCAAAACCAACGCATAGAGAATCCGCATCAGATCAGAAAAGGAAGAAAATCGCAGGATACCTCTGAACGTGTGGAATAACAGAAAACCAATGGAATTAAAACCCATGAGAAGAAAGCTCAACATCATTCCTTCCTTGCTCACTTCCCGTGTTAATCCATCAAAACCATATTTCACGAAGTACATGGTAAAACATGAAAAGGCAATCATCAGATTGTCGATCACAAAGATAGAAAACCGGGACAATACCCTCTTTGACAAAAAATTACGAATGAACTTCCTCATAATTAAATACATTGATATTCATTACATTTGCCTCAATAAGTTGGCAAGTCCCTCGGCGAAACCCGTATACTCCATCCGACTCACGGTTCATCGACAAATATAACAACAATTCAGAAAAAAATTCGTCAATCAGCTTAATTTATACTCTTTTTTACATTCATCATCGGGAATTTAATCATGTAAAGGGCCATCAACACCAGCAAAATAATCACAAATATACCCCATCCCATCACCGGATAAAGCAGGATGATCAATGCCGAGCAAAGCAGCTGCAGAGTGAAGTAGATCAGCGACACCAGCCGGTGCGGCACCCTTTTCTCGTTCGCCAGAATCTGGTAAAAATGGAGACGGTGCGCCTCCATGATATTTTGTTTCAGCCAGAGTCGATGCAGGATGGTCATCACCGCATCCACCCCGTAAACCATCAGGAAGCCGAGCCATATCAGGTTTTCCGTTTTGATGATCAGCAACAGCAGCAGCGTCACAATCCAGAAGGCGATGGCCACGCTACCCACGTCACCGGCAAAGCATCTGGCTCTTTTCCTAAAATTAAAGAAGAGGAACACGACGGATGCAATCATCGGGTACCAGATCAGGTCAGGATGTACAAAGTTGCCGTACGACAAGTTCACATACTGGAGCGAAGCCAGTACCGCGATACTGTATAATCCTGTAATCCCGTTGATGCCATCCATAAAGTTATAGGCATTCACAATCCCGATAAACACGATGTAACCAATCACGATGGCCCACCAGGGATAGGTCCCGAAGACACCTGCCAGATAAAAAGCGCAGCTCATTGCCAGCAGATGGAAGAGCAAGCGTACTTTCTGTCCCAGTCCCTGCACATCATCCCAGAAGCTCACCCCCGCTATCAGCGTGATGCCTGCGAAGAACCAGAACCCCTGTGAAAAGAAATGGAACAGCAGGAACAGCAGCGCCGCCACCCACCAGATAATCCCACCACCCCGAATGGTGATATAATTGTGCGAACTCCGCTCGTTCGGCTTATCGATGATGTTAAACCTGTCCGCGATCCGGAAATAAAAAAGTTCTGCTGCAATCAGCAAAACTAAGACGATCAAATATGTTGTGATTGCACCCATACTACCCTTTTATCTGAAACTATCCAGCGTCTTGCGCATCCCCTCCTGTGCTGAGAACGGCATCTTCTCAATGCCCAACGCCCGTTTAATCTTCTCGTTACTCACCACGTAGTTCTCCGTCAGTTTCCGCAGCCGCTCCTTGTTCAGCGGCAGGTACAAAACCCCTCCTACCGAAGCTGCAGCACTCATCATCCCTTTTGGAAACTTCCAGATATGCGACTTTTTTCCGACCGATTCGCTGATCAGCCTTATCAGTTCGTTGGTCGATAGCGGCTCGTCATCCCCTACATGGTAGATACCACTCTCAATATTCTCCTTCACGATCAGCTGCTCCACCACGTAAGAGATATTGTCGATGGAACAGAACGAACGTCTGTTTTCATACACCCCCAGTGGCCAGGGAATTCCTTTCTTCACCACACTGTACAATAAGTTGAGATTCCCCTTGTTACCTGGTCCATGTATCATACAGGGACGCAAAATATAAATATTTTTTGTCTTGGCTCTTGAATCTTGGTTCCTGGCTCTGATTATATACTCCTCCGCCCTGATCTTCGACTCCCCGTAGGGACCCACCGGCACCGGCACCACATCTTCCGTCAGCACATCACCAGGCACACTGTCCGCCGCCGCTTTCACAGAGCTGAAGAAGATAAAGGCCCGCGCATCCGATTGCAGGAAATAGTCGAATATCTTTTGCGTAAGGCCGGTATTTACATCAAAGTAAACCTGCGCTTCACTCCTGTTCTTCGTGTCATGCGCTTTTCCCGCCAGATGCACAATTGCATCCACCGGAGGCAATTTACCCAGTTCATCCCAGCCGATTATACGTTCCACACCCTCCTTTTCAGGCTGATGAATATCCAAACCATATATCTTGTGGTTCCTAAACCAGCTATTTGTGAAGTTGGTACCGACAAACCCATTAATGCCGGTGATAAGAATCGTCATTTTATTTGAATTTACGACCTCGAAACCTGGAAACCTTTGTGGGAGAGCTGCATCTCCACGAAACGGGCTTTGTTGTTCGGTCGGTTTTCATTGAGTATTTTTCTGATGCGCACCGCCGCATCCGGATCCTTGGCCACCATGTACAGGTATCCCCCTCCGCCGGCACCGGGTAGTTTGTATCCCAATGTATAATCTTTGATCAGATCAATGATGCGCTCCACTTCCGGCGGATTTGTGCCACTGTCGATCATTTTATTTTGTTGCCATGTTTTCAGGATTAGCTTTCCATATCTATCAAAATCGCCCCGCTGGATACATTCGGCCATATCCACGGCATGCGCTTTCATCTCATGCAGGATGGAAAGATGCTGTGCCGAGTTCAGGAACATCGACCGGACAATCTCACCCAGGATATTCTTTGCCACGCGGGTGATTCCCGTGTAATACAACAGATGACAGGCAGCATATGCCGGGTCGGTGAAGAGCGATTCCGGCAGCCAGCTGACCTGTGGTTTTTGCACAAGACCGCGTTCCGACTCCAGCAGCTTCACCCCATGCAGGATACCGCCATACTGGTCCTGCCATCCGCCACCGCTGGTCAACAGCTGTTCCAGTACCAGCGTGTGGGTACCAATCTCCTGCTTGCTCCATTGCAAACCACAGAAGTCGTTCAATGCACCCAGCACCGTCGCTGCCAGTATAGAGCTGGTTCCGAGTCCCGATCCGGCAGGGATGGCTGCCAGCAGCGTGATTTCAATACCCGCACCAAAAGCCTTCAACTGTTCGCCGAGCGTATCAAACTGTTCGCCGGCAAAATCCGGAAGAAAGCCGCAGAGTGCCAGCGCTGCCCTGGGGATGGAGAAAGGCGATCCCAGCTTCCGGTAATCGCGAAGCTCATCATAAGTCTCCACCACCTCCGTCGCCCCCATATCAATAGAGCGCAACACAAATCTGAATTCCTTGCATGGTTTCACATACACCTGCAAGGGAGGCTGCCCATTCAGCTCAATGGCCATGTTCACCACATTCCCGCCGGCATAGAGCGAGAATGGCGGTGTGTCGGTCCACCCTCCTGCCAGATCAATCCGTATGGGACTTCTTACCCACACAATCTGATCAGGGAGCGCTGCAAGCCCTGGCGTTCGTTTCCTGTCAGCCACCGCTTCAATCAATCCGTTCCGCAACAGTGAGAATGCTTCTACCTCTTCTGTTTCCGATTTCACCTTGTCACCCTGCAATGAAAATATGCGGGAACGAAGCATCCGGTTATGAATCCGCAGCATCCTGTCAGCCTCCTCCGACAGCGCCAACGGTACCGGCAACTGCAGGCGGAAATAATCTGCCGCCACATCACTTAAGTCCAGCTGGTAAAAGACACTCTTCCCGTAGTTTTGCTCCAGCATCGGGTAGTTCTTTTGCCGAAACTCTGTCCGTTGGGCATATAAGCGGGATAAAGATGCCCGGTCCATCAACTCATCTGCCGAGAATCGTTTTGACCGAAGCCAAATCTTTTTTCCTTCGGCAGATAACGATTCTCTGCCAATCATCCACAGCAGTACCGTCTCCAGGTCATCCTTCGACTCCGGACAGGGGAAAAGAGGAGCTTGCTGCAAATCGATTGCCTCTCCCCCCAATTCTGTGAAGTCCAACCCCCGCTCTTCCAGCCATTGCCTCACCGGCCTCCCCATCCAAAGCGTTTTCGGAGCGTCGATCTCCCCTTTAAACAGGTCATCGATTCCGTATGGGCGCACCACATAACCCTTTTCATCCGCCGGAACCAAATCAATGCAGATCCCCTCCGGCAGGTCTATCTGCCAGTCGTTCTCCGGCACACCCGTCACCACATTATCTGCAGAAAAGCGCCATCCTTTCCCGATATGTGCGTTCTCTATCCAGATATTGCGATGCTCCTCCGTGAATGGCGAGTCGATCACCGCATTCTGCGTGAAGATGGCAGGGTTGGGTTTAATTTTGCGGTGCATGATCAGTCGCTGGTCATACACCTTGTTCTGCAATGCCAGCGTGGAGGATATCATCTCGCGACTGGTTCCGTAATGATAGAACTCCCCTCCGGCAAGCGGCACAATTTTTACGGTCAGGCTGTTTATTTCCTGGTCATTTTTGGAAGGTCGATTGCCCAATGCCAGTCCAAAGTCACTGTAGAGGTCATAGAACTGCATCCCTTGTTCACCCGCATAGGAACGCTCCCGCAACAACTGTACCGCCTTGTCACTCAGCAACCAGAGTCCGATGTCCATCAGGAAGAAGTGTGAGTGCGACAGATTTTCCAGTTCCCCCAGCGAGGGTTTCTGGAGCATGCAATCCAGCTCTCCGGGAGCATCTCTCCTGCCGGCAAACACACCGTGGCGCGTAGCCAGCGATGCGTCTACCCACAGTCCGTAACAGACCACATCCGCTTCCGGTATCTCCTGCAACGGCCTGTCGGTGTGTATATAAACATCGCCGCTCACCACCAGTGTGCGCAGTGTGGAGGGCAGCTGCTGCATGATCTTCTCATAGAGTGGCAGCTGCAGACTCAGCAGATCCTGCGATAACCGCTGCCCCCTTGCCCAGCGAAACACCGGCACTGGGAGACTTATTTTACCCGTCACCGCGTAGGCAGGCAGGCGGCGGCTCTGCCCACCCGCATGGATCAGAATCCGCTGCTCTGCCGACAGCCAATCCATAAAATCCACTCCCGGATTTTCTTCCCGGTAACACTCCTCCAGCAACCAGGTCGTACCGCTGCCCGATCCCAGTCGT
>CAKMJT010000016.1 GCA_927407015.1 uncultured Proteiniphilum sp. | reverse complement strand
CATTATCAGTGTAGCGCTCTAACCAACTGAGCTACGAGACTGGATTTTGGTTTCACGCCTCGAGCAGATTTCCTTTTATTTGGCTCTTCTCTCAGCTCTACCCTATTCCCGCTCTCAGCATGTTATATTTTAAAAAAAAGCAAGTAAACGCAACCTTGTCGGTTATATTTTTTACACCAGAGATCGTAAACCTTTGCTCCAGAAAGGAGGTGTTCCAGCCACACCTTCCGGTACGGCTACCTTGTTACGACTTAGCCCCAGTCACCAGTTTTGCCCTAGGTCGCTCCTTAACGGTTACGAACTTCAGGTACCCCCGGCTTCCATGGCTTGACGGGCGGTGTGTACAAGGCCCGGGAACGTATTCACCGCGCCGTGGCTGATGCGCGATTACTAGCGAATCCAGCTTCACGGAGTCGAGTTGCAGACTCCGATCCGAACTGAGAGTGGTTTTGGAGATTAGCATCATGTCGCCATGTAGCTGCCCTTTGTACCACCCATTGTAACACGTGTGTCGCCCCGGACGTAAGGGCCGTGCTGATTTGACGTCATCCCCACCTTCCTCGCATCTTACGATGGCAGTCTCATTAGAGTCCCCAGCCTGACCTGATGGTAACTAATGATGAGGGTTGCGCTCGTTATGGCACTTAAGCCGACACCTCACGGCACGAGCTGACGACAACCATGCAGCACCTACACATCTGCCCCGAAGGGAGAGAGCGTCTCTGCTCCTGTCAGATGCATTTCAAGCCCGGGTAAGGTTCCTCGCGTATCATCGAATTAAACCACATGTTCCTCCGCTTGTGCGGGCCCCCGTCAATTCCTTTGAGTTTCATTCTTGCGAACGTACTCCCCAGGTGGATTACTTAACGCTTTCGCTCAGCCGCTTACTGTATATCGCAAACAGCTAGTAATCATCGTTTACTGCGTGGACTACCAGGGTATCTAATCCTGTTTGATCCCCACGCCTTCGTGCCTGAGCGTCAGTTATGGCTTAGTAAGCTGCCTTCGCAATCGGAGTTCCTCGTGATATCTATGCATTTCACCGCTACACCACAAATTCCGCCTACTTCATCCACACTCAAGAAAACCAGTTTCGAAGGCACTTTTACAGTTGAGCTGCAAAATTTCACCGCCGACTTAATCTTCCGCCTGCGCACCCTTTAAACCCAATAAATCCGGATAACGCTTGGATCCTCCGTATTACCGCGGCTGCTGGCACGGAGTTAGCCGATCCTTATTCGTAAGGTACATGCAAAACAGTACACGTACTGCACTTTATTCCCTTACAAAAGAAGTTTACAACCCGTAGGGCCGTCTTCCTTCACGCGACGTGGCTGGTTCAGACTTGCGTCCATTGACCAATATTCCTCACTGCTGCCTCCCGTAGGAGTCTGGTCCGTGTCTCAGTACCAGTGTGGGGGATAAACCTCTCAGTTCCCCTATCCATCGTTGCCTTGGTGGGCCGTTACCTCACCAACCAGCTAATGGAACGCATGCTCATCTACAACCGATAAATCTTTAACAAATATTCCCATGCGGGACCCCTGTATTATAGGGTATTAGTCCGTTTTTCAACGGGTTATTCCCTTGTTGTAGGTAGATTGCATACGCGTTACTCACCCGTGCGCCGGTCGCCACCATCCGTATTGCTACTTCATGTGATGCCCCTCGACTTGCATGTGTTAGGCCTATCGCTAGCGTTCATCCTGAGCCAGGATCAAACTCTTCATTGTAATTTTGTTTTTGTTTTTTTCCTTGAAACTTCCTTTCGGTTGTTTGCCCGGCTTTCACCTTGTTTCGCGGTGACAAAAAACCTTCTCTACGTTAAAGCGCTTTCATTCCCTTTCAAAATAACTCCCGGATTCACGATTTATATCCTTTTTAAATTCTATTGAACGGGTACCAATTTGTCTGATCTTTCTTAACCGAAAGTCAGACCCTTGTATACTCTGCTTTATGTCTTATAAAATGTGTATGTAAATATCTAAAGATCGCTTCTCGCTCGCTTCTCTCCGAGGTGTTCCTCTCAAAAGCGGGTGCAAAGATAGGGATTGTTTTTTTACCGTACAAACAAAACACCGAAAAAAGTTCAATTATTTTTGGCCAAAACCCGGGACAGGCGTTCAAAAATAAGATAATCAGACGACTAAAAGATGAAAAAAATCGACTTATTCTGAAAATATTCCTCATCCAAAAGCAAAAAACAGAATTTGAATAAAAAAAGGGGGTTGAAATGCAGGGGGAAAGGTCTGAAACAGGCTCAATACGGCACGGATTTATCACAAGACATGCAAAAAAAATGATCCGGCGGGATGAAACAGATGCATCCCGGATACATGTGCTGCTCCAAGAAATAAAGTGTTTTTTTCAGTCGAATCACATTTTATCCCTATCTTCGCATAATTTTAAGCATAGCCCTTATTCGGCTGTGACCAACTCAAAAAAGATTCCGATTGATGAAAGGTATCCTACATATCTTACGAAGATTCCTGCCTCCTTATAAGAAACAGTTGCTACTGACGTTTGTTTTCAACATCCTCACCGCCATCCTGAATGTCTTTTCACTGGCAACCATCATACCCATTCTCCAGGTCCTGTTTAAAGTGAATGCAAAAACATTTTCATTCATCCCCTGGAACAATCCCGATGCTTCATTCATCGATATCGCGCTGAACAATGTCAACTGGTACGTCACGCAGCTCATCAATATCTACGGCAGCAGTTTCGCATTGATGATGCTGGCGGTCATCCTGATTGTTATGACTTTATTGAAAACGGGTACAGCCTATCTGGGATCTTACTTTATCATACCGATAAGAACAGGCGTGGTAAAAGATATCCGTAACAGGATCAACGACAAGATCCTCACCTTACCCATCGGGTTTTTCACGGAAGAGAGAAAAGGGGACATCCTGGCGAGAATATCGGGTGATGTCAATGAAGTGGAAAATTCGGTGATGAGCTCACTCGATATGCTTTTCAAAAACCCGATCCTCATCCTCATCTATCTGACAACGATGACCCTCCTAAGCTGGCAGCTCACCCTTTTTGTGCTGGTCGTACTGCCCGTCATGGGGTTTGTGATGGGGAGAGTGGGCCGCACGCTGAAAAGGAGCTCCTTTGAGGCACAGAACAAGTGGGGCCTTTTGATGTCGCAGGTGGAGGAGACGCTGAGCGGATTGAGAGTCATCAAGGCCTTTAACGCGGAGAACAGAATCTCGGAGCGGTTTCATGCAGGGAGCAATGAGTTCAGACGGATGTCCAACAGGATTGCCCGAAGACAACAGCTTGCGCACCCCATGAGCGAGTTGCTGGGAACGATCACCATCGCTGTGGTCCTCTGGTTCGGGGGATCGCTGATCCTGGGGGGTAAGGGGCTGATTGACGCCGCGACCTTTATATACTATCTGACCATCTTTTACAGCATCATCAACCCTGCAAAAGAGCTTTCGAAGTCGGCCTACGCGGTGCAACGGGGGTTGGCCTCCATGGAACGTATCGACAAGATCCTGCATGCAGAGAACCCTATTACCGATCCGGAAAAGCCGGTAAAGATCACTTTCAGTGAAACCATCCAATACCGGGATGTATGGTTCAGATACCACAACGACTGGGTAATCAGGGGAGTGAATATCAATATCGCCAGGGGCAAGACCATTGCCCTGGTTGGGCAATCCGGGTCCGGCAAATCGACCATGGCAGATCTGCTGCCACGTTTCTACGATATACAGAGGGGCGGGATTTATATCGATGACATCAACATCAAAGCGGTGAAGCTTCGTGATTTAAGGTCACTGGTGGGGTACGTGAACCAGGAAGCTATTTTGTTCAATGACACTTTTTACAATAACATTGCTTTCGGCGTGACGGATGTAACGGAAAGTCAGGTTACAGAAGCAGCAAAAATTGCGAATGCCCACGATTTCATCATGGCCACGGAAAAGGGCTACCAGACAAACATCGGCGACCGGGGAGGCAAATTATCGGGAGGACAGAGACAGCGGATCAGCATTGCAAGGGCCATCCTGAAGAACCCGGACATCCTGATCCTGGATGAAGCCACATCGGCACTGGATACCGATTCGGAAAGGCTGGTGCAGGAAGCCCTGGACAACCTGATGAAGAACCGCACCACCATTGTGATTGCTCACCGGTTGTCCACCATCAAGAATGCCGATGAGATCTATGTGATGAGAGAGGGGCAGATCGTGGAATCGGGACAGCACGCTGCCCTGTATGCACAGGGAGGGTATTATGCCAAGTTGTGCGATACCCAGGGTAATTTCTCATGAAGTGTCCTTGGTAAGCCACGAAGATATCGATTAAAGGACCCCCTTGAGCCTCCTCATCGAACCCTTCTTCCCTGAACTATCGGAAACCAGATGGGGAGTAATCGATTCTTTCTCAGTCCCTGCACCACCTCAGAAAATATATTCTGCAATGCTCTCCTGTCCCTGAAGGTGATCTCCCGGTGATCTAACAGCTATATGTTTGAAGTTGTGGGCAAAACGACACAACTGGCTGGCTGCACGGTTGAGATTTATGGATGCTCTCTGGCGCTCAATGGAGAGACCCGGCTGCGCACCATGGGCGAAACGCGCCTATGGCACTCCTTTTTCCTTCCTCTAGCGGGACTGCTCACCTATCTCCGGTGGAAATGATTCAGTCAGTGATCCTGTAAAGAGTCAATCGATATGAAAGTAGCTAAAAGACAAATATTTCTTTAAAATATGTACCTTTTATTCAAAACAGCCCTGCAGGGTTTAATTTTCGTAATTAAATATTCTATTTTCCAATCATATTGTTAAATATACGAGAAATAATTGACATTTTTATCTTTTTTATTTTGCATTTAAAACATATTGCTTATTTTTGTACGGGAATAATTATCCAAATAGTAAAATAACAGGTTATCAAACCGCTATCAAAATCATTACGTCTGCTATGTCAACATTACGATTTAAAGCTGTAGAGGAAGCATCGAAAAGAGTGCCGATTGAAGTGTCAACTCCCGGACAATTGCCATCGGAGTATTTTGGAAAGAGTGTCTTTAACAGAACACAAATGGCGAAGTATCTCTCCAAAGAAACAATGAAAACAGTGCTGGAAGCCATTGATCAGGGTACCACACTCCATCGGGAGATTGCTGATCATGTGGCTGCAGGGATGAAAATGTGGGCCATTGAAATGGGGGCCACCCATTACACCCACTGGTTCCAGCCCCTCACGGAAGGGACAGCGGAGAAGCACGATTCATTCATCGATTATATCAACGGTCCTGACGACGGCATCATTGAGCGCTTTTCAGGCAAGCTGTTGGCACAGCAGGAACCGGATGCCTCCAGTTTCCCCAGCGGTGGTATCCGCAACACCTTCGAAGCGAGAGGGTACACAGCCTGGGATCCTTCTTCCCCAGCATTTATCATGGATAATACATTGTGTATTCCCACTGTCTTCATCTCTTACACAGGTGAAGCCCTCGATTACAAAACGCCCCTTCTGAAAACACTTTCAAAGGTAGATAAAGCAGCCGTAGAGGTGTGTCGGCTTTTCTATCCCGATGTGAAAAAGGTCTATTCATACCTCGGCTGGGAACAGGAATACTTCCTGGTCGATCAGGCATTGTACGCCGCACGTCCCGACCTGAGTCTGACAGACCGAACGCTCATGGGGCATGAAAGTGCCAAAAACCAACAGCTGGAGGATCACTATTTCGGCGCCATACACCCGCGGGTGGCATCGTTCATGAAAGAGGTGGAGTTTGAAGCTTACAGATATGGCATCCCATTGAAAACCCGCCATAACGAGGTGGCACCCAATCAGTTTGAGTTGGCACCCATATTTGGCGAAACCAACCTGGCAGTAGATCAGAACCTGCTGGTGATGTCGCTCATGCATAAAATTGCGGCGAAACATCATTTCAAGCTGTTGCTGCACGAAAAGCCATTTGCCGGTATCAACGGATCAGGCAAGCACAACAACTGGTCCCTCTGCACCGACACCGGTATCGGCCTCTTCACCCCGGGTAAGACAGCCAATGAAAACCTGCTCTTTGTCACTTTTCTTGT
Organism: uncultured Proteiniphilum sp.; assembly: GCA_927407015.1. Classification (GTDB taxonomy): domain Bacteria; phylum Bacteroidota; class Bacteroidia; order Bacteroidales; family Dysgonomonadaceae; genus Proteiniphilum. The sequence continues at coordinate 132,244 of CAKMJT010000016.1, read as the reverse complement.
GAACACGCTGGCAGCGGTATACAAACACAACGCGCTACTGAAAGCCTCTATCATGTCGGCCAATAATGCACACCGTCTGGGAGCCAACGAAGCACCTCCGGCAATTATCTCGGTCTTCCTCGGGAAACAGGTGTCAGCAGTGCTGGATAAGATAGAGTTCAGTTCGGAAGATGACGACATCACCGTGGACGAGCTGAAAAAGATGAAGCTGGGTGTGGCGCACATCCCTGAGGTACTGATCGACAATACGGACAGAAACCGGACCTCTCCGTTTGCCTTCACCGGCAACAGGTTTGAGTTCAGGGCTGTAGGATCATCGGCCAATTGTTCCTCAGCCATGACGGCACTCAATGCCGTTGTCGCCTCCCAGCTGATCGATTTCAAGAAGGAGATCGACACAAAGATGAAAAAAGGAATGAAAAAAGAGGAAGCTATTTTTGATACGCTCCGTCTTTATATCAAGGAATCAAAACCAATCCGTTTTGAAGGCAACGGCTACAGCGAGGAGTGGAAGGCAGAAGCCAACAAAAGAGGTCTTGACTGCGAGACCAGTGTCCCCGTCATCTATGATGCCTATACCTCCAAACAATCGGTAGAGATGTTCGAAAGCCTGGGAGTGTTGAACGAAAAAGAGCTGCATGCCCGCAACGAGGTAAAATGGGAGACCTACACCAAGAAAATTCAGATAGAGGCACGTGTGTTGGGCGATCTGTGTATGAATCACATCATTCCCGTCGCTACCGAGTACCAGTCGGTGTTGCTGGACAATCTCTTTAAGATGAGGGCTGTTTTCGATAAGGAGAAAGCCGATAAACTATCGAAAGAGGACGCAGCCCTGATCGAGGATATTGCGAACCATATCTCGGCCATCAAAACAAATGTGGATGATATGGTGGATGCGAGAAAAGCAGCCAACAAGCTGGAGGATGCCCGCGAGAAAGCGGTAGCCTACCACGACACGGTAGTGGTCTACTTCGATGTCATCCGTTATCATGTGGATAAGCTGGAGCTGATTGTGGACAATCAGATGTGGACACTACCCAAATACCGGGAACTGCTATTCATTAGCTAGAGTTTTATCTCTATAAATCAGATAACTGTTAACAAATGGTTTTGGAATAGCGGGTAAGTGATTATCTGCTATTTTTTGGCAAAATATGAAAAAAGAACCAATATGAAAAAAAAGAATATCTTCCGCCACCTCCGTCAGACAGAGCAAGAGTCGCTCTATTCATTCAGTAATGAGCACGATGCCTGTGGCGTGGGTCTGGCGATGACACTGAATGGGGAGAAATCCCATTCTATCGTGGAAAAAGGGCTGCAGGTGCTGGAGAATATGGTACACAGGGGTGCCGAAAGCGCCGACAACATCACCGGTGATGGTGCCGGCATCCTGGTACAGATACCGCATGAGTTTATACTCTTGCACGGGATTGCCGTACCGGCAGAAGGAAAATACGGCACAGGGCTTGTTTTCTTACCCCGCGCGCAGGAAGAGAGGAAATATTGCCTGAGGCTGATCGAGGAAAAGACTGCCGAAGAGCATCTTACCTTACTCCATATCCGCGATGTACCGGTGAACAGCAGTTGTCTGGGAGCTATAGCCCTCACCAACGAGCCGGTCATCAAACAGATTTTTATCACGGGCTCAGTCTCTTCCGATGAGCTGGAGAGGAAACTGTTCATCCTGAGAAAGAAAATAGAAAAAGCACTCTATTCCACCAAAATGGGGGAAGAGCGCAGTTTTTACATGGTGAGCCTCTCCACCCGGCAGATGATCTACAAAGGGATGCTCTCCTCCATGCAACTCAGGGAATATTTCCCGGATCTCTCCAATCCCAATTTCACCAGTCGTGTCGCGATGGTCCACTCCCGGTTTAGCACCAACACCTTCCCCACCTGGGATCTGGCACAACCATTCCGCATGCTGGCACACAACGGCGAGATCAACACCATCAGGGGTAACCGCCAGTGGATGCAGAGCCGTGAGAGCGTGTTGAAATCACCGCTGTTTGACGATATATCGGCGCTATACCCCATCGTTCAGCCCGGGATGAGTGACAGTGCCTCTTTCGACAATGTGCTGGAGTTCCTGGTGAGGTCCGGCAAGACACTGCCCCATGCCATGGCGATGCTGGTACCAGAGAGCTTCAACGACAAGAATCCGATCTCCGACGAACTGAAAGCATTTTACGAATACCACAGCATGCTGATGGAACCCTGGGACGGGCCGGCCACGCTCATCTTCAGTGACGGCCGTTATGCCGGCGGGATGCTCGACCGCAATGGTCTTCGTCCGGCACGTTACACCATCACCCGCGATGGCATCATGATCATTGCCTCCGAGACGGGCACCATCGAAATTGATGCAGACAACATCAAGGCGCGGGGAAGATTAAAACCGGGCAAGATGATGATGGTTGACACCTATACCGGCACGATCTATTCCGATAGCGAGCTGAAAGCAGAGCTGGCAAACGCATTCCCTTACCGGCAGTGGCTCAGCAAGAACTGCCTCAACCTCGACGATATCTCTTCGGGTCGCAGCGTCAACAACGACGTGAAGAACCGTGAGACGCTGCTGAAAGCCTTCGGTTATTCGGTGGAAGACCTGGATCTGCTGATCACTCCCATGGCTTTGGAAGGCAAGGAACCCACCTCCTCGATGGGTAATGATGTCACACTGGCTGCTTTCTCCGATAAACCGCAACGGTTATTCAACTACTTCCGTCAGCAGTTTGCACAGGTTACCAATCCCCCCATCGACCCGATCCGCGAGGAGCTGGTGATGTCCCTTACCGGCTATATGGGAGCAATTCATCAGAACCTGCTCGAGGAGATACCCGAACTCTCCGGCATCGTGAAGATAAAAAGCCCTATCCTCACCAACACCCAGTTCGACATCCTGTCGAACCTGCGTTACAAGGGATTCTCAATGGCCGTGATCCCTATGCTTTTCGACCCTGCAAGCGGCGCCGACGGTTTGAAGAGGGCCGTGGATCAAATGTGCCGTTCGGTGGAAAAAGCGGTGGATGACGGGAAGAACTACATTGTACTGAGTGACAGAGGTGTAGATGCGCAGCACGCCCCTATCCCATCGTTACTGGCCACCTCAGCCGTACACCTCTATCTGGTGGAAAAAAGAAAAAGGATGCAGATCGATATCGTGGTGGAGAGTGCCGAACCACGGGAGGTGATGCATTTTGCGCTTCTGTTCGGTTTCGGGGCTAATGCCGTGAACCCCTATCTTGTGTTTGCCGTATTGTCACAAAAGGTGAAAACGGGTGAGTTGCAGCTCGATTTTGATACAGCGAAGAAAAACTACATCAAATCAATCAACAAAGGGTTGCTTAAAGTACTCTCCAAGATGGGAAACTCCACCCTCCGGAGTTACCGGGGAGCACATATCTTTGAAGCAATCGGCATCTCTTCAACGGTGCTGAACGACTACTTCAAAGGTATCTCGTCGAAGATAGAAGGTATTGACATGGAAGATATTGCCCGGGAGGTACTGCAACCTTTCACGGAGGCTTTTCATGAAGAGCTGAACGAACCATTCCATCTCATCAACCACGGGAATTACGCCTACCGCATTGAGGGAGAATATCACGCATGGAACCCGGAGACCATTGCCCGGCTGCAGATAGCCACCAAAACAAACAACTATCAGCTGTTTAAGGAATATACCTCCCTGGTCAATGAGAAAGAGAAACCGGCCTTTATCCGCGATCTGCTGGATTACAAACGTAACCCCATCGACATTGCAGAGGTGGAACCGGCTGAAAGCATCATGAAACGGTTCTGCACCGGTGCCATGTCGTACGGATCCATCAGCAAGGAGGCCCACGAGGCACTGGCCATCGCCATGAACATCATTGGCGGGCGCAGCAACACCGGCGAGGGAGGCGAAGATCCGGAAAGGTTCAAGCCGCAGGAGGATGGCCTGTCGCGCAGAAGCGCCATTAAGCAGATTGCGTCGGGACGGTTCGGGGTGACAACTGAATACCTGGTCAATGCCGACGAGCTGCAGATCAAGATTGCCCAGGGGGCAAAACCGGGTGAGGGTGGGCAGCTGCCGGGCTACAAGGTAGATAACATCATTGCCAGAACAAGGCATTCCATTCCGGGAATCTCGCTGATCTCTCCTCCTCCGCACCACGACATCTATTCGATTGAGGATCTGGCACAACTGATCTTCGACCTCAAGAATGTGAATCCGCAAGCGGTCATCAGCGTGAAACTGGTATCGGAAAGCGGCGTCGGCACCATTGCCGCCGGAGTAGCCAAGGCAAAAGCCGACCTGATCGTGATCAGCGGCTCGGAAGGGGGTACCGGGGCAAGCCCCGCCAGTTCCATAAAGCATGCGGGATTACCCCTGGAGATCGGGCTGGCAGAGACACAGCAGACACTGGTGATGAACAACCTGCGCGGCGTGGTCACCCTCCAGACCGATGGACAGCTGAAGACCGGGCGCGATATTGTGGTTGCCGCCCTGCTCGGTGCGGAAGAGTTCGGTTTTGCCACCAGCGCCCTGATTGTGCTGGGATGTGTGATGATGCGCAAATGCCATCTCAACACGTGTCCTGTGGGCGTCGCCACACAAGATGAAGCATTGCGCAAACGATTTGTAGGCAGATATGAGTACCTGGTAAACTACTTCCGGTTTCTGGCGGAGGATACCCGTGAGCAACTTGCGGCGATGGGCTTCCGGTCGCTCGACGAGCTGATCGGCAGGGCCGATCTGCTGGAAAGAAAACACTATCCCGCTGCTCCCAAAACGGAAAAAATAGACCTCTCAAAGATCACCTGGTTCCCGGAGGAAGCAACAAGATTTGCCATCCGGAAGAAAACGGCGCAGCATCATAAGATAGAGGATGTGCTGGACCGGAAACTGATCGCTGAAGCCTTACCGGCCATTGAATTTCAACAGTCTGTGGGCATTAAATCGAAGATAAGGAACACCGACAGAACCACGGGAGCCATGCTCTCGGGAGAGATTGCCAAACGATACGGCCAGCAGGGGCTGCCGGAACATTCTGTCTCGGCTTATTTTGAAGGATCGGCAGGACAAAGCTTTGGAGCTTTCCTGGTGAATGGCATCACCTTCAACCTGCACGGAGAGGCCAACGATTACCTCGGCAAGGGTCTGTCGGGAGGACGCATCATTGTCACACCCCCGAAAGGGAGTACTTTCAGGCCGGAAGAGAATATTATCTGCGGCAACACATCGCTTTACGGTGCCACCTCGGGTGAGGTATATATCAACGGCATTGCCGGGGAACGTTTTTGTGTGCGTAACTCAGGGGTTACTGCCGTAGTGGAGGGTGCCGGCGATCACTGCTGTGAATACATGACCGGCGGATGCACGGTCGTCCTGGGAAGCACCGGAAGGAATTTTGCTGCCGGTATGAGCGGAGGTGTGGCTTATGTACTGGATGAGAAAGGCGACTTCGATTTTTACTGCAACATGGAGATGGTAGAACTGACGCTGGTGGAGGATCTCTCCGATACGAGAGAGCTGAAGGAACTCATCTCCAGACATCTCCAATATACGAACAGTGTACTGGCAAGACGCATCCTCGATCACTGGCAGGATTATGCCGAGAAGTTCATCAAAGTGGTACCCATAGAATACAAGAAGGTGCTGCAGGAGAAGAAGGTGGCGGAGCTGAACAAAAAAATTGCCGTCGTGGAAAGAGATTACTAAACACCGTTGTCCGGGAAACAGGAAACAAACCGGATGTGACGGAAGAATACAAGACAGTCCTTCGGGAAGAAGATAAAAGATAAACAGAATGGGAAATCCAAAAGCATTTATGACGATACCCAGAAAAGAAGCCGGTTATCGTCTGGTAAGCGAAAGAATATATGATCACGCCGAAGTGGAGCAAACGCTGAACAGGGAGGATCGCAAGCAACAGGCATCACGCTGCATGGACTGCGGCATACCTTTCTGTCACTGGGCTTGCCCATTGGGCAACAAAATGCCCGAATGGCAGGATTACATCTACAAAGGCGACTGGAAGAAAGGGGTGGAGGTGCTGCACGAGACCAATAACTTCCCCGAATTTACCGGACGCATCTGTCCGGCACCCTGTGAGAAATCGTGTGTGCTCGCCTTGCACGATTCACCTGTGACCATTCGCGAAAATGAGGCGGCGGTGACCGAAGTGGCGTTTATGGAAGGGATGATCAAGGCCCGTCCACCCAGACAGCGCACCGGCAAGAAGGTGGCGATCATCGGCTCAGGACCGGCAGGACTGGCTGCCGCCCAGCAGCTGAACAGCAAAGGTCATCATGTGACGGTTTTTGAGAAAGACAACCGTCCGGGCGGATTGCTCCGGTACGGCATTCCCAACTTCAAACTGAGCAAACACATCATCGATCGCCGGCTGTCATTGCTCATGGAGGAAGGAATAGAGTTTGTCAACAATACCGAAATCGGCAGGGATATACCGGGGCGCCAGATCATGGCTGAGTATGATGCCATTTGTCTGGCGGTGGGTGCAGGGAAACCGAGAGATATCACTCCCGAGGGAAGGGAACTGAAAGGAATTCACTTCGCCATGGATTTTCTATCGCAGGAGATACGTATTCTTCAGGGCGAAGAATCTGCGGATGCCGAAAGGATATCAGCAAAGGATAAACAGGTACTGGTGATTGGCGGAGGCGACACCGGTTCCGACTGCGTGGGCACCTCGATAAGACAGGGAGCCAAAAGCGTGACACAGATCGAAATCATGCCCAAACCACCGGTGGGTAAAAATCCGTCTACACCATGGCCCAATCCCTTTCCGCAGGTGCTGAAGACCTCCTCTTCGCACGAAGAGGGTTGTGAACGCCGCTGGTTGTTGAACACCCTGGCATTTCGTGGTGAGAACGGCGAGGTGAAAGAGGTGGTGGTGGAAGAGATCCGCTGGGATAAGGACGAAAATGGACGGTTCACGATGGTTTCTACCGGAAATACAGAGACACTGAAAGCCGATCTGGTGCTGCTGGCACTGGGGTTCGTCCACCCTGTGCACGAGGGATTACTCAACGAGCTGGGTATAACCTACGACGTGCGGGGCAATGTGGCTGTAGACAAGCAACACAGCAGCAGCGTCGATAAAGTGTTCGCTACCGGCGACGCCATGATGGGTGCCACTCTGGTGGTGAAGGCCATCGCTTCGGGCAGGAAAGCGGCGGAAGATATTCACCGGAAATTAATGTGATGATGTGATGATTCAATAATGAAATCGAAAAATCAACGAATCAAACAATACGTCAATCAGCGCATCAATCAAAGCATCAGCAAATCGACAATCAGCGCATCAACAATTCAACAAATCAACCCAATATGTGTGGAATCGTTTGTACATTCAATGTGAAAAAACCGGAGGAGCAATTGCGTCCTCAAGTGTTGAAGATGTCAAAGAAACTGCGTCACCGCGGTCCGGACTGGTCCGGCATCTTCACCAGCCCCAATGCCATACTGGCGCATGAACGCCTCTCGATCGTCGATCCTGCTTCCGGCAAACAGCCGCTCTTCAGCAAAGACAGGAAGCTGGTGCTGGCGGTGAATGGTGAGATCTATAACCACAGGGAGATCCGGAAACGGTACGAAAAGAGTTACGAATTTCTCACCCAATCGGATTGCGAAGTGATCCTGGCGCTGTATCGCGACAAGGGAGCCGGATTCCTGGAGGACCTGAACGGCATTTTCGCATTCGCCCTGTACGATATGGAGAAAGATCTCTTCCTGATAGGTCGCGATCATATCGGTATCATCCCCCTCTATCAGGGATGGGATCAGGATGGTGCCTACTACGTGGCATCGGAATTGAAAGCGTTGGAGGGCATCTGCAATAAAATTGAAGAGTTCCTGCCGGGCCATTATTACTACAGTCCCGATGAAAAAATGACGAAATGGTATGTACGCGACTGGATGGAATATGAGAACGTGAAAGAGAACGTGTCGGATATTGACACCCTGAGACAGGCAATGGAAGATGCGGTACAGCGGCAGCTGATGAGTGATGTGCCCTACGGTGTATTGCTTTCCGGAGGACTGGATTCGTCCATTATCTCGGCCGTGGCGAAGAAGTTTGCTGCCAAACGGGTGGAGACAGACAACAGGGAGGATGCCTGGTGGCCGCAACTGCACTCCTTCGCCATCGGTCTGGAGGGTTCACCCGATCTGAAAGCAGCCAGGAAGGTAGCCGCGCATATCGGATCCATCCATCACGAATTGCAATACTCCATCCAGGAAGGGCTGGATGCCATCCGCGATGTGATCTATCATATAGAGACCTACGATGTGACGACGGTACGTGCCAGCACGCCCATGTACCTGATTGCCCGCTATATCAAATCGATGGGGGTGAAGATGGTGCTCTCCGGTGAAGGGGCCGATGAGATCTTTGGCGGTTACCTCTACTTCCATAAGGCGCCCAATGCGGAAGAGTTCCACAAGGAAACGGTGCGAAAACTGAGCAAACTGCATCAGTATGACTGCCTCCGTGCCAATAAATCGCTCGCGTCATGGGGTGTGGAGGGGCGTGTGCCCTTCCTCGACAAGGAGTTTCTGGATGTGGCCATGCGCCTCAACCCGAAAGATAAGATGGCCGGCAACGGCAGGATCGAGAAACATATCCTCCGGCAGGCGTTTGAGGATTACCTGCCTGCTGAGGTGGCATGGCGCCAGAAAGAGCAGTTCTCAGACGGTGTGGGCTACAACTGGATCGACACGCTCAAGACTATCGCCAGCCAGAAAGTGACTGATGAGCAGATGGCCAGCGTGCACCATCGCTTTCCGATCAATCCGCCGATGACTAAGGAAGAGTACGTCTATCGCTCGATCTATTCCGAGTTGTTCCCTTCAGACAGTGCGGCACAATGTGTACCGTCGGTACCGTCGGTAGCCTGCAGTACACCGGTAGCACTGGAATGGGACGAGGCTTTCCGGAAAAATGCAGATCCCTCCGGCCGTGCAGTAGGCAATATACATGAGCATGGTTATGTATAATCCATTCTATTGAACCTGATAAAGAGGATATCTCACCGAGATATATCCTCTTTATTGTTTACGCACCGATATGTTCCTAAAAAGGAATTGAAAAGTTTGATCGTTTTTAATTTCGGATTGACTTATTTCAAATCAATCATTCTTTCGATCGAATTTTATCTATTGGAAACATTTTTATTCGTTTGTTGAGGAAATTTATTTATCTTTGGCACATTTAAATGGAATGCTGATCATTTCGGATTTCGATCATAAACAAAAACATTGAAAAACAAAGCATTGAAACTAATGTTCCTGGAAAATGCGGTCGGATAACAGCAATTTTTATTCTATTATCCTAAACCGTGTACCTACACAGTCATTCAAATAGGGCGCATATTTTCCGGATTCACTGAAGTTTCTCCATAAACATACTACTAACTTGAAATACATACTAACTTAAATTATTTTGAATAATGAGTAATTCGGGATTTCAGACAATTGATTACATTATAGTCGGGGTATACATGATTCTTTTGGTGAGTTTGGGCCTTTTCCTTTCCAGGAACAAGAAAGGAGTGGATAAAACAGCCAACGACTATTTCCTTGCGGGGAACAAACTTACCTGGTGGGCCGTGGGTGCCTCTCTGATCGCTGCCAACATTTCTGCTGAGCAGTTTATCGGGATGTCGGGGTCGGGGTATAAAATTGGCATCTGTGTGGCTGCTTATGAAATAATGGCAGCCGTAACACTCATCATTGTGGCCAAGTTCTTATTACCGGTCATGTTAAAAAGACATATTTATACCATCCCGCAGTTCCTGCGTGAGCGCTATAATGAAGGAGTGGGAATGGCCTTCTCGGTATTTTGGCTCTTCCTCTACATTTTTGTGAATCTCACCTCCGTGGCATGGCTGGGATCCATCGCCATCGAACAGATTCTCGGACTGGAAGGGTTTCGCATGCAGATTGTGCTGGCACTGTTTATCATTGCCGGTATCTATTCCATTTACGGTGGATTGGCATCCGTGGCATGGACCGATGTCCTTCAGGTTATCTTCCTGATAGGCGGCGGATTAATCACCGCTTACTTTGCACTGGAAGCAGTATCGGGCGAAGGAAAAGGAGCATGGGAAGGGCTGACCATCATTTACGAGAAGTTGAAGAGCATTCCCAATGACACCCATTTTAACCTGATTGTAGATAAATCAAAATCACCCGATGCTTTCAGAGACCTGCCCGGCATTGCCGCTATCGTGGGAGGAGTCTGGCTGACCAATATCGGCTATTGGGGTTTCAACCAGTATATCATCCAGAAAGGCCTTGCAGCCAAGAGTATCGGTGAAGCACAGAAAGGGCTTATTTTTGCCGGCTTCCTGAAGATATTGATCCCTTTCATCGTGGTTATTCCCGGTGTTACCGCATTTATCATGTTCAATTACCCACAGGATATCCCCGGTATCCAACAGGGGTATGTTGATTTGGGCGGAACCATCAATGTTTCTGATGATGCCTATCCCTGGCTGATCAGGAATTTTGCCCCGATAGGCATCAAGGGACTCTCCTTTGCCGCACTGGCTGCTGCGGTCATCTCATCCCTGGCATCCATGTTGAACTCTACTTCTACCATCTTCACGATGGATATTTACAAGCAGCACATCAAGAAGAATGCGACGGACAGACAATTGGTAAGAGTCGGTCGTTTCACCGCTTTCCTGGCATTAGTCATTGCCATCATCGCTGTTGAACCGTTGCTGGGTGGTCTGGATCAGGCATTCCAGTATATTCAGGAATACTCCGGATTTATCTATCCGGGCATTATCGTGGTGTTTGGTTTAGGATTGTTGTGGAAAAGGGCCTCATCGAAGGCAGCAGTATGGACCTCTATACTCACCATACCGATGGGTCTGCTGTTCAAAATAGCACTACCGGACATGCCATTCCAGTTCAGGATGGGCTATATCTTTATCATTCTGTTCGTGATATTTGTGGCGATCACCTTTGTTGACAGCACCAAAGTAGAAACGGAGAAAGCGGATGAAGCTGACAGGAAGAAGATGTTGAAATGGGGCGGGATCACCCTGTTTTTCTCCTTATTTTTCATTCTGGCCGCTGCAGTTCACAAAATACTGTTCGTTAATGGCAGCACCAATGAAAGGGTTATCTACCTTGAAAACATTGGTTTTGAAGCCTTCTTCTTCTTTGGTTCGCTGATATTCTCCATCTCACTATTTTTGTTCTCCAATGCAAATTCGCAATACAAAGACAAAAAAGCGGTACCCTTCGAACTGGAGCTTTTCAAAACGGACAAAGGGTTTGCTTTGGGTGCCCTGGGTATCTGCCTGATCGTCACCCTGATATACATACTGTTATGGTAAGGGTAATATCCTTTTCAACTGTCAGTTAAAATTATCAAGCCATTTAGCCTGTTGCTATCTGGCTTGATTCTAATAAAGGTTACCTGTATGCGTATTGTCATTGGTCTTTTTCTTATCTGTTTGCACACAGCGGTTAACACTTTCGCACAAAATACAACCGGTTCGTTAACAGAGGGTACGTTCCAGGTCCACACCATTGCGGAAAAAGGCGCCTGGTGCTGGTTTGCAGATCCGCGTGCCCTTCATTATGAAAATGATTGCGGTACCATCAACAGTACCTATATCGGTTATATCGATGTACAGGGAACAATCAAGGCAACACAGATCGACCATTTGCACAACCGGACCAACGAGGTGCTGATCCGTTCCTGGTTTCAGCCGGATGATCACAACAATCCCACTTTTCTGGTGCTGCCCGACGAACGCATCATGATATTCTACTCGCGGCATACCGATGAACCCTGTTTCTATTACCGTGTATCCCGCGAACCGGGGGATATCACCACCCTCGGAAAAGAGAGCAGGCTGGAGACGGAGCACAATACGACCTACCCTACCCCTTTTATCCTGTCAGACGATCCGGAGCATGTCTATCTCTGCTGGAGAGGGGTAGGATGGCATCCCACCATTGCGCGGCTAACCCTCCCGGATGCGGAGGACAAGGTGCGGATCGACTGGGGACCCTTTCAGATTATTCGTTCCCTGAAAGGTGCGGGCGGAGTCAGACCTTATGCCAAATATGCCTCTGACGGCAAGGATAGGATTTTTCTTGCCTATACCACTACGCATCCGGATAATCAAAGCGAGAATTGGATTTATCTCAATTATATGGATATCCATACCAAAGCGTTGAAGGATATTGCGGGAAATGTACTTTCAACTATTGGAGATACACTATTGCATGAGGTAGACAACTCTGCTGCCTACAGGAAAAGTCATCCTTTAGCGGTGGTTGATGATTCTCCCCTTCGCAACTGGATCTGGGAGCTGACGCTTGACCAAAACGAGAATCCCGTGATGGCAACGGTCAGTATCAGTGACGACAAATTATCGCATGATTACTTTCATGTCAAATGGACGGGCAACCGGTGGCAGAAAACATTCCTGTCAAATGCCGGTGGTCATTTTCATCAGTCTCCCGATATTGAGAAATGTTACAGCGGCGGGATGACCATTGACAAACATAATCCGAAGATCATCTACGGATCAGTTCCCGTGGAGGGTAAGTATGGTAAAATATATGAATTGAAAAAATTCACAGTGCCCACTGACGGAGGAGCCATTTTTGAGGAACAGCTTACTTTTGATTCTCCCAAAAATAATGTTCGCCCCTTTATGATTGCCGGCCTTCCGGACACTCAACCGTTGGTGTGGATGCAGGGCGATTATTACGACTGGATTGTCAGTTCACAACGACCGCAAGGGTACCCCACTGCTATCCGGACAAACGTCTCTGTGCCGACCGATGATATTAACCTGAGGAGAGGACTCAGGCTTCAGAAGAGACCCGGGAAAATAGCTGCAGAAGATCCCGTTACACTCAGTGTACCACCCACCGGCTCGTTTACGATTGCCCTCACACTATCGCTTGATTCCGCGACCGGATATGGTGAAATCTTACAATTTGCCGGCCTGGCATATGGAATTGATTCCGGCAGGAGACCCAGGCCCTGCTTAAAGTCAGGGAAAACAGCGTACATCAGTACCAACGTGTTAGGAAATTCGGATATCTGGAAGCAAAAAAACAGGGGCACCAACGGGCAATGGTATTTGCCGGTGATGGTCAACTCTTTTCAACTGGTGATCACGTATGATCAACAAATACTGCGTACCTATATCAACGGATTAATTGATCAATCTGTTGCTATGGACAGATTATCGCTTTCTGATATTGTTTTGGGAGGATTTGCAGGCAGCGTGGAGGATTTGAGAATCTACGACCGGGCCTTTTCACAGGATGAAGTTAAAGCGATCCCGGTTTAGTAAATCATCCGTTATCACGTATTTACGGACCCTGAAAACCGCTCGATATATTCACTCGGTCGCATATTGAATTCCTTTTTAAAACAGGAGCTGAAATACTTCGGATCATTGAAACCTACACTGTATGCAAGGTCCGAGATACGGATAGCGTGGTTTTGATCCATGATCCGGCAAGCTGCTTTCATCCGGATATTTGTAATGAAAGCCGATGTATTCAATCCGGTCAGAGTCTTTAATTTATTATAGAGGGTAGATTTGCTCACGTTCATCTCATCTGAGAACTGCTGCTGGTCGAAATCGGAATCACCCAGATGCCTGTTTACACAATCGATCGCTTTCTGTAAAAATTCTTCATCGAGATTGGTAAAATTCAGATCTTTTATTTCGAAAACAAGTTGATTTTTAAAATCAGCCGCCATGCGTTCGCGACTTTTCAACAGGTTTTTGATGCGGGCATGAAGCACATTCATGTTAAATGGCTTACTGATGAATGCATCAGCCCCCGATTCGTAGGCTACTGCCCGATCTCTTTCATCAGTTTTTGCTGTTAACAGGACAATCGGTATATGACTATACTCGATATCATTTTTCAATATTTTGCATAACTCAATGCCATCCATCTCCGGCATCATGATATCCGATACGATCAGGTCAATCTTCTCATGTTCCAATACCAGCCTGGCCTCATTTCCGTTCATTGCCGTAAAAACATGATATTCCTTATTTAATAACCGTTGAATAAGTTGCAAAATCTCTTCATTATCTTCTACAACCAATATGGAGGACGATTTTTTCTGATCCTTTGTGCTATTCTTTTCTTCTGTTTTTGTGTCAGCATCATCCATGGCCGGAGATTGAATGTAATCAGAACTGTGGGAATCAATCTCTGAATCTTCAAAATAAGAGGTGTCAACAGGGAGGATTACCGTGAATTCGCTCCCTTTCCCAAGATCACTCTCCACTTGTATTGTGCCGTGAGACAAGGTGACAAGGTCTTTGACCAGTGAGAGTCCGATGCCCGTTCCCGTAGTATGATGGCGCCGGTAATCACCTTCATAGAACCGCTGGAACAGAGACTGCTGATCTTCTTTCGGGATGCCGGCGCCATCGTCCTTCACGGAAATGCGGATATGATCTCTGGTTTCGTCCAGATATGTCAGCGTTAATTGTATGGTGCCTCCTTCGTTCACATATTTGGCGGCATTGGAGATCAGGTTGTAAAGGATCTTATCAAGTTTATCGGTATCGAACAGCCCCTGGATATGTTCCGGATCACTCACGTAGGAGAAATGAATCTTCCGCTTTCTGATCAACGGATAAAATGAATCGGTGGATTTTTTGATAAATTGGGAAATATTCCCGTATGACACACGAAGTTTAAGATTCCCGGATTCTGCTTTTCTGAATTCCAGAATCTGTTGCAACAGGCGTGTAAGCCGGTTGATATTTCGTGTCAGCGTCTGATACAGGTTGTCTTTACGGTGTGCAGTTAGTTGTAACTCGTCTACAGTGGCAGAGATAATCGTCAGAGGAGTTAAAAACTCATGGGTCACGTTCGTGAAAAACTGAAGTTTGGCACGATTCAGCTCTTCCGCTTTCATCTGTTCTATCTCTTTGTATCTCAATTGATTACGGAGATGAATGCGGTTTACGATATTCTGATAAATGGCATATCCGATGAATGCAAGAAGGCAAAGGTAAATCAACATTGCCCACCAGGAGAGCCATCCAGGAGGCAATACAGTAACTTTCAGTTCTTTCACGGCATCATTCCACACACCGTTGTGGGTAGTTGCCCGCAATAAAAAGGTATATCTTCCCGCGGGGAGATTGTTGTAATGCGCTGCGTTTTGTTTGGAATCGGCAAAACGCCATTCGTCATCGAATCCCTCCAGCTTATAGGCATATTTATTCAGTTCCGGGTTTTTATAGTTCAGCGTCGCAAAGTGAATGCTGAAATTGTTGTATTTGTGGGAGATGGTAATTCTATCGGTAAAAGGAGCCGTTTTTTCCGAAATACGGCTAGCCGTTTCCGGCGGTTGATTCGAAAATGATTGGTTGAATATTTGAATATCGGTAATGTAGAAAGGGATTTGACCGATGTGGGTATCGATCTGCTCCGGGAAAAAATAGATCAACCCCTTATATCCGCCGAAAAACAGCTCTCCATAGTGGTTGAACGAGGATTTCGGAATAAAAAAATTATCCTGAAGACCGTCAGCTGTGGTGTAAATGCGGTATTCGCCCAGCTCACCCCGATCGTTGAACGACAACCGGGCAAGCCCTTTGTTGGTACCGATCCACAGATTTCCGCGGCTATCTTCCTGAATAGAACTGATGGTGTTCCCCAAAATGGAAAAGCGGGGTGATTTATCGGTAAAACTGTCCGTTTTTTCATCATAGAGGTAAAGTTTACCACTTTCTGCTCCTGCCCATAAACGGTTTGATCGATCTAAAAAAAGAGAAATCACAGTGTTGGATGAGATTTTTTTATTCGCGATGGTGTAATTTTTCCAGGTTATTGAAGCGGGATAGCGGGGATTACCTTCCATGGCGATGATCCCATGATTGATAGAGGCAATCCATGTTCTCCCTGCTTTATCTTGTGTGATGTCAATCATACTCGTACTTTCCAGATGTTCTCCATTCACGATGATCTCTCCGAATGTTGCACCGGTACCATCATTGAACCGAACCCCCAGGCCGCTTTGTGTGCCAATCCAGCAATTATTTTGCCGATCTTCATACAGACATCGGATCCTGTCGTCACTGATAAAATTGCTGTTCCGGGTAGTAAATATTCTGACAGGCTTTCCTTTTTCGTAGACCCAAAGTCCGTCGCCATAGGTTGCAAACACTGTTTCATTGTTGTTAAGCCGTTTGATATCATACGTTGTATTTTGCTTCATTTCCCGAAATTCCGGCAATTCAAATTGTGACGTAATCATTTGAGAATTATTGTCATAATATACAATCCCATAGGTACCAATGCTCAGCCACATATTCCGCTCTTCATCCATCAGAATCGAGCGAATAGCCCCTGTAGGCATTTCCGGGAGATTGACGTCGAATAATTTAAATTTGGGTTTTTCGGTATTTGTGAACATCACACCTCCTCCAATGGAACCCAGCCAGATGTTACCATCGTGATCACTGAGAATGGAGTTGATCTCATTGCCGGGAAGCTTATTTGTCGGAAGTGTGGCACTGTAATTGATAAATGCATCCGGTCTGTCATATTCCAGAATGCTTAGACCACTGCGTGTTCCCACCCACAAGGAATTTGTATGAATGTCCTCACAAATGTCATAGACAATATTATCCAGCAAACTGGCGGGATCATGTGGATCATGCACGTATGATTTCCACCGGAAACGCTTCATATCCTTCGGGTTCTCCAAAAGATGCAATCCTCCTTCCCACGTACCTACCCAGATATGCTGTTTACTATCCTGATAGATCACATGTGCAGAATTGCGTGGATTTAGTTTCGGATAGCTGTATATCACGTTCTGAGAGGGTGCAAATCTGAACAAACCACTGTTCCACGTGCCAATCCATATTTCACCCTCCTCATCTTCCATCAGTGACTTAACCGGAGCATTGATCCGTTCATCTCCCATATTTCGCAGACTGTGATGCACAAAGATGTTTTTTTGCGGATCATACACAAATAATCCGTCATCCATCCCAATCAGTATACTGTTTCCCTTTGTTATCAACATGCAGGCCACCGACTTGGAAGTACTGTTTTGTATCTCAACCTGCTCAAATTTTCCCGTTGTCTTATCGAAACGGTTTATGCCGTTAAACGTTCCGATCCAGAGGTTTCCCTTGTGGTCATCAGTGAGGCACATGATGTTGTTACCCGAGAGCTGATGGTGTTTCAACGGATCAGTGTTGTATACAGTAATCTGATAACCATCGTATTTGCACAATCCATTGCGGGTGGCAAACCACATAAATCCTTCCCTGTCCTGATAGACTTTCTGAATTTCATTATTGGGAAAGCCATCAGAGGTACTCAGTACTTTAAAGTTCAATACCGATAGCGTCTGCTGTTGCCCGGAATACACCATCCCTGTGAAAAGGCACAGTAAGAGAAATGCAGATAGCCGCATACAAATAGAATCCAATGAGAACTGAGAGTCTTTCATTCAAATATTATTTATGACAAAAATAAGCAATGTCCATGCTAATTAAAAACAAAACAACCAATAATGCCTTTGATTAATTTCTCGACATCGTTCGTCGTGTTAAAAAGAGAACGCTTTTTTGATTTTCTCCCTTTTTTAGTGATAATTAGAGTTGAATCTCATCGCTCATTCTTACTTTTGTTAACGTTTCAATGTGCTCATCGATCTACCGGAACAGTACGCAGCGTCTACTCTCCCATTCGTGGAAAAGTACTAAGTGAAATCATGAAAACATGACTAAAAGCACCTTATGATCCTGTTCTCCTTGTTAAACCGGTAAGAATGGAATCGCTTTGTATGATTCAATCAGGTGAAAAATATGCTGTTGCTGTAAGTCCGCACGAATCATGACCGTGACAAAACAAATAAATAATATAATAAATTTCTATAAATTTAAACTAATGAAAAGTGAAATGAGAGAGAAAATTTTAAATCTATCAAAGGGGATCATGTTTATGCTGTTGTGGACGTTTTCCCTAACTGTACTTGCACAAAACATATCTGTAAGAGGATCAGTGACAGATCAGGGAAACGAGCCACTAATTGGTGCGACAGTCCAGGTACATGGAACAACCATCGGAACCGTTACAGACATGGATGGTAATTATGTGTTGTCCGGTGTACCAGCAGGAGCAACGTTAGTCATTTCATATGTGGGGATGAATTCACAAACAATTGAATTAAACGGAAGAACTGTGCTGAATGTAGTCCTGCAGGAAGACACAGAACTGCTGGACGAAGTGGTGGTAGTAGGATTTGGTGTGCAAAAGAAAGTCAATCTTACCGGTGCCGTTGGTGTTGCCACCGCAGAGGACTTCGAGGCAAGACCTGTGCAAAATGCTGTCTCAGCCTTGCAGGGTGTGGTTCCGGGTTTGAATATAACCAACAGAGGGAACGGAGGGGAACTGAATGCAACCAAATCAATCAATGTACGAGGTACAGGTACCGTAAGTGCAAACAACTATACGAGTGGCAGTCCCCTTATACTCATTGATGGGATGGAAGGTGATATTAACAATATTAACCCACAGGATATTGAATCTGTATCGGTATTGAAAGATGCGGCAGCTTCCTCTATTTATGGTTCAAGAGCTCCGTTTGGCGTGATCCTTATTACCACCAAATCGGGAAAAAAGGGACGTCCTGTGATTAACTATAATAACAGTTTCCGTTTCAACACACCTGTGCATATGCCCGAGATGATGAATTCATGGGAATTTGTGAATTACTTTGATGATGCCAACTTCAATGGTTCCAACAACCACTGGTATCCCGATATCTCCTACATGCAGAAGGTAAAGGATTATTACGATGGTAAACTCGATCCCAATGATGTGATGTGGAGTAAGGATGGAACCGGAAGGAATGGGGCCAAATGGAACTACGACTGGTCTAACGGAAATCACGACTGGATGAAAGAGTACTACAAGGACTGGTCTCCATCGCAGGAACACAATGTAAGCATAAGCGGCGGTGATGAAAAATGGACCTACTATGTATCAGGCAACATGCTCGATCAGGAAGGGTTTATGCGATACGGTACCGATGAGTTTAACCGTTACAATATCACAGCAAAGATATCGGCTCAACTGACAGAATACCTGAAAGCAGATTACTCAAACCGTTATGCACGTACTGAGTTCGGAAGACCATCTTCATGGAATGACGGTTTTTATGACAATATACTTCGTCGTGCACGCCCCACCCGTTCTATCAACGATCCCAATGGGTTCAACATGTCAGACAATAATTACATTGAGGCAATGGAAAACGGTGGCCGTCACAAGGAACAGAATGATGTGATGTATCAGCAGTTCAAACTGACCTTTACACCGCTGAAAGACTGGAATATTATTGGTGAGATGAACTACAGGACCGACAATGATTGGACTCACTGGGATCAGCAGATTACCTATTCTCACTTCGCCGACAATCCCGAGAATACCTATGTGCCTCCTACTACCGGTAGCACACAGAATCAGGTGCATGAGTACTCCTACAGATCAACCTTCCTGAATCCGAATATTTACTCCAACTATCAATTCAGTCTGAATGACCATAATTTTACTATTCTTGGAGGATTCCAGGCAGAACAGCTAAAACAGAGACAATTGCAGGCACAGAGGAAAGATCTGATCAATCCCGATCAACCGATTCTCGATCTTACAACCAATTCAGCTCCTGAGATAGGAGGAAACTATCAGAACTGGGCAACAGCCGGTTTCTTCGGCCGTTTAAATTATGATTATATGGGCAGGTATCTGTTGGAGGCCAACCTTCGTTACGACGGATCATCCCGTTATCGTGCCGATCAACGATGGGTATATACCCCCTCTTTGTCTGTGGGCTGGAATATAGCTCACGAAGATTTCTTCAGCAGTCTGACTGATCAGATTCAGATGCTCAAGGTTAGAGCATCCTATGGTGCGCTGGCAAACCAGAATACTTCTAACTGGTATCCAACCTATATGACAATGTCAACAGGATCCAGCAATAGCCGTTGGCTGATTAACGGCGCCAGAATGAACACAGCTACCGTTCCCGGGTTGGTATCATCGACACTTACATGGGAAAAGGTGTTTAACACCAATCTGGGTGTTGATTTTGCCGCAATGAACTCCCGATTGACCGGATCTTTTGACTATTTCGTAAGAGAAACCCGTGATATGGTAGGACAGGCTGTAAAGCTTCCTTTAATTCTCGGAACGGGTGTTCCTGCAACCAACAATACCGACTTGACTACATTCGGATGGGAGCTGGAACTGGGATGGAGAGATCAGATAAGTAATTTCAAATATGGTGTGAAATTCAATCTGGCTGACTCAAGAACCCGTATCGACCGGTATGCCAACCCTACTAAAAACCTGGGTTCCTATATTGCAGGTGAGCTTATCGGGAACATCTATGGTTATGAGACAATTGGCATTGCCAAAACAGACCAGGAGATGCAGGATCACCTTGCTTCACTGCCAGAGGGTGGTCAGAGCGCATTGGGTTCTAACTGGACTGCAGGTGACATCATGTATGCCGATCTCAATGATGACGGAAAAATCAACGAGGGTAACAACTCACTCGATAATATGGGGGATAAAAAACTGTTGGGCAATAATCATGCCCGCTATCTTACCGGAATTCATCTTGATATGTCCTGGAAAGGATTTGATTTCTCAATGTTCTGGCAGGGAGTATTGAAGCGTGATTTTTATCCTACCGGAATGGTATTCTGGGGTGCCAATGGCGGCGGACAATGGTGGTCAACAGCCTTGAAGGATCATCTCGATTATTTCAGGGCAGATGAAAATCATCCTTTCGGCCAAAACCTTGACTCCTACTATCCCCGTCCATTATTTAGTGGCAAGAATCAGAATATTCAGAGCAAATATTTGCAGGATGCATCATATATGCGACTGAAGAACATGATGATAGGTTATACAATCCCGCAGAATATGGTGAACAGGATTAAATTACAGAATGTACGTCTTTTCGTTTCAGGTGAGAACCTTTTAACTTTAACGAGAATGGCCACGGTGATGGATCCTGAAACAGCAGGTGTCGGTAGACAGGGTGGCACGGTTTATCCGTTATCGAAAACCTTATCGTTTGGTGTTAGTGTTGGTTTCTAAAAAGTGAATACAATGAAAAAAATAAAATATACCCATTCAATCAAAGCATTTCTTATTTGCATTTTTATCGTGTCGGTGACAGGGTGTAACGATTTCCTTGAAATCGCTCCCCCATCATCGATCTCACCTGAGAACTATCTTTTATCGGAAGATCAGATGGCTGCGTATACGTTAAGATATTATGCAGAGTATGGCAGCTGGAACCAGAACAGTGCCACTGCCGGTGGCATGATACCCAGCCATCTGGGAGGAGGAAGTGAGTCATTCTATCGTGATGACGATGCTACAGACAATGCAATCACCCGATCCACGAACGATCGATTTAAACCGGGATTATGGCGCACAGGTACGACCGGAGGATTCTGGAATTTCAGTAACATCTATGCGTTGAACTACTACCTGCAAACCGTGGCACCCAGACTCGAGGCAGGAGAACTGAAAGGTAATCCTACCATGGTATCCCATTACGTGGGTGAAGGCTATTTCCTGCGTGCACATGAGTATTTCTTCCGTTTGCGCAAGCTGGGCGATTTCCCTATTATCACCCAAACATTGCCTGATATCAAGGAAGATCTGGTTGCCGCTTCGGTTCGTCAGCCACGCAATGAGGTCGCACGTTTCATCCTGAGCGATCTGGACAAAGCCATTGGCCTGTTAAACAACAATGTTACCAAGCAAAGAATAACTAAGAATGTAGCGCTTTTGCTGAAGGCACGTGTGGCTCTCTTTGAAGCATCCTGGTTGAAATACCATGCAGGCACGGCTCTGGTACCCAAAGGTAACGGATGGCCGGGCGATGCTTCCTATCAGTTCCCCGGCGGTAGTCTTGAGAGCGAGATTGATTTCTTCCTAACCCAGTCAATGGCTGCTGCCGACCAGGTCGCTTCTGTAATCCCTCTGGTGGAGAATAACAAGATCATTCGTGAATCAACAGCACAACCCATCAATCCATACTACGATATGTTTGCGACGGTTGATCCGTCCAAGTACGCCGAGGTGCTGATGTATCGTGGTTATGTGGATGGATTGAGCACCCACTCCTACAATCACAGAAACTATCATGGTGCACAAAGCGGCTTCACCCACCAGATGGAACAGAACCAACTGATGGCAAACGGTCTTCCTGTCTACGCACCGGGTAGCGCTTATGCAGGGGATGATTTCATTGAAGATACCAAGATTGATCGCGACTGGCGCTGGAAGCTCTTTATGAAAGCTCCCAATGAAGTGAAAGCTTTCATAAATACCAATACTTTGGAATATTTTCCCAATGCCCCCGTGATTTACAGTACCGACGTGAAATGGTCTACATCAACCGGTTATATGTTGGGAAAAGCTTTTTCTCACGATTATAATAACCAGGTATTGGAAAAGGATGTAACTGCCGCTGTCATCTTTCGTGCGGTGGAAGCCTATCTGATATATATGGAAGCATCTTATATGAAAAGCGGAACCATCGACAGCAAAGCTGACAAATACTGGAGAACCATCCGCACACGTGCCGGGGTGGATCCCGATTACAACAAAACCATCGCTGCAACTGATATGAGTATCGAAGGTAAGAACGATTGGGGTGCTTATTCAAAAGGTGTGCTCATTGATCCCACACTCTATAATATCCGTCGTGAACGTCGTTCAGAACTGATGAATGAAGGATTCCGCTATGCCGACCTGATTCGCTGGAGGGCAATGGATCAGCTGAACGGTTTTCAGATTGAAGGATGTAAGGTATGGGGTCCTATGAAGGATCGATATGGAGAAGGAGTGTTACTCGCTGATCAATCCAACCCCACCAAGAACACGATGTCTTCCCCCAATCTCAGTCTGTATATGAGGCCATTCCAGGTGGTTGTCACCAACAATAACTTCTACGATGGATTATTCTTTACTGAAGCACATTATCTGGATCCTATTGCATTAGAACATTTTCTGGATACCGCAGAAGATGGTCAGACACCATCCACATCCCCGATCTATCAGAATCCGGGATGGCCAACAGAAAGTGGGCAAGGACCTATCGGGTATTAATGATGTAAATCAATCCACTTAGCAAATTCGAATTTGAATTCACGGAAGAGAGTTCAGAAAAGCTTTTCTGAACTCTCTTTTGTTTTAAAAATTGAAACTGAAGAGTTCCTCCATCAATTTACTTTAGAATGAGCTAGTGAATAACACTGTTTGTATGCGTAATAAAATTATATTATCTCTTTTGTGTACAGTCTTTGTATCAATATATACGTGCAATTCAGTAACTGTATGGGAGAAAAGAAACGCTAACAATTCCGCAGTACCTGTTGAACAGACTACAATCATCGCCACAATCAAAAAAGCAAATGATTACTGGCAATCCACTCATCCTGAACATGGCAATGCCTTCTGGCATCATGCGGCCTATCATACCGGAAATATGGCCGCGTATGAGGTAACCAGGGATAAACGATATCTTGATTTTTCTGAAGCGTGGGCAAGGCATAACGAGTGGAAAGGGGCGAAATCCAACGATCGCAGTCAGTGGAAATATTCTTACGGAGAATCGGATGAGTATGTGCTTTTTGGCGACTGGCAAACCTGTTTTCAGGTATATGCAGATCTGTACAATGTAAATCCGGATGATCTCAAGATTGCCCGCGCAATAGAGGTGATGGAGTATCAGATGAGCACACCCCGGAACGACTACTGGTGGTGGGCCGACGGTCTTTATATGGTGATGCCGGTGATGACTAAGTTATACAAAATCACAGGAAATGAGCTCTATCTAAGCAAATTATATGACTATTTCAGGTATGCGAAAGAGCTGATGTACGATGATGAGGCAGGTCTGTTTTACAGGGATGCTAAATATATTTATCCGAAACATCAAACGGCGAACGGAAAGAAGGATTTCTGGGCACGCGGAAACGGATGGGTCTTTGCCGGATTAGCCAAAGTATTGCAGGACCTGCCGGAGAACAATCCGCACCGCAATGAATATGTGAAAATGTTTCAATCGATGGCCGTAACTTTAAAAGCATCGCAGCAGGAAGAAGGATACTGGTCCAGAAGCATACTGGATGTTCAACATGCTCCGGGATACGAGACCAGTGGTACCGCATTCTTTGTTTACGGCTTCTTATGGGGAATCAATAACGGCCTTCTCGAAGAAAAAGAGTTCTCACCTGTTGTAGAAAGCGGATGGAAATATCTTACCACAATCGCTCTGCAGGACGATGGAAAAGTTGGGTATGTGCAACCTATCGGCGAGAGAGCCAATCAGCATAAAAATGTAGGCCCGCAGACTACCGAAGACTTTGGCGTTGGAGCTTTTTTACTCGCGGCATCGGAGCGGGTAAAATATGTCCAATCAAAAACCTCCTTTACACCCGGTGCAGTACGGAGAGACGACCAGGGAAAACATATCAATGCCCATGGAGGTGGTATCCTCTACCATGACGGTACCTGGTACTGGTACGGTGAACATCGGCCTAGTAAAGGGTATATCACGGAAGAAGGCGTGATGTGCTACACATCCCGGGATCTCTACAACTGGAAAAACGAAGGTGTTGTGCTGCCATTATCAGAAGACAAAAATAGCCCTATCGTAAAGGGCTGTATCATAGAGCGACCCAAAGTAATATACAATGAATTGACCGATAAATTCGTCATGTACTTCCACCTTGAGCTGAAAGGGCAGGGATATGCTGCTGCACAGTTTGGTGTGGCAATCAGTGATTCTCCCGCAGGTCCTTTTACCTATATTAAATCTTCCAGAGTAAATGCAGGACACTGGCCCGTGAACATGACAAAGGAAGAACAGCAATTGTCTGTCAAATTAAGTGATTTCCCGGAATGGTGGACTCCGGAGTGGAGAAAGGAAATTGAGAAAGGTATGTTTGTCCGTCACGATTTCCGGGGAGGGCAGATGTCGCGCGATATGACTCTTTTTGTAGATGACGACAAAAAAGCGTACCACATTTATGCTTCCGAAGAGAATCTGACATTGCATATTGCCGAATTGACGGATGATTATTTAAACCATACAGGCCGTTACATTCGCGTTGCGCCGGGCGGACACAACGAAGCACCTGCAATATTCAAAAAAGATGGCCGCTATTTCATGATCACATCGGGATGCACAGGATGGGAACCTAACGCAGCACGACTACTGGTGGCAGACAACATCATGGGCGAATGGACAATTATACCCAACCCGGCAAGAGGAAGAGGGGCCCATCGCACCTTTGCGTCACAGGGAACATATATTCTTCCGGTAGCAGGAAAAAAAGATTCGTTTATCTTTATGGCCGACCGATGGAGACCCGACAATTTGGGTGACAGCCGGTACATATGGCTCCCTGTCCTGTTTGAAAATGGTTATCCTCTGCTTAAATGGATGGACAACTGGTCGCTGGATATTTTTGACAAACTGCAGCCTGACAGGAAAGGAGCTGAGGTATATGACGGGTATAATTTGGTATGGAGCGATGAATTCAATACAGACGGATCACCGGACAGCAACGTTTGGTCATTTGAAGAGGGTTTTGTACGCAACAATGAGTTGCAATGGTATCAGGAAGACAACGCAGCATGCAGTAACGGTATGTTGACTATTACGGCGCGCAGGGACCAACGCGACAATCCGCTCTATGAGCAGGGAAGCAGCGACTGGAGAAAGGAAAGAACACAAATCGAATACACCTCGTCATCTATCAAAACCCAGGGTAAAAAGGAGTTCCAATACGGACGTTTCGAAATACGAGCAAAGATACCCACTGCCGGAGGGTCATGGCCCGCCATCTGGACGCTGGGGAAGGAGATGGAATGGCCCTCCAACGGGGAGATTGATATTATGGAGTACTACCGTATCAACGGTGAACCCCATATACTGGCCAATGCAGCGTGGGGAACAGAACAAAGATGGAACGCCAAATGGGACAGCTCAGCCATACCCTTTACCCATTTCACCAATCAGGATCCCTACTGGGCGGATAAATTCCATATCTGGCGCATGGATTGGGATGAAGGGGCCATCCGTCTGTATCTGGATGGTGAGCTGCTGAACGAAACACTTCTGTCAAAAACCATCAATGGTTCATTGGGAGAGTTTAAAAATCCGTTTAAACAACCTCATTATCTGTTATTAAACCTGGCAATCGGGGGACAACACGGCGGTACACCCGACGATACGGCATTTCCCCTGCATTACGAGATCGATTATGTGCGGGTGTATCAGCAAAAATAGGAATATGATCCAATATAAATTAAATCACAATATGACACAATGAATGATTCAATACCCCATCTTGCACGATTTTTATGATTAGAAAGATGTCAATTGCATACCTTTGTCAAAACTTCTATTCACTATTCATCCAATTCAAACGAATAATCGCATGCGAAAAAAAACTCTGTCAATCGTTATTTTACTGATTATGTGCATTGCCCCATCTCTCCGGGCACAGGTCTCATTTGGCAAGCCGGAAAAGATCAATGAAAACTGGAAGTTTATCCTGAGCGATGTGCAGGACGCACAATCGGTTACATTGGACGACACAAGATGGCAAAAGATATCGTTACCCCATGATTGGAGCGTAAAAGGCCAGTTAAGCCCTACGCTTGCCAGTTGTACGGGCTACCTGCCGGGAGGCATCGGCTGGTACCGTAAAACAATTGATATTCCAGCCGACAAACAGGGACAAAAAGTATATCTCTATTTCGAGGGAATTTATAACCGCAGCGAAGTATTCCTGAACGGGCAATCTCTTGGCAAGCGTCCTAACGGGTATATCTCTTTTATGTATGATGCCACACCCTACATTCAATACGGAGAGGAAAATATGATTGCCGTGCGGGTCGATCACAGCCAGCATGCCGATTCACGATGGTACACCGGCTCCGGCATTTACCGTAATGTTTGGATGATATATGCCAACCCGGTGCACATTGCCCAATGGGGGGTTTATGTCTATCCGGAAAAAGTGAAAAACGGTTACAGGCTGAACGTGGAGGTGAATATTCACAACGAAGAAAAAAGCAATGCCTCATTAACCGTTGTAAATGAATTGTTCTCCCCGGAAGGAAAACTGGTGGCAAAAGAGTCTAAAAAGCTGGTCGCGAAACCGGGCAGTGAGAACAAACTGAAAACCTCTTTAAAAGTGAATAAACCTGCACTCTGGTCTCTGACCGACCCCAATCTGTATGAGTTGAAGACGACCGTGCTGAGAGGGAAAACTGTGATAGATCAGTCTGCTACCCGTACGGGATTCCGTTCCTACACTTTCGACCCGGACAAAGGGTTTGCGCTTAACGGGGAGTGGATGAAGGTGAAAGGTATCTGCATGCACCACGATGCCGGCGTCCTTGGGGCAGCAGTTCCGCGAGATGTATGGAAAAGACGCCTACAAACGCTGAAAGAGATTGGTGTGAATGCCATCCGTACAAGCCACAACCCGCAGGCACCCGATCTGTATGACCTCTGCGACGAGTTGGGTATCCTGGTGATCAACGAGATGTATGATGAATGGGAGTATCCCAAGCGAAAGTGGCTGGAAGGATGGAACGTGGGTACCGCCGGCTTTCAGGGATCATATGATATTTTCAAGGAGTGGGGCGATATTGACCTGGCCGACCTGGTACGGCGCGACCGCAACCATATCTCTGTCTTCGCCTGGAGCATCGGCAATGAGGTGGATTATCCGAACGACCCCTATTCACATCCGGTACTCGGAGGAGAAAAAGCAGGATTTACACAAGCTTCCTACGGCGGATATAACCCCGATGCACCCAATGCAATGGAGTTGGGTGTTATCGCTAAACGCCTGGCGAAAGTGGTAAAAGCCTACGATCAGGCACGCCCCGTGACTGCCGGTCTTGCCGGTGTGGCCATGTCGAACGAAACCGAATACCCAGGTGCACTGGATATCGCGGGGTATAACTACACGGAAGACAGGTACGACAGTGATCATGAGAAGTATCCCGACCGGGTGATCTACGGAAGTGAAAACAGGCACGATATGGCTGCATGGAAAGATACGCGCGACAGGGAATTTATTTTTGGCCAGTTTCTCTGGACAGGGATTGATTACCTGGGGGAATCGGGCAGATGGCCTTCGAGAGGCTTCTATTCGGGACTGCTCGACTTCGGCGGATTCATCAAGCCGAGAGGATATTTCAGACAGTCGTTGTGGTCTGAAAAGCCGATGGCCTACCTGGGCACCTACCCCACACCGGGAAGTGGAGCCCGGAGCCAGTCGAGAGATGTATTGTCGCAAACCGAAGCAGGGAGCGAATCCAACTACATGGAAAGAGTGCCCTCCATGGATGCATGGCCCATCTGGAACTATCGTGAAGGGCAATCGATCCGGGTGGTATGCTATACCAATGCAGAGAAAGCAAAGTTATTGCTCAACGGCGTAGAGGTGGGTCAGACAAAAGAATATGACGACAATACCGGCATCATTTTCTGGGATATTTCCTATAAAGCCGGTAAACTGGAAGTGGTGGGAATGGATGGTGATAACAAGCCCGTTTCAGGCTATGCCATACAGACATCGAAACGCCCTCATGCCTTACAGATCGTACAAGCTGAGAAAGAGATAAACAAAGAGAGCGGTTTGGCTCAGATCGTGCTGCAAGTGGTGGATGAAGATGGCATACCGGTGATGCTGTCAGACAACGAGGTGACCTGCCGTATCTCCGGACCGGCTAAGCTGCTTGGCCTGGAAGCAAGCAACAATACAGATATGAGCGATTATACCGATAACCGGCATCGTGTGTATCACGGCCGTATACTGGCATATGTGCAGGCCACCGGTGAGGAGGGTGAAATAAAAATTAACTTCACCTCTCCCTGGCTGGAACCGGACGAAGTTACGCTATATGCTGAATAACGGTGTGCAACCGGTGCAATGGAACAGTTTTTTCAGAAATATCATCGATCAACCCATCAACTATATGAGTAAACGATTCAATTATACCGCCATTATAATATCTTTTGCTGCAATTTGGACAGGCATTAGAGCCGGCGAGGGCTATGCACCAAATATAGCCGAGAAAGATTATGTGGCTTATCTTTTTACCTATTTTCACGGGAACAATGTGGAACAAGAGCAGATTTGCTTCGCAGTCAGCCTCGATGGCTATCACTACAGAGCGCTCAACAACGACCAACCAGTGATTGATTCGAAAGAAATCAGTGAAACAGGAGGAGTCAGGGATCCGCATATTTTGAGGGCCCAGGATGGGGAAACCTTTTACATGGTAGTAACTGATATGACTTCGTCGAAAGGATGGGACTCTAACCGTGGAATGGTACTCCTAAAATCGAAAGACCTGGTCAACTGGAGCTCTTCGGTGATCAACATCCAGAAAAAATACCCGGGACAAGAAGAGCTGAAACGGGTATGGGCGCCTCAAACCATATACGACCCACATGCCGGGAAGTACATGGTCTATTGGTCGATGCAGCACGGGAATGGACCGGATATCATCCATTACGCCTATGCCAATGAGGATTTCACCGACCTGGAGGGGACGCCCAAACAACTTTTCTTCCCGAAAAACGGAAAATCCTCCATCGATGGCGATATCATTTACAAGAACGGGATATTCCATATGTTTTACAAAACCGAGGGACATGGAAACGGCATCAGGAAAGCCATGACGGATAACCTCACTTCAGGATGCTGGATTGAGCAGCCCGACTACAAACAGCAGACCCGCCATGCAGTGGAAGGATCCTCTGTCTTTAAACTGGCTAATCAGGAAAAATACATCTTGCTCTATGATGTATATGGCAGGGGTGAATACCAGTTCTGTGAAAGCGTGGATCTCGATAATTTCAAGGTGATTGATCACGAGATCAGCATGGATTTCAAGCCACGGCACGGGAGCATAATTCCAATCACGAAAAAAGAGCTGGAAGCCATCACCGGTAGATGGGGAGTACCCGAAGGATTTAAGATACCAACCAATCAAAACCCTGTACTGACCGGATATTATGCTGACCCGGAGGTGCTCTATTCAGAGCAAACCGGTAAATATTACATCTATCCTACCAGCGATGGTTTTCCGGGATGGGGAGGGTACTACTTCAAAGCATTCTCATCGGAGGATCTCAGTGAGTGGAAAGATGAGGGGGTGATCCTGGACCTGAAAGATGTCTCGTGGGCCGACGAAAATGCATGGGCTCCAACCATTATCGAGAAAAAAACAGGCAGAAACAAATACAAATACTATTATTACTTCAGCGGAGGAAAGAATGGAGAGCCCAAGAAAATAGGAGTAGCAGTTGCAGACCATCCCGCCGGACCTTTTGTTGATTCAGGAAAACCACTGATCGACTTCAAGCCTGAAGGAGTAAAGGACGGACAGGAGATCGATCCTGACCTCTTTTTCGATCCGGTAAGCAAAAAGAACTACATTTATTGGGGCAATGGCTACATGGCAGGTGCCGAGCTAAATAAAGATATGGTTTCCATAAAGAGGGAAACCGTAAAAGAGATGACGCCCGATCACACCTTCAGGGAGGCAATTAACCTGTTTTACAGGAACGGTCTATATTACTTTCTCTGGTCGGAAGATGATACCGGCAGCCCGAACTACAAGGTACGTTATGCCACCGCTACATCACCACTGGGGCCTCTGCATATCCCTGACAACAATATCGTCATCATGAAAGATGAAGCAAGGGGTATTTACGGAACCGGGCACAATTCGGTGTTGCAGATTCCCGGAAAGGATGAGTGGTATATCGTCTACCACCGGATCAACAAGCATTCATTGAACAACGGGCCGGGCTATCACCGGGAGGTATGCATCGATAAAATGGAGTTCGATGATGATGGAAACATCAGGCAGGTGATCCCAACGGAATAACGAAGAAGTTCTTTTTAAGCTATTACGCCATCCTTGATTTTTCTCAGATAATCGGATGGCGCCATACCGAATTCCTCTTTGAAACATTGTCTGAAATAGATGGGGCTGTTCATCCCAACCTGATAGCCAACTTCTGAAACGGTATATTTTCCCGTCAATAACAGCTGCTCAGCCCTGTTCATCCTGATTTTTCGAATGAACTCATTGGTGGATATCCCTGTCAGTGCTTTTATTTTTCGGTAAAGTGTGGAACTGCTCATTGAAAGTGCATCCGAGAGAAAGCCTACATCAATCTTTTCCTGCTCAAGATTATCTTCAATGAGTTGTGTCACATTTACAATAAATTCTCTATCCAACTGACTTAGCGATTGGTTCAATAACACACTTTTGCTGTCCAGCTTCAGTTGTAGCTTAAACTGCTCTGCCAGTTTCCTTCTATTATCCAACAGATTATCAATACGGTTTCGCAACAACCTGGCACTGAAAGGCTTGGTAAGGTAAGAATCCGCACCTGAGATATAGCCTTCTTCCTTATCCTGTAAAGAGCCTTTCGCAGTTAGCAAAATCAGAGGGATATGGCTTGTACGGATATCCTCCTTCACCTTTTTACAAAAACTGATACCATCCATTCCAGGCATCATGATGTCACTGATAATAATATCTGGTATGCGGCTGAATGCGACCTTGCAACCCTCTTCACCCTCAATGGCAGTCATCACTTCAAATCTGTCCGAGAGCGATTCAGATATATAATCCCGGATTTCATTGTTGTCTTCAACCACCAACAAAACCGGTTTTCCATTGTTACTTCTTTCCTCATCCGATTCAATCTCTACAACATTGCCATTCTCTAACATGCTTACCTCATCATAATCAGCATGCAAAGCATCCGGATAACTGTTTTGGGTAAGAATTGTAAAACTGAAACTGCTACCCCTGTTGATCTCACTGACAACATTAATCTCTCCCTCGTGCAGCTCAGCCAGTTTCTTAATCAACGCCAATCCTATACCGGTACCAGAGGCCTGTTTTTTACTCTGTACCTGATAATAGCGCTCAAAAATCCGATCGAGCTCTTCTTCAGGTATACCGGCTCCTGTATCTTCAACCTTCATCTCCGTGTATGAGATATCATTCTTGCAGAATGTATAAAGGGAAAGTGATATTTTCCCGCTATCGGTATATTTCACAGCATTTGACATCAAATTATCCAAAATGGTATTAACAACTTCTCTGTCATAATAAAGCATTATCTCTTCGCTCTCCAACTCTATTATTATCTCAACATTCGGTTTTATGTTGAGCTCCTTGTATTTTAATCCCACTTCCTTTACAAGAGCAGCAATATTCCCCTTAGCCACGCATAACTTCTTGTTATGTGTCTCTGTTTTCCTGAACTCCAATAACTGATTGATTAAATTCAGAAGACGCAGAGCACTCTTCCTGACCAGGGCTATTTTGTGAAGTTGTGGTGGCGGGAGCTGTAGATCATTCTGCAAATCGTCCAGTGGGCCGATAATCAATGTAAGAGGTGTACGCAGCTCATGAGTAATATTTGTATAGAATCTTAAACGCTCATCGTTCAATTCCTGTTCATGGGCAAGCTTCTTCTTTTCTATTTCATATGAACTCTGAACTTCAACCCTCTTTTTATAGATGAACAGGATGGACACAAGAATCGCTGCGATGATGATGCCATAGATAAACTTTGCCCACCAGGTGAGCCAAAAAGGCGGTTCTATTCTAATGGAAAGGGTATATATTTCATCGGGGCGGAGTTGATTTTTCATATGCGTACTTACCTGAAACTCGTAGTGTCCTGGAGGCATATTACGAAAAGTAACATTGTTATCCTCAATCTCTTGCCACGAATCTCCTACTCCTTTTAACCGGTACACATAACCCATCCGATCTACAAGCGCATAATCCTGCACATTGAAAGAGATGCTGAAAGTATTCTGCCTGTGGGTCAGCCTGATCTTACTGCTATTCTTATCAAAATAATTCAAAATAAACTCCTCACCCAGTGAAGTTCCAGCCTCATAAACTTTCACTCCAGTAACAATTGCAGGAGGAAGATCCAGCTCCCGCAATACGGAGAATGGTTCAAAAAAATAGACACCGCTGACTGAACCAAAATAGATTACCTCATTCTCATTGTCTTTAACAACGGCACTCAAAAAGCTGCTCATGGGAGTTTTACCCACATGATCGTAGTGTTGAAATTTTCCACCGTCAGAGATGTAACAGCTAACGCCCAGATTGGTACTGAACCATATATTTCTATCATTATCTTCCGTGATAGCACGAATATAGGTATTGATGAGTCCTTCTTCTCTTCCATAAAGGTGGTATTCGAATGAATCTTCTTCCGTAAAGCAGACCAATCCTTCTCCGGTAGCTATCCAAACACGTTCCTGAGAATCGATGAAAATATAATTAATTGAGTTTGAGCTGAAACCATTTTGTTCATTGAAATACTGCAGGGGTTGCATATCGGGTGTAAAAACAGCAAGACCTCTTCCAAAGGTACCAATCCACATGCGCCCTTTTCGATCCTGACCGATACAGCGAACAAGATCTTCCGGCAATCCATTCCCTACGCTGGTGTAATGGGCTTTTTGCTTTTTTCCTTTCGCATCAAGCAGATAGATTCCGGCACTTGTACCCACCCAGATATTATTGTCACGGTCTTCATAAAAACAACGAATATCCTGATTACCCTTTTCATCAAGCAGCAGTATAGAAAATCTTTTGGATTGATGATTATAATAGTTGACTCCTCCCATAAAAGAACCGATCCAAATATTATTAAATGAGTCTTTTAAGATTGCCTGTATCGTATTATGAGAGAGGTCACCCGACTCTTTAGAAAAAAGATCAATCCGTTTGCCCTTTTCAAAAACATTTATGCCTCCTCCGTCAGTCCCAATCCATAATCTATTTTCTCCATCAAGCTCCAGGCTGAGAGCCGTTCTGTTGTTTATACTGAACAAATCTTCAGGAATAGGTGAAAAGCTGTATTTATCAAACAGTGGTGCTGCATGACCGATAAAGTTGATTCCTCCGCCGTAAGTTCCGAACCAGATATTATGAAAAGAGTCCTGAAACACACAACGTACAGTTGGATTGGAGAGGCTATTCCTGTTATACCCTACCGTGTAGTGCTGCATATTCAATTGCGCCGGCGTGGTGAAAAAGTGTTGTCGCAAATCCAGTACATAAACACCGTTCAGCTCTGTGGCAATCCACAGTTTATTGTCTTCTGTCTGCCGAATATCAAAAATAGCCGAATTCAAAGGGCTTTCTGGAGATTCATCCGGTCTGATAAAAATTCCTTTTTCGGAGTTAAAAAGCACCAATCCCATGTCTGTTCCAACCCAAATATTCTGATGACTGTCCTTATAAATTCGCCGTACCTCATTACCGGGAATTGACTCGGAATCTGCAGGATCATGACGATAGTTTTTCACCAGTTTACTTCCTAAAGAAAGCACACTCAAACCGTCTGACACATGTCCGATAAAAAGATGTCCATCCTGATCATCCAGTATTGTCCAGACATTATCTGACGGCAACCCGGATAAAGTTGAAGTATTATAATGAGAAAACGCTTTGTTTTTTTTATCAAAGTATTCCACACCACGATGATAAGTGCTAAGCCACAAGTTGCCGTCCGATGAATGGGCAATAGCTGTTACATCGTTCGTAGCCAAGCTATTCCCATCCCCGTTGACATGCTGAAACACCTCAAGAGAATCCTTCGCATAATTATAAGCGTTCAATCCATCCCGCTGTGTAGCAATCCATATGACAGGTTCTTTCGGGTCGGCAAGAACATAATTCAGTTCATTGCCGCTAATGTCATTGGTATGTTTAAAAAAACGGGTGAATCGGAGACCGTCGAACTTATTCAATCCTTCTTCGGTGGCAAACCAAAGGAAACCATCTTTATCCTGGGTTATGCTCACCACGTGATTGTTTGACAATCCCTGTTCAACACCGATGTATGTAACAGGAGAGGATTGGGAGTATAATTGAAGAGATAATAGTAAGAATAGTATTTGCTGAATAATCTTCATCATGTGCATCAAAATATCTGGTTCAAATATACGATAAAAGTCATAATTATTAAAAAGTTATTTTTTTGATGCATGATTTAAGACCCGTTAATGAATGATTCACGGCTGTCTTAAATTACGTAAGGAAGAAGTTTAATTGTAATTTTGCAAACAGTTCGATAAGGTTATAAAAGCTTAATTAAAACACATGAGAAAAGTATTTTTTTAACACAATGGATAAGATCATTCAATTGTAGTACCCAAAGAGGTGATGATGGAGAGAAATAAAAGCGAACAATTAAAAAAAACTTTTTGGCAATCATTTCAATTTTATTAAGTCTTTAAAAATTAAATTGACAATAACTTTTTATGATTTTCGATGTATTATTAATCTAAAAAAAGCATGAAAGAATGAGAAAAACAACTCTTTTTAAGATGGGAAAGAATTTGCTTGCATTTTTATTAATGTGGACATTTTCTTTAGGTATGTTGGCGCAAAACATTACTGTAAGCGGTACAGTGAAAGACGCAAAAAATGAACCGCTGATAGGTGTTACAATCAGGGTGATTGGTTCTACTGTGGGAACAATCACCGATTATGATGGAAACTACACACTTCCGGATGTACCTGCAGATGCAACATTGGAATTTTCTTATGTGGGAATGCAAACACAAACAATTGTACTGGGCGGACGTAAAAGCCTCGATGTGGTATTAACTGAAGATGTGGGCTTACTGAGCGAAGTAGTTGTTGTCGGCTATGGTACACAATCGAAGAGAAGAGTCACGACTGCCGTAAGCAGTATCGACGCAGAAGATATAAGGCGTTCCTCTTCTACAACGACCGCGGGCGCACTTTCGGGTAAAATGGCCGGTGTCTCTACCAGAGCCTTGGATTCACGTCCCGGTAGAGGTATCAACATCGAAATACGTAATATGGGTAAGCCGTTGTATGTAATAGACGGTATACCCTATGGAGGTGAGGCCAGCAGGAACTGGTTGGGAAAATCAAATGTTTCAGGAGAGGATGCTTTCAATGCCCTTAGCCTGGAAGATATTGAGAGTATTTCAATATTAAAAGATGCATCTGCTTCTATTTATGGTCTTCGCGCTTCAAGCGGAGTAGTACTGGTTACCACAAAAAAGGGACGCAAGGACGATCGCGCTACCGTGAATGTGAATGCATATTATGGCTGGCAAAATCTTACACGGTTTCCAACGATGGCCAGTGCTCCCCAATATGTGAGAGGCTTGCTTGAAGCAGAGCAAAATTCGGGAAAAGACCCCAGTGCACTCTACACACCTGAGGAATTTGCCAAATGGCAAGCAGGAACAGAGCCGGGGTATAAGAGTTATGATTATTATGATATTATTATGCGAAATAATGTTCCGCAATATAATATCAATGCCAATGTTTCAGGAGGATCGGATCGTTCAAACTACTATTTGTCTCTTTCAAATACGGGGCAGGAGGCTATGATGAAAGATTTTGATTACAACAGAACAAACTTTCAGGTCAATCTGGAAAGCAAAATCACTGATCGTTTTACGGTAGGTACCCAAACAAGTGCCAGAGCGGAAAGGACAAGAGACGTAGGACTGCCGGGTGGCGACGGATATTTCGCATCCATATTGTCCCTCTTTAGCAGTATTCCTACCTATGGGCCATACGCGAATGACAATCCTCAGTATATGAATGCAATCCCCAACAGGCCTGACTTG
This sequence comes from uncultured Proteiniphilum sp., assembly GCA_927407015.1. Lineage (GTDB taxonomy): Bacteria > Bacteroidota > Bacteroidia > Bacteroidales > Dysgonomonadaceae > Proteiniphilum. The sequence continues at coordinate 95,446 of CAKMJT010000016.1, read as the reverse complement.
AACCCTGCACTCTTTTCAAGGGATATTGCCGGTTATAAAGATAACTATACCAAAAATTTCAATGTGAATGTGTACGGCCAATATAAGTTCGATTTTGGCCTGACTGCTAAGTTCACCTACTCCTACAACTATACACATCTTGACTTCGACGGATTCCAATATTCCTACGATTTATACACATATGACAGAACAAACGATGAATATATCCTTGGCGGAGGACAGAGTGCAAGATGGAGGCTTGAAGAACAAACTGATTCAAAATCGCGCTACGGGCAGTTTATGTTGAACTATGCGAAAGCATTCGGTGATCACAACTTCGAGGCAGTAGCTGCATACGAGAGATCAGATTACGACAGGGCAAACAGATGGTCAAATACTGCTCCAACGAACAATTACATTCCCCTTAAAACATTACCGGAACTAACGGGTTACGGAGACCAGTGGGCATATCAGGCACGATCGGGTTATGTAGGAAGGATCAATTACAGCTTCAGGGATAAGTATATGTTAGAATTACTTGGCAGATACGATGCTTCGTACTTATATGCTCCGGGTAAGCGGTGGGGGTTCTTTCCCGGTGCCTCTGCAGGTTGGCGTATTTCTGATGAGCCGTTCTTTGAGGGTTTGAAGGAAACGGTCAACGACCTTAAATTACGAGCATCTGTTGGTCAAACGGGTAGTGAAGCAGGTGTAAATATGTTCGGCTATATCAGCGGATATGACTTCGGAAGTGGTGGTGCCGTTTTAGACGGTAAATACGTGATTGGTGTAAGACCACGTGGGTTGCCCGTCACCAATCTTTCCTGGGAGAAGAACACCACCTATAATGCAGGCGTTGATGCCCGATTTCTGGATAATAGACTCACTTTTACAGCCGATGTCTTTACGAAGATAATTTCCGGAATACCTGCAGCTCGGTATGATGTGCTTCTTCCAAGTGAAGTGGGTTATTCGCTTCCGAATGAAAACCTTAATAAGAACGCATACAGAGGAGCAGAAGGTATGATTACCTTCAGTGACACATTTGGAGATGTAGGCTTTTCTGTAAGTGCAAATGCCACATACTCCCGGTTTAAACGTCTGGAGAGCTACAAGCCTCGCTTCGGCAGCTCATGGGACGAGTATCGAAACTCAGCAGAAAATCGCTGGGGCGGAATATGGTGGGGTTATCAGGCTATCGGGAGATTCCAGTCGGAAGAAGAAATCAAAAACTACACTATCAACAATGATGGTCAGAACAATAGGACCCAACTTCCCGGTGACATTATTTATAAAGATATAAACGGCGATGGTGTCATCAACTCCATGGATGAGAGACCGATTGGATACCCAACCGGTTGGGCACCCATGTTTAGCTTTGGTGGAAACATAGGTCTGCAATGGAAAGGATTTGATTTAAATATGGATTTTGCGGGTGCAGCCATGCAATCATGGTTCCAGGATTACGAATTAAGGAATCCATTCCATGCAGGCGGAAACTCTCCTGCCTATATTCTGGAAGACAGATGGCATCGTGCTGACGTCTACGATCCGAACAGTGAATGGATTCCCGGAAAATATCCTGCGATCAGAAAAGGAACCAGTGTAAACAACGGGAGAAACAGTGATTTCTGGCAGCATGACGTCCGCTTCCTTCGCCTGAAGAATGCTGAATTCGGGTATAGTCTGCCTAAAAACATCATTGGCAAAATGAATATAAGCAGATTGCGCGTTTACGCCAGTGCTTCCAATCTGTTCTCTCTGGACAATGTGAGTGAATATGAAATTGACCCCGAAATAGAAGCAAGGGCAGCGGTAGTCTACCCTCAACAAAGAACAATTTTGGTTGGGTTAAATGTAACATTTTAATAAGAATAAATTATGAATAGTAAATATACATTCTATCTATCTATATTACTGATTGTTGCGGGATTGTTTGCAGGCTGTAATGAGGACGATTGGCTGCAGAGAACACCCAAAGACAGAATTACCGATGAACAACTTTGGAATGATCCAAACATGATCCTTGGGCTGCTGGCCAATTACTACGACAGGTTGCCTCAATTAGCAGGCGTCTTCAATACCGGTACAAATGCTGAATTTGACGATGCGATGTGGTCGGGACATGTTGATCAAAACTGGAGAAATGACATTAACTATGGAGATGATTATGCGCGTTACTGGGATTACACCTTTATTCGCGACATCAATTTGTCTTTGGAGAATATGGAGAAGTACAGTGTTAAACTGACTGATGTTCAAAAAAATCAATTTAATGCAGAACTGCGCTTTATCAGAGCGTATGTCTACTTTGAATTGGTGAAACGTATGGGAGGAGTTCCTCTTATTACAACACAGTTGATTTACGACGGAAGCGGAGACCCGTCATCGCTACAAGTACCTCGTGCCAAAGAATCTGAGGTATATGATTTTATTTATGATGAAATTCAGGCAATAAAGAATAATTTCACTGTAACAGAAGGGAGTAGAACCCGTGCAAATAAGTATGTGGCGTTGGCGCTGCAAAGTCGCGCGATGCTCTATGCCGGGTCTATCGCTAAGTACAATAATCTGATGAGTGCGCCAATCTCTACCCCCGGTGCAGAAGTAGGTATTCCTGCGAGTAGAGCTGCCGACTATTATCAAAAATCTTTATCCGCTTCAAAAGAGATTATCGCCAGTCCCGAGTATGAACTTTATAACCCGGGCGGCTCTTCAAAAGGAGAAAATTTCTACAAACTGTTTATGGATAAAAATGCAAAGGAGGTAATCTTTGCCAAGGATTTCATGACTGGTAAGGTACATGGTTTTACGTATGACAATGTCGTTAGAAGTTTTCGATCGGATATTGAAGGATCTTCTATGTTGACTCCTTCTCTGAGTCTGGTAGAAAGTTATGAATATCTGGATGGTTCTGAAGGTACCTTGAAAGATAAGGATGCCGCAGGTAATTATATCATATACAATAACATGGCTGACATTTTTGCCAATAAAGATGCCCGATTGTATGGCACTGTGGTCTACCCGGGAAGTCAGTTCCGCAATATGCCGGTAAACATGCAAGCTGGGGTTGCCATTTGGGAAGACGGTGAATATAAATTTAGAATTGGTAATTTGGGAACAACGTATGAAGATGGCAAAGTGCTCACCGGATTTGATGGACCCAAAGATGATGATCAGTATGTAAGTAACACCGGATTTTATCTGCGTAAATTTGTCAGTGAGAATCCACAGGATGGCGTACGCCCAAGCCTGGCTTCAAATTGGTGGACGTGGTTTCGTCTTGGAGAAATTTATTTAAATGCCGGTGAAGCTGCATTTGAATTAAATGATCCAAGTGCTTTGGGCTTTATCAACAAGGTTCGCGAAGTTCATGGAGGATTTCCAGCGAATAGCTTAACAGCACTAACTATTGAGATCATACAGAATGAACGTCGTGTGGAACTTGCGTTTGAAGACCACAGGTTTTTTGATTTGAAACGCTGGAGGATAGCAGATAAGGTGTGGAACGGACAAGACTCGGACTCTAACGCTGTAGTGCACGGTTTATATCCATACAGAATTTCACGTCCCGGACACTCCGATGATGGTAAATACATCTTCGAGAGAGTAAGACCTACCCGTTTCAAGAGAGCCCGGTTCTTCCGCATGGCCAACTATTATTCTTCGATTGATCCGGCAGTATTGAACAACAATCCGAAACTGGTAAAAAATCCATTCCATTAATCACCTATAAATCACATGTAAATGAAAAGGAATTATTTCTATATAATTTTATGCATCGGTGCCTTGTTTGCAGGGTGCGAATATGATAACTTCGACGAACCCAAGTCCACACTTTCCGGTAACGTGGTATATAATGAAAAGCCTGTCGGAGTCAGAACGAACGGACCTCAACTGGAATTATGGCAAGACGGCTATGCGTTGAGATACGCTATTCCGGTATATATTGCACATGATGGAAGCTACTCCGTCAGTTTGTTTGACGGACAATATAAAATGGTACGAAAAGCCGGGGGCCCTTGGGAACCTCAGCTAAATGACACGATTACCATCAATGTGAAAAACAATACGGTGTATGATGTTCCTGTAAAACCCTATTTCACAATTTCCAATGAAAGCTTCCAGCATACAGCGGGTACAATTACGGCAAATTTTACGGTTAATAAAATTGCCGAAGATGCGAATCTTGCACAGGTGAGACTATTCATCGGACACTCAGTGCTGACTGATCAAAATAAAAATGAGCAAGCCATGAATGCTGACTTATCGGGCATTACCCCCGGAGAGCAATCCTCTCTCTCCATTAATCTGTCTGAAAGTCTCAAAAGCCTGGACGAAGTGTTCGTAAGAGTAGGTGTCCGTGCGAATGTGACAAATGAGTTTTATTATACGCAGGTCCAAAAAATAAGCCTGAATTAATAAATTGAAAGAAGACCAAAAGAGCAGCATGCATTGTCAGATGTTGTTCTTTTGGTTTCTTTTGCAAAAATATTTTATTTGCGATAAGTGCTCCTTTTGAAGGAAGGATGATTGATTTGTCTTCCATTTGTATCTATGTCTCTACCCTTTATTAGGCGCTTAGGCGCTTAGGTCGCCAACTTTACCAACATGTTGTTTAATTCAGCATGTTGTTTATGTCGCACCCAATTCCCGCTTTGCGGCTTTTTTCCCGGTTTATCCGGAAAATAGGAAGCCACCAAAAGCAGTTTAACGGAAAATGAAAACGGGGAATGGGAGGAAATAGGACTTCCTGTACCAGTGAGTAAACAATAACAGATTCCATCTTCAGAGAATATGGACTAAACTTTTTTTGCCTTATATTTGCTACCATGATACATGATCACGGTGAACCCATGAGAAAACTGTTGTTGCTGTTCATGATAACTCTCACCCTGACTGCCGCTGCTCAGCACCAGTACCTGTCAGGGAACAATTTCAACATCTCCTATATCACAATGGAGAATGGCCTTCTGCATGATTTCATCGATGACATTTATCTGGACTCAAGAGGTTTTATCTGGATATCCACAAGCAGTGGTCTGTCTCGTTACGACGGCTTCTCATTCATCAACTATCATATGGGAACATCCCCCATTTCGTTAAATGGCAATGCCGTTCATATGGTGCGGGAGGATAACTTTAACAGACTCTGGATTGCATCAGACGGCGGGCTTGATATCCTGAACCTCGAATATCAGCGAATAGAGAATCTCTTTGATGGCACTGACCCATCACTGGTATCATTCATGAAAAGCCCGGTCAAGAATATCACAAAAGATAGTGCAGGTGACATCTGGCTTGTGACAGATTACATCTACAAGATCATGCTGAATGAGAAAGGTGAAGTTACCAATATCTTTAAACTGCCCGACAACCTGCAATCCATGCGTTTCGTGGCAATGGAGGATGTTGACAAAGATGGCAACATCTGGGCCGGGTACCACGACAACATCTTTAAACTCTACATGAACAACCACACCCTGAGAGCCATACCGGTGTCAAAAAAATTCAACTTCAAAGAAAACAGCATCATCACCAGGATCCTGCCTGACAAGAACGAAGTCTGGATAGGAACAGTACATGGGCTTCACCGCTATTTCAGAAATGAAGATGTGGTAAAGATCTATGAAAACAAACCTTCCGATCCATTATCCATCTCACACAACTATATCGCTGATATTGTGCTGTCACAAACAAACCAGCTGATCATCGGTACACTCAGAGGAATCAATATCTTCAACCCGCTTACCGACGGATTCGAAAAGATCGTCGCAGACCAATCATCACAGGGCAAAGGATTAAACAGCAACTTTATAAACTGTCTTTATAATGTGGGTGATATTGTCTGGTGCGGTACTGAAACAGGGGGGATCAACATGATCAAACCCAAAAACCTCAGTATTCAGAGCTACACCTACAACGAACAGGATCAGGGCAGCCTCTCCCCAAACCCCGTGAATGTGATACTGGAGGACCAGGATGCACAATTGTGGGTGGGGACGGTTGAAGGAGGCCTGAACCTGAAAAAAAAGGGAGAAGAGTCGTTCTCCCACTTTACCGAAAGCTCCTCTACACAACTGTCTCACAACTCGGTAAGCGCTCTCAGTCTGGACGACAGAGACCGGTTATGGGTGGGCACCTGGGGGTACGGCATATCGGTTATCAACAGAAAAAAACCGGCTCAAAAAACATCCATCAAGATCAATTCAGGTAACTACCCCGGACTCTTGATTGATCTGATAGGGGGGCTGCTGCACGATACCATCAACAACTGTATGTGGATTGGATCTAACCAAGGTCTCTACTGTTACGAGCTGATGAATGATTCATTGTTCATCCCCTCGCCTGAAAATATCTTTGCAAACATACAGGGAATCATCGGCATGACCATCGATGAAAAAGGTGTTCTGTGGGCGGGCAGCCAGGAAGGGGTCTACTCCATTGATCTGGAAAGTAAGCAGAATACTAGTTTTGACATCCATCACTACAGGAACAAGCTGGATGCCCCCGGCTCGTCTCTGGTAGAGAAAATCACCTCCCTCTGCCTCGATTCCGACAATGTACTATGGCTGGGCAGCGATGGATACGGCATTTACAAGCGATTGGTAAATGAAGATGGAACCTGTTCATTCAAAGCCTATAAGAATTCCGACGGGCTGGCCAACAACAGTGTGAGAGGTATCCTTGAAGATGATATGGGCTACCTCTGGATCAGCACCAGCCACGGTCTCTCTCGCTTCGATAAGCAGGAAGAGAGTTTTGTTAATTTTTTCAAAAGTGAGGGATTTGAGAGTGATCAGTTCTACTGGAACGCCTATCACAAATCGAAAAGGGGGACCCTCTATTTCGGTACACTGAATGGACTCATTGCTATCAATCCTTCCCAGATTAACATGCCGTTGCCCAATTATCGGGTATCCCTTACCAACTTCTTCCTGGAAAATGAGAAGGTTTTCCCGGGTGAACTCATTGAAAAAGATATCACCCTTTCCAACAAAATTTCACTGCATGAAAAACATAAATCATTTACCATTGAATTTTCCGCACTTAATTATATCCATTCCGGTAACTACACCTACTCTTACCGACTTGTCGGTTATGATGAGAAATGGATTGAACTGCCGCCACATATACACTCAGCAAGCTTCATGAATCTACCTGCAGGTAAATACACCTTTCAGGTCACCTATCACCCTAAAAACCAAAAAGAGTTTGGAGAGATCACTGAATTGGAAATCATTATCAGACCCTACTTCTATAAGACCACTTGGTTCGCGTTCCTCTGCCTGATCGTGGCCATCTCAATCTTTTTGCTCTGGTATTTCTGGCACATCCGTTCCTATGAAGAGAAACAAAAACAACTCAGCCAGATTGTGGATGAACGCACCAAAGAGCTGGAAAAGCAGAAAGAAACGCTCATGTTGCAGAAAAAAGAACTTTCCGACCAAAATTTGGTTCTGAGCAATCAAAACGAACAGATTACATGGCAGAAGAATCAGCTGATCTCCATGACCGAAGAGGTGGAGAGAATGAACAGGGATAAACTGGAGTTCTTTACCAATATCTCTCACGAATTTCGCACGCCGGTAACCCTGATCATGGGACCTGTACAGCGCGCATTGAAACTGAGCAATGACCCCTATGTGATTGAACAGTTACATTATGCGGAGCGAAACTCAAAATACCTGCTCTCCCTGGTGAATCAGTTGATGGATTTTCAGAAAATTGAATCGGGTAAAACGGAGATCAACTACACAATGGGTGATTTCACAGCATTTATCGACTCGGTTATCAACTCATTTGAACAGCAGATCAATGAACGTGAAATCAGACTGAGGCGATTGATCTCATTGAAAAACGCTCAATTCTTCTATGACGATGAATCACTCCGGAAAATCATCATCAACCTTCTGGCCAATGCTGTCAAATTCACCCCAAACGGCGGAGAGATAACTCTCTTCGTCAAATCAATCACTGCCAGGGAGGATCAGCAAGAGAAACTCTATATCTCGGTAAGAGATTCCGGCACAGGTATCCCGGAAGAAGACCTGACCAATATCTTCCGCCGTTATTACCAATCACGGTCTCATATACGATTCCCCGTTTACGGCCAAAGCGGTACCGGAATCGGTCTCTATCTCTGTAAGCAGCTCACACAAATGCTCGGGGGAGAAATATGGGCCAAGAACAACAGAAAAGAGGGTTGTACTTTCAGAATGCTGCTACCCTTACACAGAAACAACCCCCAGCCGCAGATTGAGGTGGAAAACGATGCCCAAAAAACAGTAAAGGGAACACCCATTTTGCTGGATTCAAACCAAGAACAATGGCAAAAAAACAGAATGACTTTCCTGGTGGTTGAAGATAATCCCGATATGAAAAACTACATCTGCTCCATCCTCTCATCAACCTACAATACCCTGAAAGCAAACAACGGAGCAGAAGCGTTGCTGATTCTTGACAAGCATCATGTGGATTTCATCATCAGCGACCTGATGATGCCCGAAATGGATGGCATTGAACTATCGAAAAGGGTGAAAAGCAAGATCGCCACTTCCCATATCCCTTTCCTGATGTTAACCGCTAAAACATCCGAATCAGCAAGACTCGACAGTTATCGCGTAGGCGTGGACTCCTACCTGATAAAGCCGTTCGATGAAGAGATGCTGACCACCCGCATCAACAATATCCTGAAAGCACGTCAGAGATCCCAGCAGCTCTTCTCTGAGAAAATGAACACGAATGTCTTCGAGATGAATGAAGAGTCGTTCGACAAAAAATTTATGGATCAGCTGCTCAGGATTCTGAAAGAAAATTACCGGAACCCCGATTTCTCAGTGGAAGAATTTGCTGCGGCTGCCGGGGTAAGCAAATCGACACTCAACAACAAGCTGAACGCCCTCAGTGGCAAGTCAACCGGACAGTTCATCCGTGATTACAGATTGAAAATTGCCTACAACGAAATCATTCAAAATAAAACCACACGGAACAAAAATATCTCAGACATCGCTTATGATGTGGGATTCAACGATCCAAAATATTTCACCCGTTGTTTTACAAGACAATTCAATGTCACTCCGAGCAAACTGCTTGAATAAAAATTAAGGTGTAAAGATATCTCCTCCATGAGCCCTCAATAAGGAGATATTTGTTAAAAGTAGTGGGCTGCTCATTTCTCCACCATATTTAATCGTTTGTCCACCATTGCTAACCCAACAATGCAAACCTTTGCACTTACTAAATTATGTATCTTAAGTAAAAAGTTGTTTAATTTTTACATCTTATGAAAATTGTCATCCAAAGTAAAAAAATCAAAATCATTAATGAAATACACCTTAGTAAAAAGTAAATCAATCGTATGAAACGAGCATGATAATCATTATCACACAAGATCATGACTAAAGCGAGTTCCATATGACACCATTGAAAATAAATATTTTAGTCTTATGAAAACATCAAAACTGATTCAAGGCACTTTTTTCGCATCACTTCTGGCACTAATAGCCCTGGTTGGATGCGAGAAGTTGGAGATTTATTCAATCGATGCTCCATCCGACCTGCAGAGCAGAATCGATTCCATTGCTGCCGAAAAGGCCAAACAATCAACAGGTGACACTACCTTCATCGACATCGCCACCACAATCGTGGGGGCTGAAGACAATAGTGCAGCCTGGTGGACGGCGTTCTCTGATTATTTCACTATTCCGGTAAACAAACTGTTGCATCTGGAGTTTGTGAACCACAGCAGCGGGGTCAACAACTGGAACAACTGGAACCTTGCCGTTGTAAACGAAGTGGGTGATCGTGATGCCGACGGATACAAAGAGTACTTTGTACTCCGTTCCGATGCGTATGGTTGGGGAGGCACCATGGCGGATGAGGGCTATGCCTATGATGCCGGCATGATCTCATTCGACTATCCCGACGTCGACGGTGATGGTGATATCTGGAACGACTTCCGTACCACTATGCAGGGTGCCACTGTTACACTGGAAGTGGATCACTCAGCTACCGGCAATGTGTTTGTGACAGCCACTGCGGTCGGCACAAACGGGGTTGAGCTGGTGATGACTTACCAGCAACCGGTTTCTGCCGCTAAAAATATCGTCGCTTTCCTGGTTTGCGACGGCAGCCATTTTCAGATGAAGGAAGCCTACCTCATCCCCTCAAAGGTCACTGTTGTGGAGGATGTGAATCCGGTTTCAATTGAAGTGCAGGGTGCTCCCGAGTTTGTGGAGTTTGGCAACGAGGACTTCTGGGGTGATGCTGTCGCTATTGTTACCTATGCCGATGGATCATCAGAGCAGGTAGATCCTGAGGATATCACATTCTCGGTTATTCCTGACATGACTACTCTCGGAGAGAAGACAGTGATCGTAGTATACAGCAAAACAAAACAAGGGGCATACGGCCCGGCCGTATCAACTCTCTATAAACTGGAGGTTACGAATCCTGTTGCCAGTATGGAGATCACTGCCATGCCAGACATAACCGAGTATTATTTCTTTAGTCCCGACTCAGTCCTGTTCAATCCGAAAGGATTGTTAGTGAACGCTACCTATTCCGACGGCACAACAGGGGTACTGCCCAACTCCGGTCTCCAATTCAGCAAGATTCCTGCTGTCGAAGGATCGCAAAATGCGATAATCACCTATAAGGGTGCCACAAGTACTGTTACTGTCAATTGTCCGTTAACTCTTATAAAGGGAATAGGACAGGTAGGCTTTACCGACTTTTCCACACCCTGGTGGAGTGAATTCTCAGATGACTTCCCCGTTGCTGCGGGTGAGAGCAAGACGCTGACCATGTATTGCTATTCCAATAATCTGCAACCCTATCACAGCCCAAGCACAATTCTGCACAAAGCCGATCTGACTGAATATGCGGTGGTTCGCATGGACAACTTCGGTTGGGGTAGCGGCTTTGCCACTGCCACCGCTACGTCCGACTGGAACTGGGATACATTTGCATCAAGCATCAATGGCTCAAGGGTGGTTATCACCGTTACAAACAACGGTGACAATACGGCTGATGTGCTGTACAATGTTACTTACGTGAATGGTGAGACCCACTTCCAGAAGTATGAGGGCTTCACAGTGGACAGCTCCGATCTGAATTGTGCACTGGTAATTGAAGGGGCTTACGTTGTATTTGTTGACTAATCATGAAGAAATAATTATAATCATATGAAACGAGCATGAACATGATTTTCACACCAGAACATGATTATCGCGAGTTCCATACACCATAGCGTAAACAAATAAAATAATCGTATGAAATACAAATTTATAATCTTGTTGGGAATCCTGGCCCTTGCACCGGAAGCTTACGCAGAAGGTAACGCCAATGCCGGACAGGCACTGATAACACAAGCAGACAGGATCACTGTAAAAGGTATCGTTATCGATGAGTATGGAGACCCGCTTCCGGGCGCTACCATACGACAACCCGGTACAACCGTTGGTACCGTGACCGGCGCCGATGGCAGCTTCACGCTATCTGTTCCCGCAGATGCTACGCTGGTCATCTCATTCGTGGGATCCAAAAGTGTTGAAATAAACGTGGCCGGAAGAAACGAGCTGGGAATCATCACCATGGTCTCTGATTTGCAGGTTCTCGACCAGGTGGTTGTGGTGGGTTATGGTACTCAACGCAAGGTGGACCTTACCGGTTCAGTGGCCGTGGTCAACACCGATGAGATGAAGAAGGTTTCCCATTCCAACATATCGACCATGCTGGAGGGTAAAGTTGCAGGTGTTCAAATTACAACTGACGGACAACCGGGTGCCGACCCCACGGTGCGTATTCGTGGTATCGGCTCGTTTGGCAGCACCGCTCCGCTTTATGTTGTGGATGGTGTACCCATGGGAACAACCATCCGCGACTTCTCACCAAATGATATTGAGACGCTGCAGGTACTTAAAGATGCTTCTGCCGCTGCCATCTATGGTTCACGCGCGGCAAACGGCGTAGTAATCATCACCACCAAGCAGGGTGCCAGGAACAAACCTATGAAGATCGATTACAGCGGTTACATGGGTGTTGACAAGGTGCGAAGTGGTGTGTATGATGTGATGGACTCCAAACAATATGGTCAATACATCAACATGGCATTCCAGAACAGCAATATGGATGTCCCTGCCGGCTACAATCCTGCAAGTGAAAAATACATCGATCCCAATGTGGTGAACACAAACTGGTTCAACGAAGCGTTCAAAACAGGAATCCGTCAGAATCACAACATTAACATCTCAGGAGGTGGAACCAACAACACCTACAACATTGGCCTCGACTACTATCAACAGGAGGGAACCATGGTGGGTGCCGGCCCCAACTTCGAGCGTTATACAGCCCGTTTGAACAACTCCATGGATGCCAAGTTCGTTAAACTTCAGACGAGCATTGTGTATAGCCATAGTGATCAAGACAACATGGCGCTCAGCAACGCCAATGAGTACGTACAGGGCCTCTATGGTGCGCAATACCCTGTAATGGCTTCGGCCCTGATTCTACCCCCAACCATCAAAGCTTATGATGAATCAACCTGGGTGCTCGACGACAAAATCTCGGCTGCATCACAATACAGCTATGATTCTTACGGATATGGCACCTACTACGACGATGTACATGGCGACCTGCGTGTCACCAATGTGCTGCTCACCAACAGTCTGCTGGAAAGAAATGCAGTTGTCGACCGCATTGTTGCATCAGGTTCGGCAACGGTCGACCTTTTTGACATGGTTGGCAGGAAAAATGAGAATCACACCTTTGATTACAAACTGAACCTCTCCTACAGCAAGACATTTGCAAAGGACTTCACCTTTGTTCCTGCGTTTATCCAGAGTACAACCAATTACCTCTCAAAGAGCAATGAGAACCTGTCGCAGGGATATCGCAACTACAGTGATGCACTGATGGAGAACCTGTTGACCTATGATGGAAAATTCGGACGCAATCACCTCAACGTGGTGCTTGGTCAAACCTTCCAACGCGAGCTCTATCACACGCTAACAGGCAAAGGGGTAAACTTGCCTGAACCCTACTACCTGCAGGTAAACAATGCTGAGGAAACATCAGCAACAAGCTTCGAGAGCGAGCACGTGCTGGCATCCTATATTGGTCGTCTCAACTACAATTTCGATCAAAAGTATCTTCTTTCTGCAACAGTGCGTCGCGATGGTTCCAGTCGTCTCTCTTCTGAGGATCGCTGGGGTTGGTTCCCATCGGTATCGGCAGGCTGGCGCATCGAACGTGAAAACTTCTTTCCTGTAGATCCCTCTATCATCAACCTGCTGAAGCTTCGCGGAAGCTATGGTGAACTGGGAAATGAGAACATTGGTGAATACCAGTACATGGCTGTGATGGCGAGAGGAAACTACACCTATAGCTTTGGAAACAACAAGGTTACCGGCTCATCCATATCAGACTACGTAAACACGGCCATCCGGTGGGAGAAAAAGAAAATGCTTGACATTGGCCTCGACCTTGGCATGTTCAACAATAAGCTGGAGTTCAACATCGACTGGTACAAGGCAATCTCTGAAGATCTGCTCTATAGCGTTGCGGTACCGGCAAATGCGGGTGCTACCAATGAAACCGTAACAATGAACGCTGCAACAATGGAAAACTCAGGTCTCGAGTTTCTGGTAACATACCGAAATCGTCACAATGATTTCAGGTATGATATTACTGCCAACTTCTCTACTCTCAGCAACAAGGTGACAAAGCTGGGTGTTTCAGGAGAACCGCGTAACGATAGTTACAGCCGCACAGAGATAGGTCGTGAAGTGGGTTCATTCTACGGATACGTCTACGAGGGAATCTTCCAGTCGCAGGAGGAGATTGATAACCGTGTTAACGACGAAGGAATGTACATCAATCAGCCCGGGGCACAACCGGGTGATGTGGCATACGCCGACCTTAACAACGACGGTGAAATCACCAACGAAGACCAGACATTCCTGGGTAGTGGTTTACCAAAAGTACATTTTGGACTGAATGCTCGTCTTGAATGGAAAGGTTTTGACCTCAGCTTGTCGACATATGGCGCCGCAGGATTCAAGGTGGTCGATTTTGTGGATGTGACATTGCGCAGCTCATACGGCACACTCAACAAGAGCGTTGACATGTTGAATGCATGGACACCGGACAACATGAACACCGATGTGCCGCGCGTTGCCTACAAATCGACCGGATCAATCACCAACGACATGTTCAGCGAACGCTTCCTTCAGGATGCAACCTATCTGAAGATTGCCAATATCACGCTCGGTTATAATTTCCCGGACAAATGGTTTGGCAGTTATCTGAACAATGTGCGTATATATGCAACAGCACAGAATCTGGCTACATTGAGCAAATACAGGGGTTACAACGTGGATTTCGCCGGAGGCACATTTACACCCGGTTACAACTATTCATCCTACCCAACCCCATGCTCCATTATGTTTGGTGTGAACTTTTCATTCTAATACTGAAATTAAAATAAGACATTGATATGAAAAATTTAAATAGATTCTTGATGATGTTGGCGCTTATTGGAGGCTTGACAGCCTGCAATGACCAGCTCAATGTGGTGAACCCCAACAATCAGACCACCTACGATTTCGGCGAATCGGAGTCAGAACTGCAGGAGGCTGTCATCGCCTGTTACAACCGTATCCGTCTCGAAGGTTCTTTTGCCCGTGTGGGCTATACCATGGATGCCGTGCGTGGCGACGAAGTCTGGAATTCATCGCAACAGTGGTACCTGGCGTATGACAATCTCAACTCTCCCGGCACAATTGATATTGGTGACCAATGGATCTGGCGCGACTGGTATCATGTGGTTAACCGCACAAATTTTGTATTGTCGAAAGTGGATGCCGTTGAGATGTCACAGGAGTCATACAATGAGATTGCCGGACAGGCACTCTTCCTGAGATCCCTGGCATACTATCACCTTTCTACCTATTATCAGACGGTGCCATTGATTACCGACTACGCCTCCTATTCCGATATCAACACCATGTATGCTCCCAACAATACCCAGGACGAGGTGTTCGACCAGATTGAGATTGACCTGGCCTTAGCGATGGAGATGCTTCCCTCACGCGATAAGGGGGGTGAATGGGCACAGGGACGTGCCACAAGCGGTGCTGCTGCCGGTTACATGGCTCGTGTATTGATGTTCCGTCATAAATTTTCTGAGGCATACGCCATCCTGAAAGATATCATTGGAGGCAAGTACGGACATTATGCTCTCACTGCCGACTATGGCGATAACTTCCGGGAAGGTTCACCCTACGAGAACAATGTAGAGAGCCTCTTCGAGGTGCAATTTCTGGATTATGGAACAGGGGGTACCGACGAAGAGTGGACACCGGTAAACATTAGTTCGGAGGCCACTCAGGGTCACGCTGTTGAGAGCAACTATGCTTCTCAGGAGTTGGGTAGCTGGGGTGACCTGGCCGGCTCACCCTGGTTGTACAACCTGTTTATAAAGGAGAGTTCCACCGACGGCCGTCTTGATCCCCGTTTGTACTGGACACTGGTCACCTACGAAGATGAGTATAGCACCTATACCAACCAGAAAACAGCAGCCTATCCGAATGGCGATCCCCGCAGCAATGTGGTCTATAAGAATGAGATAACCAGGACACCGCTGTCGAACAATGCCCAGGGAGGTATCTCCATCGCAAAGTTCACCAATGCCAGAAACAACATCTACAGCTCCATTACCAACGGATTGCATTGTGGTGTCAACCTTCGCATGATGCGTTACAGCGATGTGTTGCTGCGTGCTGCCGAGTGCGAGAATGAAATCAATGGCCCTACCCAAACGGCAATTGATTACATCAACCAGGTACGCCATCGCGTGGCACTGCCGGACCTTAAACTGGCTGACTTCCCCTCTGCTGATGCTCTTTTCGAACAGATCGCAAACGTGGAACGACCCAAGGAGTTCGGTTGTGAAAACGGACGCGGCATTGACCTGCTCCGCTGGGGATTTTTCTACGACCAGGGTCGTCTGAATCAGCTCATTGAACACGGTTATTACAAGCGTGACGGTACAGCATCAACCGAAGAGCTCACAGCCGAAACCGCTGACGACTCATCATTCAATTATTACTACAAGGGACATGAATATTTTCCCATCTTTCAGTCAACGCTGAACGCCAACCCCCACCTTGAAGGGAACTCGGCAAACAAGAATGAAGATAACGGACCTGCATTCAGGGAGAAATACAATATTCGTCCTGTTGTACAATAGGAATTAATTGCTTAATTTAGAGACTTCCTTATTGACTTCACTTCTGCATGTTGATAAGGAAGTTTCTAACTTAAAAATCAGAGAGATGAAACGCAAGTATCTGTTATTTTTACACATAAGCATAATTTCACTACTGCTGGCAGGGTGCAGCAAGGATGACGGAATTGAACCCGGGGTGGAGAAGCCGGAGCCTGGGACTGAAACCGGATGGGCCATCCCAACCTATGCCGACGACTATTCGGCGATCGCCTCATGGTCGCAACGAAACCAGTGGAACCTGGCCAACGTACACGACCCGTCGGTCGCTTACTATAAGGGTTATTACTACATGTACGGTACCGATGCTTCGTATGGAAATGAGCACGAGGGACACGGACATTTTCAGGGCAAGCGCTCAAGCGACCTGGTCAACTGGGAGTGGGTGGGAGGCCCTTTTTACGATGCCCCTGCCTGGGTAGCCGACTCGCTCAATGCCATTCGGACACGCATGGGGCTCGATGCCATTGCCCCGGAAAAGATCAATTACGGCTACTGGGCACCGGTTGTACGCCGGGTCAATGTGGGGGGAAAGGAGATCCTGCGTATGTATTATAGCATCATCATCGACAACTACATCAAAACAGGAAAAGCCAACACTTCTGCCAACTTCGACGGAAGCTGGACAGAACGCGCCTTTATCGGCATGTGTGAGTCAACCGATCCTGCGGCTGCTGTCTGGAGCGACAAGGGTTTCGTGACCACCTCCTCATCCGATCGTGGCAAAAATTTCAGCCGTTCCAGCTTAAACGATTGGAGTGCCTATTTCTACTATAACGCTATCGATCCCACCTATATCGTCACGCCTGAAGGAGAACATTACCTGATTCATGGATCGTGGCACAGCGGTTTTGCACTCTTGCAGTTGGATGCAAACACAGGCAAGCCGCTCAACAAGCTGGGTGAGCCCTATGCTGACAGCGTGAACGAGCTGACTGCTCGTTATGGCGAGAGAATAGGCACCCGCACAGCTTCATCGCGCTGGCAGGGAAGCGAAGCTCCCGAAATCATATACAAAGATGGTTACTACTACCTCTTCCTGGCCTACGACGCGCTCGATGTACCCTACAATACACGTGTGGTAAGAAGCAGAAACATTGAGGGCCCCTACCTCGACATCAGAGGGCGCAACTTTACCAACGGAGAGGGTGACAGCTACCCGATCGTGACTCATCCTTACAAATTCAACCTCGGCTACGGATGGGTGGGCATCTCGCACTGCGCTATTTTCCAAAAGGAAAACAGCAATGAATGGTTCTACATGTCGCAGGGACGACTACCAGCCAACGTGGGTGGCAATCCCTATTCCAACGCCATCATGATGGGGCATGTCCGCCGCATCGTATGGTGCCCTGCCTCTCCCAGTGAACCCGATAACCTCTGGCCGATCGCGTTACCCCAACGCTATGCCAATGTGCCCGATTATGGTGTCATCACCAAAGACTCGCTTGTGGGAACATGGGAGCACCTTAAACTGGAATACACATACGGCCAACAAAACAGGGCAACGGCTTTAACGCTAAATGCCGACGGCACCCTGTCGGGTGCACTCACAGGTAGTTGGAGTTACAATCAGGCAAAAAAACAACTCACCCTGGGCAATGTGATTGTCTGCGTTGAAAGGGAAGTCGACTGGGAAGCCAACCCTCGTCGTGTGACATTCGTATATGCCGGTACTGAAAAAAATCTGAATGAAACCTTTTGGGGCAAAAAAACAAAATAATCAACCTGCTATCTCTGCTCCTTTATCTGCAATTATATCAGACAAATGTGCTATTTTTGTAAAAATGTCAACAATCATATCAATGAAAAAAATCTTATTGAGCCTCCTGCTGATCTCCTGTTTGATGCCGCTCACTGCACAAGAGATAGCAATCAGCAGTCCCGACGGGAACATGCTGGTTAACATCAAACTAAACAATGGGTCTCTCTCCTACGCTATCCATTTCAAAGAGAAGGTGCTGCTGGAAGAATCGCCACTGGGCCTGATCACCAATATCGGCGATCTCAGTCGGGAGCTGACGCTGTTAGAAACCAATGAGACAACCATACGACACGCTTATCACGAACCAAAGATCAAAAAAAGCAGGGTGGAGTATCTCGCCAACGAGGTGACCTGCACCTTCGAAACACCGCAAAAAGAAAAGATCAGCATCATCTTCCGGGTGAGCAACAACGACATCGCATTCAAGTATTCACTGGCACAAAACGGTGAAACAGCTCGCTGTATCGTGTTAAAAGAGCTCTCCGGCTTCAACTTCCCAACCTTTACCACCACTTTTCTGACACCCCAGGCAACCCCCATGACCGGATGGATGAGAACCAAGCCCAGCTATGAAGAGGAGTATGTGCCGGATGAACCGGTAGGGACCCCTTCCCGATACGGTATCGGCTATACCTTTCCGGCATTGTTTCACGTGGGTGACAACGGATGGGTATTGATCTCCGAAACAGGTGTCGACAGCCGTTATTGCGGCTCAAAACTGAGCGAGGGAACAGCTGACGGACTTTACACCATTGCCTACCCGGAAGAGGGTGAAAACAACGGCATTGGCAGCGCCAATCCGGCGATTCCACTACCGGGGGAGACTCCCTGGCGCACCATCACGGTGGGCGATAACCTGAAGCCGATCGTGGAAACCACCATTGCTACAGATCTGGTGGAACCGCTATACGAACCCTCCCGGGAATACAGTTTCGGACGATCTACCTGGAGCTGGCTCTTGTGGCAGGATGGAAGCATCAACTATAAAGATCAGAAGACATTCATTGACCTCTCATCGGAGATGGGCTACGAGCTGGTACTGATCGACAACTGGTGGGACAGCCGCATCGGCCGTGACAAGATTGAGGAGCTGACCCGATACGCCGACTCAAAAAATTTAGGTATCGCTCTCTGGTACAACTCCAACGGATACTGGAACGATGCCCCCCAAGGGCCCACAAACCGGATGAACCGATCAGTAGCTCGTAAAAAGGAGATGGCCTGGCTGCAAAGCATCGGCGTGAAAGGAATCAAGGTCGACTTTTTCGGTGGGGACAAGCAGGAGACCATGGAACTTTATGAAGATATCCTGTCTGATGCCAATGATTACGGCCTTACTGTTATCTTTCATGGTTGCACCCTCCCACGCGGTTGGGAGCGGATGTTCCCCAACTTCGCCGGTAGCGAAGCGGTACTCGCCTCCGAGAACCTGATCTTCACACAGCATGCCAACGACCAGGAAGCTTACAACGCCACACTGCACCCCTTTATCAGGAACAGCGTGGCATCGATGGACTTCGGGCCGGTGCTGCTCAACAAACGCCACAACCGCAATAACGACGGAGGTAGTGTTCGTAAAACAACAGAGACCTTCCAGCTCGCAACAGCTGTGCTGTTTCAGTCGCCGATACAGAACTTTAGCATCACACCCAACAACTTGACCGAACAACCATCATTCCTGATCGACTTTATGAAAGAGGTGCCCACCCTATGGGATGAGACGGTTTTTTTTGACGGCTATCCGGGTAAATATGTGGTACTGGCCCGCCGTCACGGTGAACAGTGGTACGTGGCAGCTGTCAATGCCGGGAAAGAGGTGAAAGAGGTGAAAGCAATGCTTCCCATGCTCTCCGGGAAAAATGTTTCGGTGTATTCCGATAAGGAAAATCGTACCCCGCAATACAAGCAGTTGAAAATGAATAAAACGGGTGAAATCTCGCTGTTCATTCAACCTGAAGGAGGGGTAATCATAACAAATTGTGAGGATTGTAGGTAATGTGAGAAATAAGTTTTAACTTTACACGCATTAAACTCCGATCTGATAAATAACCGGTTCTCCGGTCAACGCTATCTACGAAAAATCTTTATTTTATTGATAATCTGACGAACATAACAACGACTGAAATCTATGAGACTAAAAAGAACATTCCAGATTTTGGCAATACTGCTGATTGGCAGCACAGCCCTTCATGCACAGAACAGATTGATTATTGAAGCCGACAACGGACAAAACACCATCAGCCGCCACATCTACGGACATTTTTCCGAGCATCTCGGCCGTTGTATTTATGGTGGATACTGGGTGGGAGAAGACTCATCCGTTCCCAACACACGCGGTATTCGTAACGATGTGGTGCAGGCGCTGAAGGATGTCCGTATCCCCAACCTGCGCTGGCCGGGAGGCTGCTTTGCCGATGAGTACCATTGGATGGACGGCATCGGCCCACGTGAAGACCGGCCTAAAATGATCAATACCCATTGGGGGGGAGTCGTGGAAGACAACAGCTTTGGAACGCATGAATTCCTTGAC
This sequence comes from uncultured Proteiniphilum sp., assembly GCA_927407015.1. Lineage (GTDB taxonomy): Bacteria > Bacteroidota > Bacteroidia > Bacteroidales > Dysgonomonadaceae > Proteiniphilum. The sequence continues at coordinate 74,881 of CAKMJT010000016.1, read as the reverse complement.
CTTTGCGAGCAACTCGGCACCGAGCCCTACATCAGCGGTAATGTGGGCAGCGGCACCGTGGAGGAGATGTCCAAATGGGTAGAATACATCACCTTCGACGGTGAGAGCCCGATGGCTAACCTGCGCCGGAAAAACGGACGGCAGGAACCATGGAAAGTGAAATTCTGGGGCGTGGGGAACGAAAGCTGGGGCTGCGGCGGTAATATGACCCCCGACTATTATTCCGACCTCTATCGCCACTATGCCACCTTCGCCCGGAATTACGGCGACAACCGTCTTTACAGGATCGCCTGCGGCGCCAACGGAGGGGACTACAACTGGACAGAAACCGTGATGAAGAATGCAGGTCGTCATATGCAGGGTTTATCACTGCATTACTATACAGTACCCAAAGACTGGGGCGATAAAGGTTCCGCCACCATTTTCGATGAAGAGGAATATTTCACTACCATCGAGAAAACCCTGTTCATGGATGAACTGATCACCAAACACGCTGCCATCATGGACCGATACGACCCGCGTAAACGTGTAGGCCTGATCGTGGATGAATGGGGTACATGGTACAATGTGGAACCCGGCACCAACCCTGGATTCCTTTATCAGCAGAATACCCTGCGCGACGCGATTGTGGCAGGTATCAACCTCAACATCTTTAATGCGCACAGCGACCGTGTGCAGATGGCAAACATCGCTCAGACCGTGAACGTCCTGCAGGCCGTCATTCTCACCGATGAGGAAAAAATGGTGCTCACCCCCACCTACTGGGTTTTTTATCTCTACAAAGTACATCAGGATGCGACCCTTCTTCCCATCTCCTTCACCAGCAACAAATACCGTCAGGGTGACAGGGAAATTGACGCCGTAAGTGTTTCAGCATCGAAAGATGCTGACGGCAGGATTCACATCACACTGGTGAATGCCGACCCCAATCATGAACAACGTATCAATACTCAACTTGTAGGAGCATCCGTAAAGAATATATCCGGTCAAATGCTTACCTCAGATAAAATAAACGATTACAATACGGTTGAACAGCCGTCTAAAGTATCGGTAAAAGATTTCCGGGGAGCGACTCTTTCGGGAAGCAATCTCTCCGTGGTATTGCCGGCCAAATCGGTGGTGATGCTCGAATTAAAATAAAGAGACAATCATGCATATAGAAGAACTGAAACAGCAGGTATACCAGGCCAATCTCGATCTGGTGGAACACGGACTGGTGCTCTTTACCTGGGGGAATGTGAGCGGGGTCGACAGGGAAAGGAACCTGGTGGTCATCAAACCTTCCGGCGTCTCTTACGATAATATGAAAGCGGAGGATATGGTGGTGGTTGACATGGAAGGCAATGTGGTGGAAGGCAGATACAAGCCTTCTTCAGATACGCCTACCCACCTGGAACTCTACAAGGCCTTTCCGGCTGTCGGCGGAGTGGTACACACCCACTCCACCTTTGCCACCGCCTGGGCACAGGCAGGATGTGATATTCCCAATATCGGAACCACACACGCCGACTATTTCAGCGACAATATACCCTGTACCCGCGACATGACGGAGGCAGAAGTGAAAGGTGCATATGAAAGGGAGACAGGCAGTGTAATCATTGAACGCTTCAGGAGACTGGATCCGCTTCATATCCCCGGTGTGCTGGTAAAGAATCATGGTCCTTTCTCGTGGGGGAAGGATGCACACGAAGCTGTTCATAACGCGGTGGTGATGGAGCAGGTCGCCAAAATGGCTTTCATCTCCAGACAGATAAACCCGCAGCTGACCATGAACAAGCTGCTGATAGAAAAGCATTTTTCGCGCAAGCACGGGCCTGACGCCTACTATGGACAAAAATAAAAAATGAAGATTAACAATTAAAAAAAGAACAATATGGAATTCTACAACAACCAGGAAGTATGGTTTGTCACCGGGGCTCAGCTCCTTTACGGAGGTGATGCGGTGATCACCGTGAATGCACACTCGGAAGAGATTGTGAAACAACTCAACCAGGCAGGGACACTCCCGGTGAAGGTGGTCTACAAAGGTACCGCCAATTCATCGCCCGAGGTGGAGAAAATATTCAAGGAGGCCAACAGTGATTCCCGCTGTATCGGCATCATCACCTGGATGCACACCTTCTCACCGGCAAAGATGTGGATCAAGGGATTGCAGAACTACCACAAGCCGCTGCTCCACCTGCATACACAATTCAATAAGGAGATACCCTGGGGCGAGATCGATATGGACTTCATGAACCTGAACCAATCAGCACACGGCGACCGTGAGTTTGGTCACATGGTCACCCGCATGCGCAAGAACAGGAAAGTGGTAGTGGGCCACTGGTCGGAACGGAACGTGCAGGAACGGATAGCCGTCTGGATGCGCGTGGCAGCCGCATGGGCCGACGCACAGGATATGGTGATCGTCCGCTTTGGCGACAACATGAACAACGTGGCGGTCACCGACGGGGACCGACTCGAAGCAGAACTGCGGCTGGGATACCATGTGGACTACTACGCTATCGGTGACCTGGTGGCCTACCAGGACAGGGTAACCGAGGAGGAGGTGGATGAGCTGGTTGCTGAATTTGAACAACGCTACACCTTTGCCGACAACTGCAAGAAGGGAGCCAAAGATCATGGCCAGGTGCGCGAGGCAGCCCGCATCGAAATTGCACTGCGCCGTTTTCTGAAAGATAAGAATGCGAAAGCGTTCACCACCAACTTCGATGCACTGCATGGGTTGAACCAACTGCCGGGACTGGCCAGCCAGCGGCTGATGGCCGAAGGGTATGGTTTCGGCGCTGAAGGTGACTGGAAAACAGCAGCCCTGCTGCGCACCATCTGGGTGATGTCGAAAGGGCTGGAGGGAGGATGCTCTTTCCTCGAAGATTATACGTATCACTTTAAGGGTGAAAAGAGTGCGATCCTACAATCGCACATGCTGGAGGTATCACCACTGATCACAAGTCAAAAGCCACGCTTAGAGGTGCACCCACTCGGCATCGGCGGAAAGGCTGATCCGGCACGACTGGTCTTCACGGCCGACCCAGGCAGCGGCATCGCTTCCACCATCATCGACATGGGGAACCGTTTCCGCATGGTGGTCAACAATGTGGAGGTGTTGAAACCGGAAGCAGCGCTGCCTAAACTGCCGGTAGCCAGCGCCCTCTGGATACCCCAGCCCAGTCTCGAGATTGGGGCAGCCGCCTGGATATATGCAGGTGGAACGCACCATTCAGCCTTCTCCTACGCGCTGACCAATGAGTATTTTGAAGATTATGCAGAAATCGCCGGCATCGAACTGATGACTATCGACAAAGATACGTCCATCAATAACTTTAAATTCGAACTCAAAGTCAACGAGATTTATTATCTGCTCAATAAATCACTGCAATAAATTAATGAATGGCAAAAGCGGTGAAGGGAAATAGATTGAGCCTGTCAGTTGTATGTTTCTGCTTTCTGTTTCTGGCGCAGATCAAAGCCGAAGACATTCCACAAAGAAGAATAGGGGTGCACGATCCCGTGATGATAAAACAGGATGGCACCTACTATCTTTTCACCACAGGAAGAGGAATAAGCGTCTGGTCGTCGGACGACATGCAGACATGGAACCGTGAGAGACCGGTATTCGACGAAGCCCCACAATGGGCTGTCGACGCCATTCCAACCTTCAGGGGACATATCTGGGCGCCTGACATCAGCCTCCACAACGGACAGTACTATCTCTATTATTCGGTATCAGCTTTCGGGAAGAACACCTCCTGTATTGGTCTGGTAACCAACAAGACACTACATCCGGACGATCCTGAATTTGAATGGATAGATCATGGGGCTGTAATCTGTTCTACGCCCAATGTAGATAACTGGAATGCGATCGACCCCAACCTGATCATCGATGAACAGGGACGGCCCTTTCTTTTTTACGGATCTTTCTGGGACGGATTGCAAATGATACGTCTGAGCGATGACCTCATGACCCTCTACCCCGGAGAAGAGCCGGTTACCATTGCCTCCCGTAAACGGACAAGATCACCCGAGAACCCTCCGGCAATCGACAACAACCCGGTTGATGCCGGCGGTAACGCCATCGAGGCACCCTTTGTGGTGAGAAGAGGCGATTACTACTACCTCTTCGCATCGATCGACTACTGCTGCAAAGGGGTGGAAAGCACCTACAAGATGATCTACGGTCGCGCCAACAGGATCGAGGGCCCCTATCTGGACAAAGAGGGGAAAGAGCTGCTTTTCGGGGGCGGCACCATCCTGATGGAGGGCGACGAGCGATGGCATGGCGTGGGTCATAATGCCGTTGCCCATTTCTGTGGAAAGGACTACCTGCTGTTCCACGGTTACGACGCCAGCGATGAGGGCAGATCGAAACTTCGGATATTTAGCTTGTCTTGGGATTCAGAAAAATGGCCGGTACTGAATGATGAAGTATACTGAAACAGTGGACTGACGACGTGGATTGTCATGCAGCATTGCTGCAACGTGTCAAACAAAAAAACCTGAAACAATAAAGAGAAAAATCGTTATGAGTAAATATGTAATTGGACTGGATTACGGAACCGATTCCTGCCGTGCCATCATTGTGGATGCCGCCAACGGCAATGAGATTGCCTCCTCGGTCAAATATTATCCCCGCTGGATGAAAGGCAGCTACTGCGATCCGCGCAGCAACCGTTATCGTCAACACCCGCTCGACTACATCGAGGTACTGGAAGAAAGCATCCGTGAGGCGCTCTCCCAAGCACCGGAGGGTACCGCCGAAAAGGTGGTGGGAATGGGATTCGACACCACCGGATCCACCCCTGTACTGACAGATGAGCAGGGTACCCCCCTGGCCCTCCTGCCGGCATTCGCCGACAACCCCAATGCCATGTTCGTACTCTGGAAAGATCACGCCGCCGTGAAAGAGGCCGATGAGATCAACAAACTGGCAAAGGAGTGGGAGATCGATTATACCGCCTATGAAGGAGGGATCTACTCCTCCGAATGGGTATGGGCCAAGATGCTCCATATCCTGCGCGAAGATGAAGCGGTACGCAAAGCGGCCTACTCCTGGGTAGAGCATTGCGACTGGCTCCCGGGACTGATCACCGGCAACCACAAACCGGAGACCATGCCCAGAAGCCGCTGTGCTGCCGGGCATAAAGCCATGTGGCATGAAAGCTGGGAGGGATTGCCCTCAGAGGCGTTTCTCACCACGCTTGACCCGTTGCTGGCCGGTTTTCGCTCGCGCCTCTACCGGGATACCTACCCGAGCAACACAAAGGTGGGCAACCTCACAGAGGAGTGGGCTGCCCGACTGGGACTGACCACCAACGTAGCCGTAGCCGTTGGTGCGTTCGACTGTCACATGGGTGCTGTGGGGGTTGAGATCAAGCCGGGTGATTTTGTCCGGGTGATCGGCACCTCCACCTGCGATATCATGGCCGTCCCCTACGAAGAGATAGGAGACAAGCTGATTCCCGGCATCTGCGGACAGGTTGACGGATCTGTCATCCCCGGCATGATCGGCCTGGAGGCAGGACAGTCCGGCTTCGGCGATATCTATGCCTGGTTCAGGAGGGTGCTGGAGTGGCCCCTGCAGAACATCATCGGTAAGAGCGAACTGATCGATGCCGAAACACGCGAGAAGCTGATCGCAGAGGCGGCAGATGCCATCATCCCTGAGCTGACCAAAGAGGCAGAGAAAGTGCCGGTATCCGAGAGCACCATCCTGGCGACCGACTGGATGAACGGCCGGCGCACACCCGATGCAAACCAGCTGCTGCAGGGCTCTGTCACCGGTCTGACGCTGGGCAGCTCTGCTCCTTTAATCTTCCGTGCACTGGTGGAAGCAACAGCCTATGGCTCCAAAGCCATCGTGGACCGGTTCCTCGAAAACGACATCGCGATCAAACAGGTGATCGGTATTGGTGGTATTTCGTTAAAATCTCCTTTTGTGATGCAGACCATGGCCGACGTGCTGGGCATGTCGATCAAAGTGGCCCGCACGGAACAGTCCTGCGCCTTTGGCAGCGCCATGTTCGGAGCCGTAGTGGCCGGCATCTACCAGAAGGTGGAAGAGGCCCAAAAAGCAATGGGCCAGGGAATAGCTTTCACCTACCACCCCAACAGGGAGAACCACGTACGCTACAGTGAACGCTACAAGAAGTACCAACAACTGGGAAAATTCACCGAAGAGCAGATGATCCCATCCTAAACCAACTACAATGAGAAACTTTTTCTTGCCGGTTTTCATTACAGCACTCCTGTTTGTTTTACCGACAGAGAAGAGCCTGTACGCCAACGAACCCGATTCAGCGTATCTCTTTGCCTATGGTGATGAGAACGGAAGCGGCCTCTATTTTGCCTGGAGCATCGACGGCCAGCGCTGGCATCCCATCGGGCACCGCCACCCCTTTTTGAAATCGGACTACGGAAGATGGGGCTCCCAGAAAAGAATGCACAATCCGTTTCTCTTCCATGCCCCCGACGGGCAGTGGCATTGCGTATGGAGCCTGAACCAGGAGGATGGGGCCGTGGCACACACGGTCTCCTCCGACCTGGTCTACTGGAAACCGCAGTCATACCCGGTGCTGATGCCCCATGGCAACTGCCTCAACCCTGAAATCATCTATGATGCACAAAAACAGGGATTCCATATTCTGTGGCAGAGCGACAAACAGACCGAAGGCCTCTTTCAGAGCTTTACCACCGATTTCAGGCACTACACCCCTGTAATCAGTCCGGAACAACATCCAAACAGCCGGAACGAGATCGCCGTCGGGGGGGCCCTGAAAAGTGGGACGGTTCACCCTGTGGCATGGGAGTTGATCGACCATCTGATCAGTGCGGAGCGACTGACCGCTTACAAGCAGCTTCAGAACAGCGAGCGGGTGCCCATAAATCCCGATCACTTCCGGGAGCCCATCACTGTTCCCATCACCCCGGACATCCATCAGAAGAAGAGAATCAGCGATCTGCTGATCGGTATCTTCTATGAGGATATCAACTATGCTGCCGACGGAGGATTGTATGCCGAACTGGTTCAAAACAGGGGATTTGAATATGCACTGAGTGACAAGGAAGGCCGCGATCAGAACTGGAACAATAGCTTCGCATGGTCGGTGATCAATGCGGAGGGGTTTTTGATCGATACGGTCTCTCCCATCCATCCCAACAATAAGCACTATGCCGCTTTACAGATTGAGAAAACAAGCGTTAAACTCGTCAATGAAGGGTTCAGCGGTATTCCCGTGAAAACGGGGGAAAAATATGATCTTTCGCTGTTTGCCCGCAGTCCCGGAAAAAAGAGAGGCCCCATATTAGTGCGGCTGACAGGGAAAAACGGAGAAATATACGGAGAGACAAGCACGCGTGTAATTGGCACTGACTGGAAAAAACTGGAGGCCGTTATTACGGCGACACATACAGCGGCAGATGCCCGTATTGAACTGATACCGCAACAAATGGGCAGGGTGGACCTGGATATGATCTCGCTCTTTCCACAAAAGACCTTCAAGGGGCGCAAAAACGGGATGCGGGCCGATCTGGCACAAGCGCTAGCCGACCTCAAACCTCGTTTCATGCGATTCCCGGGAGGCTGTGTGGCCCATGGCGACGGCATCGGCAACATCTATCGCTGGGAGAACACCATCGGACCGCTCGAGGCACGTAAACCTCAACGCAACCTCTGGGGCTACCACCAGTCGTTCGGGCTGGGCTATTTCGAATATTTCCAGTTCTGTGAAGATATCGGCGCCGAACCGATCCCGGTGGTGGCTGCCGGCGTTCCCTGCCAGAACTCGGCACACCACGGCTGTGCGATTGGGGGACAACAGGGAGGTATCCCCATGGAGGAGATAGATGCATACATCCGGTCGATCCTGAACCTGATCGAGTATGCCAACGGCGATCCCAAATCCGAATGGGGCAGGAAAAGAGCCGAGGCGGGTCATCCCGAACCGTTTAACCTGAAATATATCGGTGTGGGCAACGAAGACCTGATCTCCGATATTTTCACGGAACGGTTCACGATGATATACCACGCCATCAGGGAGCACTATCCGGAGATCACCGTGATCGGTACTGCCGGCCCGTTCAGTGAAGGTTCGGACTACACAGAGGGGTGGAACCTGGCAACCGGGCTGGGAGTGGAGCTGGTGGATGAGCATTACTACCAGCCTCCCGGCTGGTACCTCAACAACCAGGATTTCTATGACCGCTACGACCGGACAAAAGCAAAAGTCTATCTGGGAGAATATGCGGCACATGTTCCCGGACGGCATAACAACTTGGAAACGGCGCTCTGCGAAGCACTCCACCTGATCAACGTGGAACGCAACGGAGATATCGTACAGATGACCTCCTATGCCCCACTGCTGGCAAAAGAGGGATTCACGCAGTGGAATCCCGATCTGATTTATTTCAACAACACCGAAGTGAAGCCGACCGTCGGATATCATGTGCAGAAACTCTTCGGACATCATTCGGGAGATGAGTATCTGGCAAGTAATATCTTCCTTTCTGATGACCGTGTAGATATCAGAAAGCGTATTGCGTCCTCTTTCGTGATGGATACAAAAACCGATGAATTGATCATCAAACTGGTTAATTTATTGCCTGTCCCCGTTTCTTCTTCCATTGATCTGTCGGACATGCACATAACCGACGGCAAGCGAGCGCTCCTGACGGTAATGAATGGAGAACCGGACGACAGAACCGTCAAACCGGAAGAATCAACACTCTCCGTTTCGGATGAATTGAACTATACGTTACCGGCCTATTCTTTTTCGGTAATCCGGATACAGACAAAAAACAACACCACAAACTGATGGATAAAAATAGAAAAAAGCTTCACTGGTTCATGATCTGTTTGATCAGCGTGACCATTGCAAACGGCCAGGTGAAACCGCAGATAGCCAGCTTCAGGCTACAGGATGTACGACTTCTGGACAGTCCGTTCAAACATGCGGAAGAAATCAATCAACAATATTTACTGGAGATGGACGCTGATCGCCTCCTTGCCCCCTTCCTGAGAGAGGCGGGGCTTCCGGCCAAAGCGGAGAGTTATACCAACTGGGAAAACAGCGGCCTCGACGGACATATCGGAGGCCACTATCTTTCGGCTCTCTCCTTGATGGCTGCATCGACCGATGACAAAGAGATCAGAGACCGGCTCATCTATATGATCCAGGAATTAAAACGGTGCCAGGATGCGAATGGCGATGGGTATATCGGTGGCGTTCCGGGTGGTAAAGCCATGTGGAATGAGATCGCTTCCGGCAAGATTGACGCCGATGGCTTCAGTCTGAACGGCAAGTGGGTGCCGCTGTACAACATTCATAAGACCTTTGCCGGATTAAGGGATGCTTATCAGGTTGCCGGGATAGAAGAGGCCAAAGAGATGCTGGTGAAGATGACCGACTGGGCGATCAGGCTTGTCGCCAACCTGTCGGAGGAGCAGATACAGGATATGCTCCGCAGTGAGCATGGCGGACTCAATGAAACATTTGCCGATGTGGCAGCCATCACGGGCGATAAGAAATATTTGAAGCTGGCACATCAGTTTTCTCATCAGCTCCTATTGAATCCTCTCCTGCAGCAAAAGGATGAGCTGACCGGGAAGCACGCCAACACGCAGATACCCAAAGTTATCGGCTTTAAACGAATTGCAGATATAGAAGGAAACGAATCCTGGGATCAGGCAGCCCGCTTCTTTTGGAAGACGATCGTGGAAAACAGGTCAGTCTGCATAGGTGGAAACAGTGTCTCCGAGCATTTCAATCCAGTGGATGATTTCTCCCGGATGATCAGTAGCATTGAGGGACCAGAAACATGCAACACCCACAATATGTTGCGACTCACCAAAATGTTGTATCAGACATCCGGAGATACAAAGTACATAGACTATTACGAGCGGGCACTCTATAATCATATCTTATCTTCCCAACATCCAGAAACTGGAGGCCTGGTCTATTTCACCCCGATGCGGCCGGGGCACTACCGTGTATATTCACAGCCACACACAAGCATGTGGTGCTGCGTGGGATCGGGAATCGAGAATCACTCCAAATATGGAGAGATGATTTACGCTCATACCGATGATGAATTGTTTGTGAATCTTTATATTCCTTCCACGCTGCAGTGGAAAGAAAAGGAGACCGGCATCATTCAGGAGAACAGCTTCCCCTATGAAGCAGAGACCCGGATTACGGTCAATCCCCGCAGCAAAAAGGAATTCACATTGCAGCTCCGTTATCCGGAATGGGTCGAAGCGGGAACCCTCAGGATCACCGTCAATGGGAAAGAGTACACCGCTGTGAAGAAAAATGGCTATATCCCCATCAGCAGAAGGTGGAAGAAAGGTGATAAAGTGGTGATGCAGATGCCGATGCAGGTGAGAGCAGAACAACTTCCGGACCACTCCAATTATTACGCTTTCTCGTACGGTCCCATCGTACTGGCAGCCAAAACCAACAGCGAGGATCAGACCGGTCTCTTTGCCGACGACAGCCGGGGCGGACATATTGCGCACGGCAGACAGATACCGCCGAAAGAGATGCCTCTGCTCGTGGGTGACCCCGCTAATCTGGCATCGTTCGTCACACCGGTAGCGGGTAAACCGCTTACCTTTCATCTGTCAAACCTCTATCCTGAGCAGTATGCTTCCGGCATGGAGCTGATACCCTTCACCAGTCTGCACGCATCCCGCTATATCATTTACTGGCCACAGGCCACTAAAGAGGAGGCGGAAAAGATTCGGATGAAGATGGAGAATGAGGAGAAAAAGCGGTTGCAACTCGATGCAGTAACGGTTGACAAAGTCGTATGCGGAGAACAGCAGCCGGAATCTGATCACTTTATCGCTTCTGAGAAATCAAATGCAGGCGTATTTGAAGATACACGATGGCGGGAGGCCGGTGGCTGGTTCAGCTACAAGCTGAGAAACAACGACCAAAAAGGCAGATATCTGTATATCACCTATTTCAATAACGATCGCTCACGCAACTTCGATATACTGATCGATGAAGAGCGGGTAGCATCATTATCACTCACCGGATATAAAGGGATGGAACCACAGGTACTTGTCATCCCTCTCCCGGAAAAATCGGCTCAAAAAGAGAACCTCACCGTGAAATTCTCAGCTCTGCCGGGAAGTAGCACCGGCAAGATTACCGAAGTACGACTGCTCAGTGAACCTTTCGGAGAAAAAGAGTATGTGGCATACCTCTTCGCCTATTTCACCGGCAACAGGGTAGAAGAAGAAGCGGTACGCTATGCCATCAGCAGCGACGGCTACAGCTACTATACACTCAACAACAATCAGCCGGTGATCGACTCAAAGCAGATCAGTTCTACCGGCGGAGTGCGTGATCCGCATATACTGCGTTCGGCAGATGAGAACATGTTCTATATGGTGGTGACAGATATGACCTCTCACAAGGGGTGGGACTCCAACAGGGCATTCGTGATGTTAAAATCACACGATCTGGTGAACTGGACATCCAGTGTCATTAACATACAGCAAAAATACAAGGATCAGGAGGATCTCAAACGGGTCTGGGCTCCGCAGACCATCTACGATCCGGAAGCCGGAAAATATATGATCTACTGGTCCATGAAACATGGCGACGGGGCGGATATCATCTATTATGCCTATGCCAATGACGATTTCACAGACCTGGAAGGTGAACCGCAGCCGCTGTTTCTGCCGGAGAACGGGAAATCCTGTATCGATGGTGATATCACACTGAAGGATGGTACCTTCTACATGTTTTACAAGACAGAAGGAGATGGGAACGGAATCAAACTGGCCACAACAGCGTCACTCACTTCGGGGAAGTGGATCGAATACCCGGATTACAAACAACAGACAGCGGAAGCGGTAGAAGGATCGGAGGTGTTTCAACTGATTGATTCCGATACGTATATCCTGATGTACGATGTTTATATGAAAGGAGCCTATCAGTTTACCGAAAGCACCGATCTGATGAATTTCCGGGTTATCGATCAAGAGATTTCCATGGATTTTAATCCCCGCCACGGATCCGTTATTCCCATCACACAAAAAGAACTGGATGGCCTGATCGCGAAATGGGGGAAACCGGAGAAATTTTCGTTGCCGGTAAAAAAACCGGTACTGAAAGGATTCTTTGCCGATCCCGACGCGCTTTATTCCCATAAAACAAACAAGTACTACATCTACCCAACCAGCGATGGTTACCATGGCTGGTCGGGGACCTATTTCAAGACCTTCTCTTCGAAAAATCTCACCGACTGGAAAGATGAGGGTATCATCCTCGATCTGAACGAGGATGTCTCCTGGGCCGACAGAAATGCCTGGGCGCCCTGTATGATCGAGAAAAAAACAACCAATGGATATAAATATTACTATTACTTCACGGCCGCACAAAAGATCGGCGTGGCCGTATCCGATGATCCCTCAGGTACCTTCAAAGATTCCGGCAAATAACCTGATCCTCACAAAAAGAGCCGATGATGGAATTTATGGAACGGGACATAATTCAACTTTAAAAAAAGAGGGTAACGATGAATGGTACATCGTTCACCATCGCTTTTTCCGTCCCTTGGGAATCAAGTGGGGTGATGCAGCCGGTTACCACCGGGAAGTATGTATCAACCGGATGGAGTTTAACGAAGACGGAAGCATCAGACCGGTAATCCCCACTCCATGAGAGGAATCAGTTTTTCATAACCGGCACGCCCCCGGGCAGGCATTCCGGCAATGATCAAAGAAAAGCATGTGAATACAGGAAACACCTTTAACGAACCCAATAAAATGAAGAAAACTTTTTTAATTTTAGCTTCGATATGCCTTTTGGGAGGCATGTTTGCTCAGCAACAAAACATCGGGCTGGTTGTCAACGTGAAAAAGCAGGGTGCAGCGATCCAACCCACCATGTATGGACTTTTTTTCGAGGATATCAACTTTGGAGCCGACGGCGGCTTGTATGCCGAGCTGATGAAAAACCGCTCCTTCGAGTTCCCTCAGAAACTGATGGGATGGAACATCTTTGGCAACGTAGAGCTACGTAGTGAGGGGGGACCGTTCGAACGAAACCCGCACTATGTACGACTGCGCTATTCCGGTCACCCTCATAAGCACACCGGTCTGGAAAACGAAGGATTCCGCGGAATAGGGATAAAGAAAGATGCCACTTATCGATTTTCAGTGTGGGGCAGGACATCCTCAAACAATTCACCACAGAAAATACGGATTGAACTGATAGATGCAGAGAATAATCCTTTCGAAAGCAAGGAGCTTGAGATCACCTCAGGAGAATGGGAAAAATATGAAATTATTCTCACCTCTCCCAATGAAGAACCCAAAGCAACACTTCGTATCTTCCTCATTTCAGCGGGACCGTTGGATCTGGAACATATCTCACTTTTTCCGACTGACACCTGGAAAGGCAGGGAGAACGGGCTGCGAAAAGATCTGGCAGAGGCTCTCAGCGAGCTGAATCCAGGACTATTCCGTTTTCCGGGCGGTTGTATTATTGAGGGGACGGATCTGGAGACCCGTTACGACTGGAAAAAATCGGTCGGCCCCGCAGAGAATCGCCCGTTGAACGAGAACCGCTGGCAATACACGTTTGCGCATCGGTTCTATCCCGATTATTTTCAGACCTACGGCATGGGCTTCTACGAATTGTTCCTGCTCGCGGAGGATATGGGCGCAGAGCCCCTGCCCGTGGTGAATGTGGGGCTGGCTTGCCAGTATCAGAACAATGGCGAACATTGTCACGTGCCTGTGGGCGAGCTGGGCGACTATATACAAGATGCATTGGATCTCATTGAATTTGCGAATGGTAACACCTCCACCGAATGGGGAAAATTAAGAGCAGAAATGGGACATCCGGAACCTTTCAACATGAAGTTTATCGGTATCGGAAACGAACAGTGGGGACCTGAATATCCGGCAAGACTGGTGAAATTTATTCAGGCTATCCGCGCACAATACCCGGAGATAAAAATCATTGGCAGCTCGGGACCTCAGGCTGAGGGGAAAGATTTTGAGTACCTGTGGCCGGAAATGAAAAGGCTGAAGGTTGATCTGGTAGATGAACATTACTACCGCCCCCCGCAATGGTTTTTGGACAATGCTGCCCGCTACGACTCCTACGACCGGAAAGGGCCCAAAGTTTTTGCGGGTGAATATGCCAGCCATCCCCGTAACAGGAAGAACAATTTCGAGTCTGCACTTACTGAAGCAGCCTTCATGACCGGACTGGAGCGAAATGCCGATGTGGTGCACATGGCCACCTATGCGCCCCTGCTGGCACATGTGGATGCCTGGCAGTGGCGTCCCGACCTGATCTGGTTCGATAACCTGCGCCTGGTACGCACGCCCAACTATTATGTGCAGCAACTTTACGGACATCATGCCGGGACGAATGTGCTTCCTCTCACATGGAACAAAATGCCCCTTACCGGACAACAGGGGTTGTATGCATCTGCCGTCATCGATACAAATAAAAAAGAGATCATCATAAAACTGAGCAATGTATCGGAAGAAAACCGAAATATAAGTATCAGCCTGGAAGGATTGAAAAAGAAAATGCAGCTTCAGCCTGAAGTGGAAACCATTCTATTGAAAGGAGGCCAGGATGAAGAAAACACGTTGGACAACCCTGACACCATTGTTCCGGTATCATCTTCGGTAACAATGAATGGAACAACATTATCAGTCGATGTGGTGCCCTACTCCTTTAATCTGTTTGTTATTGATTATACAGACTAAGGAGCAGTCAATCAGCGCCTTCAGCACATCAGCTGTCGCGCAGCATTATCAATCCAAATAAACTATACGGAAAGGGTTCGACATTGACGCCGAACCCTTTTCCTTTTCTGACTGGATGCTGTGCATCATATATATTCGTCTCCGTAACGGAATTTTACATCGGTTACAAAATGCTTGATACGCTGTTCCTCACTTTTCTTGCAGATAAGCAGCACATTCTCTGATTCTGCCACGATATAATCTTCAAGACCCTGAATCACAACTAGTTTGTCGTCCCTCATGGCGACAATGTTGTCGTAGCTTTCTATGTATAATGTTTTACACTGCAGATTGGCATTATTGCTGTCGTCACGTTTGGATACCTCATGCAAGGCACCCCATGTACCCAGGTCACTCCATCCGAAATCGGTGATGTTTACATACACGTTATCGGCTTTCTCCAGGATACCATAATCGATAGAGATGTTGGGACAGAAGGGAAAACTGGTATCGATAAACTGTTTTTCGGCTGGCGTATTAAACAGATCTTTTCCCTCATTGAATTTTTGAATGATATCAGGAAGATATTTCCTGAAAGCCTCGATGATACTCTCCACATTCCAGAGAAAAATGCCGGAGTTCCACATAAACTCTCCGCTCTCCACAAATTTCCGTGCCAGCTCAAGATTGGGTTTCTCAGTAAATGCCTTGACCTTATGAATACCATCGATATTTTTCTCTTCTACCTGGATATAGCCGTACCCTGTCTCGGGGCGTCCGGGTTTTATCCCCAGGGTAAGCAGGACCGGATTGTTGGCCACAAACGCCAGTCCGTTTCTCATATCCTCCGTGAACTGCTCTTCCCGCACGATCAGATGATCGGAAGGGGCTACAATGATGTTTGCTTCCGGATTGACAGCTCTGATACGGAACGAAGCGTAGGCGATGGCAGGTGCCGTATTCCGTCTCATAGGCTCCAGCAGGAGCTGATGATCCTGCAATTCTGGCAGCTGTTTTTTGGTCATCTCCGCATAGGCATCATTGGTCACGATGTATATGTTCTCCACAGGAACTATTTTTTTAAACCGGTCGAAAGTGCTTTGCAGCAGTGATCTTCCTGTTCCGAAAAAATCAAGAAATTGTTTGGGTTTATCTTCCTTACTAAATGGCCAGAAGCGACTTCCCACACCGCCACTCATAATTACGCAATAATCATTACTGTTTCTCATTACGAAGATTATATATGTTTACTCAAATGAAATATCTGTACTTCTAATTGATTACATCAGGGGATACTTACTGAATAAATAACATCTTTTCCTTACTATTTGTTTTGTATTTCCCTGTTTTTACCCTTAAAGATACAAAACAAAAAAGTATTCCACGAGAAAAAAGCAGGAAACAGAGAAAAAAGAGATGATCCTTTTGTAATCCCAAAAATATGCGTACTTTTGCACTCACTTTTCTACAATGCCCAGATGGCGGAATTGGTAGACGCGCTGGTCTCAAACACCAGTGGATTCACTTCCATGCCGGTTCGATCCCGGCTCTGGGTACGGAGAATCTCTCGTATTGATCTGAAGATCAGAAAAATACGAGGGTTTTTTAATTGCAACAGGCAAGTTACAGGTAGATTTGATTTTACAGAAAATTATATCAGTTTATTTCATTACATGACTTTGCAAATATAATAAAACAGAAAAACCATTTTTAAACCCAACTTCAAACTTTAGATACGAAATAGATTGATAGAGTTTTTCGGGGTTGACCATAATTCCAGTTTAATTTTTTCAATTATTATTTTTAATACCTGTTTCCATTTGCCTTTCTCGTTATCTTCACGCATAAGTATACCGGGGTGCGGACAAGCAAAATAATTGTAATTATTTTCTCCTATACTCAATATTCTTTTTTCGGCTAATTGAATGGTGGAAGTCGCTTTTACGATCGATGCATTTAAGAGGGTTGCATTTACTTCAGCACCTAACCCAAGTATCACTTTGGGGCCACATAGATTTATTTCTTCAAAGATATAAGGTAAGCCTGCTTTGGCAAGCCTATCGAACTCTTTACGGCCAACTAATGTATCCTTGAACCCGAGCCGTTCGTATTTGTTTTGGTGACCTTCTTTAAACAAAAAAATCTTTACCAAATCGGTAATCCAGGTAACCTCACGTTTTACAGCTAAAGGTTTCAGAAATAGTTCCTCCAATTCTCTGCCCGAATCGACTTCCCTAATTCGTGACCCATCGAAATATTTTTCGTTGCTGAATGGATATAAATGATCACCCACCGGAACATCACGTTCAGAACCAATTGTATTAAAATGAGCCGTTGGATATGCCCCGATAATCATTATTCCACCACAAGCAGTATCTACCGGCACATGTACTTTTACCGGATTGCCATACAAGTAAGTATAGGTTTCAGGGATATTTACATCCCGTTTATAGTACTTCCAGCAGTTTTGCTGAAAGACATTAATGAAATTGTTAACATTAGCTTCCATGGCGATTTTATCCAAGTTGATTAAATTATAAAGATTGTATTGCAATACAAATAGATTCTATTATTTCTCTAATAGTTTTTCTTGTATTTTATTTGGTCTATATTCTTGCATTTCAAACACATATGTTCGAATACTCTTTTGATATTTCTATTTAATCTCTTTTAATCTCTTTTAATCACAAATGACCCATTTGGGGAGTGAATCAGAACCAATATTTTTAATTAATTTTTTGGTGCGAAGTTCTGAAAGTATATTGGAAATCTTGTTTTCTTTTTGTGTTTCGCTTAAAATATCAGGTAATTTATTCCAAAGTAATTCCCGTATTTCCTGTTTACCAGACCCCTTCTTGTTCTTTTGAATATATTCTATGACAAGTTTCTTATAGTACTTATTATCAAACCCTCTTGTTTTGAGATAAGTGCCTATTTGTTTAGTTTCTATAGCAACATTTTCTGAGATTATAAATTTTGGCTTCCTTCCTTCAATGAGTTTCTTTGATTTCAATTTGTGAATTTCATCATCTGTAAGTTCCTTTTTTTTCTGCACTTTATCCAGTAATAAGATTTCGTCCAGAGATAAATCGTTATGCCTTGCAAGAACTTTAGCATACTCCAAATCAATCACTTTACCTGTGATTACTACCTTTACAGAAGAACCACTCAAATCATAATCCGGCATTGGAAAGAACCTATTACGTTGAGACATAAACATTCTTTTGATACCACTGCCCACTGTATCAATCATATTAAGATTAACCATTGCCTGAGCAAGAAAATTATTACGATATAAAGCCGGTGGCTGATCACTTTCCAAAACGCTTTCGACAGATCCCGGAAGAAAATCTCCCACATTACTAAAGATTAACTGTTCGTCTTCAATTTCCACCACATTAATTCTGCCAGACATTGTATAATCCTGGTGTGCAATACAATTACTTAGTGCTTCTTTAATGTTATAAGGGTCATACCGATCTACTTCATCGGGGAACAATGTGCCTTCTTTGATATAGCGATATTTAAGATTACGTATTCGGGCAAAAACCTTATCTATAGAAAGCAATAACGGACAAGTAAAATGCTCATAATCTTTTTCGATATTACGAATGTCTTTCAAAACCCATGTAATACGGGCAATGGCTGGAGCCAAGAAGTGTTCCGATTCAGGTTTCCCTAACAATAAAATTGCAGTGTTCGTGATTTTACCATTAATAGTTATTTTTGCTTTGTTCAAGAATGTGGGTGTATCCCAACTATCTATTTCAGTTGCCAAACGAGGATTCTTAATTTTATAGTTATCCCGAGCTTTTGAAATAGCCACTTCGTCTAAATCATCTAAACTGGCATCAGCACAAATACCAATACTCCAATCGGTTTGAACTACCTGATTTCGAATGCGTTCAATTTCTTCAATATTTAAAGCACCAACACTTTCGCCATCGCGACCAAAGAAGAAACCGCCAAAAGAAGTGGGTATTCCTTTCGGAGCGGGGGGAATCTGGAAAAGGACAACACGACCATCAACTGTTTGCAGTTCGTATATTTCAATAAAAGTCAGCCTTCCATTAATTCGTTCAGCCATCTCGTACTTCAAATTATCCAAATCTTTCCAGCTTGTTCGATAAGCAGTGCCAACAATCTGTTTTTTGTTATTAACACCAAAAACCAACCACGAAGAGGATTTACCCTTTAAGTTTGCTTCGTTACTTAAAGCAGAGAAATACTTTCCTAATTCTTTTGAATCGAAGTTATTACGTGCTTCTTTGAACTCAACCACTTCAGTTTCAGCTGGCAGAGAAAGTAAATCTGACAGGATATTTTGAATTTGTTGATTGGTCATAATTCTAATGTATTATTGTTTTTCTTTACATTTATCTTTATCCGATAATTCACCGGTTCCATCAGAACATTTATATTTTCCGGAGAAAACGGATTGGTGATAATCCAAATCTTTGGATTAGGCGACAGAATATCATACACCATATAAATATAATAGTTTTCCTGCTTTTCTTTGGCTGTGTTTAGTTCGTTGAGGGTAAGGAAGAAATTAGCTGTACCTGGCTTTGCACGAGTTGCTTTTACCTCAATGTACCTTTCGGTTTTATCATCGTTGAATGAAAGAATATCATAACCCCATGAATCGGAATCTAAGGAAACCCGCTTTATTTTTTTTGACTGAGAGTTAAGACCCGCCTCCTTCAATCGTTTTTGCTCAAATTTCAATACTAAATCTTCACCCATATCGCCAAGTTGCTTCAATAGGCGGTTTTCCTTTTCGTAATCAGGCTTATTCCCTGATTTTTTTTGTGACCCTGATTTGGAACTTTCTTGTTTCGGTTGTATATTTAATTCAACTGTTTCTGGGGTTTGTAATATTGGAAAAACAGGAGCTTTGTAATTTGTCAACACTTCTGATTCTTGTTGATCTTTGACAGGGCTTTTGGGATAGGTTGAATACAAAAAATTAGCAAAAATATCTGCATTCCAATGCTTCATGACTTTATCTTTATTTTTAAAAGCCATAAGTTCTTCTCGTTTAATGACAGGATCAGCATTTAAAATTTCTTCATTCAACAATCCATAAAACTGTAAATAATGATTTAAGTGGTCATTCGAAAAGATATTCAGGTATCTTTCGGGATAATAAGTTGAAAGGATTTTGCCTTTAAACATAATTGAGATATTGCTATTTACAATAGCACCAATATCTTTGTTTTTTCCGGCAGTAATTAATTCAATCAATGCCTCACGAATGTTTTGAAAAGCTATTTTGTAATTACTACCCCATTTCTCCGAGTGCCTGTATTTGAATTCATTATCTCCTTTTACAATGCCATAATAAACTCCGAATTTAAAAGCTGTAGCTCCAAGTGTTCTACCTAATCCGTCTAAATCACGTTCTAACCTATAGCAAAATGTTTGATTCCCTTTACCAATAACATATTCATCAATCTTCATTTCTGCAATATGTTTTAACGAGAAATCTTTTATAAATTCAGTACGTAACTTATTCAGTTGTTTTCTGCCTTCAATTGCGACGGATACTGAAAAGCCAACTTGAGCTTGACGGAGGTCGTGTATATTCATAGATTTATTTTTATTAGTACTTTAGGATTAAAAATCCTCATCCAATTCGTGTCCGTTTATTTTGAGCCATTGTTTAGCATCTTCGTATTGAGGTAGTTGAACGGCTACAATGTTCCAAAATTCGGGAGAATGATTGTGTTCCCGAAGGTGGGCTAAGTCGTGAACTACGATATAATCTATTACTTCGGGTGGAGCTTTTACTATTCGCCAGTTGAAATTAAGCGAACCGGCGGCAGTACATGATCCCCATGTATATTTGGGTGATATAATATTTATTCGTTTCCGTTTTACTCCTAAGTGCTCAGCGAAGTATTTAATTCGGGGTATCAGAACTTCTTTTGCTTGCTGCTGATACCATTCAAACAGTAAGTTTTTTACAACTTCAATATTTCGGGCATCAACAATAAAAGCATTTTTAAATATAATATTTCGATTCTCTGACTCATTGATTTGAAGGCCGTAATACTTCCCTAAATATTTTGTTTCTCACGAAGCTCTCTTATTTTAGTACCAAATTCATTCATTGGCTTTTCTGTTTGGTTTTGTTTTGTCTTGTCTGTAATTGGCAAATGTAGGGATTATTTTGCAAAAAGCAACATTGCTGGCCCATTAAAATCTAAAATCGCTCTTTGAAATATTTGAAATTTAGTTAGTTGAAGACGATTTTCGATTAAACGGATTTGAATTCTCATCTTTGCGATCCTAATCAGGATTGCAAATGCATAAATACAAATACGTGTTTGCTCAGCCGGTCGATTTCTTAGATAGGAATAAATTCAATTACATCGTTCGAAAGTATGATGGCGACAAATATGTGAAGCATCTCACTTGTTGGAATCAGCTCCTAGCATTAAGGAAGAAATGTGTTATAGACATCTTCAAACTCGATGGAAACGTATTTGCTTTTGATTCAACAACTATTGATTTGTGTCTGGCTGTTTTCTGGTGGGCAAAGTTCCGCAGGACCAAAGGTGGTATCAAAGTACACACCTTGTATGATCTGGAAACACAGATACCTGCATTCTTTCACATTACTGATGCCTCAGTACACGATTCAAAAGCGATGAAGGAAATTCCTTATGAGCCCGGATCTTATTACATATTTAACCGTGCCTACAACAACTTTAAGATGTTGTAAAGGATTCACCAGATTGGAGCTTACTTCGTTGTTCATGCAAAGAAGAACCTACAGTACAGTACCATCAAATCTATTGTCCGACTATCGGGGTGAATCATAATTTATTGGCGTTTATCAGTTGTTCGATTTCTTCTTTTCGTCCCCGACGGGTGGCGTAGCGTAAGAGCTTGTTCTTATTCACATTGTGTCGTTCAAAAATTGTTGTATATACATAGTTTATTTCCGAACCCTGTAAAAACGAAAATTCCACATCCCCCACAATATCTACCAGCACCTTTTCTATTGTCGGGGTGTTTATGCCCTCCACCAATTGCAAAGGCGATTCAGATATTAACGGACGAATGATAATTGTATCGTTGGTGCTTATGTATCGTTCAATGTCGGTGAGCGAAGGCAGCAGAAAAACCCTTTTATTGCTATCTGCATTTAAAAGATTAAAAACAGGTTCAGCTACCTCGCGTTCTACATCAACTAACAAAAGATTCAGATTTGGAATGTGGTGCATGTATGGTATCAGGGTCGAAGCAGACCATAAACAATAATCAACAAAAGGAAACTGGGATTTTATTTGCAGATTTATTTGTCTTATTTCTTCGGAGCATACTATTGAAAAATCCTTTTTTGCATCATCGGGCAATTTATAAACGCCTCTTTCAATACGAACCAATTGTCCCGATTTTACAAGGCGATTCAGTTGTTCGGAAAAAGTTCCGGGAGAACCAATTTGATCTTCACTCTTCAAATTGGCTATTAATTCTTTACGAGTGAACACCTTATGTGTGAATGCGAAATTTAATATGTCGTTTGTTGTAACCATATAACATAATATCAGAGCAAATATATCACTAATTTGGCAATAAACAATCCGTATTGCCAAAAATGTGATAAGGTGTTACTTCAGCCATCCCTGCGGCTTTATGGAACGTAGCGGCAATTCGATATAGCGCTTGTCTGTCAGCGGCGGCCGGTTGCCCAGGCAGTTCGCCTGTGATACTGCATTATCTGCCATCATCCTGACATTGGTACAGATCACCGCCAGGAAAAGTATTGCGGTCGGTTTTCTCATGGCTCATCACGATAAGTAATCCACACTTTCATCTTTCCCGCTTCACGGTTATCCCAGGCGTAATAGGGAATGAGACGTATTACGCTCTCGTCAGTTACTGCATCGATCACCGTTACTCCTCCCAGTACTGTTTTATCAAACGCAGGAGCAAATGATGTCCCTTTCGTGAGCAAAATATTTTCAAAATCGTTGTTATCTGTATCTTCCACACAATAGACAAGCGGGCCCCTTTGCACAGCTCTTTTTCCCATATTCTCTTTCACCTGTGGTGCCGATGCCACCATCTCTACGGGCATATCCATTATGAGCGTGATCTCATCACCCTCTTTCCATTGTTTTTGGATCACAACATAACCCTTCTCCATCGTAACGGGATTGATCTCCTCACCGTTCACCGCAACCCCATATGACTTGCACCAGCCAGGTATACGCAGCCGCACCTCCTTCTTCATCGGTTGAGGCAGAGAAGCAATGGTGAGGATCACCTCACCATCCCAGGGGTAGCTTGTCTCCTGGCGGAGTGTAATCTCACCACCATCTACCGGCACCCGGGTGATACTTCCCACATAGAGATTTACCCAGAGAGCATCTTCTGTGGTACCATAGAGGTAGCTCCCTATGGAGGGTAGAAAGCGGGAGATCTGACTGGGGCAACAAGCCGTACCGTACCATTCCCTTCTGTGATGATCACCCTGTGAGGCCAGCGGATTCACGTAAAAGAACCGATCACCTGTCAATGAAACACCGGCCAATGCACCATTGTACATTGATCGCTCGAGTACATCCACATATTTACCCTCACCGGTCAGCTGATTCATTCGTGCATTCCAGTAAACCATTCCTACTGAAGCGCAGGTTTCACAATAGGCCTCGTAATTGGGCAGATCATAAGGTTCTGTAAAACCTTCGTTCTGTCTTGAGGATCCTATCCCCCCTGTGACATACATCTTGGTGAGAACTACATCATCCCAGAGGCGGTCCAGCGCCTCGATATAATCGGTATCATTTTTCAGTGCTGCCACATCAGACATACCACAAAAGAGATACATGGCACGTACGGCATGTCCGGTGATACTTTCCAACTCACGCACAGGAATCTGATCCTGGTAGTAGAGCGGATGCCACTCTCCCTCACCTCCCTTTGAGCCGTGTCCCTGTCCGCGCTGCTCCAGTAGCCAGTATGCAAAATCAAGGTAGTCACGGTTACCTGTTACATCAGACAGTTTTACCAGCGCAAGTTCAATCTCCTCATGTCCCGGAACCCAGGCTCTTTTTCCGGGGCCAAACTGTTCCATCATATGATCCGCCATACGGATGGATACATCCAGCAG
Organism: uncultured Proteiniphilum sp.; assembly: GCA_927407015.1. GTDB lineage: Bacteria > Bacteroidota > Bacteroidia > Bacteroidales > Dysgonomonadaceae > Proteiniphilum. The sequence goes on along the minus strand of CAKMJT010000016.1, from coordinate 51,032 downwards.
CACCCGCTTTCCGGTTGCCTGGTAATAAGCCACTGCAGCTTCAATCAGATGACCGGCGCAATACATCTCATGCTTGTCCATGTTGCTCCATCGTTTCTCAAGGCCGGTCAGCGTATAAAATGTGTTGATGTAGCCATCCTCCTCCTGTGCAGCAGCAAATTTGGCGATCCATTCATCCGCCTTTCTCTCCAGTTCGGGATCGGGATTGTTGATCAGGCTGTAGGCTATCCCTTCCAGCGCCTTGTATACATCGGAGTCGTCATAGAATATGCCGGAGTGTGCACCAAACCGGTTGGCTGCATTTTCGAAATTGCGTATCCTGCCGGTTTGGTTCTCAATCTGGTCGATACAAACAGGCAGAGTGTGGATCACATGGTTTCTCAGCCGTGGAGACCAGAATGAATCAGTGATATGCACATGGGAGAAATCGACCTGTTTCACTCGTCTGAAGGAAACCGGTTCATCCTGGCTCTTACATCCGGCAATTAGCAGGGAAAGAGAGATAAAAATCCTGAAAATACGCATCATCATCTGTTTGAGTTTATTGTTGTCCGGTGAAACCGGGTGATAAAATCTTTAGTCTTTATTTCAATTGTGTAAAGATCGGCTGTCGCCACTATTTATACTTTGATCCATGTTGGATATCATTTCCTTGTGCTGCAAGAATTAAAGTATACTTTCCTGGGGAGTTGCCGAATTGAAACCCGTAGTCAGTGCGGTTGCTTTAAGGTAAAATAATCAAAAGCAGCCGGCTCATCATATTCTCCCGAATGGATCAGCCCCGGGCGGGCAACCCTGTCCCAGCGGACCAGAAAGGAGGCATCGAGGGGAGAATCATTTATCAGAACCCATGTTTTTCCATCATTGCTGTAAGAGAAGGAGAGATAACATCCTTTTTCCAGATCAATTCTGAAGCGGATATTTATTCCATGGGCAGTAGATCGATACCGGATCTCTTCCGTTCCCTCCTTAACTGATTTCAGGATTATTTCACTGCCCTTTATGCCCAGCGCTACCAGATTCTTGTCATCGCCATACAGGGTCAGGCCCTTGAAACTGTTGTTCCTGTTATTTATTTTTGTTTCATAAGCATAATTCGTTGTTTGCGGGCGGAGACAGAGCACGGTACCCTGTGTATTGTCTGGAATCGGAGTGCCGGTCAGCCACAGGGTCCCTCTGTCCTGTCTCGCGTTGACAGCGGAGTAGGGATAGTTCCATGTCCAGTCTACCTTCAGGCGCGTCCCATTAAAATCATCGTTAAAATCATTCACTTCCTCTTGCTCCGTATCGGCGAACGGGAGCTCCTGCCTGATCACTGCCTGTTTGCCGGTTTTAAACTCAATCCAATGACTGTCGTTCACCGTGAACTCATGCAGTACAGGCTGCCGTCCCAGGTAAAAAGCATCACCGGCCTGATAGGCGTGACTCAGATAAAACATCCTTCCATCCGGTGTTTCTACGGCTGTACCGTGCCCACAGGAAAGGAAATCGCCGTTGCCGCCCGACAGGATGGGATTTCCTTCGTATTTCTCATAGGGTCCGCTGAATGTCCTTGAACGGGCTACCCGCACATCATAGTCGCTGGAAGGGCCGCAACAGCTTTTTGCCGAATAGATGATGTAATAATAATCACCCTTTTTGTAATGATATTGTCCTTCAAGGCCAATTTCTTCATCGTCTTTCAACAAAGAGAATGGCTCTCCCTCCAGCCGCAGCCCGTCATCCGACAGCCGGCTGCCCAGTAATTCAATGGGCCGACTGTCGAGGCCATACGCTTTCCAGGTCAGGTAGAGCTGTCCGTTATCGTCAAATACGAATGCATCGATTGCCTCTGTACCGTGTTCAACGATAGGGCCCTGATCCGTGAACTGCAGCGAGGTGCCTTGAGCGGTGGCTACTCCAATATAGGAAGTATTGTCCGATTTCCTGCGGGCTGTGTAATAACAGAACATTGTTCCGTGATGATAAAATAATTCGGGTGCCCAGAAGGAGTGAGAGGTCCAGGCAGGTTTTTCGTCAAAGATATGTCCGGTCTGTTCCCAGTTGATGAGATCGGACGATTTGAACAGCGGGTAAAAAGGAGCCCATTCAGAAGAGGTCCCCGTGGCATAATAGGTACCCTCAACACGAACGACAGAGGGGTCAGCGATATCGCCACGAATGACAGGATTCTCGAAGATATTTTTTTCCTGCGCAGCAGCATGGAACAGAAAAAGGGAGACGACAGCGAACAAGCATAATTTTCTCATATCTCGGCAATATTATTCGGTTACAAAGCTAATAAAAATTGCGGAACAAGAGGGGAAGCATCAAAAAAAGCCACCCCGAAGGATGGCTTTCCACCTATGATCAGAGATCAGCTTATTTGATTTTCTTATAACCGTAGACAGCCCTGTCACCCAGTTCCTCCTCGATACGGAGCAGCTGGTTGTACTTGGCCATACGGTCTGAACGGCTCAGTGAACCGGTCTTGATTTGTCCTGCGTTGGTGGCAACCGAGATATCAGCAATGGTGGCATCTTCCGTTTCACCGGAACGGTGTGAGGTCACACTGGTGTAACCGTTTCTATGAGCCATCTCAATTGCGTTGAGTGTCTCGGTCAGCGTGCCGATCTGGTTCACCTTGATCAGGATTGAGTTGGCGCAACCCAGTTTGATTCCTTTTTCAAGGAATTCAACGTTGGTCACGAACAGGTCGTCACCCACCAGCTGGCATTTATCACCAATCTTGTCGGTCAGCAGCTTCCATCCGTCCCAGTCGTTTTCGCTCATACCATCCTCGATGGAATCGATCGGGTATTTGGAGATCAACTCAGCCAGATAGTCAGCCTGTTCTGCCGAATTGCGTTTTTTACCCGTAGCGCCTTCAAACTTGGTGTAATCATATACCCCATCTTTGTAGAACTCGGAAGCAGCGCAGTCGAGACCGATCATTACATCTTTTCCCGGTTCGTATCCGGCGTTCTTCACTGCCGTGAGAATTGATTCGAGTGCTTCTTCGGTTCCACCGGCAAGGTTGGGAGCGAATCCGCCTTCATCACCTACGGCAGTGCTCAGCCCTTTATCGTGAAGTACTTTTTTCAACGAGTGAAAGACTTCAGCACCCATGCGTAAACCTTCCCTGAATGAGGTTGCACCCACAGGGCGAATCATGAATTCCTGAAAGGCAATGGGAGCATCCGAGTGTGAGCCGCCGTTGATGATGTTCATCATAGGTACGGGCAGCACGTAGGTGTTGGTTCCGCCAATGTAACGGTACAGGGGCAGTCCAAGGTAGTTGGCTGCTGCCTTGGCAACGGCCAGCGATACACCCAGGAGCGCGTTTGCACCGAGGTTCGATTTGGTCTTCGTTCCGTCCAGCTCCAGCAATTTAGCATCGATCTGTGTCTGTTCCAGGACGTTCACACCAATCAGGGTAGGTGCAATCACATCGTTGATATTGGATACAGCCTTCAAAACACCTTTCCCAAGGTAACGACCTTTATCTCCGTCACGAAGTTCCAATGCTTCGTTTTCACCGGTAGAAGCACCCGATGGAACCGCTGCACGGCCAAAAGCACCTGATTCAGTGACTACATCTACTTCCACGGTGGGATTCCCTCTTGAATCCAATACTTCCCGTCCTAAAATACTTACAATTCTCATGTTGTTGATATTTATAAAAAAATAAAATTATTCTGTGCTAAGTAATTACAATATAAGCTGATACCTGTAAACGAATCTGTCGGAATATTCGCTTGCAAATATACATATTTTTTTGCTAAACAGAGCGCTTGAAGATAGAAAGTTAGGTTAAATGTGAATAACGAAATGAATGGATACAACCTTGACATACCAAAGGTTATGGTCCTGTTCCGTTTACCGATGCAATCAGCGTGCTGAGATTGGAGGTAAGCAGTTTCACCGCTATCGCCATCAGAATCACGCCGAAGAACTTTCGCAGAATGTAGGCACCGCTCTCACCCAGCAGTCGTTTCACCAGATCGAGATACCTCAAAACAAGATAGACGATGACCAGGTTGAGAAACACCGCCATGATGATATTGATTGAGTGGTACTCCGCCCGCATGGAGAGCAGGGTGGTAAAACTCCCGGGACCGGCAATCAGGGGAAACACTACCGGGAAGAGGGTGGATGAGTTGTCAGTACTGGTATTGTCGTTCCTGAATATCTCCACGCCAAAGATCATTTCAATGGAGAGTATCAGCAGGACAAAGGCTCCCGCAACGGCAAACGCGGAGATATCAAGCTGGAAAAGTTTCAGTATCCATTCTCCGATAAACAGGAATCCGACCATGATAATGAGTGAATAGAATGCTGCCTTCTGGGGATGGATCGTTTTGTCCTGACTTCTCAGATTCAGAAAAATAGGTACTGACCCCGTCACATCAATGATGGCAAACAAGACCAGGAAGGCACTGATTATTTCAACTACATTGAGAGAGAACATATCGCCGGGTTTAGAATAATGAAAGTGTTTTATTACATTTTGACCACAAAACTACAAAAAAAGAGGTAAAAAAACAAAGAAATTTCAACTCTTGTCAGATATCCCGGTTATCTTTTCATACGGAAAAGGATCAGGGTGAACAGCATTGAGATATTTGATGATCCTGAAAGCATTGAAATGATGGAAAAATCTTTTTTGAAAGGTGGCCAGTGATGCACTATTTTTGTTGCAATCGGCCATATCTTCCGGGAAACCATTCAGCAGAAGAAATTCGGCCAGGGAGGGATGCAGTTGCGACATCGCTGTCAATAGATCCTTGTTCTCTTTTTTGAAAAGGGAATTCTTTATTTCGAACAAACGTTTCAGTTCACTGAAAGATTTCCGGGAATAAACCTTCAGGGTTCCGTCGGGTTCCTCCATGATTTTTTGCAATGCAGGCCCCGTACCAAAGGGTATACGATCGGAAAAACGAGCCAGCGGATAGACACAGGCATCGTTCAGCTCCTTCACCTTACCCAGGGCAAACACCTTTTGGAGGAAGTAAAAGTCTTCTCCACCCTGTTGACGCCCCATACCACCCACACGCACATAAGCGTCGGCAGTCACCGCAAAGGCAGATCCAATGGTATGGTAATACCAGGGAAAACCCGTCTGTCTCAGCATATCCCGAAAATAGCGAATATACGCTTCATATTGTCTCACCGCATTTTCAAGTGCCGGATCATTCTTTTCCACCCGATGGCGAAAATGATGAACAGTGACATCCGGCCTGGATTCATGAAAAAAGGCATCATGTATGGCAGTCAGGAAATTATCCGATACCGTGCAATCGGCATCCAGTGAAACAATCACCCCCGGGGAGTTTTCATTGTGAAGAAAATGTGCCACAGCCGTATCCATCCCTATTTTCCGTGCAAGGCCCACACCCGCATGCTTTCGAGGTAATCCCTCGAAGAGTACCGGAAAGAAATGAAATCCCGGCTCATTGTACTTATCCGCGAAATAAACGGCCTGTTCATAGGTAACACGGTTTTGCACTATGCTCGTCTCATCCGAATGTTCACCCGAATTAATAACGACCAGCGTCATCACTTTCGCTGAAGGCCGTGCACGGGTACGCAGGTTATGCAATGTGTCAAAAAGACCGGGTTCATTGTAGCAGGGTATCACCACGACCATGTCCGCGTCAAACGCGGAAGAGGGTGCTACGCTTGTGTATGCGGCATTCTGTCTGTCAAGATAGGTTTTCCAATGTTTCATGGGAGACAGGGTACAGGGTAAAAAATAAGGCTCTTTTTTCAAAGAACCTTACATTTGTTTTTTATTGATGCGGGTTACTTCTTTACTTCGGCAGCTGCAGCAGTGGCAGGTCCATATTTGCTGTTCAGGAACTCAACTACATCATTGGTAATATCATATTTCTTATCGGCAAACAGAATGGTGCTCGTTGTTCTGTTGCTGAAAATTATCTCGTAGTTCTTGTCCTGGTTAAATTCTTCCATTTTTGCTTTGATGGTATCCTCCATCTGGATATTCAGCTTCTCCTGTTCCAGCATAAACTCCTGGGTCAGTCGTTCAGCCAGTTGCTGATACTCCTGATTCATTTGCAGGATGCGTTCCTGTTCCTGTTGCGCTCTTTCCTGACTCAGAAAGGCGTTATTACGCATCTTACGTTCGAACTCCTGCGCTGCCGAGTTGATCTGTCCCTGTCTCTGATTCAATGTTGCCCGTGTACTCTCTTCCTTCCTTAACAAGGATTCGTTGAGGTCTTTGGCGAAATTGTAATTCGTCAAAAGGGAATCCACATTCACATACGCAATGGGTAAGGTAATGGAAGAGTCATTCAGCAAAACTGAAAGTTCTTTGCCCGAGCCTCCGTTCACCGATGACCTTGAAGTAAAATGCAGGATGTAAAGAATAATGATTGCAACCGTCAACACTACGCTGACGATATAAGATGTAGAATTCTTCATTTTTAGAGATTTATAAATTTTCTGATTTCAACATTTTTTCTATCGGACTTTCTCTTCTGCTCATTTCTGCATCCTGCGATGTGGCGCAGTGAATACCTCTCTCCTGCAATGCTTTACATTCACCAATATGTATACTCGCAAATTCACCCTTTTTCGTGAAAAAAACACGCACCCCCATTAACAAAACGGCGATGAACAGGATAACGATACCCAGTAGTAGTATTTTAACCATAATTGCAATTTTAACGCCGCAAAGATACTTTAATTAGCCAATTAAACAGCAATTTTTCCCATTAAAGATAGTAAATTTTTTGCTATGTCTCTTTTTTTCTTGTATTTTTATGGGCTACAAAATCAGCTAAAACAGATATTATGACAATAAAAGAGCTACAACCTTCTGCCGTATGGGGCTATTTCTATGACATCACACAGATTCCCAGGCCATCGAAAAAAGAGGAAAGAATTCTTGCCTATCTGCTCGACTTTGCCGCACAACACAATCTGGAGGCAAAACAGGATAAAGCAGGCAATATCCTCATCACCAAACCGGCAACGCCGGGAAAAGAAGATATCCCCACTGTCATCCTGCAGTCGCATGTGGATATGGTGTGTGAGAAAAACGCAGATGTCACCCATGATTTCGATAACGATCCCATCGAAACCGTGATCGACGGTGACTGGGTCAAAGCCAACGGAACCACCCTGGGAGCCGATAACGGTATAGGAATTGCGGCACAGCTGGCTGTACTGGCCGCCGATGACATTGCCCACGGAAAAATTGAAGCACTTTTCACGGTGGATGAAGAGACTGGCCTTACGGGAGCAAACTCGCTGGAAAAAGAGTTCCTTACCGGTGATATCCTCCTCAACCTGGATACCGAGGAGGAAGGTGAGATCTACATTGGTTGTGCCGGTGGCAAAGGGACGAAAGCCTATTTCAAATACAAGGTGAAAGATGCCCCAAAGAAATATTTCTGGTTTAGGATAGCAGTGAAAGGTCTGCGCGGCGGACATTCCGGCAGCGATATCGATAAAGGATTGGCGAATGCCAATAAGATACTTACCCGCTTCCTGCACTCCGTTACCCGGAAAAAATATGCCATGGTATTGTCTGAGATCGGAGGAGGAAACCTCCACAACGCCATTCCCCGTGAAGCTTATGCAGTGCTGGGAGTAAAAGACAGGTACAAGGAGGATATCAGGGTAAAATTAAACACTTTCCTGGCAAAAGTGCAGGAAGAATACCATGACAGGGAACCCAACCTGGACATCCACCTTGAATCGGTACAGATCCCGTCGAAAGTCATCAATAAGAAAGCTGCTGAAAAACTCATTCTTGCCCTGTATGCCTGTCCCCACGGTGTCATCGGTATGAGCAACGATATCCCCGGACTGGTGGAAACTTCTACCAATCTGGCATCCGTGAAGATGATCAATGGCCATCAGATCGAGGTAGGTACCAGCCAGCGCAGTTCAGTGGAATCGCAGAAGGAGTATGTGGTGAATATGGTATCATCGGTATTCGAGCTGGCAGGAGCTGCCATCATACATAATGACGGTTACCCGGGATGGAAGCCCAACCCAGATTCAGCCATCCTGGATCTGGCGAAAAGAGAATACAAAACATTGTACAATAAAAATGCCGGGATTAAAGCCATTCACGCGGGACTGGAATGTGGTCTTTTCCTGGAGAAATATCCCCGTCTCGATATGATTTCCATCGGACCGGATATGACAGACGTGCATTCTCCGGACGAGAAAATGAAAATATCGTCGGTGGGTAAATTCTGGGATTTTCTGGTTAGAATCCTGGAAGCTGTTCCGGCAGTAACGTCCGACACCGCAGAATGACCTCCCGGTAGAGCCAAAAGAAGGAGGAATCGTTTCCTGCATTACCCTGGGGAGGGGTTGCCCAAAGCAGCCTCTCCTCCCCCTGAAGGATTGAGAGCCATGCACCGTTTAATGCTGCTTTCCTTTTTAGTGGTGATCCACATCACGGTCGTTCTCTCACAGAACGATATCCGCGTGATGTTCTACAACGTCGAGAACCTGTTCGACACGAAAGATGATTCACTGAAAAACGACAATGATTTCCTGCCTGAAGGATTCATGCATTGGACCTCATGGAAATACCGGGAAAAACTGCGCAACGTCACCCGCGTGATTACTGCTGCCGGCGGTATGCGATCACCGGCAGTAGTTGGCCTGTGTGAGGTGGAGAACGACAGCGTCATCTACGATCTCACCAGACGCTCCCCTTTGCGTGCACAGGACTACGCTTACATCGTCAGCTGTTCACCCGATGAGCGAGGAATCGACGTCGCACTGCTCTACCAGCGACATCAATTCAAACTGCTGGATTCCAGGGAATACGAGATCAGATTCGGCAACAGGGATGACAAGCCGACCCGTAACATCCTGCATGCCGTGGGTGAAATCATCAGCGGCGATACCCTCGACCTGTTTATCTGCCATTTCCCCTCCCGCAGCGAAGGTCAACGGGTGTCGGAACCGGCACGAATTACGGCTGCCGCTCTCTTACGGGGTAAGACTGACAGTCTGCTCTCCCTGCGGGATAAACCCCATATAGTCATCATGGGTGATTTCAACGACCATCCCGGCGATCAGAGCCTCTCCCGGATACTGAAAGCGGGAAGCATCCCGGATAACCTACACCAGGATGCGCTGTATAACCTGTTCAGCAACACAGTCAAGGAGAATGGAAAGGGAACATACAAATACCAGGGCAGGTGGGAAGTGCTGGATCAGTTCATCGTAAACGGGAGACTGCTGATGAAAGAAAACACGGTTCAGGTCAAAGATCAGCAGGCGATGATTTTCGATGCGGCGTTTCTCTTGGAAGAGGATACCCGCTATTTCGGATTCAAACCATTCCGGACCCATCTGGGTCCGCGCTATAACGGAGGATTCAGTGACCATCTTCCCATATACATGGATTTGCTCATCCGGTAATCTGGCTCAGCCTGATTTTTGGTGACTGGTTTTTTCAAACTTTATCTTAAAATTCTTGGTTACTTTCACAAATTAATCCTACATTTGTATCTTATAGCAGAAAGAGAGTATAAACAATCAAATAAACAATTTCTATGAATCCACTTCTTATTAACTTAAACGGCTGGGAAATACCTATCATTGTTTTGGTAGTGCTTATTCTCTTCGGAGGAAGAAAAATCCCTGAATTCATGAAAGGCCTGGGCAAAGGCATCAACAGCTTCAAGAGAGGATTGCACGACATCGAAGAAGACATTAAGTCCAGCCCGACAGATCAAAATTCAACCACCGACAACAAGTAACGAACTGATACCCTCCTTCAGAGATATACTTTTATCTTACTTAACAACGCACGCATTCTCGGATACAACCTGTTCTCCTCAGATTGTCTTCGGGAATTACAATCTTCTATAGATCAGGATTTACATGGTAGAGAAAGAAATGTCCTTTTGGGATCATCTGGAGGAATTCCGGTGGACGCTGATTCGTACGATCATTGCTGTTATTGTTTTCTCCATTGTGGGTTTTATACTGGTTCCCCTGATCTTTGATTCGATTATTCTTGCTGCCCGTTCATCGGACTTCATCACCTACCGATTACTGGAGAAAGCCGGTGAATACATCCCTTTTCTACCTGATTTTTCTGCGGAAGCATTTGAAGTGGAGATGCTCAACATCAATATGACGACGCAGTTTATGACTTACATCACTACCTCTTTCGCCTTTGGTGTACTTTGTACCATACCTTATATTTTATACGAACTATGGAGATTTGTAAGCCCTGCACTCTATGAGAATGAAGCCAGGGGGGTAAAATTGGCCTTCGGTTTTGGAGGTTTCATGTTTGTGATTGGCTGCCTGGTGGGTTACTTTATTGTGTTCCCTCTGATCTTCCGTTTCCTTATCACCTTTGAGTTGAGTGACTCCATCGAGAATATGATCTCACTCGACTCTTACATGAGTAACTTCTACACACTGATTCTGATCATGGGGCTGGTATTCGAATTACCGCTGGTATTCTGGCTGCTCTCGAGTTTCGGGTTGATCTACCGGCCTTTCTTCAAAAAATACCGCCGTCATGCCGTGGTGGGTTCACTTTTACTGGCTGCCTTCATCACTCCGTCGGGTGACCCTTTCTCCCTGTTTGTAGTGACTATCCCACTCTACGCATTATGGGAAATCAGTGCTTTTATCGTGAAAAAGGAACCTCCTGCAGATGATGAAGAGGAAGATCTGCCAGCCGTGTACGAGTAATACAGACAACCTTTACGAACCGTTGTTTATCACCTCTTTGCCGAAAGGGGTGAATGCCAGCTTCATCAGCTTAAAATGTTGGCTTCCGAAGGGGATCCCGATAATAGTGATGTAAAAAAGCAGGCCGAACAACAGGTGCGTCAAAACGATAGGAAGTCCCCCTACAAAGAACCAGATCACATTCATCAGGGCAGACAGACAGCCCGAGGAGGACTCTTCGTGTACAATCCTCTTGCCAAAAGGCCACAGTGCCACCTCTGCCAGCTTCAACGACTGGATACCGAAGGGTATACCGATAATGGAAATCATCATGACAACACTCGCCAGCACATATTCGATGGCGATAAACACGCCTCCAAAGACAACCCAGATAATATTTCCCAGTGTTTTCATACGGTTTGCTTCACGGCAATCACCTCTATTTCCACCAATGCATTTTTGGGAAGTGATTTCACCGCAAACGCAGAACGGGCCGGGAAGGTCCCCGTGAACTGGGCACCATATACTTCGTTCATCCCGCCAAAATGAGACATATCCTCCAGAAACACGGTCGTTTTCACAATATGGCCCATTCCGGCATCCGCAGCGGCCAGTACTGCCCTGATATTGGCAAAGATCTGGTTTGTCTGTTCCGTGATTCCCCCGGGGACTATCTCCCCTGTTGCAGGATCAATAGGCAACATTCCCGATAAAAAGAGCATCCCGTTTGCCTCAATCGCCTGGCTGTATGGACCTATGGCTGCGGGGGCATTGTTTGTTGCAATTGTTTTCTTTTCCATTGTTGATATTATTATTTGTTTGAGCGGTCAGCGGTCAGTTATAGGCTATCAGCTGTATGTTGCAAGCTCTTAATTTTTAACTCTATACTCCCAAATCATCTCATTTTCGCTGGCGAACAACTTCATAAATGATTACCCCTGCCGCAACGGAGACGTTGAGGGACTGGATGGTCCCGAATTGCGGGATTTTCACCAGCTCATCGCTCACGCGTAGGTTCTCGGCTGCCACACCCAGGTCCTCTGCCCCCATCAGGATGGCTACCGGCACGGTAAAATCCGATTCAGTATAAAAACCGGCGGCCTTCTCCGTCGCTGCCACAACCTTGATCCCGCTATTTTGAAGGAAGACGATTGCCTCTTTCAGGTTTTGTTCGCGGCATACCGGTATGGTGTGCAGTGCCCCGGCAGATGTCTTGATAGCGTCAGCATTCACGGTGACGCTCCCTCGTGAGGGTATCACTATCGCATGCACACCGGCAACTTCACAGGTACGGGCTATGGCGCCAAAATTGCGCACATCGGTCAATCCGTCCAGCACAAGTATAAAAGGAGTCTTCCCCTCCTCATACAGCATCGGGACTATATCCTCCAGCTTCTGGTAGGTAACAGCCGACGTAAAGGCAATCACACCCTGATGATTCTTAAGGGTGATGCGGTCTATACGTTCCACCGGTACTCTTTGCATGGGAATCTCGCAGGTGCGGAGCAACTGTTGCAGCTCCAGAAACAACTCACCCGACAGCTCGCGCTTGACAAGCACTTTATCAATATCCTTTCCGGCTTCCACCGCTTCAATCACGGCACGGATGCCGAAAATCATCTCTTTCTCTTTCATGTATAGTTCAGCTTATGGCCTGCATTCTGACGATTCAGTTGCACCACCGGTTTTACATCATTCATTCTTATTGTCCCAGCATCACCCTTGCATTCTCTACCGCCTGTACCGATATCTCAGCACCACTCAGCATCCGGGCGATCTCGTTCACCCTTTCACCGGGTGTCAGCTCTTTTATTTGTGTGGTGACCCTCTCGTTCATCTCCTCTTTGTAAACCACAAAATGCGTAAGCCCCTTGGAGGCTATCTGTGGTAAATGCGTGATTCCTATCACCTGCATCTGCCGGCTCATCTCCTCCATGATGAAACCCACCCTGTCGGCTACTTCGCCCGATGTGCCGGTATCAATCTCATCGAAGATAATGGTCGGCAGGGCAATAGCCCCTGCAATCATCGCTTTGATGCAGAGCATCAGTCGCGAGATCTCTCCTCCGGAGGCAATCTGTGAGACAGGTTGCAGTGCTGTGTTTCTATTGGCTGAGAAAAGAAACTCCACATTGTCAATCCCTGTGGCGTCAGGATGATTGCGTGTCGTAAACTCGCAGCGGAAGCGGGTATTAGGCATCCTCAGATAAGCAAGTTTCTCCATGAGCCCTTTTTCAATGACAGGCACGGCGTCCTGGCGTTTACGGCTTAACACACCGGCTTTTACCAGCATGACTGCCCGTTTTTCTTCACTCTCTTTTTCCAGGACAGCCAGTTGTTCATCCAGAGAATCGATATTCTCCAGCTTCTTCGCCATATCAACCCTCAACGCGATCAGATCCTCCACGGTTGTGACAGAATGCTTCCTCTGCAGATCGTAAATGATACTCAGGCGCTCTTCCAGCAACTGCTGACGCGCTGGGTCGAGCTCCACCTCCCCGAAGTAACGCGAGGCTTCCTCCCGCACATCTTTTACTTCGATATAAGCCGACTCTACCCTTGCAACCAGCTCGCCCACTTTTGGGAATACTCGCTGTACTTGCTGCAGGATGTCTTTTGCCGACCGCAACAGGGATTCCGCGCTATGCTCATCGCCCGACAAGAGCGATGTGGCCGAGAAAAGTCCCGATTTGATCTCTTCCGCATGTGTGAGCGCCTCCAGTTCCGTCTCGAGTTGCTCCTGTTCCCCGGTCTGCAAAGCCGCTTCCGTCAGCGTGGCATACTGAAACCGGAGATAGTCTTCCTCCTCCTTGTTTTTCCGGGACTGTCCCCGCAAATCGTTCAGCATTTTTTCGGATGTCCGGTATTCCGTGAACGCTTTGGCATATTCCATGCGCTCATCGGCCGTGCGGGCAAGCAGATCAACGACATTCAGCTGGAACAGATTGTCATTCAGCGAGAGATTCTGATGCTGGGAATGGATATCGATCAGCCTGTCGCCCAACCCTTTCAGATCGTTCAGATAAACCGGAGAGTCGTTGACAAAAGCCCTTGATTTGCCGGTCGCCCATATCTCACGGCGAAGGATACACTCCTCCCCGTCGTACATCCAGTCGAGTTCTTCGAAGAATGGCTTCAGGTTATAGTTTGATATATCAAAAACGCCCTCTATGACGCACTTCGTCTCATCCTGCTTGATATGGCGGACATCAGCGCGCTGACCCAGAATAAGAGAAAGGGCACCCAGAATAATGGATTTTCCTGCACCCGTTTCACCTGTTATCACAGTAAAGCCTGTATCGAACGTTATATGAAGCGAATCGATCAGCGCGTAATTTTGAATAGACAGCGACTTCAGCATATATTCTTTTATCTCAGTTTTTCAAGTTCCTTGCTACGTGCAGGATACACCTTACGAAGCACGGTATAGACCTCTCTTTTCTCCTGCACACCGGCATTCGAAAACAGACTTACCAGTTCTCCCAGTTTCGCATCTCCGAACAGCAGGATCAATACAGAAGAGGGCCGTTCATCAAACAGCGATGCAACAACCGGCAGGGATAACTGTACTTTTTCCCGCCCTTCGTCGGCATTTTCTGTCAGTTGATCCAATCCACGGGTATGGTAATCGTACCACATTTGCCGGTAGTTCACCAATGAGCCATCGTTGAAGGCTGCGGCTATGGCTGAACGATTCCGTTCACTCCCGTACTGATCCCAGCCTCTGTGGCCGGAGGACTGCATGCCGGCAGCTATTTGCTGCATCTGGCGAAAACAGGCTGTTCCGCCCAATGGGGTTCTGGAATCATATTCCAGTCCGAGAATAAGATAGGCATAAAAAGCGATGGTTGTACTCAGGCTCTCCTTCCTGTCGTTGGGGTCGAACGTCAGAGGCTGGTATTCGCTATAATCAAAATCAAACGCTCTGTCCCGCAAATGAAGCATAGGTGACAACGGCCCGTTATTGTGCACGAAACGGCGCGACTGCACGTAGAGTTCCCCGCGAAAGGAACCGGCGGAGACTGCTTCAGTGATTACCAGCGTAAAGGAGCAGTTGATTCGTTCAATGCCCTGGTGGTCGTCATCACACCATCGGCGTCCGTTGATCAAGGTGCGCAATGACTCCTCGAGCGAAAGAAACACCTCCCTGCTGGTACCCTGAATGGCCGCACTGTTCACCTTTACGGTAGCGTTGAGCTCCTGGGCAGAGAGAGAGAGGTGTCCCGTGGTACACATCAGCCCTAAGCATATATATCGGAGCATCATCCTCATCCCGCTATTCCATTGTCGTTTTATCGCCACCATATAACAGTGGCTTCGACGGGCAAAAATACACATAATTTCGGACAATCTATTTCAGGGATTAAAGAATGTCATTCACTGCAACAGGGTGATTGCGCCCAGGATGCCGTCAATACCACGCTCATGGTTTGTGGAATGCAGGCCCAGGCACCCGGAACTCGGTGCGGCGGTTGATCTGATCGGCAACCTCCTGTTGTTCGGGAGTGAGTTGCCCGATGAATTCTTCCGAAAGGATATCACCTTCTTTCAGAAAAGCGTGTGAGGCCGCGGTCTCTTTACCCACGGTGACTGGATGTGTTTTACCATAACCAGCCGTGGAGAGCCTTTTCTGATCGATACCGTTCGCTGTCAGATAATTAACAACCGATTGGGCCCGGCGCAAGGAGAGAGCCCTGTTGTAGTCGTCCGTTCCCCTGCGATCGGTATGAGCCGCAAGCTCAATGGAAATCTCCGGATGTTCGTTCAACAGCGAGATAAGCCGGTCTAACCCCTCTTTCGATTCGGGACGAAGCGTTGCCCTGTCGAAATCGTAAAATATATTTTGCAGGGTCACCGGAACATCATAAGGAATCATCTCAAAGTCCACATAATAAACGGTATCTTTTTTCGGATTACCGGTCCGGAGCGACTGCTTTTGGTTGAGAAAACCTTCGGCACTGGCCATCAGCAGATAGTCCACACCTCTCTCCCCTGTGAAACGATAGACACCCTGCTGATCGGTGACAAACCGATGCCGGATGCCGTTACTGCCAACGACAGAGATAATGGCGCCGGCGATTAACCGGTTATCCTGATCCATGGCAAAACCCTCAACGGTCATAGTCTCATCCTTATATTCAAATGAATAGATATGATCGTATCCCCGGGTATCGTTCCGGTTGGAACTGAAAAAGCCACTTTTTACTCCCTTTTCGAAGGTGATCCCGAAATCATCACCCGGCGAGTTGAGTGGCGGCTGTAGATTCGCTACCTGCCATCTGTCGGCATCAGGCTGTTTCGTGGCCATGAACAAATCGAGCCCTCCCATTCCCGGATGTCCGTCTGAAGAAAAGCAGAGTATTGTATCGTTCAGCATACAGGGAAACAATTCGTCTCCGGCAGTATTGATTTCGGGTCCGAAGTTCTCCACGGAGACTACCTCACCGGCGGAAATGATCAGTCCTCTCCAGATATCTTTTCCCCCATAGCCACCCGGCATATCAGAGACGAAGCATAGATAACGGCCCGAAGATGAAACGGAAGGATGGGCAAAAACAGACAACGAATCACCCCCGGCGATATGCAGAGGTTGCCCGGTTCTCCAGGCAGCATTGATTCTCCGGGAGAAATAAATTCTGGTGCTTGTGGGATGTGTGGGGTCCATAGCACTGTAGGTGTAATACATCCTTTCACCGTCCGGAGAGATGGAAGAAGTGCCCTCGTCAAATTCCGTATTTATCTCCGACTCGATGCGTTTCGGTTTTTGCCATTCACCCCGGCTGTTTTTGGCGGAGAGAAACAGATCGTTGTATTTCATGCCGGTCACCGCACTCTCTGACTCTCCCGTCGCCTCGTTTCCGGAAGAGGTGAAATAGAGCAGTTCATCGTCCTGTGCCAGTATCGGGCTGAATTCACTGCGGCCGGAGTGGAAGAGCTCCATTCGCCTCACCACGTAACGTGAGCTTTTATCGCGCCACTGCAAAGCCAGCTCAGTACCGCGAAGGCCGTTTAATGCCAGGGGATGACCGGGTTTGAATCTCAAAAAATAGCGGTAGGCATCTGCTGCCTGCGTGTATTTCCCCTCCCTGTGAAGCATCTGTGCATAATGAAGATGCATCACCGTATCGGGATACCCAAAGCGAATGGCGTTATCATAGGCTGTCAGGGCACGTGAGGATTGATTGAGCCTTCGGTAATTCTCCGCCATTTCATACGATATGACGCCGCGTAAGGGTTGCTGTTCCCGGGGCGTTTCCTTGTAGAGAGCCTGATAGGTTCTGCTTGCTGCATAATACTCCCCACGCAGATATTGTGCCCTGGCGTCACGCAATGAACCCTGCCTGCAGGAAAAAAGGAAAAGTCCAAGAAGGGTCAAAAGACAGGGGATGAGTCCTGCCAAAGGGCGCAGGTTCACTTTGCGTACCTTACCGGTCACAACAATAGTCTGGTCAATGTCATCAAGTGGTTTCAACAGTGTTCCGTTTTTGATTGTAAACGGATTTTTCGGGGAAATAGTATGTGCGGGAGTGCCACACTTCCCTTCCCCCGGTATGAACGGGAAGAGTGAATACCTATCCTCAACTTACTGGTGCTCGGGCCTCAGCAGATCATTCACTGTCTTCACGGGATTGAATGTGGAGATGGGCACCTCTACAAAAATAGTGTTCCAGTCGCTCATCGCTCCGTTCCATAATCCCGGCAACTCGAGCGCTTTCAGCTCCCTGCCGTCTTTCGATTTGTGCGAAATAAATCCGGTGTTCGTATCCACAAATTTTGTGAGATCAAACTTATCTCCCTGATATCTTTTCACTCCGCATGCCACGTCAACAGGATTAAAATGAGACCCGTTTTTAAACGCTTCCACGGCTTTGGCATCATGCCTGTTGATCTGTGAGCTCTCCATAATCTGGAGCGATACCGTTCCGTCGGGGTTAACCGCAAGAAAGGGCCCTCCTCCCGGTTCTCCCGCATTTTTCACCATCCCGCAAACCCGGAAGGGTCGGTCGAGCTTCCTCTTCAGATAATCCTTCAGTGCTTCATCCGTGTCAAACTTCTGGTTATGGGTTATCGTCAGTTCCTTTTCGGTAAAAGCCAGCATTTCATCCAGTTCATCCGGATCAGCCTCACCGGACTCCAGCCGCTGCAGGTAGGTATGGGCCCGTTGCTGCAGGGTGACCAGGATACCTCCCAGCAATCTTTTGTAATGGGCTTCCTGATCTTTTAACCTGTCGGGGACAACATTGTCGATATTTTTGATAAAGATCACATCCGAATCGATGTCGTTCAGGTTTTCTATCAGGGCACCGTGACCTCCCGGACGGAACAGCAGCGTACCGTCATCCTCCCGGAACGGCTCATTGTTCATATCCACCGCAATGGTGTCGGTAGATGGTTTTTGGATACTGTACGAGACGGAAAAGGTGACTCCGAGCTTAAACTGGTAATTCAGCTTCCGGGCAGCCACCAGCAGCTCGAACAACTCCTTGTGTTCCTCCGATACGGTGAAGTGAACATCTACCCTGTTTTCTGCTGTTTTGGCATAGAGCGTTCCCTCCGTCAGATGTTCACCCACGGGTGTGCGGTTGCCTTCGGGATAGGAGTGGAAAAGAAGCAACCCCTTGGGCAGATTGCCATAATCCAGCCCATCGTGGTAAAGCAATGCAGCTGCCACCTCTTTATATCTGTCTTCCTCGCACAAGGCAACGGCACCTTTACCGTACATCTCTTTACAGGTCTCATCCAGTAATACAAAGAAGGCAAACTGCTGTATCTGATTAAAGAAAGTTTTTTCAAATGAGGTGGATGGCAGCTCATAATCCGCATCAAGGAATGCATACAGATCTTTGAACATACGGCTGGCAGCACCGGATGCCGGAACAAACTTGGTAATCTTCTGGCCGCTGTTCAGATAATCCTGCCAGGCTTTCAGATAGGTTGTCTCCTCTTCCTTATTCATCCTTATGATTCCTTTTTCCACGGAAGCGGCCGATACAATGGTCAAAAAAGGAAATCCGGTGCTGAAATAATTCAGTTGCGTCTCGATTTGTTCCGGGGAAATACCTTTTTCCCTCAGTAATTCCAGATCTTGTTGTGTGTACATAATCTACTTGGCTTGGTTGATTGAAACTCCGCTGGCATGAAAAACGGAATGAGACGATGCCACAATACCGTTTTCACTACTCCTCCAAAGATAGTAAAATCTTCCGAAAATGTTGCATCGGAAGCATAAAATATGATTATTGAACGGATTCAATCCGACATATTGGCAGAATGGCCATAACAGGAAAATTTTGGCACAGGATTTGAAAAAGAATTTGTGTGTGTGCTTAATACTTCTGTCGGACTATGACAGACAGCGGTTCACTCAGACAGACAAAAAAGACAGAAACAGATCAAATAAACAACATAACAACTATGGGAAAAATAATCGGAATAGACCTGGGAACAACCAACTCGTGCGTATCCGTCATGGAAGGCAACGAACCCGTTGTAATCCCCAATAATGAAGGCAAACGCACTACCCCTTCGGTGGTGGCATTTATGGATAACGGCGAACGAAAGGTAGGCGATCCGGCCAAACGACAGGCCATCACCAACCCCCATAATACTGTCTCCTCGATTAAGACTTTTATGGGAGAAACCTTCGACCGGGTGCAAAAAGAGATCGGTCGTGTACCCTATAAAGTGGTTCGTGGTGACAATAACACACCGCGTGTGGAAATCAACGGACATCTCTATTCACCACAGGAAATATCGGCCATCGTGTTGCAGAAGATGAAGAAAACAGCTGAAGACCACCTCGGACAGGAAGTGAAGGAGGCGGTGATTACCGTACCGGCTTATTTCAGTGATGCGCAGCGCCAGGCGACCAAAGAGGCGGGAGAAATCGCCGGGCTGACTGTACGTCGTATCGTCAACGAGCCCACAGCCGCCGCACTGGCCTACGGACTGGACAAACAGAACAAAGACTCAAAAATAGCCGTCTTCGACCTGGGTGGAGGGACCTTCGACATATCGATTCTGGAATTGGGTGATGGTGTATTCGAGGTAAAATCCACCAACGGGAATACGCACCTCGGGGGTGACGACTTCGACCACCGCATCATCGACTGGCTGGCAAATGAGTTCTTGAACGAGGAGGGTATAGACCTCCGCAAGGATCCTATGGCGCTCCAGCGTCTGAAAGAGGCTGCGGAGAAAGCGAAAATTGAACTCTCCAGTGCCTCCTCCACCGAAATAAACCTGCCTTACATCATGCCGGTAAACGGTATACCCAAGCACCTGGTGAAAACGCTTACCCGTTCTAAATTCGAACAGCTGATCGATGATCTGTTGCAGAAGTGCGTGGCTCCGTGCCAAACAGCCATGAAAGATGCCGGTATGTCCAATTCAGACATCGATGAAGTGATCCTGGTGGGTGGCTCCACACGTATCCCTGTCGTACAGGACCTGGTAGAAAAGCTTTTCGGCAAAAAACCCCACAAGGGTGTCAACCCCGACGAAGTGGTAGCCATTGGCGCAGCTATCCAGGGAGCCGTATTAACGGGTGAAGTGAAAGATGTGCTGTTGCTCGATGTGACACCGCTCTCTCTTGGTATAGAAACATTGGGTGGTGTGATGACTAAACTGATCGATGCCAACACCACCATCCCTACCCGGAAGAGTGAAACATTCTCCACCGCCAGCGACAACCAGCCTTCCGTGCAAATCAACGTGCTCCAGGGCGAACGTGCCATGGCACGCGACAACAAACAGATCGGTGTCTTCAACCTCGATGGGATACCACCCTCTCCGCGGGGTATCCCCCAGATTGAAGTAACCTTCGATATCGATGCCAACGGTATCCTGAATGTCTCTGCAAAAGATAAGGCCACAAGCAAGGAACAGAAGATCCGTATTGAAGCATCCTCCGGCCTGAGCGACGACGAGATCAAACGCATGAAAGAGGAAGCTGCTGCTAATGCCGAAGCCGACAAGCTGGAGAAAGAGCGCATCGACAAGCTGAACCACGCCGACTCAACCATCTTCCAGACTGAAAAGCAGCTGAAAGACCTGGGCGACAAGATCCCTGCCGACAAAAAGGCACCGATAGAGGCTGCACTCAATAAACTGAAAGAGGCCCACAAGGCACAAAATCTGGAGGGTATCGATGCTGCCACCAACGAGCTGAACACCGCCTTCCAGGCCGCATCACAGGACATGTACAACGCCACCAATGCACAGGCGGGTGCACAGCCGGGTGCTGATGGAGCCTCACATTCTTCTGAGGACAACCGTCAATCGGCAGATGATGTCACCGACGTGGATTTCGAGGAAGTAAAGTAAAGAAACAGAGAGACCCTGTTTTGTGAAAGCCGTCCCCCATGGAGACGGCTTTCTTCATTTATGCCACTTTAACTATTTATGATCAGGAATTAACGGATAAAAAGGTGATAATTGTGCAAATTAGTGTAATTTTGTTTGTTGTAGCATTTGGTCTATTTTGACATCTATCAGCAATGCTTTGCCATGCCCCTGCGGGCAACAATTCCCATCGTCTGAATCGACATCATCATCGGCTTTCTAAGTAAATCACAGGTCGAAAATGTGTGGCACGCCATTCTTTTGACACATTATCAAACAGATGATTCAATCATTTTTCATCGGGGAGAAGGAGATCAAGCTCCCTTTTATCCAGGGCGGCATGGGTGTGGGCATTTCATTGTCGGGGCTGGCCTCGGCGGTGGCCAACGAGGGTGGCGTCGGAGTTATCTCAAGCGCGGGATTAGGCCTTTTATACCGGCAAACACCGCGCGATTATCTGAAGGACTGCATTTGGGGGTTGAAAGAGGAAATCCGCAAGGCACGGGAGACAACACGGGGAAATATCGGGGTCAACATCATGGTTGCCTTGTCGAATTTTGCCGATATGGTGCGTACCTCTATCGCCGAGAAGGCCGATTTCATCTTTGCCGGTGCGGGACTGCCGCTGGACCTGCCCTCTTACCTGACAAGCAACAGCAGGACCAAGCTCGTCCCCATTGTCTCTTCGGCCCGGGCTGCCAGGATCATCTGCGAAAAATGGCTGGCCAATTACAACTATCTCCCCGATGCCATCGTGGTGGAAGGCCCCAAGGCAGGAGGCCATCTGGGCTTCAAGAGGGAACAGATTGAAGATGAGAACTATGCACTTGAGAAACTGATCCCGGAGGTTCTGGAGGTGGCTTCCGGATACAGGGATGTTAAATCTATCCCTTTGATTGCCGCAGGTGGAATTACCACTGGAGAAGACATCCATCGCTTTATACAACTGGGTGCATCGGGCGTGCAAATGGGAAGTATTTTCGTTCCCACGCATGAATGTGATGCATCGGAAGAGTTCAAACAGATCTACCTCAAGTCATCCCGGTCCGATTTAATGATCATCCAGAGTCCGGTAGGGATGCCGGGGCGCGCCTTTAAGAGTGATTTCCTGGAAAAAATGAACAAGGGCAACGAGAGGCCCATCACCTGTCCCTACAAATGTATTAAAACCTGCGACTACACAAAAAGTCCATACTGCATCATGAAAGCGTTGTACAATGCTTCCAGGGGCAGGATGAACAAAGGATATGCTTTTGCGGGAGCAAACGCTTACCTGTCGGATAAGTTACGCAGCGTTAAACAGGTAATCTCCCGGCTGAAGGAGGAATATAATGCTACCCAAAGCACGGGCATCCTTCAGGATTTGCAGGTATGACAGAATCAGGCCTCCCGCTCTGAATGTCAGCGAAGTACTCATCCTACAACGGAACCGATTACTTTCAATATTAACCTGGAAAAATTAAGACTACCTCTTGGTTTTTCAAACTTTATTCCTACCTTTGCAACCCAAACAGAAGGGAGGTTATTGCAACACTCAGGAAAAAGAAGAGAAATTATACAACTGACACTCACATTTCCGGAACCGGAACAACAGACGGAATACATCCTGCCGTTATGTTCACAGCTGTATGCCAAAATAGCATATCGCAATCCATTCGGTGAAACGGCTGGCTCCGGTTGTTGACTTCTTCAAAAAAGGTGAGATCGAAGACGAAAATTATAGCTGAAAGTTAAAAACGATAGCTGACAGCCTGCTAAAACGGACATCTCTCCATGCAATAACAAATCGACAGAAAAAAAATTAATAATTGAAACAATGATAGTAGTACAATTAAAAGAAGGCGAAAATATTGAAAGAGCCTTGAAAAAATTCAAACGCAAATACGAAAAGACAGGCGTTGTAAAGGAACTGCGCAGCCGTCAGGCATTCATCAAGCCATCGATTGAGAAACGCAAGAAAAAACAGCACGCCATCTATGTGCAGCAACTACACGAAAACGAAGAGTAATTTCGTTAAGTGAGTGCATACACAAAACAGATTTTTGGTATGCCGAGCGCAGAAATTATCTGATGAAATCGAATAATTTCGTTCAGCGAAAGCAGAAGCAAAAACTTTGATTTGATTCTGCCGGGCGTAGAAATTAACTGAGCCATCAAATTAAATTTCGCTTTTGCAAAGTTTTTTCTTATCTTCGTAGCACCATCATTGATTGGATGCTGCAATATGTGGAAAGAAAAATTTATCAGTTATCTCCGTTATGAGAAGAACTATTCCTCTCAAACGGAGATTTCTTATTTCACAGACCTGACGCAATTCGAGGAATTCATCATCGGGGAGCTCGGCGCATTCCATCCCGCAAGCATCGACAGCGACCTCATCCGCATCTGGATCAGCCGGTTGATGGAACAGCGGCTGAAAGCACGGTCTGTAAACAGAAAACTGAGTGCCGTGAAATCATTCTTCCGTTACCTGAAAAAAAACGGGATCATCCTGCAAAATCCGGCTGAAGCAGTCTCGGGGCCGAAAGCAGCAAAAAGGCTCCCTACATTTGTGAATGACAGAGAAATGACGCTGGTTCTCGATGATGCGCTGCAATATAGCGACGATTTCCGGGGGCTTCGCGACCGGTTTCTCATTGATCTGCTCTATCTAACCGGAATGCGCCGGGCAGAGCTGATCGCTCTCAGGGACACCGACATCGACTTCGGCTCCTCCACCCTTCGTGTTACAGGTAAGAGGAACAAACAACGCATCATCCCCTTCTCCGATGATACGGGAGAAAAAATAAAAAAATACATGGCGGCAAGAGACGCGGAAATAGAGAACAAATCACCATTTCTGTTTGTTAAGGAAGATGGAGACCCATTGTACCCTAAACTCGTTTATAATATCGTTCACGACCATCTTAACAGCATTTCCACCCTGTCCAAAAAAAGCCCGCACGTGCTGCGCCACTCTTTCGCCACCGAAATGCTGAACAACGGAGCTGAAATAAATGCGGTAAAGGAA
Organism: uncultured Proteiniphilum sp.; assembly: GCA_927407015.1. Lineage (GTDB taxonomy): Bacteria > Bacteroidota > Bacteroidia > Bacteroidales > Dysgonomonadaceae > Proteiniphilum. The sequence goes on along the minus strand of CAKMJT010000016.1, from coordinate 27,010 downwards.
CTTTTGGGACACTCCAGCCTGGCATCTACAGAAGTATACACCCATGTGACTTTTGAAGAACTGAAAAAAGCTTATGATAACGCTCACCCAAGAGCAAAAAAATGAAGGAGGTATAGTATGGAACTGACAATTCAATCTGTAAATTTTGACGCAACGGATCAACTGAAAGCGTTCGTGGAGAAAAAAATGAAGAAACTGGATCGTTTTTCTGACGATATCATGCTGGCGGAAGTAATACTAAAAGTGATCAAACCGGAGACAGCCAACAATAAAGAGGCTGCTGTAAAATTAAACCTCCGCCACAAAGAGGCCTTTGCCAGTAAAACCGCCGATTCATTTGAGGAAGCCATTGACCTGTGCGCAGTGGCATTGGAAAAGCAAATCTTTAAAACCAAGGAAAAAAAGGAAAGATGAAGCCAAAATTTCCCTGAAATGTTTTGGCATCAACAAAAATATCACTACCTTTGCGACCGTTTCTCTCTTAATTTTTGGAGGGGAACGGTTAATTTCAAGAATATAAGCCTCTTTAGCTCAGTTGGCCAGAGCACGTGATTTGTAATCTCGGGGTCGTTGGTTCGAATCCGACAAGAGGCTCCGATTTTCAGGGGCAGTTACCAGAGTGGCCAAATGGGGCTGACTGTAACTCAGCTGGCTTAGCCTTCGGTGGTTCGAATCCATCACTGCCCACCAGGTTTGATGTGTTGATGTGATCATTAGATGATGAGTTGATTGAATCAACAAATCACCACATCGGTAAATCATCAAATCAATTTCCGCGGAAGTAGCTCAGTCGATAGAGCATTAGCCTTCCAAGCTGAGGGTCGCGGGTTTGAGTCCCGTCTTCCGCTCTGATAATGAGAATACAGAGCTGCACAGGCCTGCAGAATAGGCCTGAAAGGACATCCGCCTTCTGCTCTTTTTGCCTATGTAGCTCAGTGGTAGAGCACTTCCTTGGTAAGGAAGAGGTCGCGGGTTCAACTCCCGCCATCGGCTCAACATCAAATAGATCGACGTTACATCAAGACTAAGGCGATCTGCCCTGTGTCTTGAGTTATACTGTTTACAAACAATAGAGAAAGAAATACAATATTTTATTTACACTAATTAATAGGACATTTTATGGCAAAAGAACATTTTAACCGGACGAAGCCGCACGTGAACGTCGGTACAATCGGTCACGTTGACCACGGTAAGACAACTTTAACAGCTGCTATTACCACCGTTTTGGCAAAAAAAGGATTCTCGGAAGTTCGTTCCTTCGACTCTATCGACAATGCTCCCGAAGAAAAGGAAAGAGGTATTACCATCAATACTGCACACGTTGAATACGAAACTGAAAAACGTCACTATGCGCACGTTGACTGTCCGGGACACGCTGACTATGTGAAGAACATGGTTACCGGTGCTGCACAGATGGACGGTGCCATCATTGTCGTTGCCGCGACAGACGGTCCGATGCCCCAGACACGTGAACACATTCTTTTGGCACGACAGGTAAACGTTCCCCGACTGGTTGTTTTCATGAATAAAGTGGACCTGGTTGACGACGAAGAGATGTTGGAATTGGTTGAAATGGAAATGCGTGAATTGCTTTCGTTCTACAATTTCGACGGCGACAATACACCTGTTATTCAAGGTTCTGCTCTCGGTGCCTTGAACGGTGATCCTAAATGGGAAGAAAAAATCATCGAGCTGATGGATGCAGTTGACACCTGGATTCCGCTGCCTCCGCGTGACGTAGACAAACCATTTCTGATGCCTGTTGAAGACGTGTTCTCCATCACCGGCCGTGGAACAGTAGCTACAGGACGTATCGAAACGGGTATCATCAAGACAGGCGAAGAAATACAGATCATCGGACTTGGTGCTGAAGGAAGAAAATCAGTGGTTACGGGCGTTGAAATGTTCCGCAAGATTCTGGACGAAGGCCGGGCTGGTGACAACGTTGGATTGCTGCTCCGTGGTATCGACAAGGAAGAGATCAAACGCGGTATGGTAATCTCTCACCCGGGTAAAGTGAAACCTCACTCCAAATTCAAGGCCGAGGTGTATATCCTGAAGAAAGAAGAAGGCGGACGTCATACTCCGTTCCATAACAAATATCGTCCTCAGTTCTACATCCGCACACTCGACGTAACCGGAGAGATCCAGTTGCCGGAAGGTGTGGAGATGGTCATGCCCGGTGATAACGTAACCATAGAGGTGGAGCTGATCTATCCGGTAGCCTGTAACGTAGGTCTGCGTTTCGCTATCCGCGAAGGTGGCCGCACCGTGGGTGCCGGACAGATCACTGAACTGATTGATTAAGGTGGAATCCTCCGGCCTTTCCCTGAAAAAGAAAGGATGGAGAGCCCATGCACAGAAAAGCCCTGCTGTAGCAGACCCTTCTTTCGGGGAGGGACAGGCAGGGTTTATACGGGTCTAGCTCAGTTGGTAGAGCACTGGTCTCCAAAACCAGGTGTCGGGAGTTCGAGTCTCTCGACCCGTGCACATACGATCCGAATTAAATGAAAAAAATAGTTGCATATCTCAGGGATGCTTATAACGAATTAGTGTTTAAAGTATCCTGGCCATCCAAAGAAGAACTCTCCGGCAGTACGGTGATTGTATTAATCGCTTCCCTTATCATTGCCCTGATTGTGTTCGGAATGGATTCTTTGTTTGAGTGGGTGTTAAAACTCCTCTACGGTATTTTATAATTTCTGAAGATAAGAGACAATGACTGAAGAGAGAAAAAAATGGTACGTTCTGCGTGCCGTTAGTGGAAAAGAAAATAAAGTCAAAGAGTATCTTGAGTCAGAGATGAAAAAAACCGATTTAGGAAAATACGTTTCTCAAGTTCTCATCCCCACAGAAAAGACTTATACAGTTCGTAACGGAAAGAAAGTGATGAAAGAACGCGCTTACCTTCCCGGCTACGTACTGATTGAGGCTGAGCTGACGGGGGATGTAATTCACGAACTGAAGAATATCAATTATGTAGCCGGCTTCCTGCCCAACACAACCGACCCCCAGCCCTTGCGGGAATCGGAGGTAAAACGTATCCTTGGTACGATGGATGAGTTGGAAGAAGCCGGAAACGAAATGGATATGAAATTCTATGTGGGAGAAAACGTGAAAGTGATCAGCGGTCCTTTCAGCAGTTTCTCCGGTGTAGTAGAGGAAGTGAACGACGAGAGAAAGAAACTCAAAGTGATGGTGAAAATTTTCGGGAGAAAACAACTCCTCGAGTTGAGTTATATGCAAGTAGAGAAAGAATAATCAGCAATTTGGTTACGCAGATTCTGTAAATTCTTCAAAGTGTTTCGAAAACCGTAATTAATTAAAATCAAGAAAATGGCTAAAGAAGTTGCCGGACAACTAAAATTACAAATCAAAGGAGGAGCTGCAAATCCATCTCCCCCGGTAGGGCCCGCATTAGGCTCCAAAGGGATCAACATCATGGAGTTTTGCAAGCAATTCAATGCCAGAACTCAGGACAAAGCCGGGAAAGTGTTGCCAGTGGTAATCACTTATTACGTCGACAAGTCTTTTGATTTTATTGTTAAAACACCACCGGTTGCGATTCAGTTATTGGAAGCCAGCAAGTTAAAAGGCGGTTCGGCAGAACCCAACCGTAAAAAGGTTGCGGAGATTACCTGGGATCAGGTAAAAACCATTGCCGAAGAGAAAATGACCGACTTGAACTGCTTCACCATTGAATCAGCAATGAAAATGGTAGCCGGAACGGCTCGGAGCATGGGTATCACAGTGAAAGGCGATTTCCCTGAAATTATTAATAATTAAACTTCAATTGAGATGAGTAAACTGACAAAAAATCAAAAGTTGGCTTTAGGCAAGATTGAAGTGGGTAAAACGCACACACTGAAAGAAGCAGCTGCTTTGGTTAAGGAAATCACCACAACCAAGTTCGATGCATCTGTTGATATCGATGTACGCCTCGGCGTAGATCCGCGCAAAGCTAACCAGATGGTCAGAGGCGTAGTGTCTCTGCCACACGGAACAGGAAAACAAGTAAGAGTTCTTGTATTGTGTTCTCCAGAGGCTGAAGCCGACGCAAAAGAAGCCGGCGCAGACTATGTAGGACTCGATGAATATATCGAAAAAATTAAAGGAGGTTGGACCGATGTGGATGTCATCATCACACAGCCGCAAATCATGGGTAAAATTGGTGCCCTGGGCCGTATTTTAGGGCCGCGTGGATTAATGCCAAACCCCAAGAGCGGAACTGTTACTCCCGACGTGGCAAAAGCCGTGAACGAAGTAAAACAGGGAAAGATCGACTTTAAGGTAGACAAAGCAGGTATTATTCACACCTCTATTGGGAAAGTATCTTTCACGCCGGAACAGATTCGAGACAACGCAAAAGAATTTATTCAAACGTTGATCAAATTAAAACCGACTGCGGCAAAAGGTACCTATGTTAAGAGTATTTATCTTTCCAGTACGATGAGTCCAGGTATCAAAGTGGACCCTAAATCGGCAGAAGAATCCAATTAAAAAAAATTGTATGAAAAAGGAAGATAAACAACGAATAATAGGACAAATAGCAGCGAACCTTCAGGAGTATGATCATTTCTATCTTACCGATATTGCTACACTCAATGCAGCCAAAACAAGTAAGTTGAGAAGAGAATGCTCCAAAGAGGATATCAAGCTGGTGGTGGTTAAAAATACCTTATTGCAAAAAGCGCTCGAGTTACTCGACAGAAACTATGAAGAGCTGTATCCCATTTTAACAGGGAACACAGCCATCATGTTCTCGAATGTGGCGAGTGCACCTGCTAAGCTCATTGATAAATACAAAACGGATAAAGTACCCGCTCTCAAGGGTGCCTACGTCCAGGAAAGTTTCTACATCGGCGCAAACACGCTGAAGGATCTGGTAAATATCAAGACCAAGACAGAGCTTATTGGAGAAGTCATTGCACTCTTGCAGTCACCTGCCAAGAATGTGATTTCCGCTCTCCAATCCGGCGGTACAATACTTCACGGAGTATTGCAGACGTTGTCGGAGAAAGAATCATCCAATTAAACAGGAAGCAAAACAGCGCAATCTTTTTTGGGACCGCATCAGGATGGATGTCATCTTTCAAAATTAATGTAAACACAACAAACAGAATTAGTAATCAATTAAAACAAATACAAAAATGGCAGACTTAAAAAAATTTGCTGAGGAATTAGTTAACTTAACAGTGAAAGAAGTTAACGAACTGGCTGAAATTCTAAAATCGGAATACGGTATTGAACCGGCTGTAGCAGCTGCACCGGTTGCAGCTGCACCGGTTGCAGCAGAAGCCGTTGTGGAAGAAAAGACTTCTTTCGATGTAATTCTTAAAAGTGCCGGAGCAGCTAAACTGGCTGTAGTAAAGGCAGTAAAAGAACTTACAGGTCTTGGACTGAAAGAAGCCAAGGATTTAGTGGACGGAGCTCCCAGCGAATTGAAAAAAGGAATCACAAAAGACGAAGCGGAAGCTTTGAAAAATCAACTTGAAGAGGCTGGAGCAGAAGTTGAACTTAAATAACGTTTACCTAAATTAGGTTAATATGGTTAGGAATCTTCTTCCTGAAGATTCTTAACCTTTTGTGTCAATATATATTAGGTTCAAAAACTCATTCCCATGTCTTCAAATAACGTCAATCAAAGAATCAATTTTGCGTCGATCCAAAATCCGCTCGAATTCCCCGATTTTCTGGAAGTACAGTTAAAATCGTTTCAGGATTTCATTCAGCTTGACGCACCGCCTGAAAGTAGAAAAAATGAAGGATTGTATAAAGTGTTTACGGAAAATTTCCCGATTGCGGACACCCGTAACAATTTCGTCCTTGAATTTTTAGATTACTATGTAGATCCTCCGCGCTATACCATTGAGGAGTGTGTTGACAGAGGCCTCACCTACAGCGTTCCGCTAAAGGCGAAGCTCTACCTCTATTGCACCGATCCCGATCATGAAGACTTCACCCCTGTCATTCAGGATGTTTACCTGGGTACCATCCCCTATATGACCGAAAAGGGAACATTCGTGATTAACGGAGCCGAGCGCGTGATTGTGTCACAATTGCACCGTTCCCCGGGCGTGTTTTTTGGTCAGAGCCTCCATGCGAACGGATCAGTGCTATACTCCGCACGAATCATCCCCTTTAAAGGGTCCTGGATAGAGTTTGCCACAGACATCAACAGTGTGATGTATGCGTATATTGACCGTAAAAAGAAATTACCCGTCACCACGTTGCTCAGGGCCATTGGTTTTGAGAGCGACAAGGACATCCTCGAGATCTTTGATCTGGCAGAAGAGGTGAAGGTAAACAAAACGAACCTCAAAAAAGTGACCGGGCGCAAATTAGCCGCCCGCGTACTGAAATCATGGATGGAAGATTTCGTCGATGAAGACACGGGAGAGGTGACATCGATCGAAAGAAACGAGGTAATCATTGAACGGGAAACCGTCCTGGAACCGGAACATATCGAAGAGATCCTCGAATCGGGTGTCTCCTCCATCCTGCTGCATAAAGAGTCGACGAACTCTTCAGATTACTCCATTATTTACAATACCCTGCAGAAAGACCCAAGTAACTCGGAGATTGATGCAATACGCCATATCTATCGCCAGTTACGCAGTGCAGAACCGGCCGATGACTCCAGCGCACGGGAAGTGATTAACAATCTCTTCTTCTCTGAAAAGAGATATGATCTGGGCGATGTGGGACGTTACAGAATCAATAAGAAACTCAATCTCAACATCGATGTGGATGTGCGTGTACTCACGAAAGAAGACATCATTGAGATCATCAAATATCTTATTGAGCTGATCAACTCCAAAGCAGTAGTGGACGATATCGACCACCTCAGCAACAGACGCGTACGTACGGTAGGAGAACAATTATACACTCAGTTTGGTGTGGGGCTGAACCGTATGGCACGTATTATTCGTGAAAGAATGAACGTACGTGACAACGAGGTATTCACCCCGATTGACCTGATCAATGCGAAAACCATCTCGTCGGTAATCAACACCTTCTTCGGGACCAACGCCCTTTCGCAATTCATGGATCAGACGAACCCGCTGGCTGAGATCACACACAAACGACGTCTGTCAGCCCTCGGGCCCGGCGGTCTTTCTCGTGAGCGTGCCGGCTTCGAGGTTCGTGACGTTCACTTCACCCACTATGGCCGTCTCTGTCCCATTGAGACACCTGAAGGGCCCAACATCGGACTGATTTCTTCTCTCTGTGTTTACGCCAAAATCAACGATCTGGGTTTCATTGAGACTCCTTATCGTAAGGTAGAAAAGGGTGTGGTGAACATCAACAACAACGAGGTGATCTACCTCGCTGCGGAAGAAGAAGAGGAGAAACTCATCGCACAGGGCAATGCACCGCTCGATGAGAAAGGTAAATTTGTAAACCCGCGGGTAAAAGCCAGACAGGATGCCGACTATCCCGTGATCGCTCCGGAAGAGGTGGAACTGATGGACGTATCACCCATGCAGATTGCCTCTATCGCAGCATCACTCATCCCGTTTCTCGAACATGATGATGCCAACCGTGCGCTGATGGGATCGAACATGATGCGTCAGGCCGTCCCCCTGATGCGAACCGAAGCACCGATCATAGGTACCGGTATCGAGGGGCAGCTGATCAAGGACTCCCGTTCACAGATCATGGCAGAAGGCAAGGGTGAGATCATCTATATGGATGCCACCACCATTAAGATAAAATACGAACGAAGTGAAGAGGTGGAGTTCACCAGCTTCGACGATGCGGTGAAAACCTACACCATCCCCAAATTCCGTAAGACAAACCAGAACACCACCATCGACCTGCGCCCCATATGCCGTGTGGGGCAAAAGGTGACGGCGGGAGAGATCCTTACGGAAGGATACGCCACACAAGACGGTGAACTGGCCTTGGGAAAGAACCTGAAGGTGGCATTCATGCCCTGGAAAGGGTATAACTTCGAGGATGCGATCGTACTCAACGAACGAATGGTCAGTGAAGATGTCTTCACCTCGGTACATATGGAAGAGTTCTCACTGGAAGTACGTGAGACAAAACGCGGACTGGAAGAATTGACTTCCGACATTCCCAATGTGAGTGAAGAAGCCACGAAAGACCTCGATGAAAGGGGAATTGTGCGTGTGGGAGCACGCATCAAACCGGGTGATATCCTTATCGGCAAGATTACGCCCAAAGGAGAATCCGATCCTTCTCCCGAGGAAAAGCTGCTTCGTGCCATCTTCGGAGACAAGGCCGGCGACGTAAAGGATGCTTCACTGAAAGCGTCTCCATCACTCAAGGGAGTGGTTGTCAGCACCAACCTTTTCTCAAAAGCATCCAAAAAAGGGAAGACCAAGCTCTCCAACAAGGCCCTTCTGCCGAAACTCGATGAAGAGTATGAGACCAAAACAGAAGAACTGAAGAAGGTGCTCATCGATAAGCTGCTGATGCTCACCGACGGGAAGAGCTCTGCAGGCGTGAAGGATTACACCAACATGGATATCGTTCCCAAGGGGGCGAAATTCACCCAAAAAGTCCTTTCCGAAATAGACTTTCAGTCTGTTCAATTGAACAAATGGACCACTGACACACACAAGAATGAACTGATCCGGGCAACGGTAATCAACTACCTGCGCCGCTACAAGGAGCTCGATGCTGAGTTGAAACGCAAACGTTTCGATTTCACCATCGGTGATGAGCTCCCTTCCGGCATCATGCAGATAGCCAAAGTATATGTGGCCAAAAAACGCAAGATCCAGGTAGGGGACAAAATGGCAGGACGTCACGGTAACAAGGGTATTGTTTCCAGGATCGTCCGTAAGGAAGATATGCCTTTCCTGGCCGACGGAACGACTGTCGACATTGTGCTGAACCCGCTGGGTGTGCCTTCCCGTATGAACCTCGGACAGATTTTCGAGACTGTACTGGGTTGGGCCGGTAAAGAGCTGGGCGTGAAATTTGCGACACCCATCTTCGACGGTGCATCACTCGATGACCTGACCGTATGGACCGACAAGGCAAAAGTTCCTGCATACGGTAAAACCTACCTGTATGACGGAGGAACCGGAGAAAGGTTCGACCAGCCAGCTACGGTGGGTATCATATATATGCTCAAACTCGGCCACATGGTGGAAGATAAGATGCATGCCCGTTCTATTGGGCCCTACTCTCTCATCACACAACAGCCATTGGGTGGTAAGGCACAGTTCGGAGGTCAGCGTTTCGGAGAAATGGAGGTATGGGCACTCGAGGCATTCGGTGCGGCCCACATCCTGCAGGAGATCCTCACCGTGAAGTCTGACGACGTAGTAGGACGTTCCAAAGCTTATGAAGCCATCGTGAAAGGAGAGGCCATGCCACCCGCAGGCATCCCCGAATCACTGAACGTGCTGCTTCACGAGCTGAAAGGATTGGGACTGAACATCAATCTTGATTAAACTATTCCGGAAAACCCCGGGGGTACCCCATTGTGTGTCACCCACCGGGTATCCGGGAGAATCATACAAAATTCCGATAACTCTTTATATTCATAACATATATGGCATTTAGAAAAGACAATAAAATAAAGAGTAGCTTTTCAAAAATTACAATTGGGCTGGCCTCGCCTGAACAAATTCTGGAAAACTCTTTTGGCGAAGTACTGAAACCCGAAACAATCAACTATCGCACCTATAAGCCGGAACGCGACGGTTTGTTTTGTGAACGTATCTTCGGACCCGTAAAAGACTATGAATGTCATTGCGGCAAGTACAAACGTATCCGCTACAAAGGCATTGTATGTGACCGGTGCGGTGTGGAAGTGACGGAGAAGAAAGTACGCCGTGAACGCACGGGGCACATCCATCTGGTGGTTCCCGTGGCGCACATCTGGTATTTCCGCTCCCTGCCCAACAAAATAGGTTATCTGCTCGGCATTCCCACCAAGAAGCTCGACACTATCATCTATTATGAACGGTACGTGGTGATACAGGCCGGTGCACTGGAAGATAAGGTGACTGAAAGAGACCTGCTCACCGAAGAAGAATACCTCGACCTGCTGGAGACCCTTCCTAAGGAAAACCAAATGCTGGAGGACAGCGATCCCAATAAGTTCATCGCGAAAATGGGTGCCGAAGCCATCCTCGATCTGCTGGAACGTCTGAACCTCGATAAGCTTGCCAATCAGCTGCGTCACCGTGCCAGTACCGACACCTCGCAGCAACGCAAAAACGAGGCCCTGAAACAACTACAGGTTGTGGAAGCCTTCCGCGGATCGAAGAGCATCAACAAGCCGGAATGGATGATCATGAAAGTGGTTCCCGTGATACCGCCAGACCTGCGTCCGCTGGTGCCGCTGGATGGCGGGCGTTTCGCCACTTCCGACCTGAACGACCTCTATCGTCGTGTGATTATCCGCAACAACCGGTTGAAAAGACTGATTGATATCAAGGCTCCCGATGTGATCCTGCGCAACGAAAAGCGCATGCTCCAGGAGTCTGTGGACTCACTGTTCGACAATTCACGCAAATCGAGTGCCATCAAGACAGAGTCAAACCGACCACTGAAATCACTTTCCGACAGTTTGAAGGGGAAACAGGGCCGTTTCCGTCAGAACCTGCTCGGCAAGCGTGTGGACTACTCGGCACGTTCCGTGATCGTGGTAGGTCCCGAACTTAAGATGCACGAATGCGGTCTGCCGAAAGATATGGCTGCTGAGCTCTATAAACCGTTCATCATCCGTAAACTGATCGAGAGAGGTATCGTGAAAACGGTGAAATCCGCGAAGAAGATCGTGGACCGCAAAGAACCTGTAGTATACGATATCCTGGAATATGTGATGAAAGGACACCCCGTGCTGCTGAACCGTGCCCCTACCCTCCACCGTCTGGGTATCCAGGCATTCCAGCCGAAACTCATTGAAGGAAAAGCCATTCAGCTGCACCCGCTGGCATGTACGGCGTTCAACGCCGACTTCGACGGTGACCAGATGGCCGTCCACCTTCCGCTGGGCAACGAAGCAGTGCTGGAAGCACAATTGCTGATGCTTGCCTCGCACAACATCCTCAACCCCGCCAACGGAGCACCTATCACCGTTCCTTCACAGGACATGGTCCTCGGATTGTATTACATCACCAAGATCCGTCCGGGAGCGAAAGGGGAAGGAATGACCTTCTACGGTGAAGAGGAAGCCATCATCGCCTATAATGAAAAGAAAGTAGATGTGCACGCCCTGGTAAAAGTGATCGTAGACGACATCGACGAGGAAGGAAACCCCATCCGCAAGATGCATGAGACCACCGTGGGCCGTGTGATCACCAACGAAGCCATTCCGAAAGAGGTAGGCTATATCAACGAGCTTCTCTCCAAGAAATCGCTCCGCGACATCATCGGCAAAGTGATCAAGACCTGTGGTGTGGCCCGCACAGCGCAATATCTCGATGATATCAAGGATCTGGGTTACACCATGGCTTTCAAGGGCGGACTATCGTTCAACCTGGAGGATGTGATCATCCCCGCGGAGAAAGAGACGCTCATCCAGGAAGGTTATGCCGAGGTTGAGCAGATCATGGAGAACTACAATATGGGTTTCATCACCTATAACGAACGTTACAACCAGATCATTGACACCTGGACACATATCAACTCGAAACTTTCGAACATCCTCATGAAGCAGCTGGCGGAAGACGATCAGGGATTCAACTCGGTGTATATGATGCTCGATTCCGGCGCCCGCGGATCACGTGAACAGATCCGGCAGCTGTCGGGTATGCGCGGATTGATGGCAAAACCGCAGAAGAGCGGTGCTGAAGGGGCACAGATCATCGAGAACCCTATCCTCGCGAACTTTAAAGAGGGATTGTCGGTGCTGGAGTACTTTATCTCCACCCACGGTGCCCGCAAGGGTCTCGCCGACACCGCGCTGAAAACAGCTGATGCAGGTTATCTGACCCGTCGTCTGGTTGATGTCTCCCAAGACGTGATCATCAACGAAGAAGACTGCGGCACACTGCGTGGGTTGGTTGCCTCAGCCATCAAGAACAACGATGAGGTAATTGCATCGCTTTACGAACGTATCCTGGGCCGTGTTTCCGTGCATGATGTCCAGCATCCCAATACGGGAGAGATCCTTGTGAACTCGGGTGACGAGATCACCGAAGATATTGCCCGGAAAATTGATGAGTCGCCCATTGAACGTGTGGAGATCCGTTCGGTGCTTACCTGCGAATCCCATCACGGTGTCTGCGCGAAATGTTACGGCAGAAATCTGGCTACCGGCCAGATGGTGCAAAAAGGAGAAGCCGTGGGTGTCATCGCCGCCCAATCGATCGGCGAACCGGGAACACAGCTTACGCTGCGTACGTTCCACGTGGGTGGTATCGCTTCGAACATCGCCACGGAGAACAGTATCGTGACGAAATACGACGGTATCGTTGAGTTCGATGAGCTCAGATATGTGGAAACTGCCGACAGTGAAGGCAAACCCTACAAGGTGGTGGTAAGCCGTCTGGTGGAGATGCGAATCATTGACCCCAACACGAAAATCGTGCTGGTGTCACACAACATCCCTTACGGTTCCAAGCTCTACTTCAAAGAGGGTGACAAGGTACAGAAGGGTGACCTGGTCTGCGAGTGGGACCCGTTCAATGCAGTGATCGTCTCAGAAGCCACCGGTAAGATCCGTTTCGAGAACTTCACCGAGAACATGACCTACAAGGTTGAATCGGACGAACAGACCGGTCTGAAGGAAAAAGTAATCATCGAATCGCGTGATAAGACCAGAGCGCCTTCGGCACATATCGTGGATGAGAACGACGATATCCTGCGTACCTACACGCTGCCTCTCGGCTCCCACATCGTGAAAAACGAAAACGATGACATCAAGGCAGGAGATACACTGGTGAAGATACCGCGTGCCATCGGCAAGGCGGGTGACATCACGGGAGGTCTCCCGCGTGTCACCGAGCTGTTTGAAGCGCGTAACCCGTCCAACCCGGCTGTGGTCGCCGAAATCGACGGTGAAGTATCATTCGGGAAGATCAAGCGGGGTAACCAGGAAATTTCCATCACCTCCAAAACAGGAGAGACCAAGAAGTATATGGTTCCGTTGTCCAAACAGATCCTTGTACAGGAAAACGACTATATCCGTGCGGGTATGCCGCTCTCCGACGGTGCCACCACGCCATCCGACATCCTCGCGATCATGGGGCCGACGGCCGTACAGGAGTACATCGTGAACGAAGTGCAGGATGTGTATCGTCTGCAGGGTGTGAAGATCAACGACAAGCACTTTGAGGTGATTGTTCGTCAGATGATGCGCAAGGTGGAGGTAGTGGATCCGGGTGACACCCGTTTCCTCGAACAACAGCTGGTCGACAAGCACGAGATGATGGAAGAGAACGACCGTATCTGGGGAAAGAAGGTGATCATGGAAGCCGGCGACTCACAGATTTTCGAGCCGGGGCAGATCGTCACCGTGCGCAAGCTGCGCGACGAGAACAGCTCGCTGAAACGACGCGACCTGAAAACGGTGGAGGCACGTGACGCCATTCCCGCAACGGCCAACCAGGTATTGCAGGGAATCACCCGTGCGGCTCTTCAGACAACCAGCTTCATGTCTGCCGCTTCTTTCCAGGAAACAACCAAGGTGCTGAACGATGCCGCCATCAACGGCAAGACCGACACACTGGAGGGCCTGAAAGAGAATGTGATCTGCGGACACCTCATCCCGGCCGGTACCGGACAAAGGGAATTCGACAAGCTGGTGGTCGGCTCACGCGACGATTTCGAGAAGCTGAGCGCCAACAAGCGTACCAACCTGTTCCAGGAAGTAGCTGTGGAAGAATAACTGCTCATACATAAATAGTATAAAAACCGTGTCGGATCTCCGATGCGGTTTTTTTGTTATTCTCTGTTCGGTTCATGCGTCCATAAACCTGCACTTTTTGCATGTTCAATCAAAGTTGCACTTTAGATATTCATGATAAAACAAAGTACAACACGCCCGGCTCATCATCGTTTCATTGGATAAATACCCGCGACGGACAAACAATGTGGAAATCTATCCAGCCACACAATTCCTATCCAGGATGTGGAATGGCGATTTCTTTTGATATTCTACTTAATACTTCAACATTTTTTTTTCAATTCCATATTTTTTAACTCAAACAGCAAAACTATATTTTACAGCGAATAATCAGGGAGCAGAATCACAGTTATCATCTTGAAATTGCTCAAAATGTAAATTATATTTCTTGTCCGGTAGATCGCTTCAGATAATCGTAGATCGCCTCCTGCGCCCGCACCGGCGCCATATCGTTGTGCTTAAACACGTTATTCAGGTTTTCATCAACCCACACGGCACTCTGGTTATCCTCCAGCTGAATCTTCAGGATATCGATGATCTGTCGCTTGAGCGATTCGTTGTAAATGGGAAAGGCGACCTCGATACGTCGAAGCAGATTGCGTTCCATCCAGTCGGCTGAGGTCAGGTAGATATTTTCTTCGCCACCGTTCAGGAAATACCATACCCGTGCGTGTTCCAGATAGGCATCCACAATACGGGTTACCGTGATATTTTTGCTGTAAGGCTGATTGGGTATCAGGCAGCAGATACCGCGGATAATCAGGTCGATTTTCACACCCGCTTCGCTGGCACGGTAGAGCGCATCGATCATCCCCTTGTCCTCCAGACTGTTCATCTTCAGTATAATCTGGCCGATACCACCTCCCTCAACTTGTTCAATCTCCCTGTCAATCATCTTGTAAATTTCGGGAATCATGTTGAACTGCGTCACCAGCAGATGTTTGAAATCGTGCATATAAGGTTTTCCCTCCAATACACGGAACACTTCGTCAATATCCTTGATGATCTCCTTGTTGGATGTCAGCAAGCCCTTGTCGGAATAGATGCGGGCGGTCTTTTCGTTGAAGTTACCGGTACCCAGATAAGCATATCCTTTCAGGGGATCATCAGGATCATTGCTGCGTTTCCGTATATAAGCCAGCTTGGCGTGCACCTTCAGTCCCGGCAGGCTGTATATGATCTTCACCCCGGCCTGCTGCATCAATTCAGAGGAGAGATAGTTGTTCTCCTCATCGAAACGGGCTTTCAGCTCCACGAACACGGTCACCTTCTTGCCGTTTTTGGCAGCGCTGATAAGGCTGTTGATCACGGCGGAGTTTTCGGCCACCCGGTACTGCGTTACCTTGATCTCCAGCACCTTGGGATCGAACGCAGCCTGCAGCAGAAACCGCAGCAGGTAGTCGAACGACTGATAGGGAAAATGCAACAGCACGTCCTGTCTGCGCAGGACACGTAAAACAGAGTTGTTGGATTCCAGTTCAGGCACACGCAGAGGTTGCGGCAGCTGCTGCCTCAACGAATCGCCCACAGGATTGGGAAGGTTCGCCAAATCGGCCAGGTTCAGATAACGCCCCGACGGCAGCAACTCCTCCTCCTCGATCTCATAGGCCTCACAGATATGCTTCAGAAAATAACCGGGCATATCCCTGTCGTACTGAAAGCGTGTTACCGCGCCAATCTTACGCTTGCGCACCTTCCGCAGGATCTTTTCGGCAATATCCTTCTGGTCCTCATCCTCCAGTGAAAAGTCGGCATCGCGCGAAATCTTAATGCTGAAGCAATCCACAATCTCATATCCCGGGAAAACACTCTGCATATTTGCCTTAATCACATCGTCGATAAACATGATGTAATAATTGCCGCCATAGGATGGCAGCTCGATGAAGCGGGGGATTTTGGTATAGGGTATTTTCATGATGGCATAGGTATAGCTCAACCCTTCACCCTCCTTCTTTTTTCTTCTTTTCAATAAGCTGACAACCTGGTAGATGCGGCCATCCTGTATAAAGGAATGGATATCGTCCTTCATAATGATCATCGGCTGCAGATAGGGAAAAACCTCCTCGTTGAAATATTTCTCCACATAGGCACGGTGAAAAGGCTCCACCTTATCTGTCTGATACAACACTATACTGTTCCTCCTGAGTTCAGGCAATATCATATTGTTGAATATCGCATAATACTCTTTCTCCTGCGATGTCACCTCACTGTTGATCTGGACAATTGTTTTCATCGCCTCCTCAACCGATTCTTCACGGTTAATGCTCTCCAGCAGGGAGCTGTGATAACCCGACACACGTATCTTATAAAACTCTTCCAGGTTGGAGGAGTAGATGGAGAGGAATTTGATCCGCTCGTAGATTGGCAACCGTTCATCTTTTGCCTCCAGGAGTACCCGGTAGTTGAAAGAGAGCCAGCTGATATCGCGTTTGAAGTAGGAGTAACTTTTATTGTCCATTGTAACTGGTTTTGCTGTATAGGATTAAACTTCAAAATTAGGAAGTTTGTTCGAATAAATGTATCATTTTAGAGGAATGTTTACAGTTTTGAGGTTTTCAGCGGTCAGTGATCAGCGATCAGCTTTTGTGGTGAAAGATTTGCAGGGGCAGCGGTTTGGATTTTAGCTTTCAGCAGTCAGACGTATGGGTTCCCGGTTTGAAGAAAATAAATTAACTTTGCTGCAAAGAGAAAAAGATGAAAAAAATAGGGTTGCTCTCCGATACCCATGGCTACTGGGACGACAAGTTCGAGACGTACTTTGCAGCATGCGACGAGATATGGCACGCCGGCGATATCGGTTCACTGGAACTCGCCGTCCGGCTTGAAGCACTGAAGCCCCTACGTGCCGTGTATGGCAATATAGACGATCACAAAACCCGCATCGCTTATCCGCAGACAATGCGGTTTACACTCGAGGATGTAGAGGTACTCATGACGCATATCGGTGGCTACCCCGGCCGTTACGACCCGGACATCCGCGCACAGCTCTATGCCCGGCCCCCCAAACTGTTTATCACGGGACATTCGCATATCCTGAAGGTGATGTATGATAAAAAACTGGAATGCCTGTATATGAACCCGGGTGCTGCAGGGAAGTACGGACTCCATCGTGTGCGTACTCTCCTTCGCTTTGTGCTGGATGAGGGTGATATCAGAGACCTGGAAGTGATTGAAATCGGCCAACAGGGGTAAACAGGATCACTCATCTCCTATAAAGAGCCACCCTTCCTCTGGTCACCGGGAAAGCAGGCCCGGGAAAATGGAAAGCGCGATCCCCCCTACTCCCACCAGCATCAGCATAGATCCGATGATCCTGTTGAGCTGCACCAGTCCCCTACGGTTGAAATGCTTCCGCAGACGGGACACTAACAAGGAGAGCAGGTACCACCAGGACAGCGCTGCAACCACAAAAGCACCCATACCGGCAAGGAGAGAGTTCCATCCGTTCGCTGCAGGGTTAAATGAAAAACGGGCATAGAGGGCCACATAGACCAGGATGATGGCTGCATTGGAAAAGGTGAGCAGAAACGACGAGACAAAATCTTTCACATAGCGTGTTTCACCCGTTATTCTATCCGGTTTCCAGTCTTTCAACGGATTAGTAGCAAATACGCCGATCCCGAAAAAGATCAGGATGATGCTTCCCAGCAACTGCAGTTCACTTTCATGTGTCGTGAGAAAGGAGGACACAAAACTCAACCCCACCAGCGTAACCGAAGCATAGGCGATATCAGACAACATCGCCCCCAATCCGGTGACAAATCCGTGCCACCGTCCCCGGTTGAGCGTGCGCTGGATGGTAAGCATGTTGATGGGCCCCATGGGTAATGAGACCAGCAATCCGATGATAAAGCCTTGGGCAATTGTTTCGAGCATTATGTTGATTCAGGGGAGAGGACCAATGATTCTTTCGCTACAAAGATACATTCATTCTCAAAACGAACAAAAAGAGATTTATTGGAAGTGTGACTGAACGAAAAAGTTCACTAACTTTGTATCTTCAATCAGAAATACAGAGATCGACGGTCAAATTGTTCCAGTCAGGAAAGAAGAGAGCTGATTTTTCAAAACTGATTCACTCTTTCCCCATCACAATCAATCACCCTCCGTTTCTCCCAAACTGATGCAATCTAAATAAAGAGACATGATTTCATTTTTCAGCACCCCTTCACAAAGTGTGATTGCTGTACAGGCAGAGACATCCTTTACAGAAGATACTGTACGTAAACTGACCTGGCTTTTTGGAGAAGCAGAGATGCTGTCAACGGAGACTGTTGACCGGCAGTTTATCGGGCCGCGTCGGGAGATGATCACACCCTGGAGCACCTGCGCGGTGGAAATCACCCAGAACATGGGTATCGGTGGAATCACCCGCATAGAGGAGTATACCCCGCAACAGGAGGTTGACACAGTTGCCTTCGACCCCATGCTGCAACGCAGGTATGAGAGACTGGATCAAAACCTCTTCACTATCGGGAAAAAACCGGAAGAGATTATATTTATCGATCATATTGCAGCTTACAATGCTGCGGAAGGACTAGCTCTGAGTGATGACGAGATTGATTATCTCAACTCGGTCAGCGACAAGATGGGACGCAAGCTCACCGACAGTGAGGTGTTCGGCTTCTCGCAGGTCAATTCGGAACACTGTCGCCATAAGATTTTCAACGGTAAGTTCATCATCGACGGGGAGGAGAAAGAGCTAACCTTGTTTCAACTCATCCGGAAGACTTCAAACGTAAATCCCAATAGCCTTATCTCAGCCTATAAAGATAACGTGGCCTTCGTACAGGGACCGGTGATTGAACAGTTTGCCCCTGCCAGCGGCGACAAGCCCGATTTTTTCCGGACAAAAGAGGTGGAGAGCGTGCTTTCGCTCAAAGCTGAAACACATAACTTCCCCACCACGGTGGAACCCTTCAACGGCGCCTCCACCGGTACCGGGGGTGAGATCCGCGACCGGCTCGCCGGCGGAAAAGGATCCCTTCCTGTGGCAGGAACGGCCGTCTATATGACCTCCTACCCACGCCTGGAAGAGGGACGCCCCTGGGAGCAAGTGATGCCGCCACGCCCCTGGCTCTACCAGACACCGGAACAAATACTCATCAAAGCCTCCAACGGTGCCTCCGACTTCGGCAACAAGTTTGGCCAGCCGCTGATCTGCGGCTCTGTGCTTACCCTTGAGCATGCGGAGAACTACAAAAAGTTTGGATATGACAAGGTGATCATGCTTGCCGGAGGTGTTGGTTATGCCAACAAGCGCGATGCACAAAAAGGGATACCACAAAACGGAGAAAAAGTGGTGGTGCTGGGCGGCGACAACTACCGCATCGGTATGGGTGGCGGTGCCGTCTCTTCGGTCAACACCGGCGAATATTCTTCGGGTATTGAGCTGAACGCGGTACAGCGTGCCAACCCGGAGATGCAGAAACGGGTAGCCAACGTCATCCGTTCACTGGCTGAGTCGGATGAAAACCCCATTGTCTCCATCCACGATCATGGTGCCGGTGGCCACCTCAACTGCCTCTCCGAGCTGGTGGAGCAGACCGGCGGAGTGATCCATATCGATCAGCTGCCTGTTGGCGACCAAACCCTCTCCGCGAAGGAGATCATCGGCAACGAGAGCCAGGAACGGATGGGACTGCTGGTGAAAAAAGAGGATATTGAACGGATTGAACGGATTGCCTCTCGTGAACGTTCTCCCATGTATGTGGTGGGAGAAACCACCGGCGATATGAGGTTTACCTTCCGCAGCAACGAAGGTGTCAACCCCATCGACATGGAGCTGGAAGATTTCTTCGGCAAGCCACCGGTAACCGTCATGGAAGACATCACCACAGAAGAAGCTTACGGCGCTCCGGCTTACGACCCGGAACAGCTGGAAAGCTATATCGAAAACGTACTCAAGCTGGAAGCGGTGGCCTGCAAAGACTGGCTCACCAACAAGGTGGACCGGTCGGTGACCGGAAAGATAGCCCGCCAGCAGTGCCAGGGTGAGATACAGCTGCCACTGAGCGACAGCGGTGCCATTGCGCTCGACTACAGGGGATTTGCAGGTATGGCTACCTCGCTGGGCCATGCACCACAGGTGGCACTGATAGATCCGGCGGCCGGGTCGGTGATGGCCATTGCCGAAGCCCTCACCAACATCGTCTTCGCACCGCTGGTAAATGGCCTGCAGAGTGTATCGCTCAGCGCCAACTGGATGTGGCCCTGCCGCAACCCGGGCGAGGATGCCCGACTCTACAGGGCGGTGGAAGCCTGTTCCGATTTCGCCTGCGACCTGGGGATCAACATCCCCACCGGAAAAGATTCACTCTCGATGACACAGAAATATGGAGATGAGAAGGTCTTCTCTCCGGGAACTGTCATCATCTCTGCTGCCGCAGAGGTAAAGAATATCCGCAGGATCGTATCGCCGGTGCTGGCCTACATCAAAGGAACCTACCTCTACTATATCGATTTTTCTTTCGACACGTTCAAGCTGGGAGGATCGGCCTTTGCCCAGACACTGGGCAAGGTGGGCGATGAAGCTCCCACGGTGACCGATGCCGAATATTTCAAGAATGCTTTCACTGCCATCCAGGAGCTCACCAGTCGCGGATTAATCCTCGCCGGACACGATATCTCGGCCGGGGGGATGGTCACGACGATGCTGGAAATGTGTTTCGCCAACCCGCAGGGCGGTCTGGAAACTCACCTCGACAAGATACGCCACGCCGACCTGATCAAGATCCTCTTTTCAGAGAACCCGGGTGTACTGATTCAGGTCAAACATCACCGCCTGGTGGAAAAAATTCTGGATGACTACGGCGTGGGATTTGCCATCGTAGCCCGCCCCATTGAGGAACGCAAACTGATTATTGCCCGGGATGAATTCCGGCAGGAGTTTGATATCGATCATCTGCGTGATGTGTGGTATAAAACATCCTACCTGCTCGACAGAAAACAGAGCGGGATGACCTGTGCTGCAGAGCGTTTCACCAATTATAAGCAACAACCTCTTCAGATTGATTGTAAAGCTTCGTTTACCGGTAAGATGGCAGATCTGGGGCTCAATCCGGACCGCAGGGAACGGACCGGCCTTACCGCGGCAATCCTCCGTGAGAAAGGCACCAACGGAGAGCGTGAGATGGCCTATGCACTATACCTCGCCGGTTTTGATGTGAAGGATGTACACATGACCGACCTCACCTCGGGCCGCGAGACGCTGGAGGATGTGCAGTTTGCCGTCTTCTGCGGCGGCTTCTCCAATTCCGATGTACTGGGTTCCGCCAGGGGATGGGCGGGCGGCTTCCGCTACAACAGGGAGGCTAAAAGCGCACTCGAAAACTTCTACGCCAGGGAAGACACCCTCAGCCTGGGCATCTGTAACGGTTGTCAGCTGCTGATGGAGCTGGGGCTGATCTACCCCGGGAAGGGTGAGACCCACCCGAAAATGGAGCACAACCTCTCACACAAGTTCGAATCGGCATTTGTCAGCGTGGAGATCCCAAAGAATGATTCGGTAATGTTCAAATCGCTCGAAGGCTCCAAACTGGGCATCTGGGTAGCCCACGGGGAAGGACGCTTTGTCCTGCCGGAAGAGGAATCAACATACAACATCGCCGCGAAATATTGCTACGAAGAGTACCCCGGCAATCCCAACGGCTCCGACTATGCGACCGCCGCCGTCTGCTCGCGTGACGGCCGTCACCTGGCCATGATGCCCCACATGGAACGGTCCATCTTCCCCTGGCAGAACGCCTGGTACCCGTTTGCCTACCGGAAGCATGAGGTGACACCCTGGATGGAAGCATTTGCCAATGCCCGCGAATGGCTGAACAATAAAAGATGAATTCAGAAAAAAGAAGAATGCGTGGCTGAGCCTCTTTTTGAATATACACTAAAGGTACGCGACTATGAGTGCGATACGCAGGGACATGTGAACAATGCCCACTATCTGCACTATTTCGAGGTGACGCGTCATGAGTTTCTTGAAAAGGTGGGATTGAATTTTTATCAATTGCACCTCGACGGCATCGATGCGGTGGTCTCGCGCGTGGAGATCCGCTACAAGGTGCCGCTGATTGGGATGGATCAGTTCAGATGTACCGTTTCCCATATTGAAAAAGCAGGTGTGAAGTACATCTTCCATCAGGAGATCATTCGCCTGTCGGATAACGCCACCTGTGCCAAAGCAAGGATAGAGGTGGTGAACCTGGTAAACGGTAAACTTTCGAAACCGAACGTTTTTGACGAAGTATTCAGGGACTACATCCGCTAATGGAATACTGAATACCGACCGTCGATAACTGATCACCGGTAATTAAAAGCTGAAAACGAACTCCTGCCCCTGCAAAGCTTTCACCTAAGGAGCTGACCGCTGATAGCTGATAGCAAACAACAGTGAACGGATCATGAACGACAAATCTTTATACCGTATAGCACTCACGCTGATAAAAGGTGTGGGGGTGATGCATGCCCGTAATCTGATGCAGGTGATCGGCGATGAGGAGGCTATATTCAAGGCGGATACCCGTAGGTTGGGGATCATACCCCGCCTGTCTGAACGGATCATACAGGAGATTCGCAGCCCGGAAGTGATGGAACGGGCAGAGAGAGAGCTGGCGTTCGTCGTGAAAAACAAAATCCAACTGCTATTTTTCACTGATCCGGGTTATCCGCAACGGCTCACCCAATGCATCGATGCGCCGGTGCTGCTCTATGCCAAAGGGAAAACGGACCTGAACCGTAAAAAAGTGATCAGTATTGTGGGTACACGTAATGCCACGAAACAGGGAGAGGATTTTTGCAGGGATTTCATCAGGGATATCTCACAGAAAGTTCCGGATATACAGATTGTCAGCGGGCTGGCTTACGGTATTGATATCTGCGCGCACAGAGCGGCACTGCAACAGGGATTATCCACTGTGGCAGTGCTGGGGCACGGTCTGGACCGCATCTATCCCTCACTGCACCGGCAGACCGCTGTTGAGATGCTGGAGCAGGGGGCGTTGCTGACTGAATTCCCCGGCAACACTAATCCTGACAGGCATAATTTCGTGAAACGTAACCGGATTGTGGCGGGTATGTCAGATGCCGTAGTGGTGGTGGAATCAGGGGAGAAAGGCGGATCACTCACTACGGCAGATATAGCCAATTCATACTTCCGCGAAGTCTTTGCCGTTCCGGGGCGTACCCGTGACAAGATGTCATCGGGGTGTAACAGGCTGATATCCGATAACAAGGCACTGCTGCTGCAGAGTGCGGATGATTTGATCGCCCATATGGGATGGGAGACAGCGGGCAAACGCGATCAGCCTCAACAAAAAGAGCTGTTCATTGAGCTGTCGGCAGAGGAGGAAAAAGTGTTCAACGCGCTCAACAAAACCGGTTCCATGCAGGTTAACACCCTGGCGATAGAACTCAACATCCCTGTATCAGAGCTGTTTATGACACTCCTGGAAATGGAGATGAAAAACAGGGTTGAGTCACTGCCGGGAGGTGTTTACCGACTGGTATAAAGGAATACAGGGAGGAAGGTTCTCATTCATTTTCTTTCTCGGGATGATGTTCTTTTTCGGGAAACACAGCTATAATTTTTTGCTTTTTTACTATCTTTGGATGCTAAACACAATTTAAAAATCAATGGCATTACATATTGGCGACACAATACCCGAGATCCCGGGAACGGTGCGTACCACCTTCCTGGTGGATGAGCAGGGCATCATCAGCCACATCATGGAAGGCCGCGCGGTGGATACCGGGAACCATGCTGTTCAGATTTTGGGAATTAAGTGAACCGCTTTCCGGGAAAAAAATGAACCGGAGAGATTGATACTGCTCTGCCGGAGACAACCGTAACAAAGTGGCAGGGAGGAAGTAACCCGCAGAAAAGGAAAAACAAATCAACTATAACATTATGGAACAAGAAAACGAGAACGAAAACAAGAACAGTGAAAAACTGAAAGCGCTGCGTGCAGCGATGGACAAAATTGAAAAGACCTACGGTAAGGGATCTATCATGAAAATGGGTGATGAGAAGGTGGAAGAGGTTCCTGTCATCTCTTCCGGTTCCATCGGGTTGAATGTGGCGCTGGGCGTGGGTGGCTATCCCCGCGGAAGGGTCATCGAGATTTACGGGCCCGAGTCATCGGGTAAAACCACCCTGGCTATCCATGCCATTGCAGAAGCACAAAAAGCGGGAGGTGTAGCCGCATTTATCGATGCCGAGCATGCTTTCGACCGTTTCTATGCAGAAAAACTAGGTGTTAACACCGATGAACTACTGATCTCACAGCCCGGTAGCGGAGAAGAGGCCCTGGAGATCGCAGAACAGCTGATCCGCTCTTCGGCAGTGGACATCGTCGTGATCGACTCCGTGGCAGCGCTCACCCCCAAAAAGGAAATCGAAGGAGAAATGGGTGATTCCAACGTGGGTTTGCAGGCGCGCCTCATGTCGCAGGCACTCAGGAAACTGACCTCAGCCATCAGCAAGACCAACACTACCTGTATTTTCATTAACCAGCTGCGCGAGAAGATTGGTATCATGTTCGGCAACCCGGAGACTACCACCGGAGGAAATGCCCTGAAGTTCTACGCTTCCGTGCGTCTGGATATCCGTGGGAACGGTTCACCCATCAAGGAGGGTGAAGAACAGATAGGGAAACCGACCCGTGTGAGAGTAGTGAAAAACAAAATGGCACCACCCTTCCGTAAAGCGGAGTTCGATATCATGTATGGTGAGGGCATCTCCCGCACAGGTGAAATTATCGACCTGGGATCAGAATTGAATATCATCAAGAAAAGCGGATCGTGGTACAGCTATAACGACACCAAACTGGGACAGGGACGCGACGCAGCCAAGGCTGCTGTGAGGGACAATCCCGAACTGGCTGAAGAACTGGAAAAGCTGATCTTCGATGCGTTGAAAGCAAAATAAACCATTCCACAAGGCGAGATCCCGGTTACCGGATCTCGCTTTTACGATAGAGGTGCCTTCATCATTCAATCCTATAACACCATCATGCAAAACTACAGAAGCTTAACAAAGGCAGAGACCGACTTGCTGGAAAAAAACGGATGCAGCTGTTCCGATTGGAGCACTGTGACGGTCAAAAATGGGTTTAAACCCGACTATGTGAGGAATACCCAATTTTCCGGAAAAGTAGAGATCGGTGTATTCGAATCGGAATTTGCGCTTGCCGGCGGCTTAAAAAAACATGCAGGTATCGCCCGTGCGGTGATTCACAATTGCACCATAGGCGACAATGTGGTCATTGAGAACGTGCAGAATTACATTGCCAACTACACGATTGGAGACGATTGCTTCATCCAGAATGTGGATGTGATCCTGGTAGACGGCATGACCACTTTCGGCAACGGCGTGCAGGTGAACGTGCTGAACGAAACCGGCGGCCGTGAGGTGCATATCAACGACAAGCTGTCGGCGCACTTTGCCTATATCTACTCACTGTACCGTCATCGACCGGAACTGATTAAGCGCATGAAGGCCATCATCGACTTTTATTGCAGCAAGCATGCCTCCGACAGGGGCACCATCGGGCCCCATTGTAAGATCGTAAACGTGGGGTATATCAAGAATGTACGGATAGGCTCCCACTGTAAAATTACCGGAGCCATGAAACTGAAGAACGGGAGCATCAACAGCAATGAATACGATCCCGTGTATATCGGGCGGAACGTGATCGCGGAAGATTTTATTGTCTCCTCCGGTTCAACCATCGACGGAGGTTCCTTTATCACGCGTTGTTTCGTGGGACAGGCATGCCACATTGATCACGGCTACTCTGCCTCCGATTCGCTGTTTTTCAGTAACTGCCAGGGTGAGAACGGCGAAGCCTGTGCACTCTTTGCCGGTCCCTATACAGTGACCCATCATAAGTCCACGCTATTGATCGCCGGGATGTTCTCTTTCATGAATGCCGGCTCGGGATCCAACCAGAGCAATCATATGTACAAGCTGGGGCCCATACATCAGGGGATCGTCGAACGGGGCGCCAAGACGACCAGTAACTCCTACGTTCTGTGGCCTGCCAAGGTAGGCGCTTTCTCCCTGATTCTGGGTCGTCACTACCAGCATTCCGACACATCCAACCTCCCCTTTTCCTATCTGGTGGAAAAGGATAACGGTACCCAACTGGCTCCCGGCGTGAATCTGCGCAGCGTGGGTACCATCCGCGATGCCAAGAAATGGCCCGAAAGAGACAAAAGGAAAGATCCGGACAAACTCGACTGCATCAACTTCAACCTGCTCAGTCCCTACACCATCCAGAAAGTATTTGCCGGGGTAGAGATTCTGAAGAATCTGCAGGCCACGGCAGGGGAGACATCGGAGATTTATACTTTCCAGAGCTGTATCATCACCAATTCATCGCTCAAAAGGGGACTGCAACTCTACGAGATTATTATTCATAAATTCCTGGGCAATTCCATCATCAAGCGACTGGAAAACATCCACTTTAAAAGCAACCGGGAGATCAGGGAGAGACTCGCCCCGGGAAACACTCCCGGATTGGGGGAATGGGTAGATATCTCGGGATTGATTGCTCCCAAATCGGAAATCGACGACCTGCTCTGCAAGATTGAATCGGGAGAGATCACCCTGTTGAAAGAGATCAATCATGTGTTTCAGAAACTGCATCAGGATTATTACCTGAATGAGTGGACATGGGCGTGGGATAAGATCCAGTCGTTTTATGAGCTGAAAGCCGATGAGGTCACCGCGGCGGATGTGATCCGTATTGTGGAGAAATGGAAAGAGAGTGTGGTGAGCCTCGATGAGATGATTTACAGCGATGCCAAAAAAGAATTCTCGCTCTCCTTTAAAACCGGTTTCGGTGCCGACGGCAATATTCAGGACCGTGCAATGGATTTTGAATATGTGCGTGGCGCTTTCGAAAAGAACCCGTTCGTCATGACCACCCTCAAACACATAGAAGACAAAAAAGCCCTGGGAAACGAGCTGATTGAACGTATCCAATTTTTAGCGGATAATCCTCAGACAGCCTCCTGCTAAATAGTGCCTGAAAGAAAACTAAGTTATTTTCAGTCTTTGATAAGAAAGCGTCAAATACAAGGCTTTCGAAGTTTTTGAAGCTAAGGAGTTTACTATTCGTAAATGACTGCTTCAAAAACGAGAATAACGCAGTAGTTGGCGTTTTCTTG